>JANQQI010000119.1 GCA_028285085.1 Saprospiraceae bacterium | reverse complement strand
ACGCCGCCAAATACCGAAGATAGCATGCAACATAAGCAGGCGACACTCACGGTGAAGTTTCCCAGCGGAGAAATTCTCAAAAAACGTGTGGTAGGCGTTTGCGGTTGCTAATCAACTTGTACTAAATATTAAGCTTATGAAAACGTCAACTCTATTTTTAGCCTATTGCCTGGGTGGTTTTTTCCTTTTTTTTACGGCCTGCTCAGGTAATTCGCCTCGACAGCAGCTCACTTGGTTGTACATCGATAATCCGACGGATACGGCGATTACCATCCAAATTGATGAACAGACCATTGAGGTTGTGGCTAACGATCAAAAACAACAACAATTTCCTGCAGGAGAGCATCATCTGGTGTCGTCGGACTTGGATACCATTATTCGAATTACCGGTGAAGCCCCGATAATCCTGAACCCTACGCGCTCCGACTATATCAAAGAAGAGGTGATTTATAGTACGACAATGTCAGCAGATCTTAGTAATCGGCCCAAAGGGAAGTACATCCCGGTTCAAGTTGTTTATCTGGAGGATTCGATTCCGGTGATTGGCAATTTTGAAAAGTTGAATAATATACTGATTTGGGGCTATGATTACGGGTTATTTGTTCAGCCACCGGGAAGTTTACGAGGTGAAATCGGAGATGATTTTCACAAGATTAAAATCTACCGTATGGCTGATTTTATGAAAGAGAAGGCTAAGCAAAGTACCGCCCTCAACCAAAAGCAGGTACAAGATAAACTAGGCCTTTCTGAACCTGCTCCGACCGCGGAAAAGCCAAAGAAAAAATACGACTTTGCCAAGCTGCGCAAAGCATTGATCCTAAAGTCGGAAAGTGATTTTCCAGCCCCGGAGCGAGGCGATCTTGATCGCCGGCTAGCCGTTATGGAAATCAATGATAATGGACAAAGAATGCTCTTGGCCGTACAGGCCGATCAAGTCGCTACCTTGTTCAATTCTCGCGGGGAACGATTATCTGAACACATGACAACGATTCCCGGTAAACGGACACCGATGCTTTCTTCGGCTACTTCATTTTTTAATTCGGTATGCGCTTACCGGCACGAGATGGAGGAGGTCAAAACTTTTCCGGCGCCTAAAGTTGGGGAAGTTCGGTTTCACGCTTGGTGGAAAGGCGCTAAGTACAGCAAGGTGGTAGAATTAGCAGAAATGATCCGTCGTACGACCGGAATGCATACCTCCAAGCCTTGGGATATGCAATACTCGCAGGGACTGCGAGCGGTGGATTATCTGCGATTAGCGTCATTCTAAAAGCTGGCCAGAACAATTCTTGTATCGAGAAGAACTATTCTGACCAAGCTGATTAGTATTTAGCTCTCATTGATATTAGTAATGAATGTTCCATCGCCGGTGACGATTCCACTACCGCTTGGGGTGCCAGTTCCTTTGAAAAAGCCAACTAAAAGTCCATCAATTAGAAACTCAACGCTTGATTCACTTTCGTTGATTCGATATTTGACTTGTTGCTGACTTGGTAGATCCTTGGGGGGTAATAAAAACCATCCGGCACCTTCTTGCGTGAGACCATTGGCTGAAGTGCCATCACCAAATCCCGTAAAAGTTAAACGGATGCCTGCAAATTGGAAAATGGCAGAAAACCCGTTGTAGCTTGGTGTGGAGGTCAGGTAAACACTACCGGAAAAATTATAGAAAGAAGTGTCTTCCTTTAAAACGTTGGGTTTGTTTTTATAACTTTCAACCAACTGGCGTATTTGATTTTGCTGAGTACGCAGTCGATTCAGTGCCAACTGAGAATAACGTTGCATTTCCTCAGGACTTGGTTTTTGTAAAACCTGAGTAGCATTAGATGTATTTGTAGTAGTCATTTTTTAAATTTTAATAATGATGTTTAAAATGTACCCAAAGCAGATTGATTTGGGCGTAAATGCATTAGAATTCGCTTTTAGCCTAGAGAACCATTAAATGTACCGGAGCCTGCAAAAATACCGGAACCAACGGCAATTCCGGCGGCAATTAAGGAACCAACGGGGACGCCATCAATCTGGAAATCTACACCGACTCCCGGCCCAGAATTGAATACCTGATAATCCGCTTCGGCACCGATGAGTTGAGTGGGAGAAATATTAAACCAACCGGTAAACCAGGCGACACCGCCACCGATGCCTACGCCCCAACCATCACCCTCAAAGGTGAGGTGAGCAACTGGATCATCGAAATTCATGCTGGAAATACTCAGTTGGTTATAAATGATAGCAAAGGCAATGGATAATTCTCCAGTACAATTATATAATGTCTGATCTGATACTGTTTGAGTGAGTAAATGTTGATTGGCATCTACTGTTTTCTGATTGCGTCGCAGTCTAGTCTTAAAGTGAGACAAGGCTAATTTTGAAAGAGCTGATAATTCAGCATGTTGCTCCTCGACGGCAGGCGTCGCGTAAGTGTCTTTTGTGAAATTCATAATTTTTTTTTGAGGTGTTAAAAAATGTTTTTGTTATTTATGTTCAAAGTTAGAGGCCTTAAGCAAGGGGCGAGACCACATATTAATGTGGCGCGTATTGTTGAGGTGTTTTAGCTGGGGAAATCTAAGAGAAAATATTTAAGACGACTAAGATGCAATATCAGCAGCAAGCTCCTACGGATGATTTATTAGATTGGGTGGAATCGTTTTGGATGGTAGATAGTGAAGGAGACACCGAAATTATTATAGATAAAATTGTTCCTGACGGTTATCCTGAAATGATTTTTCATTACGGGGATGCTTATGAAATAAATATCACTGGTCATTGGGAACGTCAGGCCCTGAATCTATTAGCGGGCCAAATTAGCCAATTTTTTCATTTACGCAATTCGGGGCGAATTGGTATGTTTGCGATTAAATTTAAGCCCTGGGCACCATTTGCATTATTTGGTGCAGAGATGGACAAACTGATCGATCGGGTAATTCCAATCCCTGAAAATTGGCAGGAACATTTGGGGCCGATTAGAGATATTGCCATTTCCAGTTTATCCTTTGCCGAAAAACAGGCAGGCATTGAAAATTGGCTTCGTGCAAAAATGATCACGCTAGAAGACCACAAAATGAGTATTGCGCGTGCAGCGACTCAGGCTATTATTTCTGCAAAGGGAAATATTAATCTCAAGTCGTTACCAAAAATGCTCAACACCAGCGAGCGCTCTTTACAAAGGCAATTTAAACAACAAATTGGCTTGTCCCCTAAATTTTATTCTCGAATCATTCGTTTGTCTCATGTCTTTCAAAGTGTTACGAGATCCGAGGAAGTCGACTGGGCAAAAATTGTCTACGAGGCTGGTTTTTACGATCAATCGCATTTTATAAAGAATTTCAAAGAGTTTACAGGAGAGGAACCTTCTAGCTACGGCTTTGATCAGAAAAATATGGCCAATCTTTTTCTTAGAAAATAATTCTGGCGGTTTTTTACAATACAAAGCAATTCCTCTATTCTAGCTTTGTATTATTTACTGCTAAAATTTAAACTACTGATGTCCAAATTCATGTGTTGTGTTTTTGTGCTTGTGATTTTATGTAGCACGAGCTGCTCTACTCATTTTTTAATTAAAGAAAATTATTTAGTTGGCACCTGGAAAGTTGAGAATAAGGAACAATTTGAAATATGGGAAAAAAAAGGAAATACATTTGAGGGCTATTCTTATAAAGTACAAGATGGCGAAGAGAAAAGAATGGAGAGTCTCTTGATCAAAAAAGTGAAGAACGATATTATTTATGTTGCGACTGTCCCAAATCAAAATCAAGGAAAAGGAATTCCTTTCACTTTAAATAAAAAAATAAAAGATTTCTTATCCTTTGAAAATTTAGAACACGATTTTCCGAAAAAGATCCAATACCATAATGTCTCTGATCGTGAAGTATTGGTGAAAGTACTTGGAGAGGATAATAAAGGCTTTTCGTATAAAATGTTTAAACAATAGCACGTCAATAGCATTTAAACAGATTCTAAAAGAATTTCCTTTTATCAAATTAAGTTTATTGGAGTTAAGGAGTTGAAAATGCATAAGATCAACTCCTTTTTTTGTGGACAATAATATTAACTAGACTGGAAACGGTAGATTGAGGCCAAACAGCATTTTATCTGGGCGAGACGTTATTGAAACATCGACCTTAATTGTCGAATACCCATTAAAACTAAGCTATGTTTAAATTAATGTTTCGCCTTTCCCTTTTTTTTGCATTAGTCTTTTTACTGTCTTCGTGTTTCGGCTACGCCATTAGAACGAATTCCTATTCCTACAAAGGATTTCAAGATCACAAATTTCGTTACCCTTCAAAAACTTACAATCAACTTCCTATTCTATACGAAGAACCAAAGGAAGAATTTGAAATTATGGCGAGAGTGGTCGTGACGGGCAATGATGCATCCCCACGCAAAAAGCTGCTACGTTTGTTAAAGCAGGAAGCTAGCCGTTATCGCCCTGATGCTGTACTTTTTCATAACGCAGAAATTGTAGAACGCACGACCTTCGATGCCGCTATTTTAGTTCTGGATGTTATCGCTGGTGCTGAATCGGGTGATTTTTACACCCACGATTATTATTACGATGACTATTATGATGCGACTCAGGTGGTTGGACTTGCCATTCGATATGTCCGGGAGTGAGTAGCGCTAAGAGAAATCTTAGAACGTTGGGGTAAACCTTTCGATCTCCCCGACGTTCTTTTCCCAAACATCTCTTTCTAACATGCAGCGCATCCGACAGGTGATCAGCAATATGATCCAAACGACTCCGATTGAACTTGATAATCTGTTGAAGAACGCTGTGGTCAAAACATATGCACGCCGGGAGTTACTCAGCCAACCTCATCTTATTCCGAACGACATTTTCTTTATCAATCGCGGGATCATTCGTGTGACGATCACAGATAAGGGAGGCACCGAGCATACGATTCACTTTGCTCTGGAAAACCAGTTTATCGCCGACTACGCTAGTTTCTTGCAGCGCATGCCTTCGCATTATCGTCTACAAGCCCTCGAAGAGACGGAGGTCGTGATTCTGCCGCGTGCGGCCATTGAATGGGGGTATCAAGAAATGCGAGAAGGCGAAAAACTCGGTCGGCTCATCGCAGAATTCTATTTCGTGTATCACGATCAACGCATCAAGAATATGTATGCACTCACACCCAAGGAGCGCTACGATGCGATTACCGAAGTATTTTCTGATATCCATAATCGGGTCCCGCAACATATGATTGCTTCTTATCTCGGGATCACACCTGTGCATCTCAGTCGCCTAAAACGGTCAACTTTGGTTAAAGTCTAAACATATGTTATCGTTTTGACGGCTGGTGAGTCCTAATTTTGCCATTGAACATTTTATCCCACTTATTTTATTCACTGTTTTGCACCACTCAGAGGTTTAATGCCTGTGATTTGGAATAAGTGTCCTATGGTAATATTCAAAAACGGAACGGCATGGCTTTATCACAATCTTTAAAAAACAAATTGCAAACCCAATATGGCCCTTGGGCGGTAGTTACCGGTGCATCTTCCGGGATTGGTCTCGAAATCAGCGAGCGTTTGGCAGAGGCGGGGCTCAATCTACTCCTCTGTGCCCGCCGGGAAAGTGTGCTCCAGGACTTACAGCAACGTTGGGCGACTACCTATGGCAATGAAGTTCAAATCCTGGTTGCTGATTTATCCACCAAAACTGGCGTTCAAGCTCTGATGACTGCCGCCCGTGATTTGGAGATTGGACTTTTTGTGGCTTCCGCCGGCTTTGGGACCTCGGGACATTTTATCGAAAGTTCCATCCTCAATGAAGTCAATATGCTCCGAGTCAACTGCGAAGCTTTGCTGATACTGACGCATCATTTTAGTCAACGGCTTGTAGAGCGAAAACAAGGTGGCGTTATCCTCTTAAGCTCTATGGTGGCTTTTCAGGGCGTCCCTTACGCGGCGCATTACGCTGCCACCAAAGCTTATGTGCAGTCCCTCGCTGAGGGCCTGGCCGAAGAACTCAAATCAAAGGGCGTAGATGTGTTGGCCGCCGCACCGGGGCCCGTCACGACCAATTTTGGTAAGCGTGCCGATATGCAAATGAATATGTCCCTGAAGCCCTCCGAAGTGGCAGTGCCTATCCTCAAAGCATTGGGCCGAAAATCAACCGTATTGCCCGGACGGTTGACCAAGTTTTTGGTGTACGCACTGCGGACAGTACCGCGTTGGGGAAAGGTGAAGATTATGAAGATCGTGATGGGAGGAATGACGCAGCATCAGCGGTCTAAAGCATAACTTACCCAAATACTACCCGTTTTTTACCCACCAATTTTCCAAAAAGTCTTTTTTCACTTGGTATATTTGGAGAACCAGATTTGCTAGTCAATACATGGTTTAACCCAAGTTGTGTAAGATTATCGACAACTTGAGTAGTATAAACATCTAATTTATTTCTCCAAACTTTGGACTTTAGTTTAAAGTCTACCAATCGTATCAAATGAAAAAAGTTGTCTTAATCACTGGTACCTCTTCGGGACTGGGACTCGAAACTGCAGTACTTCTCGCTCAGCATGATTTTAAGGTTTACGCCAGCATGCGCAATCTGGCCAAACAGCAAAAGCTTTTGGATGCGGCCACTGCTGCTGGCGTAGAAGTCCAGGTTGTACAACTCGATGTGACGGATTCAGATTCAATCAATACTTGTGTCAATCAGATCATTGAAAAAGAAGGCCGCATTGATGTGCTGGTCAATAATGCCGGTGCGGGTTTTGCCAAAACCACAGAGCAGATTAGTGAATCGGAAATGCATTGGGTCATGGACGTTAATTTCTTTGGTACGGTGCGGTGTGTCAAAGCGGTTTTACCACAAATGCGAGAACAGGGAAGGGGTCGAATTATCAATGTATCCTCTGTCGGAGGTTTAGTGGGTCAGCCATTTAATGAATTATATTGCGCGGCTAAATTTGCAGTAGAAGGCTATACCGAATCGATGGCTACTTATCTGACGGATGCTTTCGGTATTCACTTCACAGTAGTAGAGCCCGGTGGAATCGTTTCTGAATTTATGAATTCTGCGATGGCAAAAACGATTACGGATGGCGTGATGACTCTGCCACCTTATCAGCCTATTTTGGATAAATATCTGGCGGGGATGCGAGAACGGGCAGCAGCTGGTCAGGATCAAACTTACCAAACCTCGGCTGAGGTAGCCCAGATTTTATTAGATGTAGCTTCCGCCGCGAGCCCACCAGTCCGTTTGAGAACTTCAGCTTGGGCGGAGAATTTTACCCGTTTTAAAACTAGCGGCGATCCCGATGGGACGCTACAAGTCGAAGCATTAAAGGCTTCATTTTTGTCCTAGAAAATCTTTACCTATGCGTCGTTTCCTCACTAAATTGCTCACCAATTCGTGGACCGTTACCTTGGTGGCCACCATGATCGGGGTATTTGCCGGGATTTACTTGAATAACTTATATAGTAACCGCAGTATCCTGCAAAACCGGGCAAATGCCTTAGCGCAGATTAATAATGAAGTGGAGAAGAATCGCGAGATACTTAAAAAATCCTTGGAAGCCCACCGATATTATAAAGGAGGGCTATCCTTTTTATTTCGGCATTTGAATGAGGACGAGGATCTTATTGTGCATCGCGATACCATGGAAATTTTTCGCGAAACTTTCCCAAATGCGTTGCTTTTATCGGATTCCACTCAAGTTTCTGGTGATCTGTTTAATTACGAGGGCGAGTTGAATTTCGATATCAAAGGGATTCCTTCCATTGAGCTATCTAATGTAGCCTGGGAAACTTTTAAAGCCAGTAATTTGGCTAGCACCGTCAATTTTGATTGTTTGTATCAATTAGAATTGCTTAATCGTTTGCAGGAACGGGTTCGTGTTGAAAACGACAAATTAATCCGGATGTTTGTCGGCGAAGCCGAAATGGGAGAACGAGGTGTTCTCTTAACCGCCAAGTGGAATTTATTGCTTGAACTGGAGGATTCATTGTTGGCGCTATACGATGATTTTATTGAGAACAAGGGTAGCTATTGTAAATAACGAAAGTGGTTCATCGCTTATTGGTCGAATAAAATGGTCAGGATGTTTCAATTATAATTAGATTGTCCAAACAATGATTTCGACATTAAATGCAAAGTTTAAATCTATCTCGGCATACTAAAAATCGTATCCTCATTGCCGTAAATATTTTAGCACTGATTGTATTGTGGATCAAGATGTCGTTCATTACCCAACCGTTAAGCCTAAGTTTTCAGTATTGGATGTGGGCTGCCCCGCCAATCCTGTTGTTAAATCTGTTGCCACTTCAACGCTTTGGTTGGGCGTACCTTGGTCATGTATTGCTGTTTCTTTTGACGGGGGCTATCGTCGGTTTCACGGTTGCTCAAGCCATACGATATCCCGGAGAAATGTTTATCTTAGAATGGATTTGGTTGCCCCTAGCTTTATTAGCCGCAGGATTACATTATAGTACTAGCCGGAACGATCCGTATCAATAACGAACTTTAGCGAATGAAAAACTTAAAACAGACCATCTTCTTTTTTTTAATCATCTCCCCCTTGATTTTCTTTATCCAGCGGGGCGACCAGTATCTGGTTTTTGTTCTAATATTGATCGCTAGTGGGTTAAAGATTCGTGCATTAAAAAGGAGAATGAACCGAGTATTGGAAGGAAGTCTGCTTTTGAAAAAGAAGCAAGTTCGAATTTCGAGTGGGCAGTTATTATTTGTAGTCATTTTTACCCTCCTCTTTTTGTTATCTAAAAGTGATCAATGGTGGTTATTACTCTTTCCCGCTGTTACGCTAATAGATCACTTACTGGAAGTTTATTTCCATCGTGATAAAGAAGAAACGGTTCTGGCATTACAAGAAGACCAACTGATTTACAATGATTCGGATATGAAAACGTATCCCTTACAGGATTTACAGAAAGTTGGCTTTAGCATCATGATGAATTCGGTAAAAATTGTCTTTACGGATCGATTAACGATATATCTTTCTTCGAAGGAATATGTCGATCGTGAACTGCACGAATTTTTAGCACAGCTTCTGGTCAAAGGCCCGGAGCAGGTCACGGTATCTCAGGAAATTCAGGATAGATTACAATTAAATAAAACCGCTTAATCACCAATCATGAAATCTTCATTATCAATGTTAGTGACCGTATTGATCGTTGTCGGTCTGCTCTACTTGTTATTACCAAAATTGATTGGCTTCGTAGCCGGTACCCTCTTCTCCGTCATTTCTTTTGTGGTATTGCTAGTCGTCATTTTCGTGATATATCGGGTAGTAAGAAAAATCTTGAATTGATTTAAACGTTTTTGGTTTATAGATATCGCTTTGCCATTTCTATTTTACAGCATCAGCTATGTCCCCAACGCCGTCACTTATCGTTTCTCTTCTTTTTTTCGCAGCCATTTTTTAAAAAATATCGATCTTTTACGCAAACTTCATAAAGTATGCGATTGAGTACCGCTGAAAAAAATAAGCTGATGAATCACTTTCAAAAAATCGAGCGATTCATCTTGCGGTGGGGAATAGGACTAGGTGTATTTGCACTGGTCATTATCTGGATCCCGATGGGGTTAATCCCTAGTAAGCGAACGCTTCGCCATCTGGGGGATCCCAACAGTATGGTCGATAGCTTAGGCTTTATCCCCAGTTTTTTACTGGTGGTTATTATTATAGGTTTGATCATTGGCCTTTTACTGTACAGCTACCGTTATTTCCCGTTAAGAATAGATGTAAGAAGATTAGATAAAGTGACGATCAAGGTTAAAGTGCGTAGTTATCAATTCAAAGAAGGCGGCGGCCCTTCGGAAATTGAGCTTTCATTTTGGCCGCCTTACAAAGGCACTTCCAAAGTGACCTTTTTTCACGAGACACAATTCCCGAGGTTAAAATTCAAAGAAGAAGTGGAATTACACTTGACCAAGCATGCCCTTTATCCGCTTGGCTTGAAGCGACTATCCCAACCAGTACCGGCACCTAAAGCAACGCCACCACCGAAAAAAACTGCTACCCCTAAATCAACATCAAAAAAAGCTGCTGCCTCTAAAACACCACCTAAAAAAATGGGGATGGAAGATGTCTTCAATATGATGAAAAGTATGACCGGTTCCGAAAAGCCGAAACCGAATGTCAAAGGGGCCCAGCGAAAAAGTGTCGCTCAGTTTTTACAATCGAAACGCAGGCTTCACGATGAGAAAACCTTAAAAGTGACAGAGGCGGAGGAGGAACAGATTAATATGCAATTCAGCAACAGAGTAAAGGCCAATGAAAAGCATCGTACCATTCAGATCTCGACTCAGCGAGCGTTAATCCATACCATACTTTCTATTTTTTGCGAGACGAACATTCAACGTCTTGATATCACCGTCATTCCGGTGGTGTACGAAGCGGAACGTTTTCAAAAGTATTTATCCGAATATCGTCTCCAAAAGACCATCAGTCGGGCTAAACTGCTAGATGCGGTTCAACGTCTGACGAGCATCAATGATTTTGATGATTTATACGGTGGCTATGATGAATTTGGATTTTTTAAAACGCCCCAATATGAATTACCTAATCCCATCTTTCAAAAGTTAGTAGAAGAAGAGCACGAAAGCTTGTTGCGAATACTAAGCAATTAAGTACATTAGCAGCAATGAAAATTGCACTGGCCCAATTGCGCTCGACCCCAGGAGATCTGGCCCGAAATCGAGCGGCGCATTTAGCGTACATCCAAGCGGCAGCCGCGGCGGAAGCTAACGCTATCTTTTTCCCGGAATTATCCCTGACGGGTTACGAACCGCAATTGGCCGAAGCACTTGCAAGTCGATCCGATGATCCAAGCTGGGCCATTTTTCAAACCATGGCTGAAGAACAGGAGATATCCATCGGTCTTGGCTTACCACTGCGTCAAGATCACGGCATTACAATTAGCATGCTCATCTTTCGGCCAGGGGAAGCACCAAAGCACTACGATAAACAATTTTTACATGCCGATGAAGAGCCATACTTTTCCTCGGGACATCACCAGAAGACTATCATAGGGCTAAACCAACGCGTAGCGCCTGCCATTTGTTACGAAATATCGGTGCCGGCGCATCTGGAGCAAGCCTTGACACAAGATGCGGCAATTTATCTCGCCAGTGTCGCTAAAACTGCCGAGGGCATGACTGCGGCTTACCAACGGTTAGCGGCTATTGCCAAGCAACATCAGATGCCGGTGCTTATAGTCAACGCCGTTGGTCCATGTGATGATTTTATCGCCAGTGGTGGCTCGGCGGCTTGGGACACCAGCGGTAACCGCCTCGCGCAGTTGGGAGAGGAAGAGGGGTTATTGATTATCGATACGACGACTAACGACAGTCAAATCATTACCGTTGACGTGATTTGAAGAGGAATCCAAAAAGCTATTTTATAAAGACTTTCATGAACTAAATATGTTATTTCCGAGTCAAACGCTGGAAAATAAACACGGCGACAACTTTACCATTGGTTGTTTATCCGAAGATGATGCGCCGGATTTACTCGCCTTAAAGCGAAGCTACATCGGCAATACTAACACGATCCCGATATACCTGGATGAATATCCTGAAGATGAAGTAGCCGAACACCAATTGATCAAACGCTACAACGATAGCCCCAATAGCATTTTACTGGTTGCCAAACATCACGATCAGCTCATCGGCAATATCGATCTGACGGGCAGCGAACGGCGAATAATGTTCCATACGGGGATGATTGGGATGGGGATTGCGGTGCAATGGCGGAATCAAGGTATTGGTACACTTTTGCTCAAAACGGTGTTAGAATGGGCCAAAGAGGCGTCTCCCTTGGAGCTCATATGGCTGGATGTGTACGCAAATAACGAACTGGGCCTGGGACTGCATCATAAATTTGGCTTTAAAATTAGCGGACGAATCAATCGATTTTTTAAAAAAGATGGGATTTATTATGATAAAATTCAGATGTATCTGGAACTGTGAAAAGAACATTGATTTATTGCAGGTATTGCCCGGGCGTAGCTATGATTAATATCATTGGTTAAACGTTTGGAACAAACGTATTTTGAGGCTAATATTGATTGATGACTTTAAAAACTGTATGTGATGCCGCGACCTAAATCTAAAGCTGAGTTACTTAGTCAAAGCCAAAAGAATTTTCAAAAACTCAACGATTTTATCGATACATTTTCGCCAGAACAACAGCAAGCGGAGTTTCCTCCCGGTACACTCAATCGCAATATCCGCGATGTATTGGGGCATCTGCACGAGTGGCATTTGATGATGCACCATTGGCACGAAGTCGGGATGGCTGGTAGCAAACCCGATATTCCGGCCAAAGGCTATACTTGGAAGACCACCCCGGAGTTGAATCGTGAGATTTGGAAGAAATACAACACCACCGAATTGGCTAAAGTGCGTAAGCTACTTGATCAGTCCTACCAACAAATTCAAAGCCTCATCGAGCAGCATAGCGACGAGGAGTTATTCGAAAAGAAACGCTATAAATGGACGGGCTCTACTTCTCTGGGGGCTTACCTTATTTCTGCTTCTTCCAGCCATTATGATTGGGCGTTGAAACTCATTAAAAAATGTAAAAAAGGCTAGGATTTTAGGCTATACCCGTGCAATTCTCGATATTGACGAATCGTTCAATTTTTAGGTTTAATTTCAACCAGAAATCTACCATTTTGGAAATCATTTTTGATTTGTCAAACCAACTAGCTTATAACTAGATGATCATAGCATGAGCAACGAACAGCCCATTGTAGATGGTGAATTCTTATTGGAAAAATTTCCCGGGAAAGGTGGCTGGACTTATGCCTCTTTACCCAGCATACCACCGAGCTCCAATACCCCTTTTGGCTGGGTACGTGTTCGTGGTCGTATCGATGATTTCGTTTTGGAGCAATATAAATTAATGCCGATGGGCAACGGGCATTTGTTCTTACCCGTCAAGGCTCAAATTCGGAAAAAGATCAAAAAGGCAGCTGGAGATCGCGTTTGGATTACCCTTTATCTAAACGAACGAACAGGGGATATTCCACCAGAAATAGCAGAGTGTCTTAAAGAAGAATCCATGGCGCTGTATGAGACGTTTGCGGGGTTTACCGATCATGAACGCAAACTTTATCTAGATTGGGTATACGACGCCAAGACCGAAGCTGAAAAGGCCGAACGAATTGTAGAGATGATGGATCGCCTGGGAAAGGGCTTGAAGTATTTTAAACAATGATTTATGCGGACTAGGCCATCAATTGTCGCTTCATTTTATACCATCATTTCCATTCTTTTCTTGATGGTAACGATAAATACCCACGCTTCTTCAATTACCTTAAATGATAGTATTAAAATCGTTGTAAAAAATGCGCGAACAGGGCATTTAGTCTCTGCGCCGCATAAATTGCGTATCCTAACGTCAAAAGATACCTTATCCTGTCAAAATTATCTCTTACGGTCGGCCCTCGAAACGCTAAAAGGAACCGAAACGATGCAATTTCAGATATTGATTGAGTCTCATCATATCGACTTTTTGCTGCATCGGGATATGCTTATTGATGACTTATTTGGCTTAGTATTCGACATCAACTTTGATGTTTCGCACCAGGGATATTGTCGTGAAATTAGCTGGTGGAATGGGGCAGGAGAAGGTCTTATAAGTGTTTCTTCACCCAATGGCAGTGTTACGAAATGCACACCCGCCAATTCTCAATCTCTAAGCCTGATCTCCCAATTATACGGTAGCCCCGTAGACAGTGGTATTGAGGATTATTTACTGGCTTTAGATAACCACTACGCAGATCTGAATGGTGTGTATCGAACTCTAATAGACACTAACCAAGCAATCGAATTAGAATTAAAAGACGGTGGTCAAGCTTTCCTACGAAAATTTCAAAATCAAGAACGCTTTGTTCAAATGGAAGGCTTCTGGACTTTTAATCCTGAAACTGGGGCGGTCCTATTTTCAAGCAATGAGCCAAAAGCGTTTCCGCTGTTTGACGAGCAAGACTTGGCCGAAGTCGATTATGGATTTTTCGGTGCAATGGATTCTCCGCAACTCACGCTCGTAGTATACGCCTCGCACGCTGGAAAATATCAGCAAACAATGAATCTTGATCTCATTCGGCAGTGACGTTAATAGGCCAGTCGCGCAATAAACTGATCCCGGCTTCTGTCGTGGTAGGCATTCCGCAAATTATCTCTTTCATAAAATATATCCGGGTTGCTGCTATCCAAAGTATAATGATGAGCGATCTGGCTATTGTAGGTCTGGCCTTCTAAGCGCAGATTAGCCGTGGCGTTATAATAAGCCGAAGCATTGGCTTGCGTGATGCCAAATGCTCTGGCGATAAGATCTCCATTAATACGGTTACGGACTCTAAAGGAATGACTTGGTGCATGGTTTTGGATATACTCCATCCATTGGGTACGATGGCCGATTGTCGCATAATCTTCGCCGGGATTACGATCTCTTTTGCGTGGTAAATAGGCCGTTGCGTGACCAGGACCAACAACGCAAAGGTATTCGGTACGCCCTCCAACTACACGTGAAGTAGCAGCGCCGTAAACTGCGGTGTCCGTTGCTGTGGTGAAAGAAGGACGAGACCCATTCCACCACCTAACCTCACGTTTTACAATACTCCGAATAATGTGTTTAGCTTGCCCGGATGAAATTACTACACCAGCACCACCTAGGTTACGCCGAAATCGTGTACTGTAGCCGTGATCAGTCACGCGGCGGCCATGATGTCTTAAACCACCGTATTGGTTGTTTTGTGCTGCTTGGCGATGGAGACCATGAACTAATTGATGAATTTTGCTTTGCGACTTCCGTTGGGCCAGAGGCCGTTTGGTCATTGGATTTACTTTTGGAACGGCACGTACTTGGGCTTGCCACGCCTTGGTTTGAGCGACCTGAGGACTATTAAAAGCTAGGCTTTGCAGTTGCTGTTGCACCACCGTTTCTGGCCGATTATCAACGAAAGTGGCAAGACCTGCTTTAGATGATTTAGACTGAATGGTCTTATTCTGCTGAGTGGAAGGCTGTTTTAAGGTTTGCTTGTTCATATTCCTTAATACCCGAATCCATAAAATGTTACCCTCCGTATCCATGGATTTTTGCCAGATTCGGTTTAAGTTTAGCGCAATTCCAAAGTAAACCATTCAATTCTATGGCTAATATTCGTCTCATTCACTGTGATCGACCCGTGTTGGAAGCTATTTTGGTGGGCAACGATACCCTGGCAGACTATCTGAAAATTGAGGTACCCGAGCCATGGACGGAGTTCGGTCTGCCAGCCTTTAATTATGCTTTGGCTCGAATTCAGGAGGCTCCCGAAACGACTCAGTGGTGGACTTATCTGCCTATTTTGGAAGGAAGCAATACTTTGGTAGGCAGTTGTGGTTACAAAGGAGCACCATCGGCGGAAGGGATGGTGGAAATTGGCTATGAAGTGGCGCGTGATTTTCGTGGGCAGGGGATTGCTACTGAGATCACTCGTTTGTTAGTTGAAAGGGCGTTTCAAGATACTAGAGTTAACACAGTACAAGCCCATACGTTGGCCGAAAGGAACGCCTCCGTTCGTGTTCTGGAGAAAAACAGATTCGTCCGTATCAAGGAAATTCACGATGATACGGACGGTCTGATTTGGCAATGGCAATTGCCTCGATGATTTACTCTTGCTTTTGATCACGTAGCACAATGTAAACCTGATAGATGATCAGCATAGACCCTAAGAAAAGGATGAAGGACGTAGCAACAAATCGAGAAGGCGTACTTGCTACGGCTACCGTGATCAGCAGAATCAACAACGCTACAAAAATGTAGGCCGATTTTTGAATTAAAGACATAGATCAAACGTGTTTGGAAATTAATTAACGGGTTTTACGTTTGATACAATTGTGGTAAAATTGAACGATTTGAACGTATTCTAATTAGTTCGGAATACGCTTCATTTTAATAAAAATAGAAAAAACATAAACGGGATACAAGTGTCTGGCAAAATATTCTTCTTATTGATAATCAATTTATTAGGATGCTATGGCGTTATAACAGCCCAGATAGACGAAAGTTGCCAAATCCAAATTAATCGAAATCATACCGTAGATTTTAACGATTACGCTCAACTTTCTCTCGATGCTTTTCAAACGAAATTTGATTATTATCTGGAATGGGAAGTACCAACTACCGATCGGATTTTGGTCCATTTATTCATCCCGGATAGCGTGGAAATGGGATGGGTGAAAGAGGTGAAAAAAGTGCTTCAAGCTCATTACGACCTGTTAATGATTAACTACGCTTCCGATAACCATTCGCATCAGGTTTTAGTCCGACTGCCACCACTATCAAAATCGCCGCCTGACATTACGCGTTTGCGTCAACGTAATATTCTGAAGGTGTTAATCAATGCTAAACAAGAAATTTATGTTAACGGTCAATTGACGACGCTGACTCAACTCTCGGCCAGTGTGCGTCGCTTCTTGTATAGTGATCCTGAAAACGAGCATTTACCTGTCCTGCGTATGAATACGCTACCAGAGATTGGCCAAGTACCTTGCGCCGTTTATAGTATCATCGTTTTGTATCACGATTATGGTACTTTAAATGAGAGCTACAGGTCAGTCTATTTACAAATTCGTGAGGTATACCATCAGATTTGGGACAGCTACGCTCAGCAATATTTCAATAAGCCATACCGAGATTTGAGTAAAGAACGGCAAGAAATTATTCGACAAATTTTGCCCTACGTTTTGAGTGAAGTAGGGTAGAACTTAAGCAGGTTTGGAAGCCACCAAGTAAAGATAATCGCCATCTGTATTGGCATAATTGGCCATAATTTGTGTGATCGCTCCCGATCCAATATCGCTTTGGAGACGACTCAGTCCTTGGGTGACTTCAGCTTGATTAGCCAAATCTGCAAAGGAGGAGATTCCCGCTCGGATACGCGCATCGAGATATCGCTCCGGCTGATGCTTCCCGCAGTACAGAAAAAGGTCAATCAATTCGGGATGAATGGAGTAGGGGGTAGAGCTAATCGTGTCAAAGCCCGCTTCACTCAAACATCGTTCAAGCACTGCTCGCGCAGGCATTTGCTGAATAGAGTCGGCCAGCATTTTCGGGAAGTAATGATTGAGCCAGTAGCCGCGCATCTGCACGGGCGTTGATGTAAAAATAACCATGCGCCCGCCGGGCCGCAGCACCCGCCACATTTCCCGACAGCCAGCCGCGAGGTTGTGCCAATGATGGATAGTGAGGCTGGCAACAATCCCGTCTACACTAGCGTCGGGCAAACCACATTGCTCTGCGCGGCCTTGTCGCCAATCAATGTCTGACGATCGACGACGGGCTTGTTGTAGCATCTCTTCTGAAGGGTCGACACCGACGAAATCATAGACGCCATCTTGAATCATCATGGTGTAATTACCGGTTCCACAACCGATATCTAGGTAGCGACCATCGGGTCTTGGGGCCAGATGATGTCGCAATTGTTGCGCTAAATAGGGATCGGCTTTGCGGGTTTGATTATAATTGATGCCGATGGTGTCATATTTTGCCGCCATTTCTTTGTAAGATTGTAAATCTAAATCTAAAAGATACTCAAAAAAATGGGCCTATGAGTCAAAAATGGATTAAGATTAACTGGCGCTACGTCATCGGAGAAACACTGATGATTGTCTTAGGGATTTTGATTGCACTCTACATCAATAACCTCAACGCTTCTCGAAAGGCCAGAGACTCTGAGCAGAAGATTATTAATGAGATTGAATCCTCTCTGTCCAGCGACCTGACTTACCACGTTCGTGGGCGTATTCGGCGTGGGCAACATATTGCTAACTCAGCGGAGGTGGTGTTAAACTTTTTAGATGGGCAATCAACTTATCACGATTCCTTGCAGCGGTATTTTTGGAAACTTAACTGGGTCATCGAATTTGAGCCCAAAACTGCGGCTTTCGAAACCTTAAAATTAAGAGGACTTGGGACTTTACACGACGATGCCCTTCGGATTCAACTGATGAGAATGTTCGACTACCACTATCCCAGCATGCAGTTTATTGTCGAACTGTTTAACGATTGGACCCGCGATCACATGACCCCGTACTGTTTAAAGCACTTTCGATTTAATAATTCAAGGGGAAAGGCATACGAGCCAATCGATATTGATCAACTATCTTCAAGCGTAGAGTTTTATAATCTCGTTTTTGAAAAATATCATCAAACCAAATCGATCATTGAGCGATTGGAACAACTGGAAAAACGAATGGAAGAGTTATCGACTTTGATCAAAACCCAGGATTGAATTTTATCTAGTAACGATTTAATAAAAGTTCGGATCATTAAAATAAATGCCTGAAACCATGAAAATATTCCTTTTAACCACTTGTATTTGCTTAGGTCTCACTTTACCCCTAAAGGCCTCAAACTCTCTACCTACTATGACTGATACTTTACCTTATTACCAGATTCCCGAAGCGCCTCAGGTTTATAATGCCAGTACCGTTGTGGCCCGTACTATTGATGGATTGGGATTTCGTTATTACTGGGCAACTGAGGGGCTGCGCGCGGAAGATTTGGCTTATCGAACCGTAGCGAATGCCCGCACCACTGGGGAGACCATTGATCACATCTTAGGACTGGCTGAAGCCATCGCCAATGCAGTACATAAAAAGCCGAATATCCGACCACGAGAAGTAATGGACATGACCTTTGAGCAGAAAAGAGAAAAGACTTTAATATTGCTTAAGCAAGCCAGCGACCAGCTCCGTGCTTTCAACCAAAATGATATGAACGAATTTGATGTGATCTTCGAGCGCAACGAACAACAAGCCCGTTTCTCATTCTGGCATCTTCTCAATGGGCAATTGGCCGATGCGCTCTGGCATACCGGGCAAATCGTTGCTTTTCGTCGTGCATCCGGGAATCCTTTGAATCCTAAAGTCAACGTCTTTCGAGGAACATTGATGAATTAAGCCACGTCTCCTGCATACCCTTTGAGCAATTAGAGAAAATCTTTGCGTTAAGTTTGTAAATTTATTTAAAAATGAAACCCTTAATCCTCCTAACTCTCGCCTTCACTTGTTTATTTAATGCGCCAAACGCCAACCATAATGATCTTCAGGAAATGGGCTATCATGGGCCCGTCGCAACCGTAACTTCTGTCTACTATCTAGAGGGAGAACGTTTTAATGATACCTGGTGGCCGAATGGCCCCATTGGCCAAATGCGCGTTACCCATTTCAATACAAACGGGAATATCGATACAATCTGGGAGTACACCCGTTTTGCCAAGGATGGGCCTTTAGAGTTGTTAACCACGACCACTCATGATATTGCTGATGGTAAGAAAATACGACAGAACAGATATGATTTTGAGGGAACATTAATAACGGCATCCGATTTCAAATGGCAGGATGCCCAGCATTACAGTTTGCGTAGAGAAGAAGGGGAAATGAGCTATAGCATGTCAGAAACCATGCTTAATGATGAAGGAATGGATTATCGAGGCCGGTATCAGAGTTATTTTCGTGATTCGTTGGCCTATGATGTTAGTTATGAGCATACTTTTGGACCGGATAAAACAATACGCTCTTCGGCAATGCAAGATGAATTGACAAACGAAAAATACCGCCTGGAATATCTTCATGGACCCAGAGATTCCTATGAAAATGTAGTGAGGACGGCTATTGTGGATACACGTGATGAAACTTTACGGAGATTAGTATCTCGATCGTTTACCTATTATTACAAAAAATAATGGCGAAGGCTGTGGGCTTGGCTTAGTGCAGTCCTAAGCTGCTAATTCGCTGATCGTATAATCCTCAAGTGCGGCTTGTAGCTCCGCTAGCGAAACCGTTTGGGTTAATTCTAGCGTAGCTTGTGCGCTGGCCAGCTCAACTTTGGCTTGTTGTACTTGTGGGAGCGTCTCTAAAGCTTTTTTGACACTTGCTTCACAATGTCCACAGGCCATGCCGTCAATATGGTAGGTCTTAGTCATTTTTTTGCTGGCAAAGATACGGTATCGAGCTCATCTCTTTTATGCTTATTTGAAAAAATAGCTAGGAGAATCCTCCGCGATAAGTAGTGCCAATCCAGGATAGTTTTAACGTCTAACCAGCCTTACTCCTTTTCCAAAATTTGTAAAAACCATTCACGTTCGGTTAGAATTTCCTCTTCGCTAATATTTGTGCGGAGACTTTCGGTACGTTTGTGATCAAAAGAGGGTAATTTGTGTAATTGCTTTAAGTAGTGAATGAAGTTGAGATAATTTTTACGATGATAGCCCATCACCTTTTTGCGACGAATAAAGACCTCCATCGTTTGCAGATGGGAATAGAGCAGCATATCCTCCCGCAGCTCGTAATAAATTTTGGCAGCCAGGGTCTTCGAGCTAAGGTTCATCAACAAATCTTTGTAGTCGGACAGTTGCAGAAGCTCAAGTGCACGATCAAGATGGCGCCGGGTATAAGCCAGAGTTGCCATATTGAGTGCGTAGGTACTTGATTTGTACTCCGCTTCGAGATCATCCTGGTAGCGGTTGATGAATTGTTCGACCCAATCATATTCCTTCACTTTGAGCCCCATGGCCACAATATTTCGAAAGGTAAAACGAGATAAGACGCCCCGAGAGAATAAAACTTCGGATTGTAAAGCATTTTTGTATAAATCCAATCCTTCTCTCGCGAAAGCCAGATGTCCGGCATTGAGACGACGGATGCAGTAATTGATGGCCAAGAGGTAAAGGTTACGCAATTCTTCGAGAGAAAAACGTTGGTTGTTTTGAACTAGCAACTCCTTAAAGCGAAAAAAGTTATCCTCTCGCTCCGGATCGCTGAGTGCATAATAGCAATACCAATAAGCCGCAATGGTGGGATGTTCCGTCAGATGATTACGCTCAATGTAGTTGAGTACTTCGCGAAACATCCCCAATTCGTAGTCGATACGGTACACGGTTTGGTGGGCAATAGTGAAGCAGACCTGCTGGAGTTTTTTAATGATATAGGACCAATCCAGGTTTTCGGAAATCGATTGGAAGTTATGCGAGGTCATACGCTGGATAGACGAAGCATTATATTTTTCAAACTCCAGGGCAAAACGTTGTTCATAATAATCAGCATTGCGTAGAGCGGGTGTGTCCAACTTTTTCTCAGCTTCGCGGATAGTCTTCTTGAAATGACGAGCCAAGTCACGCTCACGAAATACCTCTGCCAGTTGGATTTTAACCCGAATGTCATCATCAAAAAGACGTTTATAAGCCAAATATTTTTCAATGAGCTGTTGCAACCAACTGAGCAGTTGACGGAAGGCTTGTTCGGTAAAACGTTCCTTGGGATAGACCTTCCGAAACACCTTTTCTTTGTCCAATTCCGTCTTTCCTTTTGCCATCTTTTTAGCCAAATATTCAAATAAGCGCACCACATCTTTACGATGATTAAAAAATGGCGAGTCCAAAAATTTTCGCAATTCTCGCACCTCTTTTGGCTGTAACGTCAGGAGCAAGGCAAAAATCTGAGTATTCTGCATGATGGATCTTACTAGTAGCGGTTGAAAATATTTTATACAATGATATTTTAAATACTTGAATTACAGTGTTTTGTAATTGTTAACTCGTCTTTAAGTTTTTATAAATGCGCTTATTTGTTTTTGAAGAAGGGAGGTAGAAAGGTCATTTTTGTGATGTCAGAAGTATTTAACGAACACATCATAAAATCATGAAAACGAATCTATTTTTTCCACTCTTGTATTTACTGCTTGTAGCAATGTCCGGGCAGGCACAAATCACCATCACCAATGCCGATCTGGAAGCTGGATTAAGCTACAGTTGGACCAGTGATAATGAATACTTTCTGGATGGTGTAGTTTTCGTCAAACCCGGAAGTATCCTGACCATCGAGGCCGGTACGGTAATCAAAGGACTTGAGATTCCTTCCAATGGAGATGCGAATTCAATGCTGATTGTATCTGCCGGAGCACAGATTTTTGCCCTTGGGGAGCCGAGCTGTCCCATTATTTTTACTTCAGAATATGATGACGTCAACCTGCCGGATGATCTTACGGAGGAAGATCGTGGTCTTTGGGGAGGGGTAGCCATCCTCGGAACAGGTATCCTGGGGGATGCTTCACCGAGCATGGAGTTATTTGGGCTAAGTGCTGATATTGATAATTATGGGGGCAACGACAATACAGATAATTCCGGGATTATGCGTTATGTGTCCATTCGATATACCGGATCGGCAATAGCGCCAGGCAACGAACCTAATGCGTTGACACTAGCGGCCGTAGGTAGTGAAACAATTATTGAACATGTCGAGGCCTACGCTGGATTTGACGATGGCTTTGAATTTTTGGGTGGTGCCGTCAACGCCAAATATCTCATCTCCGCTTATTGTGGTGATGATGCTTTTGATATTGATGTTGGATACGTTGGAAAAGGTCAGTTTTGGTTTGGGATTACCTCAGGGGAGCAATCCTTAGGTATAGAATGTGACGGCGCAAAACCGGATGACAATCCCATATATTCTAGTCCTACTTTGAGCAATATCACCTTGGTTGGCAATTCATCTTTGGCACCTGAAAATCGAGGGATCTTATTGCGTGACGGGACGGCTGGGGCCTTGTATAATAGCGTGATGTCTTCTTATTCTGGGAAGGCGTTTATCATTGAAACAAATGAAAATCCAGTCAACTCCTATGATCGTCTCGTCAACGGAGAGATTGAAATATCTAATAATGTGTGGTTTGATGTTGCCAGTGGTAATAGCTTGGATAGTCTTGTGGAGGTATGGCAAGGAAGTATTGCCGAACGCGATGTGGTCATCAATCATTTAACTAGCAATAGCAATACCGTTGCGGATCCTCAGTTCACTAATATTTGCTATGGAGGTGTTGGCTGTCTTGATCCGCGCCCGCAAGCGGGTAGTCCTGCCCTCAGCGGGGCGCTCGATCTCAACGATTCGTTCTTCGACGATGTAGATTATCGCGGGGCTTTTGGAAGTACCAATTGGATGGTCAGCTGGTCTGCACTCTACGATACACCACTAAGCAACGATTGTGGCACTTTACAGCAAGGTACAATTACCGTACAATGGGATGAAGATGGCGACTGCCAGCCAGATACTGGTGAACCAGGCCTGTCAGAGTGGATTATTGAAATTATTACACCAGGCTTCAATTATTTCGTAAGTACGGATGAGAACGGCGTTTACGAAGGTTATATTCCGACCGGAGCTACTTCTGCTGTAGTCACCCCACCGAATTACCTTTGGTCCGTTTGTCAAACAACTTTACCGCTAGAGAATTTAGGTGATCCGGGAATAGTCAACGCCGCTTTTACGGCAACAGCTATCCAAAACTGTCCTTTGATGACCGTTGACCTTTCGGCGATTTTCCTCCGTCGTTGTTTTGAAAACAATTACTTCATAGATTATTGCAACGAGGGAACTGTGCTGGCCGAAGAGGCTTACATCGAACTGGAGCTGGATGATGATTTAATTTTTAACTCCGCTACAATTCCTTATACGGTAAATGCTGACGGGTTATACGTTTTTGAACTTGGCGATGTGGATGCAAATGCCTGCAGTAGGTTCTCAGTCAACTTTACGGTCAGCTGTGAAGCTGAACTGGGCCAAAGCCATTGTAGCACTGCCGAGATTTTTCCAGATACCAGCTGCATCCCAACGCTTAATGCGCCGAAGCTGGAAATTAGCTCCGAATGTGTCGGAGAGGAGGTACAGTTTACAATCACAAATGTCGGCAATACGGGGATGGATGAAGGTGTACCTTACATTGTAATCGAAGACCACGTAATGATGAATGATCCCGGTGGCGAAGTGGAACTGGACGCTGGGGAGTCCATGCTGGTCACTGTACCAGGTAATGGTAGTACCTACCATATACAGATTATGAGTTATCCTACCTTGCCGGAACTTGGGCCCTTTACTGCTGGAATCGAAGGTTGCGGGGAGAATATGCAAGGAGGATTCAGCACGGGATTCCTCACAGGCTTTGCCCTTGGCGACAATCAGGCTAATGTCTCGACCGATTGCCAGGTAAATATTGGCTCATTTGACCCAAATGATAAGCTGGGTTACCCGGCAGGCATTCAGGAAGAGCACTATTTGCGTGCCAATACCGATATTGATTTCCGCATTCGTTTCCAGAATACAGGTACCGATACAGCCTTCACAGTAGTAGTGATTGATACGCTATCTGAATATCTGGATTTGAACACCCTGCGTGTCGGGGCGAGTAGCCACGACTACGAGTGGGCCTTGGAAGATCGCGCCTTGATTTTTCGTTTTGATAATATCATGCTACCCGACAGCAATATCAATGAGCCTGCTTCGAATGGGTTTGTGAAATTTAAAATCTCACAATTACCAAATTTGGAAGACGGAATTGAAATTACCAATCTTGCAGATATTTACTTTGATTTTAATGAGCCGATTCGTACTAACGAAGTCTTTTATACGATTGGGCAACCCTTCCAAGTGGATGTCTTAAATAGCTTAGTGGAACTGCAGGCAGGAACAGAAAATGTCAAAGTAGTGCCAAACCCATTTTCGGAAATGACGACCTTCCAATTAGAACAAATAGATCGTGGCTGGTTAGATATTTATGATGCTCAAGGACGCCTAATAATACATAGAGCTTACACAGGAGATACCATTGAGCTTGTTAGAGGAGATTTAAATGCTGGCATTTATTTTTTCAATATACATGGCGAACAAAAGACCATTGGCTCCGGTAAAATATTAATAAAGTAATTCTCGCTAATACACGTACTCAAAATTATTTATTTTGAGTAGAGCTAAAAATACAGTTGCGCCAATCTCAAAAGTGAAATTGGCGCACTGTTTTTTATTTTTCTAAGTATTGATGAATGGCTGCAAAATCCAACCGCCCCATTCCTTTTTTAGTCGCATCTGCAAAAATCTCTTTGGCTAAATTTGCTAGATAAAGAGGTTGATTTAATTCATAGGCGGTCACTGCCGCTAAATGTAAATCTTTGTGCATCCACTCTAAAGGAAATTGAACCTCATAATTATTTGCGCGAACCATCTCCGCCTTAAATTTCGTAAATGGCGCTGCTACAACTAAATTTGGCAACGTATTGAGTAAGAATTCTTTTTCGATGCCCATTTTTTCGCCCAGAATAACAGCTTCCGAAAAAATGATCATAGACTGAGCCAGCATCATATTAACCAACATTTTAAAGGAGGCACCTTTGCCAGTCTCACCAATGTGCAAAACTTTTTTACCCATGAAGTTAAGATAAGGCTCGATGGTTTTTACAGTTGCTTCGTCACCGCCCACAAAAAATGCCAGCTCAGCGTTCTCTGCATGGGGCTTGGTGCCGGCTACCGGAGCGTCAACAAAACGAACGCCAGCCCGGGTGGCAGCAGCTTGAGCTTTGAGGCTAAAGGATGGATTGACCGTACTACAGTCGGCCCAAATCGCGTTGGGAGACATAGCTGATAAGGCACTACCATCTTGCAGAAACAACTGATCTATGACTTCCGGCGTAGAGAGCATGCTAAAAACAATATTGGCTCCTGTGACCGCAGCATTAATGGTCTCGGCTGTTTTTGCACCTTGTGCGACTAATTGTTCTACGCTCTCCTTAGAGCGATTGTAGACGGTGAGTTCTACACCATTTTTTAATAAATTACTCGCCATGCGACTTCCCATGATGCCAAGCCCTATAAATGTGATTTTCATTTTTATTTAATTTTAGATAATGAATTGATTATTCAAAACGCAACCGTTTTGATGATAAATAAATTTTAAAATATGAAATGTGATTGTGAGTAATGAAATATTACCCTGCGAACTGAATTTATTTAATTCAATAGATTATTTCGAGATTGAGAACCTGCTTAAATTTTATTCATGATGGCGAGAGATAGCTATTTTTTCTGCAATTGACGCTCTTTTTGAAGCGCATACCTGGAAGGTACGTGCTGAGAAAAAGCGGAAGAGTGCAGGAATAAAGAGCATGTCGCAGACTTGTTAATAATTTTTAAACAGGTTCTGGGTCATAATATATTGTTTCGGAGATAATCCCGTTTTATTTTTAAAGCTCTTGATAAAGTACGATGTATTTTCGTAGCCCACCGCATAAGCCAACTCTGTTACACTTATTTTTTTCTGTTGTAATATTCGCAATGCTTTTTCCATCCTTTTCTCTTTAATCCATTTCTGTGGGGTCATGTCGTAAAAGGATTTGAAATCTCTTCTGAAAGAACTTAAGCTGCGTCCGGTGAGATAAGCATAATCTTCAATCTTTAGAGGTTTGTCAAAATTTTGCTCCATGAAAGTTTTAATGTTTCGTTTTTTAGGTAGCGTTAAACGAAAAAGGAAATTAGCAAAATCTTGTGCTCTTACCAGGCCATTTAACAAATGCAGCAATTCCAAAATTTTTAAATTTAAAAACTGCTTTTCTTTCAATGCTCGATTTTGATAAATGCTAATCAAAGAATTGGCAAATAATTCCACCGTTGGGACAACGCCAAATTTTAAATGATCCGGTACCGCTTCACGCGAAATTTCGGTGACCTTAGAAGTGGATAAAAATTCCTGAATGATCGTATCGTCAAAATAAAAGAGCAGACTTTGAAATTGTCCCGCCTCAGGTATTAGATCCGTAATGTGATACATGCCTCGCGGGATGAAAATGATTTCACCTGGTCGTACCTTAATGGTTTGATCCTCGTAAGTACGAATCCGCTGTTCTCCGGCTAGCAAGATGGAGATAACATGATTCGAGATATAACCCTCGCGATTGACGACTGGATTTGTAAGCGTTTTTTTTAAAATACATACATTCCCATCACGTAA
>JANQQI010000032.1 GCA_028285085.1 Saprospiraceae bacterium | reverse complement strand
TTGAGCGGCCGTAGCCCGGTAATTAGTTCCCGGCAAACCAGCGTTGAAATCTTCGAAGGCGGGATTTGTGCTTAGCTGCTCCGCGCTGATCGGGCGATCCCAGAGGTTATAATCGATGCGGAGCTGCACGCTGGGGGTATGGGCTTGGGGTAGCTCCTGCCAAAAGGTTTTATCTTTGGCTGGCCACTCCCAGGCGCCGACTTCGGAGGTGACGGTGGCCAGAGCGAAGCAAGCAAACTCGGGAGCAGTTGCCCAAAGAATCACA
Organism: Saprospiraceae bacterium; assembly: GCA_028285085.1. Taxonomy (GTDB): domain Bacteria; phylum Bacteroidota; class Bacteroidia; order Chitinophagales; family Saprospiraceae; genus JAHDHW01. The sequence goes on along the minus strand of JANQQI010000032.1, from coordinate 22,954 downwards.
CGATCACCGATCTGGATACGCTGGCGGTGTGCCTTGACCGGAAAATAGGTCAACGCCTCTCCGCGCAGTGCCGCCGGCAGATCAAAACTATCTGGCTTTGCCTGAAATAGCCAGTAATTGATCGTGTTGGTCTCCTCCATCCTGGTTATTTTGCGCGCAAAATACTAAGAGCCGGTTTAATTATCACCATTTATACCCCAAAAGTCATTTTTTGAAGATGGTAGGCCAGCCTGATTTTCCATTCATCTTTTTTCTGCAGAAATTGTTATAAGCATTATGAATAAAGACATACCAACCGTCATTTTTGAATCCACGAACTCGGGAAACATTACACTCAGCATCCTTTGTATTCTCATCGCTGGCCTAGCTCTAGGATTTGTAGTCTATAATAATCGTCGGCCAGTGTCTGATTCCAGGCAGCAACACTATCGCTCGTTAATCAGCATGTTGCTGGGTTTTGTGGCTCTGATTGGAATCGGGACAGCAGTTTTCAGCTGGCTGACAGCCAAACGGCTCGATGCGGTGGTCATGAGTGAAGCGGGTGTTCTTACTTCCGAGGGTTTAGCCAAATGGGACAATATTGATCGCATCTACTTCCACGAAGATCGACAAGTACAGCCCTTCACGGGAAATGAAGTGGGAGATCCGGTAAAAATGTTAATGATTATTGAAAAAGTAACCGCCAAGACCCACGTGTTGTCCGAAGAACATTTTAATATCGAAGTAATCGGGGATTCACTCAAATCGCGCTTAGAGCAGTTAAATCGAGAATAAAAAAACCGCGCTCGGAGAGAACGCGGTTCAGAAATACTGTTGCTTAGGGGAAAGAGTATTGGGAAAATTTTATTTGATAGATACGGCCTTACGGATAAAACCAGTAAAAGACCTTAGTTCAATTTCATATTTACCTTCAGAAAATTCCGAAAAGTCAATCTCGTAGATGGTATTGACCGGCAAATCAAGCACATCATCCTTCATGATGATTTCACCGTGCTCATTCTTCACAACGACATCGCTCAAATTGAAGGAAATCGTTTCAAAATCAATGTAATAAATATTATTTTCTTCGTCCTTATAAAAGGACCAATTCTCGTCAGTAATTTCTTCTAATTCAAAGGAAATGATACTGGCTTCGGAGGCATCTGCTGTTGATTGAGCTGAGATTTGGGTACTAATCGTAAATAAGAGCAGAAGGGGAAAAATACATTTCAAACGCGACATGACTTCCTACTGTGTTTTTAGTTGTTCTTGTAATTAGTTATAACAAATTTAATAAAGTGGTAGCGGGAAAAAAAATACCTGTTCGATTAAGGGGCGTGATTGTAAAAATTCCTTAAACATTCACGAAACAAACAAATGGTATTTTAGTTTTTGAAAAACTATTTGAAAGCGGCTTGGGCAATTCTCAAAACAGAATTTGGTATAAATGTCTGCTTTTTACTTCACATTTTTTTTATTAAAAAATGTAATTGCCGTGTAAAAGACAGGAAAAGAACGCTGACGACGGTATTATATTTCGTCTCACCCTAGATTTTAACACTTGTATTGGTCATATCTCTCGCAGAACATCTACAATGCTTCCATAGGCACGATCGCCGCTGTTCAGGAAGGCTTCGGGATCACGCCATACCGCCAATTCAATATTTTCCTCGGTTTGAGGAATGAGTTCTCGTTCTTCGGTCGTCATGCGGTACCAATGAGTGCGTTTGAGGACACGTCGATCTTTTCGATCACGGTAAGTATGCCAGGTTACGATTACCAAATCATGTTGCTCGACGGTTTGCAGGCCGGTTTCTTCCTGCACTTCGCGCAGCGCCGCAGCCTTAATCGTTTCGCCTTTATCTACTTTACCTTTCGGTAAATCCCAGTGTTGTAAACGATAAATCATCAGTACTTCTCCCTCGGGATTGAAAACAACACCACCCGCTGCATCGATTCGTCGAAATAAGTCCACGAAATCTGCGAAGAGTTTTTCCACATCAGACGCGTGTACAATTACGGCCTCGTATTTATCCGTTTTTTCCAGTAAATCAATGTATTGTAGCAGGAATTTAGAGCGACCTGGATAACGCCCCACCAGTTTTTTTTCCACATCCGGCAACATATCATTGAGCTGCTTCGTATTCAGCAGATAAATTGGCGTTCCATTTACATATATTTTGTACATTTGCGACACTTTTTTATGGAAGAGCAACTGAAAAATATCCCTACTGCGGTAGCCAGGCAGCTGCTGCAAATTAAGGCAATTAAGCTGAATCCCCAAAACCCCTACACTTGGGCTTCGGGTATTCAATCGCCGATCTACTGCGACAATCGCGTCGTATTATCCTATCCTAATGTTCGACGATTTATTATCGACTGCTTAGCAGAGCGCTCTAAGGATTTTCTGCCCTTTAATATGATCGCTGGTGTAGCCACTGCGGGGATTGCGCACGGCGCTCTGCTCGCTGCACAACTCGACATGCCATTTGTGTATGTACGCAGCAAAGCCAAAGCACACGGGCGGCAAAATATGATTGAGGGTGAACTCCGAGGCAATGAGCGTGTTCTAGTGGTCGAGGATTTGATTTCAACTGGAGGGAGTAGTATCAAGGCAGTACAAGCCTTAGAAGATGTTGGCTGCCACATTGCTGGTGTGGTTGCTATTTTTAGCTATGGATTTGCGAAGGCTGAACAAGCTTTTGCCGAGGCCGAATGCCCATTTACAACACTAACCAACTACGATGCACTTCTCGATGAAGCGATCCGATGCGAATATATTGATCCATCCAACCTACAAACGCTAAAACAATGGCGCAGCGAACCAGAAAACTGGTCAGTCTAAACCCAAAAACTTACCTCTTTCAATTCCCTGAACAGTGATAACCCCATTGTCTTAAGCACGTACAATTTCGACGTCTTTTAAACAGTATGAAATGAGCAAAAGTAAAGATCAACAAATACTTACTCCAAACTCCGAGGACTTCTTGCAGCGTTATTTAAATAACGCCTCCCCTACCGGTTTTGAAGCGTCTGGCCAAAAAATCTGGTTAGATTACTTAAAACCCTATATCGACGACTGGCAATTAGATAATTATGGTACAGCGTACGGCATCATCAATCCCGGGAAGGATTATAAAGTCGTCATCGAAGGGCATGCGGATGAGATTTCATGGTTCGTTCATCACATTTCAGAAAAAGGATTTATCAACGTCGTTCGAAATGGCGGTAGTGATCACTTGATCGCTCCATCCAAGCGGGTCAACATTCATACGCGTCACAACGGCATTGTCAAAGGCGTCTTTGGCTGGCCAGCGATTCACGTCCGCAAAGGGGCCGATGCCAAGCTCACCCCCAGTATGGATAATATCTTCATCGATGTCGGTGCAAAAAATAAAGAAGAAGTACTGGAAATGGGCATCCACGTTGGTTGTGTCATCACTTACGAAGATGAAATGACCGTGCTCAATGATCGCTACTACGTGGGGCGTGCCCTGGACAATCGTATCGGAGGTTTTTGTATTGCCGAGGTGGCCAGACTATTGCGCGAAAACAAAGTTGAGCTACCTTACACGCTCTATATTGTCAATTCTGTGCAGGAAGAAGTTGGACTACGTGGGGCAGAGATGATCGCCGACACCATCCAACCTAATGTGGCCATCATCACTGACGTTACACATGATACCCATACGCCTTTGATGAGCAAACAAAAGCACGGTGATGTCAAAGGTGGTAAAGGTCCAACGGTGACTTACGCTCCTGCCGTTCATAACAATTTGCTTAATCTCATCATCGATACCGCTGAGGCTCATGATATTCCGCTCCAACGCGAAGCGGCATCTCGCCGTACCGGTACCGATACAGATGCCTTTGCTTACTCCAACGGTGGTGTTCCTTCGGCTTTGATTTCTTTGCCTCTCCGCTATATGCATACCACGGTCGAAATGGCCCACAAAGAAGATGTGAATAATGTCATTCGGCTCATCTACGAGACTTTACTAAAAATCGAAGATCAGCATAATTTTAAGTACTTTTAGGCTAGTTCGAGCAGATAATCACCTGTTTTGGACTTGATCTCTTAACTCAAGTAGCGATCCCTGAGAAGACATTTTCAATGTCGATCGTAGCTTGTATTCACTTGATTATGCTACGTCTATTTCGACTAACTGGCCTCTGGATGATCTTGTTATCCAGCCTCTTGGCGTGTGGCGGCTCTTCAGAAAGCCCAGCAGCAATAAGCCCCGCTAGCGATGGTACCACCGTTGCGATGGATACGCTAAACACGCCAGCATCTCCTGCTCACACCGTAATCGCCAATTCAGATTCCATTTACCAACTACCGACTTGGCCCACTACCGAACACTATCAAAATGGAAAGTTGCCTCCCTACGATGAAGCCACTCAAGACCAGAGCCTGGTGAGCTTCCGTCATCAGTTATATCAAATCATCAAGCAAAAAGATAAAACGGCCTTGCTCGACCTCATTGCCGAAGACATCAAATTCAGTTTTGGCGAAGAAGGTGGTAAAGCGGCCTTTGCCCAGATTTGGTTTGATCAACCCTACGCTCAATCGGAAGAACTTTGGCGGGAAATGGGGCGTTGTTTGGAGCTCGGTGGTGGCTTCACAAATCCAGAAAAGACATATTTCTTTGCGCCTTACACTTTCGTCACTGAAATCATTGAGGATCCTTTTGCAGAAGCCATCATTACCGGAGACAAGGTGCGCCTGCGTAGTGCACCTCAGCTAAATAGTCAAATAGTGGATGCTCTGAGTTGGGATCACGTTACGATTCCAACTTTCGACGGAATGCAAGCCGATACCATTGGTGGCATTGCCGACTATTGGTACAATATCAAAACGCAGAGCGGTAAAAGTGGCTTTGTGTTTGGCCAGTACGTCCGCTTGCCCGTTGATTTTCGACTGGGCCTATCTAAAGGCACAAGTGGAAGCTGGCAAATTGATATTTTTGTGGCCGGGGATTAATGCCAGGAAAATATGCGCAAACTAGCGAAGCTCTTTTTCGATTTGGTGCTCTACGGCAATTTTTGGATTGCGCTTGGTGCCCTGGCCCTCGTTTGGCAAAGCCAGCTCATTATCCAGGAGCAGCCACCAAATTGGGAGCCACTGGCCGCTTTCGTTTTTTGTGCCACCCTCCTACTCTACGCCCTGCATCGCATCGTAGGCATCCTACGTTTGAAAAATTTTCTGGCCCTCGAACGCTATCGAGTCATCGCTCGCTTTCGCCGACATATCATCGTTTATGCAGTTGTAGCAGGCCTGGCGAGTTGTTATTATTTCTTTTTGCTCCCCTGGTCTATTAAAATCATGATGGGTGTACCCACTCTGCTCTCGCTAGGCTATGTTTTACCCTTATTCGGGCGGCAACGCCGCCTCCGGGATTTTGATCAAATCAAAATCTTTCTGGTAGCCGGCGTATGGGCAGGCGTGACGGTAGTATTACCCGCTGCTCTGGCTGAACAACTTTGGCAGCCAACCACTTGGCTCATGGCGTTGGAACGGGCACTGTTTATTTTTGCCATCACCTTACCTTTTGATATTCGGGATCTAGAGGTTGATGCTCACAGTCAGGTCGGTACTCTCCCCGCGCGGCTAGGACTGAAGCGCAGCCTTCGGCTGGCGTGGTGGAGCCTGGCCGCCGCGATAGGCCTGGCGGTATTGATTTATAGTATGGGCTTGTACTCGGCTAAGGTTTTGCTAGCCATCATCATCACCTATGCTTTAACAGCGATTCTGATTGCCTACGCCCATCCGAAGCGCCACGATTATTACTATTCTGGCCTGATGGATGGTACCATGCTAGGGCAGTTCTTAGTCGTTTACCTTTTACATGGATAGAAAAAGGCCCGCCGATAATCATCACGACGGACCTTTACTGAGTATTTTTATAAAAGTATCTCCTATTCAACCATTAATTTCCTTACACCAGATTGCCCATCAGCAGCAATCACTTGCAGTAAATACATGCCCTTCGGCAGTGCATCAACCTCAATGGTGAAATTCGAATTTTGGAAAGGCGCCTCTAGTGCTTTTTTACCCCCAACATCTAAAATCGTATAAATGCCGGCACTCACCGTTTCATCCAGGCGGACTTGAACCGTAGTGCTCGCTGGATTTGGAATCGTGGAAAACTCCAACTCGTCAGGCTGAAGTGGCGTCGTCGTGGACACGGGAAGACTAACAGTGTGTACAGTCGTATTTGTAATCACCGGATCATTAAAGTCAAAGTAAATAGCCGCCTCGTTTTCAATTTGCGTACCGAGTGGCAGATCGACATTTTGATCCAAATAGTACGTAAAGAATCCGTGACTCGCTGGTTCATTACTAAAACTATCCGGTAACATGATATCTTCGTAAAGGACGTGTAAAGCCCGGTCTTCGTCAATAAATATCTCGTAATCGTGGCTACTTGTTCCCATACGCAGACTAGCGAGGTCCATATGTGGAGAAATGGTATCAATCACCTCAACGTTGAATGCCATGAAAGTTCCAGTATTCTGGAATCGAACCATATATTTGATCGTTTCATTAGGCTCAATTGTATAATCATCGCCCTCTTGGAATGGGTAAGCCCGCTTGTCGTTAGGATCGTAAGACCCTACGATTTCCTGGCATTCCTCGGGATCAGGAAACAAGGTATTATTACAATCGTTGGAAGCCCCCACACTTACGGAGTAGCACTGTAACGCACCTAGCTCGGCTTCACAATCCACCGTGATGTTGAAGACAATATCTCCGCATTCAAAGATATCCATTGTTCCAAGGTCGAAGGTGTAAGTCAACCCATTCTGGCTAGTTGGTGCCGGATCAATAGAATTGACCAACATCGCATTATCCAAGGTCACTTCGACAGTGACATCTTCAGCCGCAACGGTTCCTTCGTTGCAGTAATTAACATAGACATTATTATCAAAGCAACGAATCAAGAAAGGGGCGCTAATATCCGCGTTCATAAACGCACAACTCTGATTTGCCTGCAAGCCAAAATCCATCATAACACTGTCGGGGTCAGGGCCAAAAGTATAAGATTGTGGATTATCACAAACGGACCACAAAGCATTAGGCGGTGTCACTTCGACGGTATAGGTACCTTCGTCCACGACAAATTTCTGGAAGCGCCCATCATTACCACTGACGCGGGTGAAGGTCGAACTAGGACCAGTGATGGTAGCCATAATCTGAGATACCCCTGACTCTCCCGCAGGATCACAATCGCTAGAGATATCGTTGTAGACATAACCTTTGATCTGACTGCGATCGAAATCCAGTCCGCAATGTTCAAAAACCTTATCGGCGATATCGTCCGCGGATTCAAAGAAGGCATAAAATACCTCGGGATCAGCAATAAAATCTGGCGTAGTCGGGTCGGCGGTATAGGCCGTCCCATCCGGGCAAACGACGATCATCCAGGGATAATACGATTGACCGTACAGATCAATGATTGAGCCGGTTGTATCATTAATTATGACATAGTCATGCCCCGTTACAAAATCGTAGCCACTTTGGTTATTCTGTCCCGTTCCAAGCAAATCCTCCATGGTTGCGTTAGGATCTGTTTCAATAGCAATTACCTGCGCGTGGGTACCGTAGGTCGCCTGAAATTCATCCATGATGCCACTTTCTACAAAATCCGGATCAAAAGGATTCCAAGTAGAAAATAGGCTAATAAAAACCGCTTTGCCTTGGTCCAGATAGTCTGCGTAAAGGCTGTGGGACTGTCCGTTGACATCCGTCAAGGTAAAATCAGGAATCTGTTGGGCACGGAGGCTTGAACTGAATAAACCAAATAGGCAAAGAGCAAGTAATGTGTTTTTCATTTTTTGAATGTTTTAGTTTCGAAAAAAGACTGGAAGTACGGAACGGATCGAATGTTCCGAAACGAGGCAAATAACAGATAGGAATAACGCAAGTGCCTTAATTTAATAGAAGTTGCCCAAAATGTTCAAAAAACCGGATTAGAATATTGATTTTGTTTAAAATCTTACATTATTACTTACTCGCATAAATCAGTTGATGACGGGGTAAATATTCCAACCAATCCTGGAATCGTTCTGGCAATTGAGCCACCCAAGCTGGATCATTCGCATAATAATGTACTAAAACAGGTTCTCTCGGCGTAGCGGCAGGTGTCGTAATACCCGCCCAGATACGTCCGGCCTCATCATACATGACCAGCACTTCTTGATTGCGATACATGCTAAGTACTCTGGCTTGGTAGGCGATAGCTTGAATGCTGTCTTGCGGGGAACTAATGGTTTGACGACGCATATATTCCATGCTATACGCAAATTTACGCACGCCTTCAACGCCTACCAGATCCTCAAAGCGCTGGTACTGCTCTTCATTACGAAAGACATCTTTATCTAAATCATCACCATAAGTGAGATAAGCATTTTTACCAAAATAGATATCATCATAATGACCATCCAACCAACAAATATCTCCTAAATTACAGAGGTAAGGCAAGCTTTCCATCTTGATGACAACCCCATCTTCTTTTCGATAAAAAACCATCCGGCAGTTCTCTTCATAAATTCGATCAAAAGGTTTATCCATCACCGCTCGGTGACCGTATATGTTGGCAGAACCATACAGCTCATCTTTATAGCCATTGACATGGATTGACATGGCAAAATCAAAATGCCGATCCGTTACGTTTCCAATAAATAATGTACAAGTATCCCAAGGATCATTCAAATGCCAAGCGCCGGTCCATTGTAAAGTATCCATCGTAGAGACTGCTTCACGTAATGCAAAGGGCATTGAAAAAGTACTATCTATATTCCACCAAGTCCCTCTAATCGTACGCAAACTATCTTCAAATTGCCCCTGGAAATAGGCATTCTTTTGTCCAATCCGATATTCAACTAACTGAAAAGTACTACGATCAGTCATCTCTCCCTTACTGATAAGAAACTCGGGAGATTCTGAATAGTGGTGTTTGCCAGTGATCTTTTCTTTCCCCCAATGGATCAATTGAATAGATAAGGCCTGGACATTATCTCCTAAATAGCCCTGATATGATTTAATGAAGTATTGTTGCTCCAAAGCGTCGGGACGAGCGGGTAAGATTTCAACCGTTTTATAAATCGGAAGGGCCGGACGCGGTTCGGAAGCACAAGCTCCCGCTACCAGTCCTACTGCAAAGCTAAACCATAACAGATCAAGCCTTCGCCAGCAGACCAGAGAAGACATCATAATATTCTAAAAGTTAGTCGTGTTTAGGATAAAAGTAACGGGAAGATAGACAAAAAAGGGGATTATTTGTGGTAAAGTATTTACGGACATTGAACAGAGCATACAGAGCATACAGAGCCCTTACCAATTGACAGTATTACAGTTTCATGCTAAGAAGGCCAACACCTTTAGAAAAGCAAAACACTATTCTATTTCCAGTCAGATTTTATTTTATCTATGTTAAATCTAACCCAAGAGAATCTAAATATGGAGATAAAATTACCAGGTAGGCACCTATTTGACTAAGTGCCTACCTGGTAATGACCGTCCTAAAACGCTTATCGTCCTTTTATGACTAAGGTCTTTTCTTCCTGATCTTGCCCTAGTTGATAAACCACTTTATACTTACCCGGACGAAGATACACTTGCTTATTATCCGCCGTTTTTAAATCTACGGGCTCCTCTGCTTTTTCATTAAGCGCATTTTTGTACTCTTCCTTCAAGCGGGGCATAATGCTAAGATCGTAATCAAGATAATTGAGGCCGGCGTCGAGATCGTATTCCAGTTTTTGAATCTCAAGCTCCGATTCCGTCAGGATAGACACCGTGAGTTTCCCACCAAAACGACTATAAACTGGTAGTTTAGTCTCGGGCACACGCGCTTCGGTGTAGGGATTTGGAATTCGCCCCCAGCGGCTTGAATATCGCTGCTTGGAAATCGCAAAAGCATGGAGGGCTTTAGCCATAATGGTTTCATCTAACTGCTGTAGTTCTCCAACGCCAGCTTTCCAGAAGGATCGGCCGTGTGTCCCTAGCACTAGCTCATTCTCTTCGGGATGAACGACAAGGTCGTGAACAGCCACCGCCGGCAGACCTCCGCTAGCGGAAGTATAGGTCTGGCCGCCATCCAAAGAGATATACAACGCATGGTCCGTTCCGATGTACAGTAAATCAGGATTTTTAGGGTCTTCTTTGATCACGTTAACGGGCTCAGCGGGTAAGGATGAGCCAATGTTTTGCCACGTCTTGCCATAATCATCAGATTTATAGACATAAGCATTGAAATCATCCCAGCGATAACCATTGAGCGAAACAAATACCCGACCTTCAACGTGAGCTGAGGCCTGTACCCGAGTCACCCACATCCGCTCCGGCAAACCTGCTGAGATATTTTCCCATTGGTTGCCACCGTCGCGGCTTAGATGCACCAAGCCATCATCTGATCCTACGTACAACAGGCCAAAACGCAAAGGGGATTCGTGGATAGTCGTCAAGGTCGAATAAGCTACATCGCCTTTGATACCACCGGTGGTGAGATCGTCCGAGATTTCGTCGAACTGCTCTCCCTGATTGAATGAACGTAGTAGCTTATTCGCTCCGAAATACACAATATCTTGATTATGCGCGGATAGATGAATAGGGCTTTGCCAATTCCAACGATATGGCCGCTCTCCCAAATCTGGTTTCGGGGTGATGTAGCTGCGATCACCCGTGGCCTGATTGATGCGGAAGTAATTTCCAAATTGGTAGCCGGTATACACGGTATTGTCATCTCGATTGTCGATGGCGACTTGCATGCCATCACCTCCCATGAGAAATTTGTAAGGATAATTTCCCGTCTGGTGCCAGCGCACGCTTGCTTCGTAGGTACTAGGGCCTGCCCATACGCCATTGTCTTGCAAGCCGCCGTAAATACGATAAGGTTGGCGGCCGTCGACCGCAACACTATAAAATTGCCCGACAGCGGGGGTATTACATTTAAACCAACTCTCACCGTCATCATAAGAAATATTCAATCCACCATCATTTCCGATGATCAAATGCTGGTCTCGCCCCGGACTCGCCCAAAGGACATGGTGATCAACGTGTACACTGGCCCCATTGATATTTTTGAAGGTCTTTCCACCATCTTCCGAACGTAGCACGGGTACTCCGGCAATGTATATCTTATTCGCATTGTGTGGAGATACGGTGATTTGTCCAAAATAATAACCGTAAGAGTTATAGACTTGATCGAGGAAATCATCGTGCGTTTTACGCCAACGTTTTCCGCCATCATCAGATCGGTAAACCTCAGCGCCAATGACTGGCGTATCAAATAAAAGGCTATTCGCATCTTCCAAATATTCCACTAGTGCCAAAGGCTGCACCTTGTCTGTTTCAACCATCTCCATCACCGATTTACCAGTATATTTTTTGGGAAAGTTATTACTGCGGAGGTATTTTTCTACAGCTTTGTCTTCTAATTTAAGAAAGTCCGCTTTGGACATCGTACGTAGTTTGTCTTTGGTGAGTGCATCCGACTCCGTTTCATCATCTTCCTTGGGGCGGCGGAAATAGTTATCCAAAACTGCGTAAAGTACAGGCTTACCATCTTGCTTAGTCAGGGCTAAACCGATGCGGCCGACGCCTTCACCTTGCGGGAAACCACTATTTGAGGTATTGAGACGCTGCCAGTTATTACCACCGTCGGTACTTTTCCAGATACCGGAGCCTTCGCCGGATTCAACGAAATTCCAAGCCCGGCGGGTCCGTTCCCAGGTCGCAGCGTAAAGTTGTTGAGGATTATCCGGATCAATAATCAGATCAATAGCACCAGCATTAGGATTCACGTAAAGTACTTTTTCCCAATTCTTTCCGCCATCCGAGGTCTTATAGACACCGCGTTCTGCATTTGGTGAGTATAAATGTCCCAAAACAGCTACCCAAAGCGTGTTAGGATCCGTTGGGTGTAAAATAATCCGGCCAATGTGATGGCTTTCGGGTAGACCACGGTGCTCCCAAGTCTTTCCGCCGTCGGTACTACGATACATGCCCAGCCCGGCATAAGAGGATCGGCTAGAATTAACCTCACCGGTACCGATCCAAATCACATCATTGGTCCAATCTATCGCAATATCCCCAATAGTCATTACGGCTTCCTGATCAAATATGGGTTCGAAAGCACTTCCGTTACTTTCTGTTTTCCACAGTCCCCCCGAAGCGTAGGCGACATAAAAGCGTGTAGGATCAGTAGGATGCACATCAATATCTGTCACACGACCACCAAAAACGGTTGGCCCCACTGATTCGAAGGTTATATTTTTAAGAATGGAACCGTTTTTCAGGTTTTGGCGCAAAGTAAAACCTTCTAGCCGACTGCTCGCCGAAGAAGCAGGTGGTTGTTGAGCAAAAATGGTAGATATCAAGCAGCTCAGGCAAAGCAATAGGAAAGCGTTTTTCATTGTTTTGTTTTTTATATCCATCTATTCCAAAACCAAGAGATGGTTCCACTTGTTTCCTCGAAAGGAAATCGTAAAGGCTAACTTTTGAGCTAACAGAAACCATCCTATTGGCAGAGAAAGGTATCATTTTTTTACGACAAAGTAGATGCAATCCAAGCGAGAAACTGAATACACTTTGTGTAGCAAAGAGTAGGCGACGAAAGGAAAAAATTAATCCCCACTCTATTTTGTACTCCACCCAGAATCCCTTAAAATTGCACCGACTTCAAATCGACAATTAATGACTAAACAGGAAGAAATTAGAAAGTTGCTGGCCGATTGGCCAAATCGCGTTAAAAAATATCAAGTCCCTAATACTAAAAAAGCCATTGTCCAGATGCTCAACTCCTTTTTGCCTTTTGTGGCAGTGTGGGGCTTGATGTACTGGAGCCTTAGTGTTTCGTATTGGCTAACCATTGGCCTGGGCTTTTTAAACGCGTTCTTTCTCGTACGCATTTTCATTATTCAACACGACTGCGGGCATCAATCTTTTCTTAAATCGCGCAAGACGAATAACGTTATCGGTATCTTTTGCAGCGTTTTTAGTCTGATTCCCTATAAGTATTGGGCTCGTTCACATAATTTCCATCATGCCCATAATGGTCAGTTGGAACACCGTGATATTGGTGATATCACCTTGCTGACGGTAGAAGAATACCGTGCGTTGACGGGTTGGGGGCGTTTCCGCTATCGTTTATATCGTAGTCCATTGGTCATGTTCTTCATTGGCCCGGTTTACTACATCTTGATTCACAATCGTTTGCCCTTGATCGATATGAAGGGTTGGAAAAAGGAGAAACAAGCTCTTTTGCGTAGCAATTTGTTGATTATTGTTATGTATCTCGTGCTGGGGTTTGTGATTGGATGGAAAAATTTCCTTTTGATTCAGGCACCGATCATCGTTTTCTTTGCCATCATTGCGGTTTGGTTCTTCTATGTCCAACACCAGCACGAAGAGACGTATAAACAGTGGAAAGAAAACTGGGAGTATTTACTATCGGCAATCAAAGGTAGTACTTACTATAAATTGCCCAGAGTCATGCAGTGGCTGACCGGCAATATCGGATTGCACCATATCCATCACCTGAGTTCATTGATTCCGAACTACAATCTAGAAAAGTGTAATACGGAAAATCCCATTTTTGAAAAATATGTTACTATTCTGAATTTTCGAGATAGTCTGAAATGCATGTTTAATAAACTTTGGGATGAGGAACAACAGCGCATGATTACGTTCCGTGAATTTAGACAGATGGAGCGTTTGGCGGGGATTTAATTTCCGTTGTACTCGTTAAATTTAAATAAATTGGCGCTGAAATATCCGCATTTAGGGTGTTTCAGCGCTTTGTTTTATGATTATTGCACCGTATGTCTGTATCGCCTTCCAGCATTTTGTTAGAAATTCAATACTTGCCTTCGGTACAGTACTTTGCCAAGTTTTTGCAATACCCAAAGGTTGTCATTGAGCAACACGAAAACTATCGCAAAGGCAGCTACCGGAATCGTTGTCATCTGGCGACGGCTAATGGTATTCAACGGCTGAGCATCCCCTTACAGAAAGGTAAAAACGAACAGCAGTCTATTCGCTCAGTTCAAATCACAACCGGTGTACATTGGGCGACACAGCATTGGCAAGCCATCCAAACCGCCTACGGCAAAGCCCCTTTCTTCGAGCATTACGCCGATGAGTTAAAGCCTTTTTTCACCTCTCCTCCTCCCCTCTTATTTGACTTCAATCTGCAACTTTTAGAGCAGCTCTTATCACTTTTACAAATCGATACACCCTGGCAACTGAGTGATCGTTATTTGCACGAAACGCCGGCCGAATTAGTCGACTGGCGAAACGGCATCCATCCCAAGCCGCATCGCCAATTGGACGATCCGCATTTCCAAGCTCTTGCTTACGGGCAGGTTTTTAGTGAAAGAACCGGTTTTTTACCTAATTTGAGTATCTTAGATTTGATATTCTGTCTGGGGCCGATGGCTAGTTTTCATCTCGAAAAATGTATCCATTAAGGCGAATCCTTCGTCTAAACCAACACTATGAAGGGAATTCTGAATCAGGACTGGCAGTCATTTCGCAGCCGTATCGACCAATTGGTGAAGGAGCTACACGAACTCACCAAAGCCATTGGCAACGAAGAACTCAATCAAACCGTTAGTGATCTGCGCAATCGGATCAACGAGCCGTTTATGTTCGTCATTGTAGGAGAAGTCAAAGCGGGGAAAAGTAGTTTTATCAACGCGCTGTTGGCTACCGGTGAGGAAATATGCAAAGTGGCGCCCTCACCGATGACGGACACGATCCAGCAAATTCTCTACGGCGAAACGCCTTCCGAGCTTCAAGTGAATCCATACCTGAAAAAGATTTTTCAACCGGTCGATATTTTACAGGAAATTGCCATTGTCGATACGCCCGGTACCAATACCATTATCGAGCACCATCAGGAGATTACTGAACGCTTCATCCCGGCGGCGGACTTGATTGTGTTTGTCTTTGAAGCTAAGAATCCTTATCGCCAATCGGCCTGGGATTTCTTTGATTACATTAAGGAAGAATGGCGCAAGAAGGTCGTTTTTGTGCTCCAACAAAAGGATCTGATGTCCGCCGAAGATTTGGCCGTTAACGAACAAGGGGTGCGTGACTATGCCCTCAAAAAAGGGATAGAGCACCCGCTGGTCTTCGCAGTATCGGCCAAGCAAGAGCAAGAAGAACAGACCGAAAGCAGTGGCTTTTCCGACATTCGTGAATACATCCAGCGTAATATCACCGGAGGGCAGGCCCCCTATCTGAAGCTCAAAAACAATATCGAAATCTCGCGTAATATTAACGAACGCATCCGCCGTGGCCTCAACGATCGAGAACAACAATACACCGCAGATATTGCCTTCCGAAAGGACATCCGCGAAACCCTCGACGAGCAAGAGCTCAAATCAAAAAAGCAAGTCCATATTTTGGTGGAAAACCTGCTGGCGGCTTACGATAAGACGACGCATAAAACCGAGCGCGAGCTCAGTGGAGGGCTTTCGTTTTTCTCATTGATGCGCCGCTCGGTAGCTTCCATCTTCAGCAAGCAAGCCTCGGCCAAAGAATGGCTAAATGGCTTAGTGGAAAAACTTGAGCTTAATCTCAACAACGAACTCAAAAGCCGACTGAATGATGGCGTAATGGATATTGCCGATAGCATCCAGCAGATGGCTAAAATGATTGATTTTAAAATTCGGGATAGTCATACGATTTTGAAAAACGATCACGAGATTTTCAGTGATATTGCTGAACGTCGAGCTAATGTTCTACGCGATTTGCAGGATACCTTCAAGCGCTTCATGAATCGCTCCGAAAGTTTCTCGGATGGTGGCTTGTTATCAAATCAGGAAAAGATTGCTCCTAATCTCGTGACCGGTAGCGGCGTAGCCGCCATTGGCGTTATTTTTATGGCGATTACCAATAGTGTCGTTTTTGATATTACAGGTGGAATTCTAACGACTATTGGGGTACTTTTCGCGGGGGTGTCACTTGGTATCAACCGCCGTCGTATCCTGCGCGGTTTTCAAGATGAAATCAATAAGGGGCGCGATCAAATGGAAGAAGAAGTGACGCACAAGCTCAATACCTATATTCAACAGATCAAGTCTCGGATCGATGCGAATTTCACATCATTCGATGAACTGTTGGAGCGCGAAGCACAACAAATCAAGCAGCTCAATTCTCAGCAGCAGTCCATCAATGAACGTCTGGATCAGGTCGAATACGATCTGGAACGCTAGCCGTTCAAAGCACTTTCCTACTCAAATGGACAGTTTTAAAAAATTAATGTTTGATTTGCTATTTTTTAAAACAAATTATTTATTTTTACCCCCTCACAGCAGACATACACTTCACAAGCGAGACTCATCCAACACTTGCACCACATTGAACATTAAACCCTCTTAAACTTTTTAAACTTATTATTTATGACCACACAAGAAATCGCTAATCGACTGGTTGAGCTATGTCGCCAGGGACAGTATGAAGCTGCACAAACGGAATTGTACGCGGACAATGCAATAAGTATTGAATCGCCCGGTAATCCAGGCCCAGAGCGAGTAGAATCGCTGGAAGCAATTATTCAAAAAGGAAAACAATTTCAAGAAATGACCGAAGAATTTTATGGTGGCTCCGTTTCTGATCCGGTAGTGGCTGACAACTTTTTCTCCTGCGCAATGATGATTGACTCGAAGATGAAGGGTATGCCTCGTATGAAAATGGAGGAAATTTGCCTTTACGAAGTAAAAGATGGGAAGATTGTTCGCGAACAATTTTTCTACACGCCGGGGGCACCACCTCAGTAAGTTGCCATTCATTCCCTCGCAAAATCACCAATCACACTGGATTTGGTGGTTTTGCGAACGGTTTCACTTCCACTCTCCCCTACCTTTCTCCTTTCCTATTCATGCAAATTTAAAGACCAGAAGCACCGGTCGGAGTAGATCGCTTAGCGTTCGAACTAGTAGATCATTATTATCTCCGTTGCCGGTATTTTCTGGGGTGCATAACAGGTGTGTGTGGGCATCTCAGCCGTAGCCGAAATCCAATCGGGACGGTACATAAAGGGGGCTTTGTTTGCCTGGAACGACTAAAAGGATCCATCCAAAATATCATCTTAGAAAGCCAAAAAGCACGTTCCATATTTGGGTGTTCCCACACAAAGCGGAATTTGCGTGGAAGTTTAAAGTGGTTAATAGTATAAAAAATTAATTCCCGATTATTGATAGCGATGCATCAATAATTTGACACGGTTTTCGGAATGTAAGGTTAATGATGTAGTAGGTTGCTTTGTGGGAAAAAGGCACAGCAAGGATGGTTCTACGGTTGCTGATTTCCCGGTTTCCAAATGTACACAATATTTACAAAAGCCCGATATTTTTTACCGGCTTTTACCAAACTTAAGTAAGTGATTGATTTTCAGAGAGATTAATTCTATTTTTGCTTGTCTGAGACCTATTAACTACCACTAAATAGCTAATCTATGAAAAAAGTATACACGATCTGCTTGATGGTCAGTGGACTATTGTTGTTCCTTTCACTCGCCCCTGACAATCTGCTCAGCCCTCCCCCACCCGAAGATTTGATTCTGGATTTACCCGATGAGCTTTACCAGTATGACACCTTCAATATGACGTCTTATATGGCCTTTTTCATAGCAGGCTGGGGTATCGATATCAGTCCTTTGGATGATATGACCAACGAAGGAGCCACATTAGGTCGGGTACTATTCTACGATACACGCCTCTCGGCAGATAATAGTCTGTCTTGCGCATCTTGCCATAAGCAAGAATTTTCATTTGCGGATGATGTTCAATTTAGTGATGGCATTGATGAACAGGTCACCTTGCGTAATTCAATGTCACTCAATGACTTGCTCTGGCAACCTCAGCCTATGTTTTTCTGGGATTTGCGTTCAACCGAGCTGGAAGACGCAGTGATGCAGCCAATTTTTGCTGAACATGAACTGGGAAAAAACATTGATAACCTAATCGCCAAGCTTCAGGCAGCAGAAGAATATCCTGCACTTTTTACAGCTGCTTTTGGCGACGATGAAATTAATAGTGACCGTATCGCTTCGGCGCTTAGTCAATTCGTTCTATCCATGATCTCTGACAATACAAAATACGATCGGGTAAAAGAGGACTTAGAGGATTTCACCCCCGAAGAAGAACTAGGTGAAGAATTATTCCGAGATGCTTGCTATCGCTGCCATTTTCCTCCACATTTTGGGAATAGTCGTTCATTTGACCTTATTCATGAATTTGGGAATAATGGCTTGGATTCAATATATGCTGATCAAGGATTAGGAACTATACTAAATGATCCGGCTTATGATGGTATATTTAAATCTCCCAGCTTGCGTAATGTTGAGGTCACTGCGCCTTACATGCACGATGGTCGTTTCAATACCCTAGAAGAAGTCGTTGAATTTTATAGTACAGGTCTACAGCCACATCCCAATTCCGGGATGGATTTTTTCTCCGATTTGGAGCCTTCTGGTTTTAATTTTACACCTACTGAAAAACAAGGACTTGTTGCCTTCCTCCGTACTTTTACTGATCATGATTTATTGACTCATGATAAATGGTCCAACCCCTGGCGTTCGCCGACAAATATTACCTCGGTATCTCTCCAAAACGAGATCGACATTTTACCGAATCCTGCGAATACATATCTACGTGTCCTCATGAATCAGGCTGTTCGCCAGCCCTACACCATAGAACTGTATACGCTCAATGGTCAATTATTGCGTAGCTATCAAAGCCAAGAAGCTGTGTTTGAAATTCAGCGCAATGGCTTACCCGCCGGCGTTTATCAATTGAAGGTGGTCACCGAAGCAGCGCACCAGAACTTTAAAGTCATCTTCCAATAATTATTACTGTGCCCTGATCAGAATCGAATTGGTTCTGATCAGGGGCTTTTCTTCCACTCATTTTACTCAACAAAGTTGGCCCCGCGCTGTTTAATCTGGGAATCAATACCTTGAGAGATGAAATTATTCCGTTTGCACAAAAAACAACAGCTGCCGATTAGCCTGGAAGAAGCTTGGGCGTTCTTTTCTACGCCTAAGAATCTGAATGAAATTACACCACCGGATATGTCTTTCAATATCCTCAGTGGTGCCGATGAGCCTACTTATACCGGCCAGATTATTCGCTATAAAATTGCACCCGTTGCGGGTATTCCTATGAATTGGGTGACCGAAATTACTTACTGTGAACCGGGACATTACTTCATCGACGAGCAACGTTTTGGACCTTACAGTTTCTGGCATCACCAGCATCGTTTCACCCCTAACGATAAAGGGGTCATGATGGAAGATATTCTGCATTACGGCTTACCAATGGGTTGGTTGGGACGCTTGGTAGCTGGCAGTTTCGTACGCAATAAAGTGGAGCATATTTTTGAATATCGCTTCAAAAAATTGGAAAACATCTTTGGTCAATCGCCAGCGCTGACGCAAGTCTAATCTAGTGTTTCGTGAGCTTTTTTAGGTTAGGTCGGATTTTTTTTGGAAAATTTTTATTTCAGACCCAACCTCTCATGCTTAACTTACGTCTACCACTATAGATGACAAAGTAAAGTATGAAAAGCTAAGACGCTAAAACTATTTTATTTTCTGGCGAAAGCCATCCTACCTGGTGTTTTCCGAAAGTGGGTCTTTTTGTAAAAAAGGACTCACTTTTTTTTACTACAGATAATAATGTTTGGTAATCCGTCGGATCTGCTTACGATGGCGCTGAAAGTGCCCCCGGTAAAAGGCCAACATCCCGGAAAGGCTGACTCGACCAATCGCCGGATGCTTATAAATGGATTTATCGAAATGACTCTCGGGTAGTTCTCCCAGATAATCGCGAATATCGGATCGGAGTTGTTTCCATTCCTTCGCTGTTTCCCAAAAAGAGGAACGCTCTGGTAAAGCGCCATCCCCGACCGCCTTCGGTGCTTTACGACGCAAGGGTGTACGTAAGTAGAGCAATAATGCTTGACGACGTAGAAAGGAAGGTATGCCCGCTTTTTTTAGCTCAGGTTCGAAACTCAATTTTTTCTTAATGTAGCGATATCCGGCTGCCTCAACCATCATAACGTGGTGTATAACCTGAAGTATCGACCACTTATTTTCGGCCGGCCGGCGATTCAGTTGATCCTCAGAGTAATGCTTCAATTCTTCTAGTAAAGCATTTAATTCTAAGTCCAGAGCGCGTAATTGTTTATCGACTCCTGTATTCATAAAAGTTGGCTTCGTTTTACTTTTGGAAGGTACAAATTTTGTCTTCATCCTGTACACTTATTTGAAAAAATTGGATCCGTGATCTCTCCGGGCTTTACGTCAATTTTCCTAATTTCGTTGCGTTCAAATAAAATTCCAAATATGATCAAACAGAATTACCTACTATTGGGGCTCGTGATGTTCCTGACCTTACCAGCCTTTGGACAAAACAAAAAAGAATGGGACGTCAGTCGCCCTTCCGGCCCATTTCAAGAAGTAGATATTAATGTCAAGGAGGGCACTTGGATGAATCTAGATGTTAGCCCAGATGGTCAATATATCGTATTTGACCTACTTGGGGATATTTACAAAGTCCCCGTTGCTGGCGGCTCCGCCGAAGTACTTCGTACCGGGCTGCCCTGGGAAGTTCAGCCCCGCTTCAGCCCTGACGGCGACCACATTTTATTTACCAGTGATGCCGGCGGCGGTGATAACATCTGGACAATGAAAGCCGACGGCACCGAAGCCAAGCAAATCACCAAGGAAAGCTTCCGACTCCTTAATAATGGCGTGTGGATGCCAGACGGCCAATACTTCGTGGCCCGCAAACACTTCACGAGCACCCGTTCTCTCGGGGCCGGTGAAATGTGGATGTACCATATCAATGGTGGTAGCGGCATTCAACTAACTAAGCGAAAAAACGATCAGCAGGACGTTAATGAACCTTGTGTCTCGCCCGATGGCCGATACCTGTATTACAGTGAAGATGTGTATCCTGGTGGCTACTTTCAATACAACAAAGATCCAAACAGTCAAATTTATGTAATTAAACGCTACGACCGCGAAACGGGAAAAACGGAGACGATTACCGGTGGACCGGGTGGCGCCTGTCGGCCACAATTGTCAAACGACGGAAAGCGCCTAGCCTTCGTCCGTCGAGTGCGGACTAAGTCGGTACTCTTCATCCATAATCTGGAAACCGGTCAAGAATTCCCCATCTTCGATGGACTAAGCAAAGATCAACAAGAGGCTTGGGCCATTTTCGGTGTTTATACCGGCTTTGATTGGATGCCCGATGATCAAAATATTGTGATCTGGGGCAAGGGACAGCTCTGGAAGGTCCCGACAAAAGGTGGTGAACCGACAGCGATTCCTTTTGAAGTCAACGCTAAGCACCGAATGGCTGAGACGGTACGCTTCGAGCAAGAGGTCGCAGCGGATAATGTCGAAGTCAAAGTAATCCGCCAAGCAGTTACCTCCCCCAATGGGCAAGTGTTAATTTTTAACGCAGTGGGGCATCTGTGGCGCATGAATCTGCCAGATGGCCGGCCAGAGCGCCTAACGAATAGCCCGGACTTTGAATTTGAACCTGCCTTCGCCCCCGACGGTATGGCCGTTGTTTATGTTTCATGGGATGATGAAAAACGAGGCGAAATTCGACGCTTTGATCTGATCAGTGGCCGCACCAAGGTACTGACCAAGCAGAAAGGCATCTATCGAACCCCTTCCTATTCGCCGGATGGCCAGCAAATCGTATTCCGCAAAGAAGGCGGTAATACACATCAAGGTTATACTTTCACCAAAAAGCCGGGAATCTACACCATGGATTTCTTGGGTGAGAATGAGCAATTGGTTACCCCCAGTGGACAATATCCTCGTTTCAATGTCGACGGCAGTCGTATCTTTTTCCAAACCGGTGGCTATTTATTCGGTAGTTTGAAAAAGGCTTACCACTCGGTGAAGTTGGACGGTAGCGACAAAAAAACCATTTTAAATACAAAATATACCAATCAATTTGTCCCCAGCCCCGACAACCGTTGGGTCGCTTTTACGGAGCTGTACAAAGTTTACATCGCCCCACTGCCACAAACCGGGCAGCCATTCGGACTGAGTGCCGATACCAAAGCCGTTCCGGTGGCTCAGGTGGCGAGAGATGCTGGGATCAGTTTGCACTGGTCAGCCGATAGTAAGCGCCTGCATTGGACACTCGGCAACGAATACTTTACCAATGCCCTCAGCGATCGATTCCTCTTTCTAGAAGGCGCCGGCGACAGTATTCCTCCACTCGACACCGTAGGATTAAAAATCGATCTGCAACTCCCTGCCGACCAACCAGAAGGGATGATTGCCTTCAAAGGTGCTACGATTATCACGATGGAAGGTGATCAAGTGATCAAAAACGGCGTCGTCCTCGTCGAAGGCAATAAAATCAAGGCTGTGGGGACGAACCGCCAGGTAAAAATCCCGCGCGGCGCAACCATCATTAATGCAAAAGGTAAAACCATTATGCCAGGAATAGTGGATGTACACGCTCATCTAGGAGCGTTCCGCTTCGGGCTAAGTCCCCAAAAACACTGGCAGTATTACGCCAATCTGGCTTATGGCATCACCACCACCCACGACCCCTCGTCAAATTCCGAAATGACTTTTTCACAGTCCGAAATGGTGAAAGCGGGGAAAATGATTGGCCCGCGTATTTTCTCTACGGGCACCATTCTGTACGGTGCTGATGGGGACTTCAAAGCTGTGATTAATAGCTTGGAAGATGCTCGCTCCGCTCTCCGACGCACAAAAGCGTTTGGTGCATTTTCGGTAAAGAGCTACAATCAGCCGCGCCGCGAGCAACGCCAGCAGGTGATGCAGGCCGCGCGCGAATTGGGCATCAATGTATATCCCGAGGGTGGCTCCTTTTTCTATCATAATCTGTCAATGGTCGCCGATGGTCACACCGGTGTAGAGCACAATATCCCGGTGGCTCCGCTCTACAGCGATGTACT
>JANQQI010000081.1 GCA_028285085.1 Saprospiraceae bacterium | reverse complement strand
CGCCCTTCCATCGCGTCTATTTCGCTGATCAGGTACAGCACGATATCGAACGTTTGCCGGACACACGTTTAAAAATTCCGGTAGGGATTCGTTTTAACTACTTCCCCGTTGACAACTTCATTGTGCGATCTTATTACCGTTATTATTGGGATGATTTTGGAATTAGGGCGCACACCGCTAGTTTGGAAACGCCCATTAAATTGAGTAATAGTTTTACGATTTCGCCATTCTATCGCTACCATACGCAGACGGCCGCAGATTATTTTGCACCCTTTGAAACCCACAATCGCTCAGATGTATTCTATACTTCTGATTATGATTTATCCGCGTTGAGTAGCCATAAGTTTGGACTAGGCTTTAGCTATGCCCCACTCTATGGCCTAGCCCGAGCAAAAATGCCATTTAAACGCATGTTGGTACTCGATAAGCTCCAAGTGAGAACAGCTTACTACGAAAGGAGTACAGGCTTGAATGGTTTCTTAATTAGTTTGGATTTAGGTTTTAAAATTAGAAAAAGATAACACACTCTTCCAAAGACAGAACAGGTTGCAATCGAGATATTGTGACCTGTTTTTCATTTCAATAACATTAAAAATTCTTTTAATCAGTTTTTTATACTATCTTCACTATCAACATATTACTTCTTATTTACTGGCCAAGCATTTAAACACCTACCGAATAGCGCCAATATTTTCTGCTAAAATTGAATTCGCCCCGATCGTAACCTACGAAGAGCCTTTCAAATCCATTTCTATCTCAATCGTAAGGGTTAAAACCAATGAAAACCAAAATCTTCAAAAAACGCAGCCCATTTGCTGTCAAGTTTTTATTCCTATCTTTTTTACTTCTATTCTCCTTTATTCTTTATGCCACTTCGGTAGTTAATCAAGGTACCGAAGCTAAAAAGACAGACATTAATTGCCAAGGTAGTCAAGGCAATATCAGTATCCGCACTGGCGTCCATTATACCGAAGGGGCTGGTGAGCGGATTGCCAATTATCGCAATGGCGTCTCCCTCGGCTATAACGGTACCCAGAGTGCTAATTGTCGCTGGCTACAATTTATTTACAGGCAGATCCTTGTCACACGACGTACTGACGGAGGGGGTGAAACTACACGTCCAAAATCAGGTCGGGTACGTACCACTGGTGGTTCTTATCAGTTAACCACTAACCCCACTCAACCTAATTATAATGTTGATTCAGGGTCGAGTACTAATCCCTATTACGAAGCACGCTTCTCTAGCATCCGAACAGGTAATTCCACTACGATTTATGACCGTCCGGGATCAGGTATCAACAGTTTTGCAGCAGCTGAAAAAAGAGATCCAAAGGTGACAAAAATCGAAAGCATCATTACCTTCGACACTTTTTTGGTGTGTAATAATAAGATTTGTGCAAAGGTATCCTGGACTATTACTTATACCTGGACACCGGGTGCAGGTGGTGGTACCGAAACTGGACCAACGCCGAATATTAGTGATCCGGTCAAACCCGGTAGTCTCAATCAAAGACAGACCGATCGATTTAAAGCCTTGTATCCGAATAGCACTGTTCCTAGTTAAAATCTGCCACAAGCTTTATTTTTAAATCATCATTTTGATCCAAAATCGAAATACCATGTCCATCTATTATAAATTTTCCAGACCGATTGCCCTGCTATTTATGTCTTCGGTCATCATCCTTACATTTACCTTCTCAACTTGTAATACGACCCAACCATTAAATATGTCAGAAGTCGACGGCCTGAAGGCGACCATTAATTCCATTAGCAGAATTGACTCTACTTCAATTGGAATAGAATATAAATTGGAGTGGGGGAATACACCCGGTGGCTGGATTCTCAATCCCACCGAGCCCATTAATTTTTATTACTGGGATGTAGCCGGACAGCGGCTCGATAGCGATGATCAGTTCGAAAATATCTTTCTGGAGGAAGGGTTTATTTCCCAGACGATCAAGACCAATTTTGCATCCGTTTCAATGGTCGTACCATCTAATGCGGTAGAGGTATCTATTGAACTGGGGAACTCTGGCCTTGAAACTAAGCGCAGCAAGATTCCCTAAAGCTAAGGCCAGCCGGACTTTGATTGGGCAACCAAGGCCCGGCTGGACGAAGGGGTATATTAACTTGTTTTTTTAACGCGACGGTTGGCCGCTTTGAAAGCTTGCTCGAGATCAGCGATGATATCGTCGATATGCTCGATTCCAACGCAGAGACGCAATAAGTCCTCCGTCACGCCGGCAGATTTCTGCTCTTTGACGGTCATTTGACGGTGAGTCGTAGAAGCCGGGTGGCAAGCCAGTGATTTGGCGTCACCGATATTCACCAGTCGCTTGAAGACGCCAAGCGCATCGTAGAATTTTTCTGCTTTCTTGTAGCCGCCTTTGATCCCGAAACTCAGCAATGAAGAAGGCTTTCCGCCACAATATTTGCGGGCGAGGCGGTGATAAGGGCTGGATTTAAGGCCGCCATAGCTGACCCAAGAGACTTGCTTGTGACCTTCTAGGAATTTGGCTACCGCCAGCGCATTTTCACAGTGGCGCTCCATACGTAAGCTCAGCGTTTCTAATCCTTGCAAGATTTGAAAAGCGCTCATTGCAGGCAAAGCCGAACCGGTGTTCCGCAAAGCGACCGTTCGCGCTCGGGCAATGTAAGCAGCAGGCCCCATCGCTTCGGTGTATACCACACCGTGGTAAGAGGGCTCAGGTGTATTAAACTGCGGGAAACGCTCCGCGTGTTTCGCCCAATCAAAATTTCCACTGTCTACGATCATCCCGCCAAGTGTGGTACCGTGTCCGCCGATGTATTTCGTCATCGAGTGCACGACAATATCTACCCCGTGCTCGATGGGACGAATAATAGAAGGCGTCGCTACCGTATTATCACAAACCACTGGCACCCCCTTCGCGTGGGCCGCCTTGGCGATTTTGGCTAGGTCGCAAATATTGCCCGCCGGATTACCAATGGATTCACAGTAAACAGCCTTGGTTTTATCGTCAATCAATTTCGCCAGATCGGCGGCACTGTCGGATTCCGCAAAGCGCACCTCAATCCCTTGCTTAGGCAACATGTGCGCAAATAAGGTGTAGGTACCACCGTAAAGCTGAGGCGTAGATACGATATTATCGCCCGCTTCGGCTAAGTTGAGGATCGCATAATTAATCGCCGCACTTCCGGCACTAGTAGCCAGGCCGGCGATACCGCCTTCCAGTGCCGCAACACGCTGTTCGAGCACATCCACGGTAGGATTCATGATCCGGCTGTAGATATTGCCGGGCACGGCAAGGTTAAATAGATCCGCACCATGCTGAGCATTATCAAATTCGTAAGCTACTGTTTGGTAAATGGGCACTGCAACTGCTTTGGTGGTGCCTTCAGATTCATATCCGCCGTGTAAAGCGATGGTTTCTCTTTTCATTATAGATCGGTTTTTAAAAACGACTGGAGATATTTCCTAAGAGTATATTTAAATGTGAATGTGTTCTCTAATACGTTTTCTAATGTCATCAGTTTCAATCAAGAAAGCATCGTGTCCAAATAAAGTCTTGATTTCCACATATTCAGCCTGCGGAATATGCTTAGCCAGGAACTGTTGTTCAATTTTTGGAATGAGGATATCCGAATCAAAGCCAATAACCACGGTTTTTGCCGTAATCTCAGAAAGCGCCAATTCGATACTCTCTCGACCTCGTCCCATATTATGGGTGTCTAATGCATTTAATAAACTGTAGTAGCAATGCGCATCAAAACGCTTGATGAATTTTTCACCCTGATACTCAATGTAAGAGCTGGCTCGAAAATCCTGTAGCCGATCCATTTCATGATCTTGCTGCCGAATTTTGAAAGAACTATGAGTACGATAAAATGGCAAAGCAACGGCCCGGCAAGCTTTCAATCCTCTTTGACCAGCGTCCTCACTTTTGTCATTAATACTGGGATCAGAACGTAGAGCGATCCGCTGGGATTCATGGATGGCAATCACCCATGGCGTCTCTCGTGCCGAGCAACAAAGCAGCACTAAATTATCGACTTTTTCTTTCCACTGATAGGCAATTTCCTGGCAGATATTCCCACCACAAGAGCCCCCAATCAAGAGTCGGATTCGGCTCACACCAAAGTGTTCCAGCAATTTCAAGTGCAGTTCTGCCGTATCTCGAATGGTGTAAAAAGGAAAGTCGAGGCCGTATCTTTCGTTCGTTGACGGATCGATTTGCTTGGGAGAACTTGTACCGTAAGGAGAACCTAAGTTATTCGCGCAGATGATAAAGTACTTATCCCAATCAAAAATATCCCCTTTTCCGAATAGACCATGCCACCAGTCATCTACGTCGGAGTTGGCCGTCAAAGCATGACAAATAAAAATGACATTGTCACGGGCCGCGTTTAGGATGCCATAGGTATGGTAAGCAATAACGGGTTTTTCGATCACGCCACCTTGTTCTAATTGAAAAGGGGCTTCAAGTTCATAAAAAGAGTACTGGTAAGCTGCTCTGGTCAAAATTCGTGGGGGCTTGGGTATCAGGAAAAATAAGGGTTAAAATTGTCATATCTTTCTGAGAATTGCAAGAAATCTGACATCTTCAATTTCACGATTAAAAATTCCTCTACCTGTACAGGTCATCGATTGGAGATATTCAATAATCATTTTACAATTATCAAAATGTCTATCTTACCGACTCGTAATATACCGGCGGTACTGCAACAAAGTGAAGAATGAACGTATAAATAAAAAAGGATAAGTGAAGGATTAAAGTTAGCTTCATTCCAAAGACATCACTTCGGGCGTACCAAACGTTTACACTAAACCTTCTTCGATAAAACAGGTAGCGAGATTGAAAGTATACCCAAAAATTCGATTTCTATTTCTATTCCTTTGCCTCGGCTCCGGTAGTCTTTGGAGTCAGTGCCTCAATGAACCGGGCATCATTTGGATGGGACAGGAAAGTACAATTAGCTTTGCTAAGCTAGCCCATTATGCGGCTCCCATGCTTTGGTTTTCTCCCGATGAAATCAAATTGTATAACGAGCAAGGCGAAAAGCAAATTCCTCAGCCTTTTCCCTTCGACAAGCCCAGTGAAACACCCGTTGTCTATTATAAATACCGTTATGTCTACGGCCGAGACGTCGAAACTATCGTGCTCAACCGCCAACGCGTCAATCCCGATTTGCTCTTACTCAATTTGAAGGATGTTGTCGCCATTGATCTGGATTTTTATTATTACTTCCGCGAAGAGACCGGGCCCACAGCACATCTCCATGATGTGGAATCCATTGCTTTGCAAATTCAGGTCGTGGAAGCTCTCGATTGCCCGGATTATCGCTACGCCATAAAAGTGAGCAAAGTAACCGGGCGGGCACACGGTATTCATTGGTACAACAATACGATGCGGGTCGACGCTCAGACTTTCTTTCCACTTTCTATCCTGATCGAAGAAGGAAAGCACGCCTCTTGTACCGACAAAAATGCAGATGGAACTTACACCCCAACTTACGATGTGACCGAGCGGATCAACGATGCCTGGGGAATTCGCGATATTATCACTTCGGGACGACTGGTCAGTGGTGGGTTTCAGGCCTGGATGGCTAAAAGCCGAGATCCCAGTTCTTTGCTCTTTCCACCTATCCCGGAAGATAGTCCTCACTACAAGGGCTTCGTTGATAAATTTAGGGCTTTCTTCGATGGCCCTCCCTACGAGTTGCGCCCCTACCCTGATTATCGCAAGGAAAAAGAAGCTGGCAATATCGAGAAAAAGCTTGATCGCTTCATGCGCAGCAAAACACCGCATCGCTGGCCTAGATTACAGCGCGCCACGGGTAAAAAACCGATTAAGCAGTGGCTGAAGGAGGAAAAATCTTACCGCTCATTAAGTTTGGCTTATCGATTTGATGATGCTAACGGTCTGAGTTTTACCTTTCCTTTGCTCATCTTCAAAAATGTGGAAGCCCCAAAAACAGGGGGATGGCTCTACAATAAAGTCTATTTTGGAGATCAGGAGGCTATTCTCAATAATTCTAATTTGGCCTTCGAACAGTCTTTCGGGCATCAGATCACTTATTCCAGCTCCGCTTCGCGCTGGTTCGATGGTTACATGGGCATCGGCTATGAGCTTTTTGATACCGACCTTGATCCTAAAGCCACTGATTTTGAACCTTTCATGGTGTCCGAAATAGGGATGAAGTTTCGAGTGAACGTTAATCGAACACCCTTAAAATTTTTACGCCACCTGGGCACTAATTTCTGGGGGATCAAAGCCGGCTGGAAAAACATTGGCTTTAGTCCTTTTGTCTATAGTGGCTTTGTGATCGAAATCGGCGCCGGCGTATTTTAATTACACCTCTGCTCTTTCTTTAGCGGTCCTTGAATCACCAAATTCTGTTCAATGGAATAATCTGGCCAGACAATAGCTCTGCCGTTGTTCCTTCCGCGATAACCTCAATTTGGTTAAACGGACTTTGTGGAAAGAAAATATCCGTCATCACGCATTGGCCTTCATCCGCAAAAAGCTCTACGGAAGCGTGATCCAGATAAATATCCCATACGATTGCATCACTTTGGTAATCAATCTCTCCCCGATGCTTCGCCGCAAAGTTTTCGTTGAAATCCGCACGGCCGGCGGCACGGCGGTCTATGAAATAGGCCATCGAATCGGCGGCGTAGGTGATATCCAGGTATTCGCCGGCGGGGTTAGAAAAACGCAGGCCAACCGTTCCGATCTCTGGTTTGGCAAACGTCACCTGCAAACGATAAAGGGTTTGCTCGGTTGGCTTGACAATGGTGGTCAAGCTGGTGTATGCTTGTGGTGATAGCGTCGTTTTGGATTGCTCAAGCGCCGCTAATTCGGCTACCGGTAACGAGCGCAAGCGGTAGCCATCTTCCGCTGGGAATAAGTGTAAACTGCGAGGTAGTGTCATAGCACTACGCCATTTTTCGGTAGGCACCTCTTGGGCGTATTGCCAATTGCTCATCCAACCCAGTGCGAGGCGACGACCATCCGTTGCAGGTATATCAGACCAAGTGACCATTGCATAATTGTCCGTCCCGTAATCTGCCCAGTATTGCTCTCGGTAATCTGCACGGAACGTACGGCCATCGAAGTCGCCAATGAAGTAGCCGGTCGCCGTACCGCCGTTGGGCGCTTGCTTTTGAATACTGATGAGAAGGACCCATTTGGTTTCATCGGTGCCGGTAACCTGCAGAGGAAATAAATCCGGGCATTCCCACAAACGGGTATCACCGGGGATACCAAATTCGGAAGCATAAGTCCAGTCAAGGAGATTAGGTGAGGTATAAATTTGTACTTTATCGTAAACCGCAAAAACCATAATCCAACGCTGGGTTGGCTCGTGCCAGATCACCTTCGGGTCTCGAAAATCTTTAATCCCTGGATTGGGGATCACCGGATTCCCTGCGTACTTGGTCCAACTACGGCCCCGATCGTTAGAATAGGCGATCGATTGGTATTGAAAATCCTTGGTACCGGCGCGTTCACCCGCAATATCATGATGGGTGAAGATGGCAATCATTGGTGGTTGATTGTTTTCTCCCAAGCCACTGGTATTTTTCCAATCGATCACCGCACTGCCCGAAAAGATGTAGCCAAGTGAATCGGGATACAGGGCGATAGGTAAATGTTCCCAATGCACCAAATCCCGACTAATCGCATGCCCCCAATGCATGGGGCCCCAAACAGTCGAGTCGGGATAATATTGATAGAAAAGGTGGTACTCTCCGTCGTCATACACCATACCATTAGGATCATTCATCCAATTGGCCGCCGGCGAGAAGTGAAACTGCGGCCGATGCGCTTCGGTGTAGGTTGTCATTGTAGTAAGGTTAGTCACTTTGTCGTTATTTGAAGATGACGTCGATTCACAGGCCATAAGGCTATAGATAACCCCAAGCAGAAAGAGATAAAAAATTGACTTATCGAGCATTGGACCATTAAAATTGAGGTGACATTAATGGGTAGGACATTTTGCTTTATCAAATGTAGGGCAAATTTAGGAATGTAAGGTATACGTGAAATAGAGTTGTTCATATTCAATATTGATTATCATCATCTTGAATCTTGATTTACTTTGGTTTTGCCACGCTCGGATTATACTCCCATAAATGCTGGCCTTCGATCACATCAATTCATTTCGCATTATTATTTTTTATTTAAAACACTACCTCCTCTTTATAGAAATACTACCAATGGAGTATTGATCCCAGCGGTCGATTCCTCTAGTTTTGAACTCATACAAATTATAATCCCATGTTCCTTGCTTTTTCCAAAGGTCAAATTTCCATCTCATCGTTTAAGCGAGTTCTATTTACCTCTTGTAGACATTTGACTTAGAGGCTATGTAAGGTGCATACGACTAAAATAGGTAGATGATTAAAAGAGAACTTATTAGCGTATTCCTAATGCTGGCAGCTTACAGCATCACCTTTGCCCAACCCATTTTCTTAACCGGTGCAAGTGCCCTGGATCAGTCTGAAGCTCAATTAAAAGGTCACGTCAGCCAAATTAGCGAGCGACACTCCTCCCGATTAGGCTGGGTCGATTTTAATTTTCATACAATAAAAATCTACAACAACAATCGCCTGGTTGAACGAGAGCAAGACGGCGATTTTGGCCATTCTAAAATCACTTACAGCTACGAAAATGACGGCCGATTAAAACAAAGGAAAACCGAAGAATTCGATCAAGACAGTGGTGCCTTACTCCGTGCTAAATCCGAATCTTATCATTATGGTCCACAAGAAATCACTATCATCTACGATAAAAAAGATCGACGCCTTAATCTTTCCAAAGAAGTTTTGGCCTACGACAAACATCAGCGGCTAGTCGCCTACCAAAAATACAATCTACAAGATCGATTATTATTAGACGTCGCGCATACTTATGCCTTTGATACCAATGAAAAGCGACTGCTAAATACACTGAAGGTCACTTATGCTCGGGGGCAGGTAGATGAAACCAGAACACTGACCTACCACAGCGCACCTTTTTCCATCAATGGCATCGATTGTGAAAAAGTACGCATTGAAAAATCTATCCAGCCTAAAGATGCCGCCCAGCCCAGAAAAGAAATTTGCTACGAATACGTCAAACCGGACGGTACTGTATTACGACAAACTTCCTATTTGGCAGGCATACCGAGACTATACGAGTGGGTGTACGCATACGATGATCGAGGCAACTGGATCAGTAAGGCCGAATATCAAAAAAATGATGGTGCGCTGATGTCCTATTATCAACGTAAAATTACTTATAGTGATGGCCATACGACCGGTAGTGATACCTACGATCAAAAGACGATTTGGGATAAAAAATTTATTCCCGGTGCAGAACAATTCTATTTTAAAAAGATCATTGACAAGAATCAGGTACAGGTACTCAATCGCTTTCAAAAGAATATCTCTAGTAAAATCCGTTTTCTGGGAAATTTAAAAAGTACGAGTGCATTTATTCACTACCCCAAGGAAAAAGCGCTGGTAGAATTAGTAGACTACGATATCATTGAGGATGGTGATCTGCACGAGGCGCGCTTGCTGACCGATCAACTGGGAGATGCTTTACTCAAGTCTTCCGCAGGCCATTTCTATGTATTCGACAACAATGTTTTACTTTCCGCCTATAATCAAGAAAGTATTGATGACAATCTTGGTATCATCTTCAATCCTGAGACGGGCCACACTTTTCAATATCAGTGGAGTAAATCACCTGTCCACGAGATGATTCCCCTCCAAAAACTTCCAACTAGCGAGCAGCACACCTACTGGTTATTAGTAAAAAGTAATTCGGGAACAGAGCAATTACTGGTATTTAAAAAAGGAAAATTAATTGACCACAGTCAAGTCAAATTGGAAAAAGCCAGCAACCAAGACGTGGTACTCTACAATGGCCCAGAGATCATGTTATTGAAAAATGCTCAAACCACCGAACTCAATCAAATCTACCCGACCCAATACCTATCCCCTGCCGAGGCAAAAACATTGGTAGCAGCAAATAAGCCGACTGCTCCTACCCCATCCGCAGCACAACCAACTGCCGATCAGAGTAATTTCGGCTGCTACGAAGATGTGGCGTGCCTAAATCGGCGAGCGATCCAGACCTTCAATAAGACCAAGCAAAGCGGCCAAAGCGAAGAAGTTGCCTATCAGCAAATGGCACAAATCTTTGATCAAGTCTACCAAAACAAAAAGCAGCTCACCTTTGAGATGATGATGACTATTGATGGTCAATATTCAATGGGATTACTAAAAACGCTTTCACCGGAAGTGCGCCAGTATATTCGCGAAAGAAGCCGGCAAAGAGTCAATGAATACACCGAGAAGCACGGCAAGCCGAAGATTAAGACGGTACCGTATAATGGGAATTAAAATATTTCCCCATTTTTATTACTTCATTTACCTCCAATAATATACATTTTCCACTATGTGATCCATATCACTGAATAGCGATTTGGGCTGCTCTAATTTTGGACAATATTATCTAACTTCAGATAACATTCTCAAACTTGGAAAGCACAAATCAATGGAACTAGTCAGTAATACTCAGAATATCGTCGATTTTATCAGCCAGCCCTGGCACTGGGCTGTATCGGGTGCAGCTATTGCCAGCCTAGTCTTTTTCCTGACTTGGATGGGGCGACGCTTTGGGGTTTCAACCGCCTTTCAAGATCTTTGTAAGATTGCCGGGGCCGAAAAATTCGCGGATTATTTTCGCTATGATCTCAAAAACAGCTACTGGCGATTGGCTTTCATTGCCGGGGCGATTGGTGGCGGTTTTTTGGCCTCAACACTGTTGGTCAATCCCGAAACTATCGAACTCTCCACAGCGACCGTCGCGCATTTGCAGAACGACTGGGGGATATCAGCTGAACAAGGCGGCGGTTTTCTCCCGGTGGACCTCTTTAACTTTAGTAATCCAAAAGGCATCCTACTTACGATCATCGGTGGATTCCTGGTAGGCTTTGGCGCGCGCTACGGCTCGGGTTGTACCTCCGGGCACGCGATTACGGGATTATCGCATTTGCAACTCCCCTCCTTCTTGACCGTCATTGGCTTTTTCATCGGTGGCCTTATCATGACCTGGCTGATCATGCCCCTCATTTTTTAAACACCCAAACAACATATAAGACATGCGTTTACTCAGTTTCTTCTCTGTAGGTATTCTCTTCGGCATCATCATGACCAAATCCGAAGCCATATCCTGGTTTCGCATCCACGAGATGTTTCGCTTCGAGAGCTTTCATATGTATGGTATCATCGGCGTAGCGGTAGCCCTGGGAGTCATTATCATTGCCGCTATGAAACGCCTCAAGGTTAAAACCTGGCGAGGTGAGTTTGTCAAGTACAAAGCCCTTCCACTCAACCCCACCCGCCATTTAGTTGCCGGAAGTATCTTTGGTCTGGGTTGGGCGCTGATGGGCGCTTGTCCCGGCCCCATGTTTGTCATGCTCGGCCACGGCTTTGGTATCATTGCTTTGATGATTTTGAGTGCCTTACTGGGGACCTTCACTTATGGCTTGCTGCGACACAAGCTCCCCCATTAAGCCTAAAAATCCCGGGTTGGGTATCCAGATTCCCAATCCCGGGCGTTACCAAAAAAAAGTGAATCGTTTAATATTTTATGTTATGAAATTGAGTGCCTCTAAGGATTTAGACGCACATATTCATAATAAACCTGCTTACGTCCTACCAGTCTGAATGCCAAGCCAACATCGATGCCCAAGGTTCGTAGACTTGCCTCGCGATTGGGACTCCAATCATAACGGGCACTGATATCCAGTTCCCAGCGCCGGCCTAATTGGTGCTGGACGCCGACTGAAATAGGCATACCGAGCTGTCGGAGAGTGGTCAGATTGAAGTTCTCATCATCCGAATCCGGTTCAAAGCCACCGGTATTAAACCCTCCACTGCCCCCGGAGAAATCACTAAAATCGATGGTAATCGTCGTATCAATCTTGGCATCGATATTCAACAAGTTGGTGAAGGAAATCCCAAGACCAATATAAGGCTGCCAATGCAATTGCGGCTTAAGTAAGAACCGACCTTCCAGAGTTGCATTGAGATAAACGTGCCCCCGAATCTGAGCATTAATATCAATTTCTTCCTCCCCACCACCACCGGAGAGGATTTCAAAAAAATCAACTTGCTCCTGGATCTGCTCTTGAATAAGGGAGCGAGGATTCGGTAAGTTGACATTGGCGTTCACCATCCAATTCAACTGCCAGCGAGAGCCAAATCGGGTCAAACCATATAATCCATATTGCGTAAACCCACGGGGCAAGTCGCTATCTATTATTTTCGTTTTATAAGGGGTTAAGCTCCCCAGTTTGAATCCAATAGCGTAATGCTTTCGGCTTTTATATATTTCTTGCGCATGTTGCTCTCTGATGGTTTCAATTTGAATATCCCAAGTATATTTTTTCCTCAAGCTGCGGACCACTTCATCGATACTGGTCGACTCAAAATCCGAGATAGTAAATGAAGGGTGCATTTCGTCGATGTCATCCGTTTTCAAATAATATTTGGCCGCAAAAAAGTCATCGGTATAATGGCTGTAGTGATTGAAAAATGAACGTTCACCGGCTACCACGAAATAGACATATTGCTTCGAAATCTGCCAACGATCACTGTTTAAAATAGTATTTATTGAATCGCAAAGCTGCTCCTCGGAACACCGATCTCCGTTGACCAGAGCAAAAGACGCCGATTGTTGCCCCGCCTCTATTTTTTGGGATAAAGCGGGCAGCAAATGAGCGGGTGCCACAACGACCACGAATGGTGTCCGATATACCGGCTCGTTAATTAACCGAATCGTTTGTGCCCATCCTCCGGTCACCCAACATAGCCCGAGTAGCCCCAATGTCAGTTGCATAAAAGTCTTGTCCATAGTTATTGGATTCGATGAGTTCCCCTCCGGATATCATTCGATAATGACGATACTCAGCGTATCAGCCTGGCTGGCACTAAAGTAGCCCAGTGCCCCACCGGACCAATTCGTCGTAGGATTGCCGGGTGCAGCGCTAGCGCCTCCCGGACCACCACCGCTATTGATGATGTCCGACAAGGAATTGAAATACGCAAAAGAAGCTTCATCAAAATGAATCAGTTCAATCGACACACTATCTCCCAAATCAAAGCTTTGTTGAAACATCGGGAGCCGCGTCAGCCCACCATCGAAGAGGACATCTTCTACCACCTGCAAATCATCCGGCTCAATCTGTTTCACTCCATCGACATAATGCACGATTCGATAGTAATTCTCTTCTCCTCCCGGATCGTTGAATCGGACCCGCATGGAGTACCCCTCTTCAATCGGTCCGGCAGCAGCTTCATATTCTGCAATCAATTCCACTAGTTCTATCTTCTGGGGCAAAAAAGAATCAGCTTGATAGATAATGCCATCAACCTCTACGGTAAGCCGATAGGTCATTCCCTCTTCTGTAGTGATATTGGCCAGATAACGGCCATTGCCGAGGTGGGCCGCGTTAAAACTATTGCCTGCCTCGTCGGAGAGGGTCACCGTGGCATCCTCTATGGTCACCGGCAGGGCACTATCGAAATAAGAGGCTGTATTTGAAATTAAAACTTCCAGGGTACTGGTTCCAGCCCATAGATTGGCCTCAATCACCAGCTCTGTCGCAGAATCTTCGAGCTCCAAGTCGATCACTTTTTCACAGGCCAGAGCGAGAAATCCCATACTGATCAGGAACACCCATTTCAATTGTTGTATCATCTCTTTTTTAGTCTTTTAAAATTTAAAATTGTAAGTCACCGAAGGCACCCAGCGAAATAAGGATAACTGCACGGCCTCCGTCACTTGAGGATTATCTTCATTCGGTTCAAAACTGATAGAATAGGCATTCTCTCGGCCGTAGATATTGTAGATGGAGAAATTCCAACTCGCTTCGTAACGTTTTGTCTTTTTCGTTTGCCAGTTCAATCCCACATCCAGGCGATGGTTATTCGGCATGCGACCAGCGTTGCGTTCTGTGTACACCGGTACGACCGTATCAATGGCTCGATAACGGCCAGTGGGATAGGTTACCGCATCCCCGGTATTGAAAATGAAATTGGCGGAGAGCGACAGCTTAGCATTCAGCTTGTAGAGCGCCACGATGGCTAAATCATGGATACGATCCTGACGCGCGGAAAACTTTTCGCCATTATTGATGCCATCGATCTGGCGGAAGGTTCGAGACCAAGTGTAACTAATCCAACCGGTAAGACGACCTTTATTTTTCTTGAGCAAAAACTCTACACCGTAAGCCTCGCCATCGCCACTGAGCAAATCCGATTCCAATTGTTCGTTAAAAAATACATCGGCCCCGTTGCGATAGTCGATCACATTTTGCATGTCCTTATAATAGGCCTCAATCGATGCTTCGTAAGTATTATTTTTAAAATTGCGGAAGTACCCGAGCGAAACTTGATCGGCAATTTGTGGCTCAACATTATTGCTGCTCATGATCCACACATCTGTTGGCGTTGCTGAAGTCGCGTTGGTTAGTAAGTGGATGAATTGATAATTACGATTGTAGCCCAGCTTGATTGAACTCTTGTCATTGAGCAAATAGTTGACCGATAACCGGGGGGCCAGCCCTCCGTAGAATTGCATATTCTCTCCGGCGTCGAAGGATTCGCTTGCGAGCACCTCACCATCGTCCGCCAGGGTGTAGCGCTGGCCGGGCCCCAGTTGATTAAACCACGTGTATCGCAAGCCGTAGTTCAAATTTAGACGTTCACTAATTTGCTGTTGATTTTGAATATAAATCGCGCCTTCAAGTCCTTGTTTTTCTTCGGCATCTTCGGCCGTTACTCCGGTATTGGATCCGGCCTGCAAATTCCCTGGCTCAATAGTATGGTGAATCAAATTGAGACCGAACTTCAGCGTATGATTGGTACTGGGAAAAAAGGAAAAATCCTGCTTGAAATTCCAATCCCGAATAATGGATTGAACCGCCAATCGATCCTCATCTAAACCAAAGCCAAATTCGTAATCGTAATTACTGTAGATTATCGTAGTGTTGGAAAACAAGCGATCAGAAAACAGATGGTTCCAACGTAAAGTCGCCGTCGCATTGCCCCAATTTAGCCCGAATATATCTTCAAAACCAAAATTGTCCCGACCAAAATAGCCGGATAGGTAAAGCTTGTTTTTATCGTCAAGGCGATAGTTCGCTTTGGCATTGAGGTCATAGAAATAAAGGTTCGAATTTTCAAAATCATCAGAAAAGCCCAG
Organism: Saprospiraceae bacterium; assembly: GCA_028285085.1. Classification (GTDB taxonomy): domain Bacteria; phylum Bacteroidota; class Bacteroidia; order Chitinophagales; family Saprospiraceae; genus JAHDHW01. Next base: position 6,241 of record JANQQI010000081.1, on the reverse strand, counting down.
GAATAGATCCGCGTAAGTTCGACGGCCAGAGATAATAAACGCCCCCTTATCCTGCACGATCGGCCCTTCGGCCGTCAGGCGCGCTGAGAGTAAACCAATACCGCCCGACACACCGTACGTTTTTTGATTGCCCTCCCGCTTACGGATATCCATCACCGAGGCGGTCCGCCCGCCATACTCGGCGGGCATGCCTCCTTTGTACACGGTCGCACCGCGCAGGGCATCTCCGTTGAACACGGAGAAAAAGCCTAGTAAGTGCGATGGATTGTAGACCGGCGCTTCGTCGAGTAGTATCAGATTTTGATCCAGACCTCCACCCCGAACATAATAACCAGAATTCCCTTCTCCCGCAGACTTAATCCCCGGCTGGAGCTTGATCACCTGAATGATGTCGGGCTCGCCCCCGAAGGTGGCAATGGAACGCACCTCCTGCATATCGATCTTAGCAACGCTCCCTTCGTTGCGGGTAATGTTTTGATCTTCCCGCTCAGCGGAGACCACGACTTCACCCAATACTTGTATGTTCTCTCCCAGCTCGACATCCAACCGTTGATCGGTCGTCAAAGTCACTTGCCGCTCTTGATTTTGGTATCCGACATATTGAAATAATAAAGTGTGTGTCCCTTCCTCTAACGTTATGGAATAAAAACCGTAAGTGTTGGTTGTGGTACCCACGCCCGGTTGATTCATTACAACAATATTCACAAATGGCAAATCCTCTCCACTAGCGGCATCCTGGATTTGACCACTAATGGTATATTTGGCAGCTTGCCCCCAGACAGGTGTCGCCCAGAGTAAGCTGCCGAGCAATAGCATAGTAGAAATTAGCTTCATTATTTTTATGCGATGATTTTGACTTAAAGATGCGGCTCAAAGCCGGGCAAAATCAGCAATAACTAAGCGAAGCGGACAAATTGAGAGATGAAGTGGACAAAAGGGAAAATCAAAAGTTGAAAACGATTCTAGAATTATCATCCCGTTTCTAACCATTGCAGAAAAGCAGAAGCACCCGCTTTACTCACCACCAATGGTTCCTTGAATTCAATGCTTGAGTGAATCAATAATTTTCGAGCAAAGTAATGCGCTACACTTTTTACCGATCGACGATTAATGATAAACTGGCGGTTAATCCGATAAAAGTCAGGGCCTAATAAACCAGCCAAAGTTTCCAGATTATATTGCACCGGGCGACGATCACCGGAAAAGGTGTAAACGTAAACTTGGCCGTTTGACAACTGTGCCAAGGCAATATCATCTATATTCATGGGAATAATATACTCTCCCCGATGCCAAAGGATCGCTTTTTGGGAAGCCGATTGCTGCTGAGACAAATGCTGCATGAGCGCTGCCCAATCTGGATGTTGCGTATTATTATCGGGAAAAAAGGTACGGTATTTTTGTATCGTCCGTCGGATAGCATCTGAACTAAATGGCTTTAAAATATAGTCTATCCCGTGCACCGAAAAGGCTTCCAAAGCATAATGATCGTAAGCAGTGCAAAACACAATGGGTCGATGATTCCTAACCCGTCGAAAGATTTCGAAACTCAAACCATCCGTTAATTCAATATCTGAAAAGAAAAGATCGGGAAAGCCGTGGCGGCTAAGGTGATCGATAGTGGCTTCGACACTATTTAAGCGAGCGATCAATTGAATGGAAGGATCAATCCGCCGAATTTCTTCCTCCAGGGCTTCGGCCATCAGGGGTTCATCTTCAATAATGATGACTTTCATCCTTACAGCACTTTTAAGGTCACTGTAAAGGTGGAAGTACTTTCCTCTACTTGGGGTAATTCTTTTGTAAAATGTCTAAAACGGTCCCGTAGATTTTTTAATCCAATACGTGTCGACTCTTCGATTCTTAATTTTGGACAACGGTTATTGGAAACGACAATCTTTTGGTTCTGCTCACTTCGAATCTCTAATTGCAGCGGGGTATTTGCCGAGAACGCATTATGCTTTATAGCATTTTCGGCTAGGGTTTGTAAAGAGAATACGGGTAATTTTCCCTGTGCCATTAAATGCTCAGGCATTTGAATATCGTAATGAATCAGATCAGCAAAGCGAATTTGTTGTAGCTGAATATATCGCTCCATAAATGCTAAATCTTCAGCAACAGAAATCACATCTTGCCGAGACAACGTCAAGGACGAACGTAAATACGTGGCTAATTGTCCGGCATACTTATAAGCTCGACGCACATCTTTGCGCATCAAGATTTGGAGGGTGGACAATGCGTTGAAAAGAAAATGTGGATGAATTTGTTGTTTTAATTGTTCATGCTGCATGAGCAGGTGACTGATTTCGAGTTGTGCCTTTTCCAGTTTAAGTTGTGCTCTTTCGTTTTGGGTAACGATTAAATTGATGAGAATTAGAATAAAGGTATTATTGACAAAACTTCCAAAAAATGGTTGATAGCGAGAAATAGAATAATTGTAGGGGCGTAAGTTTTCAATAATAGACATCATTGAAGCAATCAAAATAAAAGCAAGCATATAAGAAAGAATATACCGCAGCCAAGTTTTTTGTGATATCCGCTGCCCCATTCGGTTAAATTGACAGAGCAGGAAAATATTCATACCCCATAAGGTAAGCACAATCCCCGTCACTAATCCAATGCCGAGAAGCAGATGAGGAATATTATCAAAAATAGCCAAATGCTGATCATGGGGTAGGACCTCCGAAATTAAAACCATCGGCACAAGTGCGAATAACCCAATCAAAGGAGAAGTAATCAAGGCCATTTTAATCAGCCTTTTCTGGTATGCAGCAAATGATAACATGGTCAATCAAGATGTTCTATAAATTAAGGTGATCTTTTAAACGCTGCGGGTTGCCTCACCTTAATTTTTTATTGTATTCAATCGTTTCTAATTAGATTTAAAAAATTGGAAATCGACTTTTTTAACGCCGCTCCTAACTTGCGTTGTCACCGATTCTTTCTTATCTTTACGCAGTCGAGTACATAAAGGTGATTCATCTTTTTTCGACAATCAGCTTATCCAACTATTATTCCACATTAAAGACTAGTAATTATTTCTGGTAAGTGCGGTGCTATCACTACGCAGCCCTTTCGCTACGTGGCTTTTAGCAAGCATGTGGAACTCAATTTATCTTTTTAATTCAGTTGATTGGTGTCAATACCAACAATAGGATTGCTATGTCTAAATGCCTGGATGTATTCCAGATTTAGACGAGTGGATTAATTTATTTTGGATGGTTTGACAAAAAATTAAAAATTATGAAAAAATCACTTTTGTGTTTCTACTTCTTCGGCCTGATGTTAATTGGTGGGTTACCAGCCCAGCCTTTTAGCATTACCGCTTCCACTCCCTACATGGGGGCTACGGCCAGTGGTGAATATCGAATTTACCGCACCTCATTTAATAATAATATTTCCCTTAGCAATCTCAATAAGCCTTTGATTTTTGTAGAGGGCTTCGATCCAAACGATGATTTTACGATCCCTGGCATCTATAATATTCTTGATGCGGGCTTCAACAGTGCTGCGGACCAACTTCACGCTGCGGGCTACGATATTATTATCCTTAATTTTGATGACGGTGGGGATTTTATCCAACGAAACGCTTTTCTGCTCGTCGAACTCATCAATCAGGCCAACGCTCAGAAACCCAATAACGAAGAACTCGTCGTCGTTGGCTTTAGTATGGGGGGCTTAGTGGCGCGCTACGCGCTCACCTATATGGAAGAGCAAAACATTGATCACGAGACGCGGCTTTATGTGTCTTTCGATTCACCACATAAGGGTGCACACGTTCCGGCTGGCATTCAGGCACTCGCCACGACCTTTGATTCGCCCACTTATCAGCAGCTGTTCCCCGATTTGGAAGAGAGTCTTAATCAATTTTTCGCACCGGCGGCCCAGCAGATGCTGAAGTTTCGCCTCACTTCACCAACTACAACTACCGGCGAGTTGCCACTTAGTAGTGATCATCTCGACTTCCTCGACGATTTAGAAACCCAGAATAATTGCAACGGATTCCCCACCCAAACTCGGAATATCGGTATCGCTCTCGGTAGTTGGAATTCTATTCCGCAGCGATCCAATTTGGATTTAGATAATGATATGGTCAATGACTTTCAACATTCCGGTTTTCCGATGTTATACATTAATTTCCCTCAGGGTGACGACGATAGTGATGTACAAGCCATCTGGGAGTTAAATACCTGTGAATCTGTAGCAGCCTTTGGTTTTCAGGCGTTCTTATCTACCGCCTGGTCTACGAATTACCCTTATTTCAGTGATCGAAGCAGCTACGGTGGGCTGGGCAACTGGATTTACGCTACTTATTGGTATCGTAACTCTTTTGGTCTTCCGATTTTACCTCTGGGTGCCTGGAGTCGAGTGTGGTCTTATGAAGGTGACGAGCCAACGGATTTCGCCCCGGGTTCATTTGTGCCCGCCTACGATGATTTGTTAGATGCCCTCAATTCACAAGTTGATTGTAGCTTTAGCTATGCCGATAATAGCACCTTCGTACCTACCGTCAGTGCCTTTGCTTTCGATACCGACGATGTATTCTATGATATCTTGGCTGACGGTACCCGAATCGACAAGACCCCTTTTGATGCAATCATTGGGGTAACCGGTGACAACCGCTCGCACCGCGCCAATCAAACGGGTAACGCCACTATCGTGAATTTCCTCATCAACGAAATCACCAACACCAGCCTCGGTACTACTTGTGCTACAGCACTCGAAACCCTCACCGGTACCGTCAATAACGGCCAAACCGTAACGGTAGACGAAGTGGATCGTATCGAAGGGAATAATTACACGATTAATTCCGGCGCTACGGTCGACCTGGAAGCCAATACCAGCATCACTTTTACTAATGGCTTTGTAGTAAATGATGGCGCGACTTTCCACGCCGAGATCGTCCCTTGTAGCCCCAAGACCTGTGTCTGGGAAGCTACCAATGGTTTCCAGTCTCCGCCCAGCGGTGGTGTCAGTTTCTTTAACCAAGCCGGTGAGCTGCTGAACTACGAGACCAACGAACAGCCACGTGTTTTGACCCCGGGAGAAACCACACCTCCAACCCCGGAAGCACTACCTCAACCTAAACCCGAGATCGCCACTCAGGCCTACCCGAATCCAACGGACGGTGACCTTATTATCTACGCGCAAGTGGAGCAAGCGGATATCCGCATCATCGATGCGCTCGGCCAGGTGGTCTACACTGGCCAGGTCCAATACGGAGAGAATGTGATTCAGCTAGATGTGCCTAGCGGGGTGTATCAGCTCATCCTGACCGATAAAAACCAGCAGGTGTATCAGGAGAAGATTGTGAAACATTAGATTAATTGAGAAGATCACCTGCCATCTGATCTCATTCAGAAGTTTTGGGTGGTAGGCGATCTTTATCTTCTCCCACACTTAGTTGTTTTTGCTCCTCGGCCCAGGTCATGGCCTGTTCCCAACCATCCTTTTCCATTTTTTCTTTGAAAATAGCCAGCTTTTCTTCTCCCAGTTCCAGATGTACTTTGTCAAATAAAACACCGATTGCTAGCTCCATCATTTGCTCCAATTCGCCGTGTTGCAAATGTTGATAAATAACGACTGCCCTTTCGGCTAATGTCCAGGCTTTTTCTAGGTCTTTCTTTAACTGGATCAATAGCTGGGCCAGCATAATGGAGGTTGTTGCCTGACCGGTCAAATCCCCGATTTTTTCATCTATCGACAGCGATTGCTCATACAAAAACAGCGCACGAGCCAATTCCCCCCGCTGCAGATAGATATAAGCCATAGCATGAAACGTCGCGCCTTTGCCCTGTTCATCCCCGATCTTTTCAGCTATCGACAGCGATTGCTCGTACAGTGACAACGCGCGAGCCACTTCTCCACGCTGCAGATAGATATGAGCCATAGCATGCAGCGTCGCGCCTTTGCCCTTTCCATCCCCTATATTTTCCTTAATCGACAGCGATTGTTCATACAGCAACAGCGCACGATCCACTTCTCCTCTTTGCATATAGATATTAGCCATAGCGTGCAGCGTCGCGCCTTTGCCCTTTTCATCCCCTATCTTTTCCTTAATCGACAGCGATTGCTCATACAGCAACAGCGCACGATCCACTTCTCCTCTTTGCCGATAGATATAACCCATAGCGTGCAGCGTCGCGCCTTTGCCCTTTTCATCCCCTATCTTTTCCTTAATCGACAGCGATTGTTCATACAGCAACAGTGCACGATCCACTTCTCCTCTTTGCCGATAGATATG
>JANQQI010000038.1 GCA_028285085.1 Saprospiraceae bacterium | reverse complement strand
TTTCGGTATCTGAGCTAGCCAGTTTGATGGATGTTCCTGTAACGGAAGTGATTACGACTTGTATGAATCTAGGTGTAATCGTATCCATCAATCAGCGTCTGGATGCTGAAATCATCGAGTTGGTTGCGGAAGAGTTTAATCACGAGATCGAATTCATTAGTGCAGAAGAGCAAATTGAAGACGAAGAAGAATTCGAAGATGATCCAGCGGATCTCGAACCACGCGCGCCGATCGTTACCGTAATGGGACACGTTGACCACGGTAAAACATCTTTGCTGGATTATATCCGTGAAGCAAACGTAGCGAGCGGTGAGGCCGGGGGTATCACGCAGCACATTGGTGCTTACGAGGTCCAGGTCGGTGAAGACAAAAAACGTATTACTTTCCTTGATACACCGGGTCACGAAGCCTTTACCGCGATGCGAGCCCGTGGTGCGAAAGTCACAGATATTGCGGTGATTATTATCTCTGCAGATGATAGCATCATGCCGCAAACGAAAGAGGCCATCAGTCACGCCCAAGCTGCGGGTGTACCTATGATCTTCGCCATCAATAAAATTGATAAGGACGGAGCTCAGCCCGAACGTATCAAGCAAGAGTTGGCGAGTATGAATCTCTTGGTTGAAGACTGGGGGGGGACTTACCAATCACAAGATATTTCTGCGAAAACAGGTATGAACATTGACCTGTTGCTTGAGAAAATATTGCTGGAAGCAGAATTACTCGAACTACAAGCTAATCCTTCACGGGAAGCTATCGGTACGATCATCGAGGCATCTTTGGATAAAGGACGTGGTTTTGTCACCAAGATTTTGGTACAGAACGGTAGCTTGGAAATAGGTAATTCAATGGTTGCCGGAGAATACTCGGGTCGGGTGAAAGCGATGTTCAACGAGCGTGGTAAGAAAGTTAAAAAGGCTGGGCCGTCAACGCCAGTTTTGGTACTGGGATTGAGTGGTGCTCCACAGGCTGGTGAGAAGCTGAAAGTCATGGAAAGCGAGCAGGAAGCACGACAAATTGCCTCTAAGCGCGCGCAAATTTCCCGCGAGCAAGCCAACCGAGCCAGCAAACGAATCAGTCTTGATGAGATCGGTCGTCGTTTAGCATTGGGGACCTTTAAAGAGTTGAACTTGATCGTTAAAGGTGACGTGGATGGTTCGATTGAGGCCCTTTCTGATTCCTTGATCAAGCTGTCAATCGAAACGATACAGGTTAATGTGATCCACAAAGCGGTTGGTCAAATCATCGAATCCGATGTACTTTTGGCTTCAGCCTCCGATGCGATCATTATTGGTTTCCAGGTACGTCCTTCTCTCGGTGCGCGTAAGTTGGCTGAGCGTGAAGGGGTACAGATCAAAACCTACTCGATCATCTACGAAGCGATTGAAGAAATCAAGATGGCGATTGAAGGGATGCTTGAACCGACCAAGGAAGAGCGCATCGTATCGCAAGTTGAGGTTCGTGAGGTCTACAAAATTAGCCGGGTTGGTACCGTGGCGGGATGTTATGTCCAAGAAGGTAAAATTGCCCGTAATAACTACATTCGCTTGGTACGAGACGGTATCGTAGTTTATCCAACGAAAGAAGGTGCCAACGGCGAGCTGAGCTCACTTAAACGCTTCAAAGATGATGTCAAAGAAGTGCGTAGTGGAATGGAATGTGGTATGACGATTAAGAACTACAATGATATCAAAGTAGGCGACGTTATCGAGGCTTACGAAATTGTAGAAGTGCGTCAAACCCTTGATTAAAGTTTAATGTGGCGAATGCCACCAATATATGTTATCGCAACAGCAGCATCACAAGATCGATCAGTATCTGATGCTGCTGTTGGCATTTTTACTCCCTGTCCAACGGCGCTTGGCGGTCATTTGCATTATTCTCTGGGCCGTCAATGCTTTGGTTGCTGCCTTTCCTTTTCGACAATTCTGGCAAAACTGGTCTTTCAAACCCATGTTGCTTTTTGGAGGGTTTTATCTCTTACATTGGATCGGTTTATTGTATACTGAAAATATGACGGAAGGCTGGCAGGACGTTGAGACAAAGCTCAGCTTGCTGATTTTCCCGCTTTTGATTTTACGGCGCCAGCCAATGTCCAATCGTTTGTACCATCAAGTTAGTTGGGCATTTGTAATTGGATGTCTTACCGCAGTTATTTGGTGCTTACTCATGGCGACATGGACATATTTGGATAGTGGTAAAAATACTTTTTTCTATTTCCGATTCAGCGACCATGTAAGACTGCATCCTACTTACTTAGGGCTTTACCTCAGCTTTTCAATATTTATCCTTTTAGCACATTGGGCACAATTCCGGGCAGAATACAGTCGAAAACAACTCATTTTACGATCAGGCCTGGTGCTCTGCTTTTTGATGATTATCGTCTTATTGTCGGCTCGGATTATCTTGTTGGCGGATGCTCTTTTATTGTCGGTTGTATTTGTGTGGTGGATGATTCGAAATGGGAAGACTTGGCAGGGCATCCTTAGTTTGAGTGGCGCGATGGTGCTGGGTTTAGGGCTAATTAGTTTATTGCCGGTGACGCGTTTACGCCTGATGAAAGTTTTGGAAATCTTTCAAAAAACGCCGGAACAACCTCAGGAGCAGGATATCCGCTTACAGCTCTGGTCGGTGGGATGGCATCTCATTCAGTCCGCTCCCGGAGGATACGGTACAGGGGATATACAGGAGCAACTCTTGCCGATGTACGAACAGCGTCAGATGAAAGAGGCGAAAGAAAAGAACTTTAATGTCCATAATCAGTTTTTACAAACGGGGATAGCACTTGGGGTTGTAGGCGCATTATGGTTGATCGCTAGTTTGTTTTGGCCACTTTGGCTAGCTTGGAAAAAGCGATACTTTGTATATGTGATGTTTTTGTTGTTATTCTTCTTTTGTATGCTAACGGAAAGCATGTTGGAAAAAGAACAAGGCGTGTTGTTTTATGCGTTTTTCAATAGCTTTTTATTTCAATCATTAAGGGTGTTTAAATATAAGGACTAATTCGATGAGAATCAGAGCTTCTTGTTCTTTGTGAACAAACTGATTAACCTCACACTCTGAAAACAGAATAAATTACCGTCATTGATATGAACTTTCGTTCGGAAATAGAAATTCAAGCCTCTGCTGAAGATGTGTTCCGCTACTGTTTGAATCCCAAAAATCTTAAAAACTGGATGGATGGGTTTCAACGATTCAAACAATTATCCGGCCGGCAACGCCAAGCTGGAGCAAAGCTGATGCTCGTATTCAAAGATAAAGCCGGAGAACTGGAGGTGAATGAGCAAATTGTTGAAGTAACAAAAGGAAAGTTGATTCGGAGCGAGCTCTCTAACAAAAATATGCGTACCCAGCAAAGCTTTCGTTTTCTTAATCAAGGCGGGACTTGCAAAATACTTATCGATACCAAGGTGCAATTGCGACCGGCCATTTTCAATCTGTTTGGATTCTTTGTAAAAGGGCCCATGCAAAAACAGCAAGGTGAGGACCTACAGCGCCTCAAACAAGTGATCGAAAATCAAACGACATAAAAAGAGCCCGATAACCTGACATCATCGGGCACCAAGCCTTCCTGTTTTTTTGTAATAGCACGGAATAATATTTACACGTTGAAGAAAAAGCTTCGTAAATCGGTGTTTTATTATTTGACTATTACTCCATGAAAAGTTTTTCTTGTCTTAAAGAGCCCCAAAAACTTAATCAGGTTCGAAACCCAGGATTAAATTTATTGAACCGTATTTAGACCAAATAGACTGTCCACTTATCGGATCTTTATCGAAGCCTAAACCATAATCAAAGCCCAGCATACCAAACATGGGCAGATGAATGCGGATGCCTGCGCCCACCGAACGTTGAAGATCGAAGGGACGAACCTGGTCAAGCTGCCCCCATGCATTCCCCGCCTCGGCAAAAATTAAGGCCTGCATATTGGCTGCCGGGCTTTGCAGTAATGGATAGCGTAGTTCCAAAGTATATTTGCTGAATACCGTTGCGCCACCGTTCAAATTGGCGTCAAAATCTCGTTGGTCATCGTAGCCCCGCATACTGATAAGATCTACCCCTCCAAATCCCTGCTGCCCACTCAAGCCATCTCCACCAAACCAAAAACGCTCGAAAGGAGAAAGGGTAGCCGAAGATTGATAGCTGCCAAGCAGGCCAAGTTTGGCGGAACCTTTTAGAACGAGCTTACGACCGAGTGATTTGTAAACGGTGCTTTCGAAGCGAATTTTGTAATATTCTAACCACTTAAATTGCTCGGCTGGATCATCCGAGTCGTTACTTAACCCCAACCAAGAATAGGGCAAAGTCGTTTGTGCGGATAAGGAGAAAAGAGATCCCCCCGTTGGAAAAATGGGATGATTAAGCGAATTACGAGCTAAAGTCTGTTTGAGATAGATATTGTAAAAATTGCCGTCGGATAGATAGGAGCCATCCTCTAGGACAAATCCATCTACTTGCCAATTCTCTAGTTGAATGCGCTGGACATTCAGTCCCGCCGAGTAGATAAAATGATCATCGGGAAAGCGTAGCCTAGTGCTTAGTTGAACGACGCCTCCCAAAATGTTAAAACGCTCGTTGGTCCCTTCGGTCCCTTCAAAGAATCGGTTAGTATAGAATCCACTAACAGTTAGGTTAGTTGGTTTTTTCCCACCGAGCCAAGGTTCGGTGAAAGATAAATTGTAGGATTGGTAGTTCCTACCGGTACTTTGAAAACGCAGAGATAACTGCTGTCCGTCACCCCGAGGAAAAGGCTGCCAGACGTCTTTGTCAAAAATGCGAGCGGTGGAAAAATTATTGAGGGCGACGCCAATCGTCCCTTGAAGTTGATTAGAAGCAGGGTCCCATCCTAAAGCTAACTCAAGCTGATCATTAGATTTTTCTTCTACGATGTATTCAATGTCTACAGTACCATTTTCAGGATGTACGTCCGTTCGAATGTCGACTTTTTCGGGATTGAAATAGCCGAGATTAATGATTTCGCGTTGGGAACGAATCAGTGCCGCTCTACTGAAGAGATCACCGGGTTGAGTGCGGATTTCTCGACGAATCACTTCCTCGGAGGTTGTTGCATTACCACTGATTTTAACTTTGCCGATCACGGCTTGGGGGCCTTCTTGTAGTCGAATTTCAAGATCAATGGCATGATCGTTAATGCCGGTTTCAACGGCTTCAACTTGGAAAAAAAGATAACCTTGATCCATATAGAGACTACTGATGTCTCGACCATTTTGGCTAAAGTAAAGCCGTTCTTCTAAGAGTTGAGGATGATAAGGATCGCCCGTTTGAATGCCTAGTACTTCATTAAGGACTTCGACGGGATAAATACCATAGTCTCGCCAGGTGATCTTTCCAAAGGTATAAGGTGCTCCTTCATCGATGGTCAATTGGATATTCCAATCTCCTTGTGGTGAAATCCGAATTTTTTCTTTGCTGATACGGGCATCGCGGTAGCCGAGTTCTTGGTAGCGTGCGAGAATACGTGCCTTGTCTTCTTTAAAACCTTCACTGGTCAGCAATGATTTCTTGAACCACCGCTTTTTTTCCTGACTGTTCGACATCAATTTGCGGAGCTTACGTGTGCTTATTTGCGTATTACCCGAGAAGCTAATCTTCTGAATTTTGACCCGATCGCGCTTATCGACTTCAAGGACTAGCTCGATGCGATCCTGATTAGCCACTGGCTTAAGTCGTGTGCGTACAACAGCATTGGGATAGCCTTTTTCTTCAAAATAGGTCTTAATAACTGCTTTGGCACGTTGCCTGTCGTGTTCGGTGAGGATGGTACCCTGAATCAAGATGGTGTTGAGGAGTTCTTCGAGGTTTTTACGTTCGGAAGACTTTACGCCATTTAATTGATAGCGATGCAATTGAGCCAATTCCTTTACTATAATTTCTAAAAAGATAATATCTCCAATGACTTTCTGTTGCTGAATTTCGATATCGGCGAAAAGACGTTGGGCCCAGATGGCTTTGATCGCTTGGTTAATTTGTTGGCCCGGGAAATCAATCACTTGCCCTACTCGCAATCCACTAAAAGCGATAATTGCTCCCGGATCGGCTTCTTGAGCACCTCGCACGGTAATTTTCCCAATCTCATAGCGACCTTCAAGGCGAGTTGTATCCGAAATTTGAGCCATTACGATACTGGACAGGCATAGCAAAGCCCCTAGCAATAGCATTGCACGTTTGATCATTTTCATTCATTTTATAAGGTATGAGATCGATCCGCAGAATCAGATTAGAGGCTAGCGTATGATTCACATCATCAATGGATCGAACAACTTAGAGAGCCGGCTAGATAAGAAAATGGTTGTATGTAGAAGAGATTAATCCTTGTTGGCTAGCTGACCACAGGCGGCATCGATATCCTTGCCACGGCTACGTCGGACGGTAACCATGATGTCTCGTTCGCGCAAATAACGCGCAAAATCATCGATGCGATGTTCGGTGGATTTCCGGAAATCCGCACCGTCGATAGGGTTGTATTCAATGATGTTGACACGTACTGGAAAGCGTTGACAAAGGCGTACCAGATTGGCCGCGTCCTCCAGGCTATCGTTGAAATCTTGAAAGGTAATGTATTCGTAGCTGATGCGATTACGGGTTGTTTGGTAGAACTCTTCCAGCGCATCCATCAAAACGTCCAAACTATTCTGCTCATTGATTGGCATGATTTCGTTGCGCTTGGTGTCGTCCGCAGCGTGAAGAGAAAGCGCAAGATTAAAACGCACTTTATCATCGGCTAATTTCTTGATCATCTTAGCGATACCGGCCGTACTGATAGTAATTCGACGGGGCGACATATTAAGCCCATCGGGAGACGTTAGCAATTCTACACTACGCAGTACCTGCTTGTATGCCAACAAAGGTTCACCCATTCCCATGTACACTACATTAGTCAGTTGATGACCGAAAGTGTCTAGCGATTGTTGATTAACCATTACGACTTGATCATAGATTTCTGCGGCATCGAGATTGCGTAATCGTTTCATGCGACCCGTAGCACAAAACTTACAAGTCAGGCTGCACCCCACCTGAGAAGATACACAAACGGTGAAACGACGATCGCTGGGGACCGGAATCAATACCGATTCAATCAAATGGCCGTCGTGTAGGCGATAGCGTGACTTGATGGTGCCATCTAAACTGCGTTGGACTTTGTCTTCTTGGATGGCATTGATAACGAAGTACTCGGATAGTTTTTGCCGCAAAGGCTTGGAAAGATTGGTCATTTCATCAAAAGAACGGGCGCTTTTCTGCCACAACCATTCGTAGACCTGCTTTGCCCGAAACTTTTTTTCACCCCATTCTAGTAAAATGGTGGTCAAATCTGCCTGCGAAAGCACACGAATATCCTGTCTTGTTGTTACTTCTGCCATACTGCAAAGATAGCGATTCCCGCTCACATCGAATCGGGTATTTTATGAGGAAACAGCTAGAACAATGAGCTGTTCAATGCTTGCGGTTGGCGTTGTACATCATCTTCATTACTTTTGTTAGGTAAGTTGTCATCTATATTAGAAAAAGTGGATATAAAGTCCTCTTATGGTTTACAACTTGTATTTTGTAATATTAGATAGTTTGCAACGTTCTGTTGTCGTAACAAGCGTGAAGCAAAAGCGTAAGAGAGATCGGTTCATAGTTATAAGGTTGATATGGATATTTACACCCGGAAATCGCGTTGGAAAATTTATCTTGCCCTATTTGGTCTGGCTATTGTAATTGGATCGGTTTATTACACCAGCTATTTGGCAGAGCAACTCGCTGCGGAAGAGCGTAGTAAGGTGGAAAACTGGGTATTGGCGCAGGAATTGACCAACGATATGGATATCGAGGAGCTGGACTACTGTGATATTACCTTGCACACAAAAATTCTGGAATCCAATACCAGCGTACCAATGATTCTCGTCAGCGAGGGTGGAACCATTAATTTTGCGCGTAATTTTGGAGAAAGTCTCGATACGAATCAGGTCTATCTTCAATCAGAATTGGATGATATAAAAAGTGGCGGAAAGGATCCTATTGAAACTTACGGCGGCTACATCTATTACAAAGATTCGCGTAATTTGGTCTTGTTGACGTACCTACCCGTGGTACAATTTATCTTAATTGCGGGCTTTATTACGATCGGCTACTTGGGTTTTAGTTCTTCGCGCCGAGCGGAGCAGAACCGTGTTTGGGTCGGTATGGCAAAGGAGACTGCTCATCAATTGGGGACGCCTATTTCGGGGATTGTTGCTTGGATTGAGCATCTGCGTACCATTGCGGCAGACAATGAAGAAGTGCAAGAAGTTGTCGACGAGTTAAACAATGATGTGAAACGTCTGGATTTGGTGGCCGATCGCTTCTCCAAGATTGGTTCGGAGCCAGCTTTAGAGCCAACCAATATCTATGAATCGCTCGAAAGCATTCGCAAATACATGCAGCGCCGAGCGCCTCGTAAAGTAGAATTTGATTTTCCCGGTCTGGATCATACACCTCTCATGGCGAATATGAATATCCATCTTTTTGACTGGGTGTTAGAAAACCTCCTACGAAATGCACTCGATGCAATGGATGGAAAAGGGACAATCGGCGCTCGGGTCAACGAAGAAAAGAACTACGTGAGCATCGAATTATTTGATACTGGAAAGGGTATTCCGTCTTCAAAATTCAAGACTATTTTTCAACCTGGATATTCCACTAAAAAGAGAGGTTGGGGACTTGGTCTTTCACTGGCAAAACGTATTATTGAATCCTATCACTCTGGCAAGATTTTTGTGAAGCAATCGGTAGTAAACGAAGGGACAACCTTCTGTATTAAACTTCCCAAAAAATAGCATCTTGCAAGCGCTCTATTCAACGAACACCCATAGAGGTATCTACCTCGTCTACTTGGCTTTTTTTTGGTGTTTCGGGTTGCTCCCGACTCCTGCAGATGCACATTCCACTCAAGAATATGAATTAACGGTGCTCGATGGCGAATCCGGTGAACCACTCATCGGCGCAACGGTCGTCAACTTAACACGGCATCCCGATCGTAGCGAAGGGCAAACCACCGATATTGACGGCAAAGTGCCACTTGACGCCCCGGGACACCGCGATATGATTGAAATTTCCTACATAGGTTACACTACTATTCGACCTTTTTTCTACGAAATCCGCGAAAGAAAAGGGGTCGTTCGACTCTTGCCAGCAGTGGAAATGTTGGGGGAAGTTGTCGTCATTGGTCGGAAGGATCAAGCGGAGACGGAGATTCCCTACGTTGTGGAACGGATTGATCGTAGAGATATTGAGTTTTATAATGGTCAAACATCCGCGGATATTCTGGAGACCAATGCGGGCTTATACGTGCAACGCTCACAAATGGGGGGCGGTAGTCCTATTATTCGTGGCTTCGAAGCGAATCGGGTGCTGCTCGTTTTGGATGGTGTGCGAATGAACAATGCGATTTACCGCGGTGGCCATTTGCAGAATAGCATCACGGTGGATAATTCGATTCTTGAAAGGGCCGAAGTCATCTACGGACCGGGCTCTCTCATGTATGGCAGCGATGCCATCGGAGGAGTAGTACATTATCGAACCCGCGATCCAAAATTATTATTTGGCGAAAGCCAAAAAGGCTATCGTTTTGATACTAATGCGTCAACTCGTTTTTCCACGGCGAATCAGGAAAAGACGGTTCACTTAGACTTAGATTATGGTACTCGTAGTTGGGGCTCTCTCACAAGTTTGACTTATGCCGATTACGGTGATCTAACCGCAGGCGCTAATCGCCCGGAGGCCTATCCTGATTTTGGCAAACGTAAGTTCTTCGTCTACCGTAATGAAAATGTCGATGAGATTCGTAGTCGGGATGAAGATATACAAACGGGTACTGCTTATAGTCAGATCGACCTTCTACAAAAAGTAAAGTACCAACCCAGCGACCGTTTCTACATGGTCCTCAATCTTCAATATTCGACCTCTAGTGATGTACCGCGTTATGATAATCTGGTGGATACACTAGATTCAGCCAATAGACTGAAATGGGCGGAGTGGTATTACGGCCCGCAGCAAAGGATGTTTGGATCGCTTAAGTTTCGAATGTTGAATTCTTCTGGTATTTACAATAAAGCAAGTATCATTCTGGCGGCTCAACGCATTGATGAAGATCGTTTGAAACGAAGATTCCGAAGTTCACATCGGACCTTTAATCTGGAGGATGTACAGGTCTATTCGTTCACTGCCGACTTTGATAAGTATCTAGGGAAAAGCCAACGGAATACACTTTCCTACGGTTTCGATGTAAGCTATAATGATGTCGCCTCGTCGGCTGGCCGAATGAATGTGAAATCTGGCAATGTCATCTATGACGTCCTGACGCGCTATCCGAGCGGTGGAAGCACGATGCGTACTGCAGCGGGCTATCTGAATTATTATTGGAAAAGTCGCGATACTAGTTTTCACTTCAATTTGGGCGGGCGATATACGGATACGGAAGTTCGCTTGCAATACGACCGCACGACGGATGAATCCTTAATTGAGTGGCCGGAATTGTATTATAATGGCCTAGTAACACGTAATAATGCGATGACGTGGGCGGCAGGTATCAACTGGAACAGTCGCGATAATTGGCAGCTTCGAGCCATTACTTCGACTGCCTTTCGATCCCCTAATCTGGATGACTTAGCGAAGATTCGGCCCAAGAATAGTAAAATCAGTGTGCCGAATCTAGATTTGAAGCCAGAGTTTTCGCTGAATTACGAGCTATCGCTCGGCAAGCAAATTGGGCAAGTCACCAATTTTAGTGGCTCTCATTTCAAACTAAGCGCAACCGCTTTTTATACAGAATTGACCGATGCCGTCGTGCGTGAGAATGGCGAATTACCAAACGGTGATATTACAATGGTTGTAGAAGGTGATGTGCACGATGTCCAACAGAACACAAATGCCGGAGAAGCTTTTGTATATGGCCTGTCGGCTAATGCCGAGTTCAATATGGCAAATCGATTTTTTATACAATCATCCTACACCATCACCAAAGGTCGCCGGACCTATCGAGAACTAGAGGAAGGTGTCTTGATTGATACTCTTGTGCCATTGGATCATATTCCGCCGCATTATGGCCGGACGAGCATCGCTTATCGCGGAGATAAGTTTCGCATTGAAGGTGTCTTGCGTTACAACGGTGCCAAGTCCGTCGAGGAATACGCAGTCGGTTCCATCGATTTGCATTCCGAATGTGGTCATGTAATTGATCGGGAAGGCATGTCGGACAATATCGAATACGGCTTGATTAATAACAACCCCGGCGAGTGCGAATCGATTTACGCTGGTTTACCCGCCTGGATGACTTACAATCTTTACTTATCCTATCGCTTTTCTGAGCGCTTCAGTATTGACCTCGCCGCAGAAAATTTAACGGACGTACATTATCGTCAATTCGGTTCCGGTCTGAGTGCGCCCGGGCGCAATTTTATTCTCACCTTGCGCGGGAGCTTTTAATACCTAATTTGTAATAATTACATTTTTGTGACAAGATTTAATTCATTGTTTTTCAGTGAATTATAGTGTTATTGTGAAAAATACATTATCCTGAAAATGGATAAAAGGCCTACTATTTGCTTGAATTTTACCAAATATCTTATTTAACTTTGTGGCACCAAAGAACTTAAACTTATAACCATTTAACCTTCCGTAATTATAGGTTACGGATAAGATAACTTTTAAGCCTTAACCAAAAAACTGTAATAGCTGACTGTGTCTTACATCTCTGTTTACACGGTCAGCTATTCCGTTTTTTAAAACTGCGACCACCATTATGAAAGAGGTTGGAATTAAGAATCCGGCAGCGGATTTATCGTCTCTTAACATCACCCAAGTCAAGACTGCATACTGGAATTTAACACCCGAAGAATTAGTGGAGCACAGTCTATGTGCGAAGCACGGGGTGTTGTCGGACTCGGGAGCACTTTGTATCCGAACCGGTAAATTTACGGGGCGTTCCCCTCTGGATCGTTTCATCGTGAAGGATACCGTCACGGATAAGCTGGTGGACTGGGGACAGATTAATTTCCCATTCCAAGCGGAGCACTTTGATCAGTTGCACGAAAAAATGGTGACGTATTTAGCGGAAAAGGATGTTTACGTCCGGGATGCATGTGCGTGTGCTGATGACAGCTATCGTCTTCGTCTGCGCTTGGTTTCTGAATATCCTTGGAGCAATCAATTTGCTTACAACATGTTCTTGCGCCCTACCGCAGAGGACCTTCAAACTTTCTCGCCAGAATGGCAAATCATTTGCGCGCCTGGCTTTGAAGCTGATCCCGAAGTGGACGGCACCCGCCAAAAGAACTTTGCCATTTTGAATTTCACTAAGAAACTGATTCTCATCGGTGGTACAGGCTATACGGGTGAAATTAAAAAAGGTATCTTTTCTGTCTTGAACTTTGTGCTGCCAATCGAGCATCACGTCCTGTCGATGCACTGTTCAGCCAATGTGGGCAAAGATGGTGATACGGCTATCTTCTTTGGTCTTTCTGGTACGGGTAAAACAACCTTGTCGGCTGATCCTGAGCGTCCACTTATTGGTGATGATGAACACGGCTGGAGTGATAAAGGCGTATTTAACTTCGAAGGTGGCTGCTACGCAAAATGTATTGATCTATCTGAAGAAAAGGAGCCAGAAATCTATCATGCGATTCGGCATCATGCCATTTTAGAAAACATTGGTTTTCTGCCTGGAACGCGTACGCCTGACTTTGCGGACGATAGCATTACCCAAAATACTCGTGTATCCTATCCAATCTATCATATCGATAATGCGGTGACCCCTTCTTGTGGTGGTGTACCGACTAATATCTTTTTCCTAACCTGCGATGCTTTTGGTGTATTGCCTCCAATCTCACGTCTTGATCCGGGGCAGGCGATGTATCATTTTATTTCTGGCTATACCGCGAAGGTAGCTGGAACGGAAGAGGGAATCAAAGAACCACAAACGACTTTCTCTGCTTGCTTCGGCTCGCCATTTTTGCCATTACATCCAACGCGTTACGCCGAGATGTTGGGTGAAAAAATGCAAAAGCATCAGGTACGCGTTTGGCTGATCAATACCGGGTGGACCGGTGGCGTATATGGCGTTGGTAATCGAATTAAATTGCGCTTTACACGTGCTATGATCGCCGCAGCACTCCGAGGAGAGCTTGATGATGTAGAATACAAAAAACATCAAGTTTTTGGTCTGAATATGCCGTTGAACTGTCCTAATGTACCGGATGAGTTGCTTGATCCACGTACTACATGGAGTGATGCCACTGCTTATGACCTTAAGGCCAATGAGCTGGCTGCTGCTTTCAACCGAAACTTCGAGCAGTTTGCGAAAGCTGCTAGCCCCGAAATGTTAGCAGCTGCACCCCGACAAGTTGCACTGGTATAAGGCGGCCACATTCTAAATCCTGGGAGTAGGAAGCAGTTATCACCGAGATTCATTATCTTGAGTTTAATTGTTGTACAAAGTTGCTCCCTGGATGAAATGTGTGATTATTGACGACGAGGCGAAAAGTCGTACTGTTTTACATCGATTATGTGAAAATTACTGTTCGAATTTAGAGGTGGTCGGTCTGGCGGCTTCGGTTGTCGAAGGGATTCATCTCATTGATGAAAAATCTCCTGATTTAGTTTTTTTGGATATTCGAATGCCTAAGCAAAGCGGGTTCTCGCTTTTAGAGCATTACGGATCAGAATGCCCATTTGCAGTGGTATTTACCTCGGCTTACGATGAATATGCCTTTCAGGCCTTCAAATATATGGCGGTAGACTATCTACAGAAACCGATCAATATTGAAGAGTTAGTAGAAGCTGTGGGAAAAGTACAGAAATCGCTCTATAACAAATCACCGGAGGAATTACGGACAGGAGGTATCGGAACGGGAGCAATTGATAAAATTGCGTTAACGACGATCGAAGGTTATATTTTTGTGCGATACCAGGACATCATTCGTTGTGAAGCCCAGGGCAATTATACCGCCGTATATCTCACCAATGGGCAATCCTTACTCATTACCAAGACATTGAAGTATTACGAAGACATTTTGATCTTCAAAGGGTTTTTCCGCGTCCACAAATCGCATTTGATTAATCTGCACTGCGTCCGAAAGTTTATCAAGGGGAAGCAGAATTTGGTAGAAATGACCGATGGCAAGCAGATTGAAGTCTCTTTCCGCCGCCGAGAGGCCCTTCTACATCGCTTAGAAGCAATTGAGTAATCTTGGAGCAGTAATTTGTGAAAGAATACTACCTTTGCGGCATGCAATTTATTCCCGAAAATATCATTGATGCTCAGGCGGAAGCCATTGGTAATCCCGAATTATTTGGTGAAAGAATCAAGCACTTTCAGGAGGCTCAGCCTGCGATTCTAGCCTATCTGTTTTCCGAAAATTTTGATTTGTTGACCCAAGAGGAAAAAGAATATCTGATCTACCTGGCTTTGGTCATTTGGTCGGCAGTGGATCAGGTAGCTCCGGAGCTAGCCACCGTTATCACGAAGTCGATTGATGAAAAAGAGGAAGCGAACTGGGAGCAATTGAAAGATGTAAAAGCTAAGCAATTTCGGGATCGTTTAGATGTCTTTTTTGATAATTATACCCAAGAAGATTTATTAGCTTTTGCAGAAGACGCTCTGGTACACGATGAGGATAAAATGGTGACTAATGAAGGACGTGAGTATATCTTTATCGCATTAAAAACAATTATCGATTGTTTGGAAGCTGCTTAAAACTCTATGATGGTTTTAATAAGAAAAAAACCATCGTCTCCTTGCTTTTGGTACAAGGGCATTAAAATGAGACCATCAGCAGAAGCGTGGATATCTCCGAATCGATTACGCGCTAACAACTCTCCTTTTTTTACTTTTTGAAAGTTTTTATAATTCGGCATCATCTCGAAATCATCTCTGGGCAAAATCGAATGTGCTTCGACTAACTCCGCGATTTGTGGTAACCCCTTAGAGTACTCAATGAGGAGCGAGTCGTGTTGATTCTCCACGTGCTCGGCATCAATGCAACCGATGGTACGCATACAATTAGTGATCGCCGCGATCGCCCGATTAGTGGATAAATGCTCTTGGTGCTGTCCGGATTCAAAGCAAACGGCAACAGTCTCCGGGGCAAAGTTTTGGCTATTGAAAAAATGCAATGAGGTGCCGTGAATACCGTTGAGCATGCCTTTAATAACTGGCGCATGCAACTCAATGGCGATGCGGACACTTTCGGGGTCAGTAGTAGGGATTGAGAAAATTCCACCGTAGGCAGTAGTCGTGTGCAGATCAAGAATCACCATTTTTTGCGGCTGCTGATCGGCAATTTCTGCTTCAATCACCTCCAGGACTTCCTTCATTTCCAAATCTTCGGAATCCAGCTCTTCTGGCTTTGCATGTTTGATGCGGGCGACATTTTCGGGGGTCCATTGGCGATTTAAATCTTTATGAATGAAGCGTTCGCCGGCAGCTAGGGCGCGCAAGTTACCGCGTAAGCCCAGGAGGCGCCCTCGAAACTGAAAGCGAGGATTGGTAATCGGCTCAACTTCCAGCATCTTAAACATCAACTCCAACGCTTTAATGCCGGCTGGCTCGTTGCCGTGCATGCCTCCGAAAACGATCAAAAGTGGGCCGTCCTCTTCTCCGGTATATCTTCCAATAATACGCTCCTCCATGTAATAATGCTCTTGTGTATGTTCTTTGTCTGGCGATTTGTAAAGATACAAATCCTCGTGATCTAACGCGCTAATGCTATGATCAAAACTATTACAAACAGCTTTGGTTGATGCCCAGTACATAATTTTCAATCACGCGGATCGAAGTAGCACTTTCTGCACCGTCGAAACCACCGATTTGTTCGTTTGTAATCCGCAACTTATACTGCTCAGTAAGTCGTCGGGCTATCGGCAAGTAGGTCCAATGCCATTTTTCTTCTTCGTAGCCATTTGGCCGTTCTGGCCCTTTAGGTGAATAGGATTGGCAAAAGCCATACTGAGCCGCGTTCGTGCTGAGCCAGTCATAAATCTTTTTTCCCAGCCCTTTGCTAAAGTAGGAATTCTCGAGACTGTTCAGATCAATGTCTGTTCCCCAGTGATGACGAGATGTCCCGGGCATGGAACTATATTCTAAGATTTTCAGTGCTCGCTTGGCGGGATCGGGAATTGTTTTTGACAGATTCTGACCGTCAACTTTACGCTGACCGTTCCACTTCGCTTCCCAGATCCGCTTTTGGTGTGCAAAAGGACGAGTAGCAGAAATGATTTTTAAGTTGATGCCATCTGCTTTAGCGGCGGCGTGCATCCGCGCAAAAGCCGCATGAGCTTCTTTGCGGAGGTACATATTTTTACGCGAAGCATAACGGGCTTCAATAGGCATAAAAGCGGGATGCTTTTTGGGATCAATCTTACCCATTAAATCTTCGATCGTAATGGTTGAATCTATCGTTGGCATACTGACGGTCATCACTTTTTGTGGTGCTTCGGCTGGTGGTGGCGTCGGGGCGGCCGCTTGTTCTGGTGGCTCGCTGCAGCTAATCGCCAAGCATAAACATAATCCAAAAAAGGCGAGCCGGCTAAGTTGTATTGACATAAATTTGATTTGAGGCTAAGACTAGTACTCGAATTCCATCTGCTCACTGGGAAAGCCAAAGAGGTGACGTTCCTTGATCAGCTTAGCTACTTTTGGGGGCACCATCGCTTCCCAACCCGCTTCGTCACGTTTGAGCATATCAAGCACTGTTTTTGAAAAAATATGTAAAATATCTGGATTGAATTTGGCGATATCTACAATCTGCCCGCTGTCTAGTAAGTGTTGAAATAAAAACTTAATGCCTTCCGGGATCGGTAGATTATCGCAACGCATCAATTCGGCGCTACCTTCCTGCATAGCGGGATAGACATACATCTTGACATTTCGAGTAAATAACTCACCAAACGAAGCGAGCAATCGACCGTCTAAGTTTTTGTAATATTTTTCGTTTATAATCTCCAACATTTGTTGAATCCCCAGCACCAATCCGAGTTTCTGAACTTTATAATCAGATAAATAGCTAATCAATTTTTGATGTTGCTCACAATTGGAAATCACTACCGTTTGTCCCAGCTTGCAAAGGACTTCTGCCCGATCGAGAAAATCTTTTTCGTCGAGTTCGCCACTTGCGGATAAGTTATCCAGTGTAATTTCCGTTAGCAAAAACGCACGTCGGGGATCAACTTCTGGTTCATTGCGAAACTGCTCCCAACTCGATTTAATCATATCGAGATTGACGAGCGTTGCCGGGCGAAAGCTACCGCGCACGACCAGCACATGCTTTTTGTACAAAAACTCAGAGGCGTGGACATTCTGACCATCCGGGCCAAACATTGCGACTTCACTTAAACCGTGCTTAACGAGCATGAGGCTGAGCCAGCGATTATCGAGCGAAGCGAAATCCGGACCGGTAATGCGAATCATATCAATGGCTACCCGATCGTGGAGATTATCCATCAAGGATTGAAGCAAGACTTCGGGATCATGGTGATAGCGATAACAGGCGTAAACGAGATTGACACCGAGCACGCCGATGGCCTGCTGTTGGAGCTGATTATCATTGTCCAGCATTTTAACGTGCAGAACGATATCATTTGGTGGTCCTTCTGGCTGTAACTGGAAACGCAATCCTAGCCAGCCATCGCCTTTAATTGTACGAGTATAGTTAATGGCTGAAACCGTATCCGCAAAGACGAAGAAGTTAGTGCCGGGTCGTTCATTTGCCAAGCGACTTTCCATCAGATCATACTCGTGATCCAACATCTTATACAGTCGTGATTCACAAACGTATCGACCACTGGCTTCCACCCCATAAATCTTATCGGAATAGACTTTGTCGTATGCCGACATCGTTTTTGCGATCGTCCCGGCTGCTGCACCTACTTGAAAAAAGTAGCGCGCGACCTCCTGCCCAGCCCCAATTTCGGAAAAGGTCCCGTAAATGGAGTCATCCAGATTTATTTCCAGCGCTTTCTGTTCGGTTTCTAGTGCCTGACGAGCCATAGTTTTTGGCTTTGTGAGAAAATTTCAAATTTACGTAAAAACGTGTTGTTGTTAAACAACTCAACCGACATTATCGCTTGGATATGCCGATTGCACTTGATTAGTTCTAAGCATTAATTGAGAACAGACGGATTGTATAAATGTTATTTTACCTTTTCTAAAACCGGATTTTGGTAGATCGGGATTTTGAGATCTTGATTATAGTTGGGTAAAATGGTTTCGATATTTTCGTTGGTCAATTGAGCTGTATCGATAAAATACCATTGCTCGCCTTGATCCTGTGAAATAGCTAAAAGATAGCCACGTGTCGTCATCTGCCCTTCCGGTAGTTCCAGAACAATCGTCTGGGGGACGAGACAATGCAATTCTTCTCCAGCCATTACGACTTCGGACGGCATCCCGATTTCGATCTTACGAAAATACATTTGCTCATTTTTCATATCCGTGAACTGCTGGCGGATCGTGTTGATGAGATGCTCGCGGCCGCCTACCATGCTGACGATGTCTGGATAGGTATGGTCGGCAATGCTCTCGAGGTCACCGTGCACAGTGGCGTGAGCCATATGGTTAGCTTGTATTTGAATATTGGGGATGTAATCTTGAGCTTGTAAAGAACATGTAAAAAACAAGCAACAAACGATGATTAGTCGTTGGGTAGATAGCATCATAAAAACTCTTTTGCAGGTACACATGCAAATTCTGTGCAATATTTTCAGGGGAACTCAAGAGAAAGCAAAATGGCTTTGATTTGTTTGACTTTTAAGCGTGTCGCGCTCTGTTTTTTAGAACTTTAAATCGGGGGAAATGACTATTTTGCGAACGCGTTTTTATCCTTTTGAATCTCGACATAATAATACCTGCAAATATGTACACCTCAGCCCAACAAAGGCAGTTTTTTGAACGATCTAAAGCACTATTAAAAACTGATATTCCAAGCGATCAGTCGTTGGCTACAGCAGAAGTTACCGAATTGCATGAGCTGATTGAATATCACGAATGGCGCTATTATGTACAAAACGATCCGGTGTTGAGCGATTTTGAGTACGATAGTTTATACAAACGTTTGGAGAAATTGGAAGCTCAATTTCCTGCGTTGCTTTCTCCCAACTCACCGACTCAGCGGGTATCCAATGATCTGACAGAAGATTTTCCGAGTGTGGCGCATCTTATTCCGATGTTGTCCTTGGCCAATTCTTATAATGCCGAAGACTTGCAGGATTTTGATACACAGATCAAAAAACTTACGCTGCTCCCAGAGGAGACTGATATTGAATATTGTGTTGAGCCAAAATTCGACGGAGGAAGTATTGCGCTGGTTTACGAAAATGACCAGTTGATGCGCGGAGCAACGCGGGGCAATGGTGTACAAGGTGAAGAGATGACCAATAATGCCCGGGCGATTCGATCGATTCCCTTGCGGGCAAACTTCAACCGACGTGGCATTGCCAAGGCAGAGTTAAGAGGAGAGGTTTTGATTAGAAAAGATATATTTAAAAAGATCAATAAAGCACGTGAAGCAGAAGGCCTGAGTCTCTTTGCAAATCCTAGAAATTCTGCAACGGGAGGACTTCGCATGAAAGATCCACAAGAAGTGGCTCGACGTGGACTCGAAGCCTTCATTTACCAACTGGGTTATGCCGTTGACGGGCAAAATGAGAGTCAACTATCAACCTTTTCGACCCACGATGAGACAATTGAATTGCTAGGTGAGCTTGGGTTTAAGATACCGGAGAAAGAGCGCAAAGTCTGCAAAAATATCACCGAGGTAACTGAATTCTGCCTGGATTGGGAACGGCGTCGAGAAGATTATCCCTACGAAATTGATGGGATGGTCGTCAAGGTGAATAGCCTTGAATTGCAAGAGAAGTGCGGCTACACGAGCCATCATCCACGTTGGGCTATCGCGTATAAATTCAAAGCAAAACAAGCGACGAGCAAACTGCTCAATATCGACTATCAAATTGGTAAGATTGGCTCCATCACGCCGGTCGCCAAGCTTGAACCAGTACAACTAGCGGGGGTAACTGTCTCTTCGGTATCCCTACACAACGAAGATTTTATTCAATCTAAGGATATTCGTTTAGGGGACACGGTGCTCGTTGAGCGTGCAGGAGATGTGATCCCCTATATTGTTAAACCCCTGGAAGAATTACGTGATGGCTCCGAGCAAGTTGTTGAATTCCCAACCCATTGCCCTTCGTGCGCTACGCCTTTGGAAAAAAGCGAAGGCGAAGCGGCGTGGCGTTGTGTCAACTATCATAATTGTGAAGCCCAGGTTTTACAGCGCATGATCTTTCACGTCTCGAAAGATGCGATGGATATCGATGGATTTGGCAAGTCTTACATAGAACGCTTTTATCAACAGGGGTGGTTACGCAGTTTGGCGGATATCTATCGCCTGGATTATGCGGCCATCGCCGAGCTGGAAGGCTTTGGCGAAAAGTCGGCGGCCAACCTCCAACGCGCCATCGATAAAGCCAAGCAAAATCCCATTCACCGTTTGCTACATAGCCTGAGTATTCATCACCTCGGGAAAAAGGTGTCTAAACTAATTGCTGGAGAAGTGGATCACGTGCTTGATCTACGCGACCGGACGCTGGAAGATTTTACCAATATTAAAGATGTTGGGCCGGTAGTCGCTGAAAATGTTATTGACTTCTTTGCCCAGGAGAGTAATGTCGAACTATTGCAAGAGATGGAAGGTTTGGGTGTAAATATGCGGCAAACGGAGGCCGATCGTCCACAAGTTGTCGGCGAAAATGCACCGCTATTGGGTAAGACCATTCTTTTCACTGGTACGTTGCAGCAAATGGGCCGTAAAGAAGCGCAGGCGCTGGCCGAAAGTGCCGGGGCTAAAAACATTAGTGCCGTTAGCTCGAATCTAAATATTTTAGTTGTGGGTGAAAAAGCAGGTTCTAAACTGAAGAAAGCTCAGGCCTTGGGATCTGTGGAAATCCTGACCGAAGCAGAGTTTTTAACCTTAATGGGAAAGAATTAGAACAAGGCACCTTGCTCAGCGAAGCTCATCGGGTTTTCGAGCTCGAGTAATTTACGCTTCACATCCAAGCCATAGAAATAGCCGTGGAGATCACCGTTCTTGGCAATAACCCGATGGCAAGGAACAATGATGGCGATCGGATTCAATCGATTAGCCTGGCCAACAGCCCGTAATTTTTTGACATCACCCAACTTTTCTGCAATACGGGAGTAGCTACTGGTATGACCATAGGGAATCTCGCGCAAAATACTCCAAACACCACGGTGGAATTCGGTGGCTTCTCGCCAATCCAAGAGCACATCAAATTGCTTGCGCTTGCGCGCAAAATATTCTTGCAATTGCTTGCGACCTTCCAATACGCACGCCGCTGGCTTTTTACTATCCTTACCGGTTTTCTCTACTCGTTTTACAGAACTGAGCCCATGAGGACTCCCTTGAATTTCAAAAAAACCGATCGGCGTATCAAGATAAAGGCAAGAGGTCATAACATCTAGTGTTTAAGCACAAGGTATAAAATCTCTGGAATTATTGCTGCTCATTTTTTATTCCCCCCAGCCGACCGGAATGCTGCGAGGATCGAACTGCCATAACACCGGTAAAACATAATAAACCATTAACGTGAGTAAGATGATGGATAATATATTCATCCAAACGCCGACTCGGACCATATCCGGGATACGTAAATAACCTGCTCCGAAGACTACTGTATTAGGCGGGGTGGCAACGGGCAGCATAAATGCGCAAGAAGCAGCAACCGTTGCCGCGACCATTAGGAGGTAAGGGTGTACGCCAATAGTGATGGCCATTGGCGCTAAAACGGGCAAGAGCATAGCCGTTGTAGCGGTATTAGAAGTAATTTCGGTAAGAAAATTAATAATGATAATGAGCAAGAATACGAGTAAGAGCAAAGCGATATTCTCAAAACTAGCCATTTGATCGCCAATCCATTGAGCTAGTCCACTCGCTTCAAAGCCGGCCGCCAGAGCCATCCCACCACCAAATAGTAACAAAATTCCCCAAGGGAGCTGTACTGCTTCTTTCCAATTGAGTAATTGTTGTTGACGATCCTTGGTTGGGAGCAAAAAAACCACAATAGCACTAGCAATGGCAATGATGGTATCGTCGATCGCCGGGAGGAGCGGCTTCAGAAGAAAGGATCGACTGATCCAGCAAAAAGCAGTTAAGACGAAAACGAGCAATATGAGCTT
Organism: Saprospiraceae bacterium; assembly: GCA_028285085.1. Taxonomy (GTDB): domain Bacteria; phylum Bacteroidota; class Bacteroidia; order Chitinophagales; family Saprospiraceae; genus JAHDHW01. The sequence goes on along the minus strand of JANQQI010000038.1, from coordinate 27,697 downwards.
CTCTTCGTAACTCATCGGCCCGAGCGCTTTCAGTTGCCGCTGGATTTCGGCCCGCCCTCCGGGAAAGGATTTCTGTCGGAAATGAAAAGCATAACGAGTAAGATAAACCCAACAAAGGAATAATAAAACAATGGCAATCGGCAGACCGAATTGAAACCATTGCGCAAAGGTAATCTCCACATTGTAGGTCTTTTCAACGACGCCAGCTAACACCAGATTGGGTGGTGTACCGATGAGGGTGGCCATTCCTCCAATTGAGGCACTGTAAGCAATGCCCAGCAAAAGTGCTTTGCCAAAGATGCGATTTTCGTTTTCTACGGTGGCAGGATTATCCTGCAGCTGTTTGATAATAGCCATACAAATAGGCATCATCATTACCGCGGTGGCCGTATTGGAAATCCACATCGATAGGAAGGCGGTTGCCAACATAAAGCCAAGAATAATATTGACAACGCTGGAACCGATCAAATTAATGATTTGCAGAGCCATGCGGCGATGGAGATGCCATTTCTCAATGACAATAGCCAGGATGAATCCGCCGACGAAGAGAAAAATAAGCTTATGACCGTAAGCGGCGGTTGTTGATTTTAGGGCCAAGCCGCCGCTGAGTGGGAACAATACAATGGGCAGTAAGGCCGTCACAGCAATAGGGATGGCTTCCGTAATCCACCAGATAGCGATCCAGGTAGAGGAGGCTAGTACTGCATTTGCTTCTTTGCTCAATCCTTCTGGATGGTAGCCCAGTAAAATCAGTAAAAAAGCAACGGGCCCAGCTATTAGGCCGACATTTTGGCGGGTTAGTTTCATGTGATGCTAATCTTCATTTTTCAAGAGGCCTAAGTAGAACGATGTTTTAATTTGAGGTTTGTTTTTGGTGATATTCATGGTCGTCAAATATTCCATAGGCGCTTTTGCAATTTTCAGTATCTTAGCCTCTTCCTAAGGTACTTTTTTAGAGCGCAATGTGTTAAGAGTATATTTAAATGTCCTGTTTTTGATTCTCAAATTGAATTAAATTTTGAACATACTCTTGAAAGCATGGTAAAATAAAGAATTTCAATCTACTCTCTTGTACCTATGATTTTTAAGACAGTGTTTAGGAAGAGCAGACGCGCTAAAACCAACTGAAGAACGCATGAATTATTCGGATAACTGTAGTCTTTTCATTGGCTTCACTACGATGCCGTTTGGAAAAGAAGATCGTTTTTACGAAGAGGATATCAAAGCTCTGGTTGATGGTTATCGTGAGAAGCAGGAGAAGTTTGCGGAAATGCACCGTAACCGGACCTGCTCCGATGCCGAAAAAGCTGCTCAGGCCGAATTCGCCGAATATTTGTATCGCCCAAGAGCGTTTTATTTATTCGGTAATTATGATCTGGCCGTCATCTCTCTGATTGATGACTATACACTTACCAATCGAAACTTCCATCCTTACAGTTACTTCATTTCTCAGAAAAATGAAACGCGCGAGTATTCTGATAAATTTAATTATCAAATCCTGACAGGGACGACACCTGTTTTGACGCACGATAAACGTCAACTGCACGAAGATGACCGCTTGTTTGATAGCAAGTTGATTGAAATGGCTAAGCGGACTTTTGTTCCGGGGCCAGATACTAAGCTGTTCCCTTTTATTGGGGTAACGCGGTTGAAGCTAAATAACGGCCTATTGGTCGGTACCGGTGCCAAGTTTGTGTCTGTGGTGGAGATGGCGATTAAAACGATCTTAAAACAAGATTGCGATACGGACCAATTGAACTTCATTATCTCCGAGTCCTTTGGATGGCATGAGCTAACGATCGTTTTTTTTAGCAATAGTTTTCATCGCATTAGCGAAGCGATCTTTCGAATTCGCGAGCTGCGACTCCACGACTTGGAAAATTTTGCAAAAGCGCTTTTTCAAGAACATATTCAAGATCAATCCTTCGATCTGTACCGCGCTATTGTGGACAATTCCCTGCTACAGCACTTTTTTGACCAAGACGGTCAGCAAGAATCCGCTGAGGCGGCCCATGTATTTGTAAAAACCCTGACCACTTTCGGCTTTGACTTTGAGTTTTTTAATCAAATAGAACTCAATAAAACTGAGGGAAGCTTGACCTTTCCGGCTGGCTTTCACGAACCCGATTTGACTGTCGATGATCTCGAGCTGTTCATTAAATGGGATATTAAACCGGGGCACCTGCTCGAAACGATTGCTCACTTCAAAGCCCTCAATGATCCCTTTGATACCATCGAAGTGACCTCTGGTACAACCGATTTTATGTATCCGGGGAGTAATAGCGGTAAAGATTTAGCTTCTACTCTGACAATCATCAAAAAGCTTGTTGATGAGTCGTTTCGGGACCAGGATAAAAATATTCGCCAGCACATTCGTAAGATTGATACGACGCTCAAGTTTAAATATCAGGAGGCAGATTTAGCAGCCATTACCTCAAAATCGGATAAACGGCAACAATCTTTTTTCAGTGAAAAATTGATAGAGTTTTCGTTTTCACTAAAAGTGTTGCGTACCATTCGCAACGATCTTTATCGTTGTAACCTCTCCAAAATCTTGCGAGAGAAGGTGCTCAATATGTTTGTCAATTATAATGACGGCATTCAGGATCCACTGCTCTATGTTTACTTCATTGAGCTACGGCCTTTTCTGGAAGAAGTGTACCAGATGATTCGTGAACTGGCTAGCGGTAATTCTACCCTTTTTACCAACGAAAGCTACATTCATACCTTTTTGGATTCGCTGGTCGATACTTTCGATCTGGCGTTCAAGAATCGGTTTCATCAAAGCTATCGGATGGATGGGGTGACGGATTTTAATATGGAGCACAATGGTGGTTGTCAACAAATCATCAGTGCGCTCGACGGTGCCTACAAGGTGATTTCAAGTGTTTTTGGTGAAAATAATAAGCCAACCTCTTTTGTGATTGTTACGGGCTCTTCGGGAGTAGATTCCTGGTATTATAGCATGCGTATCAACTATTTCCAGATTTTCCAGCCCAGTATTTTTATTGCTCCGGCGGTAAAAGAGTCGGTCAATCATTTCTTCCTGAAATTGGAAATTGATGAAGATGCGGATGACCCCAACCAATTACTTTTCCAAAGCTTACAAGATACGGAAAGGCTTCTGGAGTTGATTTTTTCCAATTTAGACTTGAAGCAAGATCTAGACCTGCTACGTGAAGAGTACGGAGAGTATCTGGACGAGAACATGTTACAATACTTCCGTTCGGATGTCATGACTTATGTCTATGCCTACAATCTGGATACGGAGTTATTCCGGTTTTGGTACTGGAATTATTTCATGCAGATGAGTGCCATCTACAATTTGGATGGAAAAGTGGATGAAGGCATCTTTTTGCAATTTATGATGCGCTACCTATTGATCATTGAGTTTTTCGACCCTAACTTTTGGGAGCATCGTAATGGTTTCCTTGATCCAGCCGTGATTCCAAATACGCAAATTGCTGGATTGTGGATGCTTCACTTTGAGCGTTTGAGGACTTTCGTGCGAGCTCTTTTGGCGGATGAAGACAATCAGCTTAAAGATTGGCTGCATATGACGGTTTCGGTCACTTTTTCTCTGACGCTTAACGATGTAGTCGGCATTCATCATCAACGGATCGAGGCGGAAGAAAGGGAGGCACTTATCGCCAACTTCGTTACCCGAGGACTTAAAAAGCTGGATGAAGACACTCAGTCAAAACAGATCAATGCCCGTCGCCAATTAGAAATCCGAGTACGAGATTTATATCGCCGGGTGATGCAGGCAGAACACGAATACGGGATCAATTTCAGCAAAGAAGATCAAATGGCACAGGATGCGGTCATTCAACGCTATCTTTCTGTACAGCAGGACGTGGACGAGATTAAAAATAAATTCTTCCTCGGCGAAATCTACGCTTACAATAATAAGTTCAAGGATAAAATGGAGACCAATTCGCCTTCCTTTTATCTGCAGACCTTATTCTATTCTTACCTGAAGTTGCTGATGGAAGATGTCATGGATCAACGCAAAAATACAGTGCTCTACCGGCGGAAATTTGATCATCCTACCGAAGAAGAAGCTGGTCGAGGTAAAGTGCATACCTTTAATGAATACGATGAGCTAGTGACCAATTTAAATGATGGTCCACTGGTATTTGATCCCATGGGCGGCTTATTTTCTGCCCATATGCTCACGCGTCGGAAGTATTATCAGTATCGTTCGACCCTAATTCGATCGTTATGGGATATGTCCTTGAAGATTAAGAAAGATATGTTTGTTAGACTCGAATCGTCCAAAACGCAGGGAGAAATATGAAGCCAATCAAAATATTGCATTTAACAGACCTTCATTTTAAGGCTGGCGAAAAACGGACCCAAAGGATTAAGCGAGAAAAAGCTTTACATGGACTGGTCGATAAGTTGGGAGGAGGAGAGCAGTTTGCGTCTCTGACGGCGATCGTCGTGTCTGGCGATATTGCGTATTTCGCGGAAGAAGAGGATTACGACGAAGCGAAGGTCTTTTTCGAGGATTTATTTGAAGCCTTGGGGTTGGACGAAGCATTTATTAAGCAGCGTGTCATTATTTGTCCGGGAAATCACGATGTATTGCGTGCGCGACTCAAACCGCATCATAATATACATCAGAAAAGCCTGAATCAGGTTTTAAATTTTGATGGTAAAGCCCTAAAGGAATGGAGCGATTTGGTCTTTCAATATTATAATGATTTCTGTGAAGATATAGGAGTCGAGGTATACGATAATGGAGGTAAAACGGGGTTTTATACCTGCGGGGTGCGTATACTAGAAGAGGAAAAAATCTGTTTCATGACGCTCAATTCCAGTTGGCTTTGCTTGGGTGAATGGGAGGAAAAAGATAAAAAAGGCCGTACCTGGCTGTCGAATGACTACGGTCGTTTAATTGTCGGTCGGGATATTGTACTAACGCTGGAAGACTATCTGATTAAGCAAATTAATCTGGACGATTATCTGAAGGTCGTCGTACTGCATCACCCTCCTGGTTGGTTGCGCTGGGAGGAGAAGTTCAATAATGCGGATAATGATTATCTGCCCGCTCTGGATGCGATCAATCGCTTCGCGGATTTGGTTTTTTGTGGACATGAGCACGGAGAAGTCAAAGATCCGGTATTGCTCAATGATCAAGCACTTTGGATTACGGGTGGTTCTACCTATTCCCGCGGCTACGATGAAAAAGCTTACCGTAATAATCTCTCCATGGTGACGATCGATCGGGAGCGCCAAATTCTGGATCGTCAACCTTTCAACTATCTCCCTGGCCGTTTCCGTTGGGAAAAAGGCATTCCTGGGCACTTTTTACTGGGAAACGTGGTTAAACTGCTTCAAAAACTTTTTCTGGTCGATCCGTCGCATTATGATTTTATCATTAAATATCTCAATTCGCCGGACCAGAGACTGCTTACTGAATCTTTGACCAATGGCGAAAATATAGACGAGGCAGATACTTTTAAACGTGTTACTTTTTCACCTGGGCAATTAGCGACCGAAGATTTTTGTAAAAATGCGCTGCGTTACCTATTTTCAATAGATAGTTTAGAACGCTTCGGCGGTACGGCCATGATTTTTCGGGACCGATATCACCGAAATAATATCTTCGAATTAGTGCCTTGGTTTGAATTGTCGGAAGATCATTTTGACCATACCGAGCGGCAAATTCCGTCAGATGGGCAATACGTTCTGGTTTGTTTTTCGGTCTTTGATGATCGAGCACCCTGGCATGTCGAATCAACGGCATTTGAGCAGGCGGCTAACGAGCGGATTCGACAGATTGAGCATAAATATAAAGCTGCTATTTTAGCTAAGCGCTTGAATATTATTGCTAAGCTTTTTACGTTAAAAGAAGTCAAAAGCTTGATTATCAACTAAGATGGTCTGGTTTTAGATGGAAAAATTGCTTAAATTACTGGTGTATAGCCATTGAAAACATTACCTTTGTGGCCTAATTTCCGTTTTGGAAACAAGCTGTAGAGGTCATTTGTTAATAACTACAAACCCCGCAAACAGCCGATTATATGGAAAATTGGTTAAAAAATATCGAAGATAGAACCTTCAAGGCCGGGAGTGATTTTCCTGCCTTATGGAACGATTTCGATCAACATATCAGCGAAGCTATTGGTCTATCGGACGATTCTGCGGAAAATTTGTTAATTTGGAGAGTACTCTTGCTGAGTTTCGTGCATTATGATCGTTTCTCAGCCTTGACGGCGCTCCCGATTATGAACACACTTGCCGATCTTCCCTCAGAAGATCGCTTGTATATACACAATGATGCCCTGCGCCAAAAAAGTAAAAGCGACAGGTTTGTTTACGACATACTAGAGAAATACAACCGTTACCAAACCGACGTCAAAGCTTTTGTGAATCATTTAATTGCAAAACATTTTGAACGGTCTATTATGAAAAAAGCAAAAACAGAGAATCCTGTATTCAGCTTTCTGGATGCTAAGATTAACGGCAAAAGGAAAACGATGAGTGCTGATGAAATGAAATATGCAGGATTCGCGAGCATGACGAAGAAGAAGAAAAAAACATTTAAACCTCTCTTCGAAAAGAGAAATCGCGTTAGCCAATAGGATTTAAAATTATCGCGATCGATCGTATTTTCCCATGTAACAAAGACATTAACCCGCACTTCTCAGGAAGTTGCGGGTTTTCTCGCTTTAGGACTTAGGGCTTCAACTTAACATTCACTGTGCTACCCGGCTGAAGTGTATCCTGAAAAACTAACTGGCCTGCCTGCCGTATTTCCAATTGTAAACGCTCCGCGACCCGAATCAAGTGAATGTCCGTCGCTTGGCCAAAGAGCATCACATTGTTAAGCGCCATGCGATCCCAGGTCGCGGGCAAAGAAGGTGTTAGTTGCATTTCATGAAAACCTAACGGTTCCATCCCGAGTAGGCCCTCTGTGATAATTCGACAGTAAAGGGCGCTTTCTGCCGACAAGTGTTTCATGTCATTCTCCGGGTAAGCCTCCACGACGTAGGGCACATGATCGCCCAGTAAGCGTTTTTGCGAAAAGGCGCGCAACTTGTCGTAGGCACGGTCCGTGGCCCCGACTTTCATCGCACCTTGCAAAGCATAGAGGGTCGCCCGATCCCAAAAAGTTGGATTGTGCTCTTCTGGATTCAATTCTACGAGGATACCGTTTTCGGTCCAAAGCTTGTCAAAAAGCGCCGTCAAAGTCCCGACCTTACGCTTGGTAATGCCCATACTAAGCGGTAAGCAAATCCAATGGCGTAGATGTTGATTCTCTTCAAAGTATTTATACGTCTCTAAGCCAAAAAACTCTGACCCGAAATAATCATCAATGACTTGTGCCATGGTCTTTTGACGGCTTTCGTAAAGCGCTGCCTTTTTGGTGAGGCCAAGAGCACGGGCCAATCGGGCCCCGTATTTTAATCCCCCGTAATACAGCGAAGAAGTTGCTAGATTCGCGGTTCCCGTTGGAATCCGGCCTTCCATTTCGTCCGATTCGGAGCGGATCGCGCCTGCTTTATTACGTTGCTTGTGGCAGTAGTTCAAGCTCCACTCCACCAGTGGCCAGACTTCCCGGGCCATTTCTGTATCGCCACTGGCCAGGAGAAAATGTGCTGTCCCGTAGGCGATCATGGCTGCATCACCTCGATCCAGGTGTTCCATCGGGAAATTACCGTCCACTTCAAAAGCGTAAGGAATATGCCCTCCTCCTTCCGGGATATGCTTTTGGAACCATCGATAAGCGTTGTAAGCAGCAGTTTGCCCGTTTGGATAGCCTAAATAAGGAAAAAACGGGCCGCTGTATTCGATCTGATCATTCGCCCAGATGCCGACGTAATAATTGCCACCACCGGGGGAGTGAACGAGTCCCATGGATGATTCGAAAATACTTTCCGCTGCCCGTATTTTCGAAAAATAAAATAGCGTGTTCAACACCGGATCGGGAGATTCAAATACCAATTTATCCTGGATTTGCTGAAGAAAAGCTCGCCTTTGCTGGAACGCGGCTTCCATATCAAACTCCTTCCGAGACTCTCCGTCTAGGGTAGCGCCGTAGTAGACGGGGAAAGTGTATACCGAGCCAGGCAATAGATTAACCGTGGTTTGGGCATCGCTGTAAACCTCAAAACTATAGCGTCCCTTGTAGCCGTATTCCTGATCGGACAGTTGGCAGTTGGCAATACGCAAGGCCTTGATCTGTGGCCCGGTATTTTCGATTATCCACTGCTCAACGATAAAGCGATCTTCCATAGAAGGATAGAGCATGCGAGTGATTTTTACATCTTCCACTGGAGCGTGATAAAACGTTAATTGGCCGTGAATTTTGACAGAATCCAAGGGGCCGGGTACCACTGTTTGTGTATCACAGCTGATTTGGGGGGCAATCTGATGGTCCATGCTTCGGCGGAAGTAGGCGCGATATTTTTTCCATTCTGGCTCGTCGGATCGATTGTAAGTGCGGAGCTGCGGAAAAATGACATCTCGTGTGATTGTAAGCTGTCTATTTTCATCCACTTCATAATAAACAATCGCTGCCACCTTTTGACCGGCCATTTCAATATTTTCCCGATGGGGTAGCCGTGTTTCAGCATGTATATCCCAGGAGATGCTACTGGGTGTGGTGATCCGCCAGTAATCGCTCGTGTCTAGACGAGAAGATTGAGCGGATAAGGTAATTGTCAGAATGCTACAAACAAAAAAAAGATAGTGACGAAGGGCCATTTTGTAAAAAGATAAGGGACAGAAAAAATAGATTTTGATACAATTATTAAACGACTTTGGTACTAAAGAAAATTATTATCAAACAAAAAATGAAACCTAATTGACGTTTGTAGCGGCATCCCGCTACGAAATAGTGATACTAATTTCAATAATCTATGGATTTGAACCGTTAAAAAAATGTAGCGGTAGAAAACAAAAGAATGCGCGCTGCGTACCTACCATTAGAGAAATACCCTTAAGAATTAATTTTACAAATGCACAACTGGTCATAACTGACCATAAGGCATTACTTTCGCGAAAAATCCTCAATGTCGATGAAATTTTGGACTACCATTATCTGTAGCTTTTTATTCCTGCAAATCGGATTTACTCAAAAAAAGAAAAAAGTGGATGTCCGTGAATTGGATTTAATCCGCGGACAGTACCACCAGCGTAATACTATTGGCCCTTTTACGGGGATTGCTGAGGAAAAACATTCAAATGGCAAGAAAAAATCTTCTATCCCGATCAAGGATGGTCGGGTCAACGGGAAAGCACGGGAATGGGCCAAAGATGGCACTAAGATTTACGAAGCGGTTTATGTGAACGGTGTGCAAAACGGACCGGAATGGCAGTGGTACGCAACCGGTGATAAAAAGGTAGAAGTCAATTATGTGAACGGCCAGCCGGATGGCAGTTTTACCGAGTGGTATCGCAGCGGTAAGAAAAAATCCATGGGGCAATTTCGTAATGGTAAAGAAGAAGGTAAGCACCAATGGTGGTTCAGCACAGGGCAGTTAGATCAAGAAGCAACTTACCGCAATGGATTGACCGAAGGAACGGTGAAGAATTGGTTCCCATCGGGCCAGCTTAGATTGGAAAGTCAATATACTGCCGGCGAGAAATCTGGCACTACCCGCAAATGGTTTGCTAATGGTCAGCTAAAATCCGAAGAAAGCTACGTTAATGATGAACCAGATGGTGAATCTCGCTATTGGGATAAGAAAGGTGTGTTGCGCGCTGTAAAAGTCTACAAGCAAGGGAAATTGCTGCAAGAGCGCCTCTATCGCAGTGGCAGTATCAACATTGGTAATGGCTATTTGCAAGTGTACAACGAGCTGGAAAGTCACTTCCAAGTGCCCGTTACCGGAACTACCGTTCGTGTTGTTGACAACAAGATCATCACCTATGTCGTCGATGGCCAGCTCTTACAGCTATACAATGTCAGCGTCGAAGATTTTCTCGACACGACGCGGACGGCGAATAGCGATCGAGAATTACTGGAACGTTATCTGGCTTTTGAAGCCGATCAGATGCAGTTTGCGGAGCCGGAATTTAAATTTGACATCAAAAAAGAAGAGCGTCAACGAGCTGATGATCGCTTGATGTTGCATTGGTATTTTGCTTCCCCTTCCGCTCAGGTTGAAGAACAGACGGATTACACAGTGCAAGAAGAACACTATATTTCGATGGTTTGTGGCAATCAAATCCTTAGCCTCTACTGCCCCATTAATAAGCTCGATGACCCTAAATTAGTGCAGGAAATGCTATGGCGCATCGCATCGGCGACAGAAATCAAAGACACACCTATTGACCTCAATCTGATAATTTCAGATATTAAGAAGAATTAAAATGTAGTGCCAATGAAACCTATTCTGACGCTGCTGTGGTGTGTGATTACTTTCAGTGCTTTTGCACAGACGGTGACGGTATCGGAAGCGTTCTCGCTGCGTAACGATAACGGCTACCAAATTATCGGTAAATTAAAAGATCGCTTTTTGCTTTTCCGTGATCGATCCAATTCAGAATATGAGATTCAGGCGTTCGATACGAAATTGCGCCAAAGTTGGAACAAGCAGCTGGAGTTTGAAAAAAGAAAAACGGATGTTTTGAGCGTCATTAATCGGCGCAACGACTTCGTGGTCGTTTATCGCTATCGGTCTAAGGGAGACTATTATCTGAAGGTGAGCAAGTACGATGCTGGAGCGAATGTGAAGGACACGGCGACCGTTAAGATTTACGAATCACGTTTTCAGGCGCCGCGCACTCAAGTTGAATTTTCTGATGATCGTTCCAAGATTGTGCTGTACCACATTGAGCGCGGCGCAACCATTGAAGCCACCTCCTTTGATCTCAAAACGATGCAAGTCCTTTGGGAATGTAGCTTTGCACCGGAAGGACTAAGCTTTCACTCGGGCTTCCGGCAAGTGGTCGTCAATAATAAGGGCGATTTCTTCTACATCTTGGGGCGGGATAATCGAAAGAGTGCCCGTGAGGATCATCGCTACGAAGTCTTTGTAGGGAAAGCTTATCAAAATACTGAGAGTGTCGCTTTTTTCAGTGTCCCTATGCAAGAGAAATTAAGTTATGATGGGGAATTTGTTTACGACAATCTAAACGACCGACTTATTGCGGGTGGATTATATTCTGAAAAGAATCTCGGTCGAGCTACTGGTTACTTTTACCTCAATCTCAATCCAAATAATTACGATAGTGCAGAGCTGTATTTTATCCGGTTTTCTGATGAATTAGTTTCTAACTATACCGGAAAAAAAGTAGAAAACAATAAAGGGGTTAATGAGACCCGTGTCCAGGAAATCGTTTTGCGCCGGGACGGTGGAATGTTGATGATTTTAGAAAAAAATAGATTGTACGAACGGCAGCTCACAGGTGTCGGTCGGGGATTTGTAGGAGGTGAGCGTTTTTTGGTGGATTACCATTTCGAAGAAATGCTGGCCTTGTCTATCCATCCCAACGGAAAACTGCACTGGGCCAATGTTATGCACAAGCGACAATATTCTCAGGATGATGACGCGATTTATTCTTCTTTCTTTTTATTAAAAACACCATCTAATCTTCGAGTACTTTTTAATGATGAAATCAAATCCGAGAATACGGTAAGTGAATACGTCATCAACGGAGAAGGTGAATCGGATCGCAATAGTGTAATGAGTACGTCCAATCAAAAACTGCGCTTGCGTTTTCGCGATGCCCAGCAAGTTGGAGCCGATGAACTTCTGGTGCCCAGCGAGCGAAGTAATCGCTTGAAATTGGTGCGGGTCAAGTACTAGCGGTTCATTCTCTTTGGCAAAGATTAAGATTGGTCAAAGCACGATCTTCTTAAGATAAACCGTAGGCGTCATACCTTTGATGCGTTTAAACTGACGGTTGAAATTGGATAGATTATTATAACCCACCTGATAGCAAATTTCGGCGACGGTCGATTCGCCACTACTTAACAGCTTACAAGCCATACCAACTCGTAATTCATTCAGAAAATAGCTGAAGGTCTTACGCGTATGCAGCTTGAAATATCGACAAAAAGCGGAAACACTGAGATTACTTAAAGCTGCTACCTCTTCCAGCCGAATCGGTTCGGCGTAATGATCCATGCAATATTGGAAAACGGCATTTAAGCGATTGTATTCCGCGGAAATAGGTGCGGTGGATAAGTGATAAGTCGAGAGTTTTTCTACACCTTTGGCTTGGGCAAGCGCATGTAAAATATCCAGTAATGTCCTGAGGCGACCAAAACCATCGGCGGCGATCATTTGGTGCATTCGTGACCGTAAGACTTTGGTTATTCCTACGGAAAACTTTAATCCTGCCGCTGCACCTTGGATTAACTTTTGAATATGTTGCATTTCGGGCAGTTCGAAAAAATCGCGCCCCAGAGCATGGGTTTCGAACAAAAGCGAAACAGCATAAGCGCCCGGGCTTTCTGCAGTATAGTAAGCTGCATCATTTCGAAAAGCGTGGGGCACTCCCGCTCCAATCATTAACAAATCGCCCGGAGCGAAGCTACTGATGCTATCCCCCACAAATAAGCTGCCTTCGCCTTTTTCAACCAAGGTGATTTGGATCTCGGGATGATGATGTAAGCGATCGTAGAAATGTGGTACATCGTCGACCTGCACCCGAAAAGAGGCCGTTTGAGTACTTGGAACGGAAAAAGGAATGGCTTTCATGCAATACTATTATTCAATAATTCTTATAAAAATACGTGATACAGGACAAAATAATACCATTGAAAGCGAAAATTAAGGGAGTCAGGCTTTGGGCATTGGATTATCTTTGTCAAAAAAATCAATGCAAACAATAGCCTGGAACGGTGTATACCCCGCCGTAACAACAAAGTTTAAAACCGATGGAACGCTGGACTTGCCAGCTTTTGCTCATAATCTAGAAGCTCAAATTACTGCCGGAGTACACGGCATTATTATCGGTGGTAGCCTGGGAGAAGCAAGTACGCTGACCAATGACGATCGAAAAGCATTGCTTCAAACCGGCCTTGAAGTCAGTGCCGACCGAGTACCGGTTCTCCTGAATATCGCCGAGCGCCGAACAGCGGATGCCCTGGCCCTCGCTCGGCTCGCCGAAGAAGGCGGCGCAGCGGGGCTCATGCTTCTTCCACCAATGCAGTACAAAGCTAGCGAAGAAGAGACGCTCGTTTATTTTCAAACGGTAGCCGAGCAGACCCAACTGCCAATTATGCTTTACAACAATCCAGTGGATTATAAAATTGCCGTAACGATTCCAATGTTGGAAGCACTACAAGCCTATCCTAATATTCAAGCGATCAAAGCTTCTTCACGCGATGTGACCAACGTAACGCGCTTCCGCAATGCTTTTGGGGATCGCTACAAGATATTGTGCGGTGTAGATACCCTGGCTTTGGAATGCTTGGCCGCTGGAGCGGATGGCTGGGTTGCCGGTTTGGTGAATGCCTTCCCCCGAGAAACAGTGGTGATCTACGAACTGGTAAAAGCGGGTCGGATCGAGGAAGCCTTGCCCATTTATCGATGGTTTATGCCATTATTAGAATTGGATATTCATCCCAAGCTTGTACAATATATCAAATTGGCGGAGGTCGCTACTGGAGTGGGGACTGAACCCGTCCGGCCACCACGCTTACCACTATCCGGCGCAGAGCGTGACCGTATTTTGGCGATCATCCAAAAAGGCGTATCTTCTCGGCCTGACCTCTCTAAATTTGCATCACTTTAAGAATTATTATGGACGGACGGAATCTCATTGGGTTCAATTACTCGGCGATGGCTGAGGAGTTTATGCAGGCTTTTAGCCCGGCATTACAACGAACGATTGATGGGCAGTTTCATGTGGCTACGCCCGCAGAAGTAGATCAGGCGTTGGAATTAGCCACAACGGCCTTTGTAACTTATCGCCAGAAGAGTGGAGCGGATCGCGCACGTTTTCTCCGAGCCATCGCGGAACATATTCTCAAACTGGGAGACGACCTGATTGCGCGCGCCATGAAAGAATCCGGCTTGCCCGAGAAGCGACTTATTGGAGAGCGTGGCCGAACAGTGAATCAGCTTCGCTTGTTTGCCGATCTCATCGAAGAAGGATCTTGGGTCGATGCTCGTATCGACCGGGCCCAACCTGACCGGCAACCTGTCCCCAAGTCAGATATTCGGCGAATGTTGCGCCCCCTTGGACCAGTGGTGGTCTTCACGGCGAGTAATTTTCCGTTAGCATTTTCTACTGCAGGAGGTGATACGGCCTCGGCTTTAGCAGCGGGCTGTCCAGTTGTGATCAAGGCTCATGAGTCTCATTTGGGAACAAACGCTTTGGTGGCTTTGGCGATACACAATGCCGCTTTAGAAACGGGAATGCCTGATGGTGTTTTCTCTTCCCTGAACGGGAGTGGCCCTGAACTCGGGCAACAATTGGTTCGGCATCCGGCGGTGAAAGCAATTGCTTTTACTGGTTCTCTTGCTGCTGGCAAGGCCATCTACGCCGCCGCCGCTCAAAGGCTGGAACCTATTCCCGTTTTTGCGGAAATGGGCAGCGTCAATCCAGTCTTTTTACTACCAGAAGCATTGCATAAACGCGGGGTAGCGATTGCTACCCAATACGCCGGATCAGTCACCTTGGGCGTCGGTCAATTTTGTACGAACCCTGGTTTATTGATCGGTATCGAGGGGCCAGACTTAGATGCTTTTAGTGCACAATTAGCTGAGGAAATGGCAAAGATTCCGCCAGCAACGATGCTCAATGAAAAGGTTTGTGAGCATTTTCGTACGAATAAGGATCGCTTGTTGGAACAGAGTGGTGTTAGCTTGCTGAGCGAAGCTCCGGCAGAATCCGATAAACTAAGCGGCGAAGCGACCGTGGCCAGTGTTTCTGGCACTGACTTCTTGGCTAATGCTCAGCTCAGCGAGGAAGTCTTTGGGCCGTTGACCTTACTGGTACGCTGCCGAGATCGTGTAGAATTCGAAACTATTGCTCAGCGAATGCCCGGTCAACTGACGGCCACTATCATGGGAGAAACCGCAGAGCTAACGCATTACGACACCATGATCGAGCAGTTACAACAAAGCGTTGGGCGCTTGATCTTCAATGGTGTACCAACCGGAGTCGAAGTGTGTGCAGCGATGCAGCACGGTGGTCCTTTTCCTGCTACAACGGATGCGCGTTTTACTTCCGTTGGCACAGATGCGATTCGACGTTTTGCGCGACCAGTAGCTTTTCAGGATATGCCCGAAACACTTCTGCCGCTGGAATTGAAGAATGATAACCCATTAGGTATTTGGCGCTTGCTCGACGGTGAGCTGACTAAGCCTTGATCGGTCTTGTTGGCTTATGCATCAATTAACGGATCAACAACTAGCAGAATTATTACCTTTCGATTTACTGATCGATGCACTAGCTGTTGCTTTTGCCACTACCGCCACGGTACCCCAGCGGCAGCACTATGATTTTTTACCTCAGGGGCATTCTGAGACCTCTACTTTACTGTTAATGCCTGCTTGGGATGATGGCCGTTATCTTGGGGTCAAGGTGGTGACGGTCAGCCCGGAAAATGCTCAGCGCCAGCTTCCGGCTATTCATGGGACTTATATTTTGTTTAGCCAATTAGATGGCCGACCGCTTTTACAGTGTGATGCTCGCTTGTTAACCGCACGCCGCACTGCGGCAGCTTCGGCTCTTGCCTCGCTTTTTTTATCGCGCAAGGATAGTCGTACGTTGCTTATGGTTGGAACCGGAGTCCTGGCACCTCATTTAATTCGTGCTCATGCTAGTATTCGACCGATTAAACGGGTGTTGGTTTGGGGGCGCAACATTGAGAAAGCAGCTCGCCTGGCAGTCAGTCTAAATGACGAGGAATTTCGATGTACCGTGGTAGAAGACCTAGCCGAGGCCGTATCGCAAGCAGATATTATCTCTTGTGCAACTTTAAGTAAAGATCCTTTGATTAAAGGAGAGTGGGTACGAGCGGGGCAACATCTGGATTTAGTCGGCTCTTATCGGCCCGACATGCGCGAAGTTGACGATGGTGTGATACACAAAGCAACATTATTCGTGGATACGATGACGGCTTGCCAGGAATCGGGAGATTTGGTCATTCCGATACAGCGGAAAATTTTGCAGGTATCAGATATCCAAAAGAATTTAACACAGATGTGTCAGAGCTCACCTTCTCATTTTCGTACCGATGCGCAGGAGATTACGCTTTTCAAATCTGTTGGCCATGCTTTGGAAGACTTAGCGGCAGCTGTACTAGCTTTAGAGCAATTAGGATTAGGGAATTAAAAAGCGGCTGCTCCCATCCACCCTTTTCGAATAATGCCTTTTCGAATATCCTGATAATAAGAACAAGGTAGATTTTGAACAGCCGCTGGATCATTAGTACCAATTCACCACTCTTTTGCAGTGAATCAATTGAAACCACGAAAAATTATATTTTTTGGATAGGGCCCGGTGCCCTCTCTCGAAGCACCGGGCCTGCAAGTCTCGGGTGTTAAACCCCTCTATGCTACCCTCTTTCAAAGAGGAAATTACCGTCAAGATCGAATACAAGTAGTTTGCGTCCATCATCAGTCATAATACCGACCATGATTTTTCCACGTGCGCGGAAAGCGATTTTGATTTCTGCATCTGGATAGTTCTCTGTGATATAGTTAGTAATCTCATCCGCTAAATCTTCTAGCGCGATACGCTCACCACGGCACAAACGGAAGATCGGTGCTTCATCGATAAAGGTGCCGTCGCTTTCAAAAATTAAAAGAATGTGTCCGGTGATGGCTACGATATACTTTTCTCCTTTTTGCTTAGCTTTTTTGATTTCCGCGTCGGGATAGTTTTCTGTTACGTAGTCCGCAATCGCATCGGGTAGCTCGCTGATTTCTACCTGCCCGCCATGGCCACATGGCCCCGGGCGGTGCGGACGAAAGCGAGCATGTAGTGGGTTACCGTCACGGTCGCAGTAAAGCACATCTTCGTTCGTCAAGGTGATTTCGTAGCCTTTTTCGCTTACATAAGCTGCAGACTCTACAAAGGCCTCGAAATAAGTACTTTCAGTATATTCAGTAACTGTACGGGGCAGATCTTCTGGTTCTACGTTGGTCTTTTCGGTGGAATTTGCAATTTCCTGGATGAGTAGAGCATCATTCTCAACTGCGTTATTATCGTCTTGGCAAGCAGTCAACAAGTTTATCCCCAAAAATGCAATACATGCGATAACTAAGTTTTTCATTTTTCCTAGTTTGAAAAAGTTTGTAAAAAATAGGTTTTCAATGTTTGATTGTCGACAACTCACATGGGAATGGTGCGGCAGTTTGGAGAAAGGTTGCCTGAGGGGTGAATTTTTTTTAAAAAGAGATTATAAAATCCAAAAAGCCCCTCACCAAATGATGAGAGGCTTTCTGAATTTATTCGTAAAATATAATTTAATTCAGTAACAAAATCTTCGTCACGATCGCATCTGGATTTTCTACAGTTTGCGTACTGGTACTGAAGACGAGATAGACTCCCGAGCTAGCGCGTCGCCCGTTATAGTCCCGGCCATCCCATACCATCTGTCCGCCCGTAGCAATCCCCTCAAAGACCAACTGGCCATTGACATCGGTAATTTTGACATTGGCATCGCGCGCGAGGCCATTGATAGCGATGGGGCCGTCATATTCAGGCCGAACAGGATTAGGAAAAGCGTAGACCTCACTGCTGTTGTTTATTCCGCCTTCGGTTGCTTCCTCGCGCAGTGAGAGCATGCCTGCAGAGGTGGCAATGAATACTTCACCGGTTTTGGGATGAATAGCGATATCTGAGATTTCGTTGCTAAACAAAGGGCTATTTTCTGCATCAAAAAAGGCGACTTGCTCTTCACCGCTGGGGGATTGAACAAAAACGCCATTCGTCGTTCCAAACCATTTGCGATTGGCACCATCTACGGTAATGCATTGAATCTCTTCTGTTTCCAGCAACAAAGCCGGAATTCCTTCGACTTCAACAATAGGATTGGTTCCCTGGCAACTAGGATCAAAGACATTAGCACCACACTCAAATACCGTAGCTCCTTGGCGCGTACCTACCCAAACGTCGCCATCCAGATCGACCGTGATGCAGTTGACACGATTGCTCTGAATGTTGCTGTTTGATGCGGTGAGAATACGAACTTCATCGTCATTAGGATCATCGAGGTTGAATTCATTGAAGACAACGACCGCTTGACTTTGTCCATCTACCGAAAGCCATTTATTGCCACTTTGATCGATCGCAATGAAGCGAATATTACGGTAGGGAATTCTTGGAAAATCAGAGAGCCAGGTGCCGTCGGGCTTAAGTACCTGCAAGGGGGTAGAAGACAGATTATTAGTCACCCACAGATTATCTTGATCATCAAAGGCGACGTCAGATACCCTGATTCGGCCCGTATCTTCTCCGGCTGATAATGGTGAATTAGAGTCATCATAAATTTGAAACTCTTCGGCATCATTGCTCATGATCACCAATCCATCGGATAAACTACCGACATAAATATCTTTATTTTCAGGATGAATAACGAGCGAATAAAAAGCGACCATACCCCCTAGAGCAGATTTCGTTCGATTATTATAATGTTCCCAGTTGCCACTATTCATATCGTATAAAAAGTAGCCGTCCTCTCGATTGTCACCCGGTTTCTCGGTAGTCACCCAAAGTTGGTCATCCACAATTTCCAGCTCAGCTACATTATGCGTAAAGGGATCCGTTTTGAAATCCAGCTGAGTACAATTTTTAGAGCCAGCATTGGTATAACGAATACGATCCCATCGATCGGAATACCAAATTCGGCCACTTTCATCTTCGATGGCGTAATGTGGTCGATTGACACAAAAATCACCTTGTTCTTCAAAATTATGATCTGCGTCGAAAGTCAATACGTAGCCTTGGCAGCTAGTCGTGATATTGCAGTAGGAGCCTAGGATTAAATGTTCTCCCTCCGCACTCAAAAAGCGAATATCAAAGCTGTCGCGGTGATAAACATAGTCCAATGTATTGTCAGCATAGGTGAAGAGGGTGTCATCGACGCTGACGTACAATTTGTCATTATATTTCACCAAACTCGAACTTCCATAATCGGCCGGGAAGCCTTCGGCGGTGCCGAGTAAGTCCCAGTTACCGAAATCCTGCAAATTGAGGTTAGGATTGTTGGGGGCCCGATAAATACCTTCATCCGTAGCAACGTAAAAATCGTTTTCGAAAATGGTCAAGGTATTGGCCTTGATGCCCATCTTGGTAGTAAAACCAAATTCTTCCCGCTCTACGTTGAGCTCCACTACCCCAAAACCGCAAGCCAAATAAGCCAACCCATTTTCAGCCAGATAGATATCGTAGACATTGCGATCCCCAACGATATTGACATCTTCTTTGATGAAAGGCAAGTTGACAATTCGGTTGGGTTTGACCAGATCTACATTACTATTTTGGTAGCTGGCGATGAGGGTTTCGTAAGCAGGGACGTATTTGATGATGCTCATGCCAGCGTCACTGAGCCCTTCGACCTTGGAGAGAAACTCAACGCCCATGAGGTCGTCGGATTTTTCGAAGCCTACGATGGAGTACTCTGCGGCATACCAAACGCGATCTGCACTCTGGGTGATGGAACGGCCATATTTGTAAGGCAAATAGGATCTCCATTGCCCAATTTTAATGTCAGACTGTGCTGATAAACTGCACAACGTTATCAATACACAACAAAGAAGGAGTTGAATTTTACGCATAGTAAAGTCATTGGTTGAAATCACTCTGACCATCAAGAGGTCAGAATATGCACTCGTGTTATAACTTTTCAACAAAGTTATTATTGTTTTTGGTTTTTAGAATAGAAGAGATTGTCAGTCAGCTGACGCGCTTATTTTGATCGATACAAATGACTACTCCCGAGATACTCAAAAACCGGATCGGGTACCAAATATTGTACTGATTTCTCCTCACGGATGCATTTGCGAATATAACTGGCCGAAATTTGCATTAACGCGACTTCAAATAACTTCACCTGGGGATGATCCGCCAATTCTCCAGGATGATAGTCCGGACGTTGGTAAACGTAAATAGCATAATCCCGTAGGATGATGTCATAGTTTTTCCACTTATGCAAGGTCGCCAGATTATCGCTCCCCATGATCAGTACGAATTCTCGCTCTGGATGCAATTCTCGTAAATAGGTCAGGGTATCTATGGTATAAGATGGTTTGGGAAGATCGAACTCGATATTAGAGGCTTTGAGTCGGGGATTATCACCAATGCCAAGCCGGACCAAATGTAAACGGTCGTAGTCGCGTGCTAGTGAATTTTTAGGCTTTAATGGATTTTGTGGAGAGACCACTAGCCAGACTTGATCGAGATTCGTTTGCGTCGCCATAAAGTTCGCAATGATCAAATGACCGATGTGGATAGGATTGAAAGAACCAAAGAAAAGACCAGTTTTCATAGGTGCTTGCTCAGTTTTCTTCAAATAATTCGCGTACCTCTTCCTGCAATTGTTGGAATTCTTCCGAATCTTCCTGCAAGCGCTCATCGACGAGCCATTGGCCCTCGACCCGCAGCAAGCTTACAAACTCTTCCGAGCGTTCGGTCGCTTCGCTGTATAGGTAATCGCAAGTCGCGGAGTCACCCCGGACTTCACAGCGCATATTGGAAATCGTAAAGGCGATATTTTCGACATCAGGGATTAGATCCTTACGTAGGGTTTCAATCATTTCCTTGGTATCGGTTGTGCTGAGGCTCAGCGCTCTTGCAAAACTATCCCGGTAAAATGCTTCTACCCATACCTGAGCAACTTCCTGTGGCGTATTCGGTAAAGGCGGTGGTGGAGTCTTCTTTTCAGCTTGACAACTCCACACGAGTAGAAATAAGCAAAACCAGCGGATATTCATACGAAAGGGCTAGTTACTCAGCATCACCGGCATGACGAGCATGAGAATCTCTTCACCTTCGACAACATCGATTGGGAATAAAATACCCGCTCTGGTCGGAGAAGACAATTCCATTTTAACCTCTTCACTTTCCAGTACGTTGAGCATCTCAATGAGAAACTTAGCGTTGAAGCCAATCGTCAATGGTTCGCCAGTATAAGTACAGGTCAACTGCTCGGTTGCTTCGTTAGAAAAATCAAGGTCTTGTGCCGATACGGTGAGGCTACCGTCGTTAATATTGAGAATGACTTGGTTAGTCGTTTTGTTAGCGTAGATCGCAATCCGTTTCAATGAGTTCATAAAATCGGTACGACCTAAGGTCAGTAAGTTGGCGTTGTCAACCGGAATCACTGCATTGTAATCCGGGTATTTCGCATCGATCAGGCGGCACACCAAATTGACGTTAGCAAAGCTGAAGAAAGCATTCGCTTTATCAAACGATAATTTGACTTCATCGCCAGAAGGTAAAGCCCCTTTCAATAGATTGAGTGCTTTCTTGGGAACGATGAAAGAAGTTGAGACTTCACTGGATATCTCTGTGAAGGTGTATTTAACCAATTTATGTGCATCGGTGGCAACGAAGGTCAGCTTGTTGAAGTCCACCTGAAAATAAACACCCGTCATTGCCGGACGTAGCTCGTCGTTGGAAGTCGCAAAAAGCGTTTTGCTAATTGCTTGTGAGAGTGATTGAGCGGCAATGCCTACCGTGTCGACATTATCTGCTTGTGGTAACTCTGGGTAGTCCTCTCCGTTCTCACCGGCCAAACGATATTTACCGTAAGCCGAGGTGATTTCAATGCCGAAGTTATCTTCATTAACGTTGAAGGTAATCGGCTGTTGGGGCAACTCTTTAAGGGTATCCAGTAAAATGCGCGCCGGCACGGCTATGCGACCATTGCCATCTGACATCACCTCAATGGTCGTCGTGATGGTTGTTTCTAAATCCGTAGCGGAAATAGTCAGCTGGTTGTCCTGGATAGTGAAAAGAAAGTCTTCGAGAATGGGCAATACCGGATTAGAACTAATGGCACCGCCGGCAATTTGGAGTTGCTTTAATAAATCGGAAGAGGAAACGCTGAATTTCATGTATAAAATTTGGTTTTAAAGACGGAGCTGACACAGTTATTTGCATCGTTGATACCGTCAAAACAAATTGTAAATCGACGCAAGCTGTTGAGAGCTATTGCGGCCTACAAAAATACACCTTCTTATCATTTTTTTTACTATAAACTATTAACAGAATGTTGATAACTTACTGGTTATAATACAGACTTTTAGGTGGAGATTGTAATTAGGAATAATTTGACGACCCAATTCCCTGTCCTAAGCCCCGCAATTTGCTAATTTTGCGTCGCAAATCATTATTTTAGAAAGCAGCGAGATCAATGCCGGATAGAACCCAACCACCTCCCATTAAAACCATTTTTCCTTTGCAATTGCCTCAGCCGGTGCACTACCGCCTCGACAATGGTATTCCGGTCTACGAAATTAGCATGGGAACCCAAGAGGTGACCAAAATAGAAATTGTCTTTCGCGCCGGGCGGCCCTACGAACGCCAGCGCCTGGCCGCCCGGGCCACGGCAAGCCTAATCAAGGAAGGCAGCCGTAATATGGATTCAGCTACCATAGCCGAAAAAATTGATTTTTACGGTGCCACTTTGAGTACGCCTTTTAGCCTGGATACTTCCCGGGTGATTTTGTATACCCTCAATCGCTATATCGCTGATTTGTTGCCGGTCGTGGCTGAACTGGTCCAAGCTCCCGCCTTTCCTGAGCATGAGCTGGCGACTTTCATCAAGAATAGCAAGCAACGTTTGCAAGTCGATCTGGCTAAGAATGATGTGGTTGCTTATCGCGAAGTCACGGGCCGTATCTTCGGAGAAGATCATCCTTATGGTTATAATAGTTTGCCAGCCGATTATGATGCTTTGCAACAAAGTCATCTGATCGAGCATTACAGCCGAACCTACACTGCTGACAATTGCACTATTTTTGTCAGTGGCCGAGTAGAGCCTGGCACACAACCGTTGTTGAATCGTTATTTCGGGCAAGGGATGGCCTCCGGCCTTCCACAATTGCCACCTTTCCCGGATCATGTGCCGCTACCGCAAAAAGAACGTATCCCCCATCCCGATAATGTACAAACAGCGATTCGGATGGGTTGCCGCTTATTCAATCGAAAGCACGCTGACTTTGCTGGATGCTATGTTTTGAACACGATTTTGGGCGGCTATTTTGGTTCGCGTTTAATGGCAAATATTCGTGAAGAAAAAGGCTATACTTACAATATCTTTTCTACGCTCGATGCCATGCATCACGATGGGTATTTTTATATCGGCACCGAAGTCGGCAATACCTTTGTAGAAAAAACGATGACGGAGATTTATCGTGAGATGCGCATCTTACAGGAAAAGTTGGTCACTACTGAAGAAATGGAGATGGTGCGCAATTATTTGCTCGGCAACTTACTCACGATGCTCGATGGGCCATTCAATGTGATGGATGTAACGCGGTCGATTATCATGGAAGAATTGCCCGAGCAAACTTTTCCTAATCTCATTAATACCATTCGAACGATTACCCCGGAGACGATTCGCGAACTAGCAAAACGCTATTTGAATCCGGAGAATATGTGGGAAATTATTGTAGGATAAAAAGTAGAATTTTGTGAAAAAATAAAAAATCATAAGAAACGAATTTGCAACTGTAGTTAACTTTCTTTCAAACCATTACAGAAGCATTATAAGTATTCGTAACTTTGTTTAGATATTACACAAAAATTCTTTTCTTTTGTATTTCTACCAAAATTACAAAGGGTAATACACAGAGAAAGCAGATTCAGAGACTATCAATTGGTAACGCATTTTCCGAGGGGAAAAAATAAACACTATTCAAAGGTTAATGAAACTTTTCAATTTCTTCACTCAAGAATTGGCTATCGATCTAGGGACCGCAAATACCCTGATCATACAAGACGGGAAAGTGGTTGTGGATGAGCCTTCTATTGTGGCGATCGATCGACGTACACAGCAGACGATTGCGGTTGGCAAGAAGGCGATGCAGATGCACGAAAAAACACACGAAAATATAAAAACGGTTCGCCCATTAAAAGATGGGGTGATTGCAGATTTTACAGCTGCGGAAAGTATGATCGAAGGTTTGATCAATATGACTGGAACGCGCCGTAAATTTTTCACCCATATGAAAATGGTGATTTGTATTCCTTCGGGAATCACGGAGGTGGAAAAACGCGCCGTTTTCGATTCCGCAGATAATGTAGATTCAAAAGAAACATACCTCATCCACGAGCCAATGGCTGCAGCCTTGGGAATCGGATTAGATGTAGAAGAGCCAATCGGCAACATGATTATCGATATTGGAGGAGGAACGACTGAGATTGCGGTTATAGCGTTGTCCGGGATCGTGTGTGACCAATCGATTCGTACGGCCGGTGATGAGTTTACTGTAGACATTATGAACTACATGAAACGGCAGCACAATATCCTGATTGGAGAGCGCACCGCCGAGCAAATTAAAATTCATGTTGGATCGGCGCTACACGAACTCGAAAATCCACCCGAAGATTATGCTGTTAATGGCCGGGATTTGATGACGGGTATCCCTAAGCAGATTACTATCTCTTATCAAGAAATCGCGCACGCGCTCGATAAATCCATTTCGAAAGTTGAGGATGCTATTCTCAAGGCATTGGAAACAACGCCGCCCGAGCTAGCTTCCGATATTTACAAAACCGGCTTGTATTTGACCGGTGGTGGTGCCTTGCTTCGTGGCCTCGACAAACGCGTTGCTTCAAAAACGAAATTGCCGGTACATATTGCTGAAGATCCACTCCGCGCTGTAGTACGCGGTACCGGGATCGCCCTCAAAAACACCGATAAGTTCTCGTTTTTAATCGACCGCAAAAGTGTATAACCCTTAGGGTTGGAGCGAGTGACGGCCCGATTTTGATCATTCACGGGCTTTCCAGCTCGAATATCCCCGGCCATGCGCAATCTGATTTTCTTATTTGTTCGCCACGGAGGTTTCGTGACCTTCATCTTCCTAGAGATACTATGTATGTATCTGGTGGTGAATAATAATCAGGCCCAGCGGGAAATTTATTTCAACTCGGTCGCATCGGTTTCGGATGCCCTCACGGATCGTTACGATAACGTAGCCCAGTACATTCAGTTGTCTACTGTAGCCGATAGCTTGGCTCGCGAAAATGCACGCTTGCTGGCAGAAGCGGATAACGCACGCTTTATCAAAGCTATCTTCCGGGATTCTATTCGGGAGCCAGAAAAGGGGCAGCTTTTTGTCTTCCAAAGCGCCAAGATCATTAGTAATTCAATTAATCGCAGCAATAATAGCATCACCATTGACCGTGGTCGTAACCACGGGATTAAGCCCAGCATGGGCGTTATTGGCGCCGATCAAAAAGGCGTCGTTGGAATTATTAAACGCTGCACCGGGAATTATTCCCGCTTGATTCCGCTGCTGCATCGCCAAACAAAAATCAGTGCGGCAATTCAGCGCAATGGCTATTTCGGATCAATTGTATGGCGAGGGAATGACTCCAGGACCGTCAGCATGATTGATGTGCCGAAGCACGCGCAGCTAGAGATCGGAGATACAGTGCAAACCAGTGGTTATTCCACGATCTTTCCGCCGGGTATTATGCTGGGGACGATCGATACCTTTTGGCGTCAACCGGGTAGTAATTTTTATGAAATCAATGTGGGGCTATCGATGAATTTTAGCAGTGTAAAATATGTTTACGTGGTCGAGAATATGCACCAGGAAGAATTAAATCAGTTGGAAAGCGCCGAGTCGGATGAGTAATGTCATAGTAGCAAATATATTTCGTTTTTTAGGGCTTGTGATCTTGCAAGTACTGGTACTGAGGAGTATTAATTTGGGCGGTGCGGATTTCAATTATATCAGTATCATTATTTATCCGCTTTTCCTGATTTTACTCCCCTTGCGGACCCCACACTCTTTGCTGGTATTACTGGGCTTTGTATTGGGATTCTTTGTTGATGTTTTTTACGATACCTACGGTGTTCACGCCAGCGCATCTGTCTTTACGGCTTTTATTCGACCCTACATTTTAGCGATCTACGAACCTAAGGGTGGTTACAACATTAACTATAGTCCAACAAAACATCGCTTCGGTATTAATTGGTTTTTGATCTACGCAGCGACCTTATTATTCTTGCATTTGTTTTTTTATTTTTCAGTAGACGCTTTTACTTTTTACTACATAGGAGATATTTTCTTACGCACGATTTTTAGTTTTTTGGTATCAATTATTTTAGTTGTTATTTATCAATTTGTTTTCGATCCTAAAGAATGACAGGATTGTTGCATCAAAAAGGTGTATCTAACGTTTTATCTTCTATTCGACAATTCTTATTTTGATCGAAACTTGAATTATTTTAAAAGACTATTTTTAGAATAAGGATTCATAAAGCATTTCAAATCTGTCAAACGCATCAACTGCGGACATGAAAGATATCTATCGAAATCGACAGTTTAATATTCAGGTATTTTTCCTGATTGCGGCGGCCATTCTGCTATTCAAGGCCATGCAAATCCAATTGCTGGATACCTCTTATCAGAAACGAGCACAGGCTACTGCGATGGTGAAATACGTCATGTATCCTTCTCGTGGGTTGATTTACGATCGGAATGGAAGGCTATTGGTGAATAATAATGCCATGTACGATCTCCGGGTGATTTACAAAGATGTTAACCCTGAGATGGATACGACGAAGTTGTGCGATCTGTTGGATATCACGCGCGAAGAATTTCTGGAGCGACTAGATAAAGACTGGAAAGACCGACGTTATTCAACGCACCTACCTTTTACATTTATGTCCAAGATTTCTGCACGGAGATACACTCGGTTGCAGGAGCATTTGCATGAGTTTCCGGGTTTTTCGGTACAGCTGCGTAATGTTCGGGGCTATCCGTATAAAAATGCGCCACACGTATTGGGCTATCTCAATGAGGTGAACCAAGTACAATTGGAAAAACTCAATGGCTACAGCAAAGGGGATTATATCGGAGCAAGCGGTCTTGAGCTGGCATACGAGGATCAGTTGCGGGGGCGCAAAGGGGCGCGCTACGTATTGAAAGATAACTTTGGACGGGAAGTGGGCTCTTTTAAAAATGGTAAAAAGGATACCGTAGCCATTTCTGGTTACGACCTCATTACGAGCCTCGATATTGATTTGCAAAGTTACGGCGAAGAATTGCTACAAAATAAAATCGGTAGTGTGGTCGCTATTGAGCCAAATTCCGGTGAAATTCTAGCCATGGTCAGCACCCCGACTTACGACCCCAATTTGCTGACCATTAACCGTAGCCGAGGACAAGCATTTAGCACCTTATTACAAGATACCCTGAAACCCTTTTTCGATCGCTCGGTGATGGCTAAATATCCGCCGGGCTCCATCTTTAAATCGGTGGTAGCTCTCGTGGCCATGCAAGAAGGTATACTGAATCCCAATCGCGGCATCACTTGCAACGCGGGCTATTATTATAAAGGCCAACGCTGGGGATGCCACGGTCATATCCATCCGTACAATGTGTCAACGGCTATCGAACACTCTTGTAATACTTACTTCTTTACCGTCCTACGGGACATTGTCGATAAGAATGGCTTTAGTAATCCGCACGCCGGACTAGAACTATTTGATAATTATCTCTATCGTTTTGGACTGGGGCAACCTCTTGGTGTTGATGTGCCCAATGAGCTGAACGGTAATGTGCCAACCCCCGAAGATTACGACAAA
>JANQQI010000033.1 GCA_028285085.1 Saprospiraceae bacterium | reverse complement strand
CGTCCAAATCATGGATGTAATGCGGCAGGCGCTGATAGCCTTCATCTGAATTGACCTGAATGGCAATGACGTATTGGTTGCGGCGCGAATATTCCACCTTGGTCAGGTAGCCCGGAAAAAAGCCATCGTGCCCGTAGCGGGTATCCTCACGCTTGCTCCACACGAAACTCCCCAAGCCGTAGCCCTGGTCAGAAGGCGCGCCTGTGGACATACTAACGGCACGCCTAAGTTGTGCGTAAGCCAGACTATCCAGCACCTCGCCCTGATGTAAGCGCCGTGTCCAACTAGCCAGATCGCCTACCGTGGTAACAACACCGCCACCAGTCCACTCGAAAGCGGGATTTACCGCGAGTTGATCGTCCTGCAAGACCTGTTTGGGGAGGCCGAAGATATTCTGGCTGCCAATATAGCCTTGCACGAGGCCGGGGAGTTGGCGCTGGGTTGAAGGCGTCGTCTGCTGTAGCCCTAGAGGACCGAGAAGATCACGGCGAAGCAATTCATAATATTTTTGGCCAGTAACTTTCTCGATAATGAGACCAAGCAACAGGTAGTTGGTATCCGAATAGCCCCAGCCCTTGCCTGCAGGATGCGCGGCGGCTTTGTCCAAAACGTAAGCGATGCATTGTTCCGGGCTGCGCTCTTGTAATGGATTAGCTTTGAGACTGGCTAGGAACTCAGGTTGAAAAATATAGCGGGGCAAGCCACTGGTATGTTGCAGTAAATCTTGTACGCGAATTGTCTTGGCATTCGGCAGGCGCGAAAACCAATCTAGCTGACCAAAGTATTTTTCGATTTTATCCTCTAGCTGAATTCTACCTTTCGAGATTTGCTGCAATGCAAGAGCACTTACAAACATTTTGCCGACACTTCCCGCGAGCATGCGATCCCCTACTTGCATGCGTCGACTTTGCTCGCGATCCGCAAAACCACTGGCGAGATGAATTTTGTTTTCAGCGTCAAACTCTACGGCTAAAGTCATGCCCGGTAGATTATTTTCCGCAACAATATTATCTAGCGTTTTTTGTAAATCTGTTTTTAAGGCTGAAAGTGAATTTTGAGCATTACTATTTTGAATAAAAATGCAAAACAAAATTAGAGCAATAGTGAGTTGATTTTTCAAGAGCGATCTATTTTTTAAATTATCTAATTACAAAAGTCCAGGATTAATACCAATAATGATCTTTCCAAAGTGATGGATCAAATATTGCCGAGTCGAGTTGAGGATTAACCTGAATATTTTGGTAGCGTTCGGTTTGAAATAATTTTCCATCTAAATAAAACTCCAGCCAGGATTCGATATGATGCCCATCAATTAATTTAAAATCATCGTAAGTCACTTCCATTAAACGACCATCCGATAGTTGACTAAAACGACGCACAGTATAACGCCTTTCGGTATCCAGCCACACTTGTGATGACTGATAATCTTCCGCTTCAGCACCGATAACAAAAACAGAGCGGCCTTTATATTCTGTTTGATAAAATAAATCGGGATTAGTGCCGACAGCACGTAGCTTCGCCAAGGTTGTATCCACTGGTGAAGTATAGAGACTGCCTTCCATGATCATAAATTCCTGAATCTCGGAGCCGCGATGTACTTCTTCGCCTTTGCGCATCACGTAGATACTATCGTTGCGATACAAATTACGATTAAGATTTTCTTTATCACCAAAGTCCATGCGAAAATGATCGGGATATTGAATCGCTTCGTACCAGGTCGAAGTATCGGATGTCTCTTCGCGAAAGCGAATGGTTTCTTGCACAAAAGTAAAGGCCTGTAACTGCTGCTCCTGGTAGCGATCCTGCCAGTAGCGAATTAAATTGGCGGTATTTTTTGGCTGAAATGAAAAGTCGGCAAGGGTCATCGACTCGTTGACGGTCATAGCCTTAACCTTAGAGACAATCGGGGCCCGATTACTAGGGATCAGTGCTTCTTCAAATGGAAACATATAGCCATCGACGGCCCGATAATCCGTCCAACGCGTCTTATAATAAATGCCTTCGTGGGCCTTGTCTTCGGAATATTCTCCCGTTTGTTCAATCAAATAATTGGTGCTATTGAGCCAGTAAATCTGCTCATCCTGTTCGGATTTTCGAACAGCGAGTTTGTAGCAATCAATTCCTTCCACTTGCTCCTCGCCCAAGTATTCCACCTCATGCCCTTCATCCAAAGCAAACATTAATTCTGAATAATAGGCTGGTTCTTCCGCCATCTCAATGGCCTCTCCGGGACGCATAGCTTCATAGGTGCCATTTCGGACGATATAGCCGTGAGCACCATCGTAACCTTTGGTTAAATTAAAAGTATCTTTTTGAAATTCCAGGGTGATTTTATCCGGCATCAGGCAAGTGACAATAACGGTTGAGCCGTTGGGGCGAGTTGTGGTACGCTGATAAGCAGTCAAATTCGCCCATTGTTCTTTACCGCCCATCGCCTCTGCATGTTTTCCAAGGATATTTTTCACAAAAGTGGAAGGTGGTAAGCAAGTAAAAAAAGAAAATGAGATGATAAAAAAGAGAATATTTTTAAAAATCATAAAATAGAATTAATTCAAAGAATGAAGTTCGTAATTAGCACTTAGTTATCAACCTATTTAAATGGAGTGTTTTTACACAAAAAATTATTTATTTCAAAAGAAATTATTTTCCTAAAAGCAAAAAATCACTGCCTCGAAAATTACAAAAATACAAATCGATTCTCCCATCTCCATTATAATCGGCAGCTTCGACATCAATACCATCACCTTTCACCGAAGCAGGTAATACGTTTTGTGTTTGATTTTTAAAATATCCTTTTTCATTATTTTCATAAAATTCAAAACTATTTCCAAATCCATTTCCCGTAATAATATCCAGATCACCATCACCATCATAATCTACAAAATCACCATCAACACTGTGCATTTTCTCTGCGGGTAGACGCATTGGAGTTTCATCCGTAAAATATCCGCGGCCATCGTTGATAAAAAGACGATTTTGATGGTCTTTGGTCTGGCGAAAATTCACATTTGCGAGATACAAATCCAGGTCGCCATCACCATCCACATCCCCCAGATCCGCTTCACGGGTTTCCCACGCACCGGCAGTTAGCGGTAAACGCGTCGAAGTTTCATTCGTAAAATAGCCTTGCCCATCATTAATCCAAATCTCATTATCATCTTCATTTCCACAAATAATATCTAAATCACCGTCTCCGTCAATATCCCCCACCTCTAGATCCTGAGTGGTTTTATTATTTTTAGGTAAGCGATCATCCGAGACGATCCATCCACCGGCTCCATCGTTGAGCAGGCAGATATTCGAGCCAGCATTTCCGATCAATACATCGGGGAAGGTATCACCGTTGACCTCCATCGTAATGACTGCATTCGAAGTACCGGTCACCGGCAAGCGGTAGCTATGGTCCGTGAAATAACCACGACCATCATTCAGGTAATATTCATTACGCTGATCATCCTCGCTGACGATAATAATATCCAGATCACCGTCCCGATCGAAATCCGCAATCGTGATATCCTCACTGTCTCGCCGTTTGAGCGGCAGACGCGCCAGGGTTTCATCCGAAAACTTGCCTTGGCCATCGTTGATCAAAATAATGTTGTAGGCAAATTCGCCGGTGATCACCAAATCCAGATCGTTATCCCCGTCCAAATCAGCAGGCCGAGCATCCATGGTACGGCTTTGAGTCGTCAACAGTGGTGTGTGGGTGGCCGTCACATCTTTGAAATAAGCACTTTCGAAGCGAGTCGCTCGCCGAAATTTATCAAATGCCTGACCGGGATACCACATCGGAAAATCCCCTTCTCGATCGATCATTTTTCCAGCCAAATAGATCAATTCAGCATCCTGAGTAATTCCCGAGCAATCGAAATCGGCTTCATATTCGTCCGTAGGCTGGTGGTATCTTTGTGGATAAGCGGCCATTCGTTGCTGGAAAATCGCATTGTCATGTCCGACCGCTTCGCCAAATCCCACCGCAAATTCAGCGGGAATACCCGCTTCTACAAATGGAAAATGATCGGAGCGAAAAAAAATATCCGCCGCAATATTTTGCGCATCATTCGATATCAGAGTGCGCTGCTGCTGAGCCGCAGCGGCTTCGAGATATTTATCCAATTCCGAACGGCCATACACCACGGCCGTGATGTGCGAAGACTTGCCGTAAGGATAATGGGCGTCCATATTGAAATTGACCGCCGTTTTTCCAAGTGGGAACAAAGGATGCTTCGCATACCACACCGCGCCGAGTAAGCCCATTTCTTCGGCTCCCGTTGCAACAAACAAAATGGATCGTCGCGTTGCTCCACCATTTTTGTACGCACGGGCGAGCTCAATCAATGCCGCCGTACCAGAAGCATTATCGACCGCACCATTGTAAATACTATCCCCCGTCATGCTGGCCTGCACGCCTACGTGATCCCAATGAGCGGAATACACCATCACCTCGTCAGCTAAATCTGTCCCCGGTAGAAGCCCAACGACATTATGCGTGGTGAGGTCTTCCCAGGTATTTGAAAATCTAAACTGAGCTTTCACGCCTAGTGATATCGGCTCAAAATCGGCCTGCAAGGCCGCTCGCTGAAAATCAAAGCCAGATTGACCGGCCCAAGCAAAGAGTTGTGTCATTGCTTCCCTTGTGATCACCGCCGAAAATTTTAACTGTTCCTTGAAAAGCGATCGCTTAATTTTCAAATCATTCACTCCCACATAATTTGCGATACTTTCCCAAGTATACATGCCGTGGCTCGGTGGCTTATAAATAGAAATCAGCCCTACTGCACCACGCCGCACGGCTTCTTCCTTTTTATAGAAAGTCTTGCTGTACATATTGGCTGCCGGATCGCCCTGCCACAAGGTTGAATCTTGTGTATACTCTCCGGGGACATCCGACAGCACGACCACGATCTTGCCGGTCACATCGATATTTTTGTAATCGTCCCAACCAATTTCAGGAGCATGGATACCAAAACCAGCGAACACTAATTCGGTGGATACAATATTGATCGTCTCTGCGCTGTAGGTTGAAGCCATCAGGAAGTCGCGTTTATGCAGCCAGGACTGCGCTCCATTTGGGCTATCGAGCTTAATTTTGGCCGGCGGCACCACGGTATATTTGGCTAATTCAACGGGTTGGAAATAGGAACCATTGGCCGCCGGTTCCAAGCCAATCTCCGCAAATTGCTCAGCGATGTAGTTGATGGTTTTTTGCTCAGCGGGCGTGCCGGATTTTCGGCCCTTGAATTCGTCTGAGGCCAGTATTTCAATATGCCGACAAATCGCTTCGTCGTCAATTGGATTTGGTGCTGCGCAAAGGGAACCACTAAGTGCTAGCAGTATAACACTGATGATTGCCCGATGATTAGTTGATGATATCATGTCTATTCGATGTCTATGAAAGCACCAATTACGTTAACCAGTTAGAAATGTGATAGTAAAAAATGGACAGTTGGGTAGGGATAATTATAGTTTGAATACCTCAAAAGAGTCAAAAGACATCAACTTGATGACAGAAATCCGACACGACCTTACATTTTTTGCCTTGATTTATGGAATTTGCTCTTTTCCGGAATCTATAGATAGTAGGAAGATGAGTAAATCTATTTCAATAAAAATATTTGCTCTTCACCTAATCAATGTATTGGCCAAATACACGATTATCTGAAAAGATCACTTTGCAAAAATGACTCCGGCAAAGGCTGGAGACTAGTGGGTAAAATGACCGGCTCAGAAATGGGTCGGGGCGGTGGCGGCCAGGGTGGGAACCCGCCCTCTACTGAGGGCGCATCCTATATCATCAATATTCACATAGAGTCTCCTTTCTTTGTTTTCTCTCTTTCTATTCTTTATCACATTTCTCAAATTAATACCCTCTAGAATGTAAGTATCTAAGATGCTCCTGCTCTAGCGACATCCCATTGTTATGAAACAATTGTGATGGAACTTGTCCGGTAAAATGTTTGATCTCTTTGATGAAATGATTTTGATCAAAAAAGCCACCTTGATAAGCTACATCAGTTAATTTCTCCGGCTGATGGGTACCTACGCGAACGCAGTAATTGAATCGAATAATGCGGGCGTATAATTTAGGGGTAAGTCCAACGTGCAGTTTAAATAGTCTTTGTAGCCGTTTATATCCAACATTGTACTTCGTCAACAAATATTGGATGGAGATCATGCCAAAGCTTTGATGGATGTCACCCAAAATTGCTTTGAGCAATGCGGGGATACGGATTTCCTCTTGTAAAAAAACGAGATCGAAGGGGCGTATTGTTTCAGGATTTGCGGATTGTAAAAATTCGATGATTTGATCCTTGTTCATTAATGAACGATCGACTTTCACCACTTGATTCGTTATCTCTTCTGCGGCCATACCAAATAGCGAGTAAATGGCCGGCGGCAGCATCTTGATTCCATAGGCTACAAAATTGGGATCATCAGAACTGTATTCCACAGAGCTGGTTTTCTGACCAAATAGGTATAGTTGTCCCGATGAAAAATAATCGATGCCCTGCGTGTCCTTACGATGAAAACCGCCTTGGCTCACATAAAGCAGACCGGGTGTTCCATCGGGAACAATAACGTGATGGTCAGAGGTTGATTCTGCCCTCAGCTCAAACCGAGTATCAATCAGAGCAAGCGACGAGGCTGCAGATTTTTGGTATTTACAAATCACTGATCAGGATTTTACAGAAAGATAAGGGGATTATAATGGGGCAATAATTTAATAGATAAAGCAATGGCTTTCTTATATCAAACCCAAGTTGCGATTGAATTAGACGAGTGACCTCTTTTTTAAATTGATCTTAACTTGAATGATCAAATAAAATATTCCCCCCCGCTCGTAAGTCCACTTCATATAGATTCTATAAATTAATTCACCCTATTTATGGCAACAGGCAACCCATCCATTTTTATTTCTCGTATGGGCTAAAAAGAAGATCATATTACTCAAAATATAAGCAGCGTATAGTCACATTTTACTCAACCACAATTAAGGGTCTTTAACCTGGTCGCAATTTTTATGTTTCGGTTTTACTCCGAGCATGAGATTCGCCCCAACACAGATAAACATGATTAGATTATTGCTTGTATTACTTTTGGGTAGTAGTGTTGTATCAGCACAGGATCAACCCGACAACTGGTTTACCGATCTGGCGGAGGCGCAAGCCTACGCTCGGCAACACCAAGGTCAAATCTTAATGGTTTTCGCCGGCTCCGACTGGTGTAAACCTTGTATGACATTCAAAAAGGATATTCTAGAGTCAACTGACTTCGTGAGCTACTCGAAGGCGCAACTCGCTATCCTTTACCTCGACTTTCCAGCGCGCAAAAAAAATCGCCTATCCAGAGCACAAACGGAGCACAATGAAGCGCTGGCCGAAAAATTCAACCCACAGGGTATCTTTCCTAAAATTGTCTTAATCACTCCCGAAGGCGTAAAGCTCAAATTGCTAGAGTTCAAAAACCAGCAACCCGAACATTTTATTACCACCGTCAAACAAAGTATCCAATGAGAATATTGCTGTTGACACTCGCCTGTCTGTGGAGCGGCTTGTCCCTTAATGCTCAGTCCAGATCAGCGCAAAAAAAGGTCATCAAATTGATGGGCTGCCGCTTTGAGGTAACCGCCATCGCAGATAATGATACCATCGCCTGGCAAGCCATCAATACCGGTATTGCTGAAATTGAGCGCATTGAGCGGCTGATTTCTTCCTGGGATCGCCAATCACAAACCAGCGCTATCAATCGTCAGGCAGGGATTGCTCCCGTGAGCGTGGATCAAGAACTATACGATTTGATCTTTCGCGCCAAGAAAATCTCCAAGCTGACCCAAGGTGCATTTGACATTTCTTTTGCCTCAATGGATCGCATCTGGCGCTTTGATGGTTCAATGGAAACGATGCCCACTCCCGAACAAATTCAAAAGGCGCGACAATTCATCAATTGGGAAAAGGTGCTTTTAGATCGTCAAAATCTTACCGTCTTCTTGCAAGAAAAGGGAATGAAAATTGGCTTTGGGGCGATCGGCAAAGGCTACGCTGCCAACCGCGCCAAACAGCTGATGCAAAATATTCCGGGGGTACACGGTGGGCTAGTCAATGCTAGCGGGGATTTGATTTGTTGGGGCGAAAGTCACCAACCGGAGGGTTGGACCGTCAAAGTAGCCGACCCCAAGGATAAGCATAAAGTGCTCGGCTGGCTGCAAATCGCGGACATGTCGGTTGTGACTTCCGGTGATTATGAACGTTTCGTTCAATTCGAAGGTAAGCGTTATGCCCACATCATCGATCCCCGTACGGGCTATCCGACTACGGGTATTAAGAGCGTTACGCTTGTTTGCCCGGATGCAGAATTAGCCGATGCTCTGGCGACTTCTGTTTTTGTACTGGGCTACGACGCGGGCCTGAACCTAATCAATCAACTTAATGGCGTCGAATGTCTTATCGTCACCGATGATGATGAACTCCTTAGTTCGAAACACTTACAATTAAATTACTACTAATCTAAGTCGTGGATGATCACCGGAGGAGTGTCATCATTCTTAAGAAATGATCCGCAACTTGAAATGACTACCAATATGAAAAGAATACTCATCGCCATCGGACTCCTTTGCGTCGTTTTGCAATGGACCTCCTGCGTTTCCGTAAAGGCTTACCAAAAAATGTATCTCAACGATTCCAAGATGGATTTAGCGGCTAAGAAAGGTGAAATTTTTGAAACCAATTTTGAATCCTACCGCGAGGGGGCTGCCGGCGCTAACGGCGGAAAAGTCGGCGGAGGCTGCGGTTGTAATTAAACTCAATTTATACCTGAGATAAGGAAAAAGCGAGGTATTTATCAATAGCAATCCAATCGATATTTTCCAAGCGCGGCTTATCTCTTTTAGTAAAATCTGAAACCACTTAACTACCTGACATGAGAACGATTCTAATGCTCGTTCTGGGTCTTTCACTGAGCTACGGTTATGCTCAGGATGGCTACCAGATGAAAAGTAATTCCGATGAAATCGACGCGAATTTTTTATTCGGCTATTACCAACAAGATGGTGATAATGCTGCCGTTACCGGTGGTGTAGGTACCGAGGAATTACAAGATTATTCCAGCCTTTTTATCATCAATGTTCCTCTTGATTCCATCAATGCGGTGGCGATTACCCTGGGGGCCGATTATTATACCTCAGCTTCCACTGATAATATCGACAATAATGTGTCTTCAGCCTCCGTCCGGGATGTACGTACCTATGGTAATGCTTTTTATACCCGTAAAAATCTGCGCCGAGGGGAAACTTACGGTATCGGCATTGGCTTTTCCACCGAATACGATTACAACTCCGTCTCAGGCCGACTATCTTTTGCTAAGGAATGGAACGAGGGCAATTCGGAGCTTAGCCTCAACGCCCAAGCCTTCATGGATCGCTGGAGTACCTTCTATCCGATTGAATTACGGGGCAAAGTTGATGGTACTTTACCTACAAAAAATCGACAGTCTTATAATTTTCAGGCGACCTACTCCCAAGTTATTAATCGGCGAT
>JANQQI010000005.1 GCA_028285085.1 Saprospiraceae bacterium | reverse complement strand
CGTCCCATTATCGTCACACTGGATATTGGAAACGGTAGCATCGATATCACAAACGGGCACGGAGCACGGCGCTGGAGCGGTGACGTTGACGGTTGCGGTACAGTTCGGATCATCGACGTCAGTAAAGGTGATCGTTAGATTGCCATCTAAAATTAAGAATGGTCCAAGCGTCGTAATCTGCTCGTAGTTACCGAATGCGTTGTTGGGATCGTTGGCGATCCAATTGGCACCAGTTGCAGTACCGGAGACGACGACATCGAAAGTAAAGGTATCATCGAATAAATCATTAGGCGTCCCATTATCATCACACTGGATATTTGAAACAGTGGCATCGATATCACAAATGGGCACAGAGCAGGGAGGTGGTGCAGTAACTACAATCGATGTGGTACAAGATGGATCATCAATATCATTAAAAGTGATCGAAATACCACCAGCACTAATTGGAAAAGGGCCAAGTGTAGCAACCACCCCGTAGTTGCCGTTGACGGCCCCCGCAAGCCATCCGCTTCCAGTATCAGTACCCGTCACTAAGACATCAAAAGTGAACGTATCATCATTGGGATCGTTGGGCGTACCATTGTCATTACAAACGATATTCGAACTTGTCGCATTGATTTCACAACTAGGTGTCGAACAAGGGGGAGGAGGCGTAATCGTGATATCGAAGGTGCAAGTTGGATCATTATTATCTGTAAAGGTGATCGTCAGTGGACCATCAGAGATGAGGAAGGGACCAAAAAGATCTAGGGTGTTATAATTTCCAAAATTATTAAACGGATCATTGGAGGTCCAGCCAGAACCTAGATTTTCACCGGTGACATTAGCTAGAAAAGTGTAAACATCATCATCCGGAGTGCTGGTCCCATTGGTAAAGCAAGTTAAATCTGAAATAGCTACATCAGTGATGTTACAAATATTACTAAGGCAGGGCGTGATATTTTCTATGTCCAAAGTAATTGAGCAGGAAGGATCATTAGCATCTGTAATAAAAACCTGGAACGTTTCTCCTGGATTGACCCCGATGGCCATTAAGGTTTGTGTAGATGGGCCCCCATAAAAACCAAAGCCGGGAGAAACCATCGACAATGCGGAAGTGACGATATATTGAGACCCAAGTCCCAAGCCCGTTGGATCAATCACTAATTCAATGAAATCGTCGTCACCTATAGTTGGTGTCCCAAAATCGTTGCAAGTGGCAGAGATAAACCCCGCATCGAGTAACTCACAAGGTTGCTCACTACATTCAGGTGGGGCAATAACCGTGACATTAAAGCTGCAGGTTGGGTCATCGACATCGGTAAAAGTGACGTTGAGATTGCCGTTAGTGATGAGAAATGGCCCCAAGGTCGTAACTTGATCGTAGTTGCCAACGGAATTATTAGGGTCATTGGCGATCCAATTGGCACCAGTTGCAGTGCCAGAAACGATGACATTAAAGGTAAAGGTATCATCAAATGGATCACCTGGCGTGCCATTATCATTACAAACGATATTGGAGGTGGTAGCATCTATAACACAAGGTTCGGAACAGGGCGGCGGCGGTGTGAACGTAAATTCAAAGGTACAGTTTGGATTATTATTATCGGTAAGGGTAATCGTCAAAGGGCCATCGGCAATGAGATAGGGCCCAAAGGGCTGAAAGGAACCATAAAAGCCAGAGGTGTTGAGTGGATCATCTGCCGTCCAGCCTGAACCAAGGTCCGTCCCGGTAACATTTGCAAAAAATGAGTAAGTATCATCGTCTGGCGTATCGGTACCGTTTGAGAAACAATCTGCTAGAGTAGGTATAACGCTAGTGATATTACAATCAATAACGCCACAAGGGGTTGTATTTTGTATTTCCAAAATGATGGAACAAGAAGGATCATCTACATCAGTAATGACAATCTCAAAGTTATCTCCTGTACTGACACCAATGGACGAAATAGATTGGGTCGAAGGACTACCATAGGTGCCCGTGCCTGGTACTATTGTAGCAACACTGGATGTAACCGTATATTGCGTTCCTAACCCCGTTCCGATGGGATTAATGACCAGCTCAATAAAGTCATCATCAAGAACAAATGGTATTTGATCAATGCAAGTGGCAGAA
Organism: Saprospiraceae bacterium; assembly: GCA_028285085.1. GTDB lineage: Bacteria > Bacteroidota > Bacteroidia > Chitinophagales > Saprospiraceae > JAHDHW01. The sequence continues at coordinate 29,331 of JANQQI010000005.1, read as the reverse complement.
ACAAACCCCGGATCGAGTAGTTCGCAGCTTTGGGTACCACATCCTGGTGGCACATCAATGGTCACATCAAAACTACAATTCGGATCATCTGCATCCGTTACCGTTAGCGTGATCGTGGTAGCTGGGAGGAAGTCGGTGATGGAAAAAACAGTATTGACGCCATAAGCGCCCGTGGTGCTTCCAAGGGTGCCTACATTGCTGGAGACGGAGTATGAAGCCCCTGTATTGGTACCGACAGGGAATAGAGTGACCGAGACAAAATCATCCGTTGGATCAGCAGGGGTGCCTGGATCGACACAGGTGATGTTCGAGGTCTGTACATCACTAATTTCACAAACGGTTTCAGTGCAAAACCCAGGAGAAAAAATAGTGATAAAATCAAAGCAGCCACTGTTATTCTCGTCGGTTACCTGTGCTCCGGTGCCGGCCAGATAGACGGTGAAAGGGCCAAGCGTTTCTGTTACGCCAAAAGTACCATTGATGTTAACGACCCCCGTGGTATTGTAACCACTACTACCATTAAATCCCGTAGTAATTAAATCTACTGTAAAGGTATCGTCCGTTGGATCATTTGGATCGTTTATATTGCAAACATAATTATCCACCGTTGAAGAGACGGCGCATAGGTCATTTATACATCCCACTCCGGGATCCAGATTGCTGAGGTTATAAACGCAGTTCAGGTTAGATTGATCCTGAAATCCCAGCGCCATTGGTGCGTCGCTGAGATTGAATGGACCAATCACTACCGGGGTGCCAAATGTCCCCGAACCGGAGATATAAGGATTGTTAAAATTAAAAGAAGTACCGGCGGGAGTACCACCCATGACAATCTCAAAAGTAAAGGTGTCGTCTGATGGATCAGAAGGTGTACCATTATCGTCACAAATATAATTGGAGACGGCAGTGGGATAAATGTCGCAGGGTTGCGCCGCCAGATATACAGAAGCGAATAAGAGTGTAGCTAGTAAAGTTGGTCTCATGGCCCGGAGTTTTATGCAAAAAAGACACTAACTGCGGGTTAATGGTTCAAGCGAATTTTAGATCATTCAAAAAAATGCTTACTAGGCGCCATTTTATTGTCTCCAGGCCCTACATTAATTGGTAGGTAGTTGACCATAGCCCGATTTTTCGAAAAAGGTTTTAAAGTCTGAAATGTTAATGATATCATTAATGGCTGCCCGCTTATCCGACATCTTCTGATAATAAGCTTCTACAATTTTATACCCCATCCAGTAGCCTAAATTTTGCGGTCGTCCATCTTCGGTTTGGCTGTACAGCCAAGGGGCATAATCGGTTTGGAACATAGCCGTTTTAAATTCTTGCCAAAGTGCCGCTTCGTGCTGGTCACCGTAAGCATAAACATTCGGACCATTGCAATAGCGTACTTTTTCACCGGCAGTCATTTCCGAAATGAAGTCGGCGCTGCCTTCCCGAATGCAATGTTTCAAGAGCGTCTCATCTTCAGTCACATCATTTTGTAAAAAGTGAATGATTTCGTGAGCAACAAGAAAGGGAAGCAACTCAAGATCAAGGCTGGGGCGACCGTAATTGGTTTTAATTGGCGTCTCAGAAAATACTTCTAATCCGATACTTAGTCCGGCTTTAGAGGCTGTTCCACCGGAGGTCGTCCGCCCAATCAGGAAATAAACCGGTGGAAAAATAGCTGGGGGATAAAGCTCTTTCAAGGCAAGATGGGAAGCCATAATTTGCTTTTCAAAGCGTTTGGCTTGGTAAGTCGATGATCGAATATTGGCGTAGTAATCCTTTTCGGCTAAGACCAGTTTTTTCAAAGCTGTTGGACTTACAATGCGCAAGTTTGAAATGAAATTTTTCACACCGGGTGAACCTTCTCTGATGTAAGTTCCCAACGGATTCTGACTGGTATCTTTCATGAGGAGATCATAAGCTTCCCAAAAGGCATCAATATCGGTAGTAACGATTTGAGCTTGCATAGGGTCGCTGGGGAAAGTATTCAGTGTTGTTTCGACTGAACTGGGCTGATCAGGTGTAGATGGCGAATGGCAACTCAGAACGAATAGTAGAAAGAAGAACGAAGCGAAATAGCACATAACGAGAGGATATTATTGTTTTAAAGTGATTTTACTTTTAAAAAAATGCTTTTCAGAACAGCGTAATTGACTTAAACGGATTTTAAACGATAGATCGAAGCCAATTGCCAAGCTGCCACATTTGCGGGCGTCAGTCGTAGCCCTAAATTCCGCAAGCCCACGATCACTGGATGGCTTAATGCTGATAGCCGTCCCACCCAGGCCGATTGCTGTTTGACCCAGTGGAGTTTCGAACGATATTGCTTTTCATATTGTATAAAGGCCGATTCACTATCAGGCGTTTGCATTAAACAATTTGCCAGGTAATAGGCCGATTCGATGGCCATCGAGCCACCTTGTCCCAAATTGGGGCGCATGGCATTCGCAGCATCGCCGAGCAGGCAAATGCGTCTCTCCGCGTGTCGTTTTAGAAAAGGAAGCCGGGGCAGCTCAGCGGCATGTAATCTGCTCCGCACATCAGTCGCTGCAATGATCTGCTCAACGATCTCCGGGAAATGGGCCATGGCATCTTGGATATCCTGTAGCGTGCGAATCTCAGCCTTCGGCTGTTGCTTAATCGACCACCAAAAGACTTCTTCGGGCTGAATATGGCAAAAACCAAAAAGATCGCCGCCAGCCCAAACTTCATTGCCCGCTCGTCGAAATGATTCTGGCAAGCGCAAGCAGGCAATGCCCCGAAAACAACGCGCCGCATTAGGCCGCAACCGATAAGTTGGAAACAGGAGTTGCCGTACCCGGGACTTGAGGCCATCGGCCCCAATGAGTAAATCACAAGTCGATCGATGACCATCCGTGAATGTTAGGGTAAGACTTTGCGTGGCAAAATCAATCTCTTGGAGCGCTTTGCCTGTCTTGAGGCGCTTGGTAGGAATGCCCTTCAATAAAAGGGCTTGTAAATCTTGACGGGATAAGCAAACGACTTGCTCTTCTAATGTCTTAAACTGGGATAAATCAAGTTGTCGGAGTAGCCCACCTTTTTGATCCATTAGCCGCAGCGCTTCTAGGTGGGTGGCCCGCTCGTAAATGGCTTCCGCCAAGCCTAAGCGTCGCATCACTTGCATGGCATTGATACCTAGCCAAATGCCTAATCCCTTTGGTGTGTAGTCGACAGCGGCTTCGTAAAGTTGGTAGTCTAGCTGTGCTTGTTCGAGAAAGTTCGCTAGCGTCAAACCAGCAATGCCACCACCGATTATGGCAAGGCGCGCGTGATCCATTACATTGTAATTTGAGGTTAACTGTTGGCAGGAAGCTATCGCAATTAGCAATAAAAATAGCTCAAATTGGTGGGAGTATACGAAGAGAAGTGTGGTAAATATTTTTTGAAAAGAAAAGGTCACCGCGATACAAAACTGTCGCGGTGACCTTCCTGAGAAATAATTTACAAAACGAATAGGTTATTGACCTATCAGCTGAATCGGCAAGCGGGTCATTGTTTTATCCCAACCGACCACCATATGAATTTCGGTTTCGCTTTTCTTATCAAAAGTAATGGATAGTGCTTCCAGAGGATTGGTCATCGATTCCACCGGAGCGGTGAAAGACGCAATATTTTTGCTGTCATCATGTCCAAAAGTACCCCAGGAAGGAATGTTGCGATGGATTACGAATTCCCATTTATCGGCGTGAATAACGGCCATAATACCGTAGCGTCCGGGTTTAATTTCAGTGTCGCCAATTTTGACTTTTTGGAAAAAGGTGATTTCCGTGGTCTCATTAGCCCCTAAACGCCAAGGCTCGCCGTAGGGGAGGAGTTTACCGAAAATCTCACGCTCCTTGCGCTGTGGACGACTATAGGTCACTCGAATTTTAGGCGTAGCCGCTTCGAGTTCTTCCGGCTTCAGATAATTTCGGATGCGAGAATTGTGGGGATACTGCGCCAAATCCATTGGACTGACATCATCGTCCGACATGAAAACGGGATTGAAGCTAATGGGTAGCATCACACGGGTGCGATCCCATTCGAATACCATATTGCAGTGGTTATCGTCGACTTTTTGGAAACCAATGGTGAATGACTCCCGACTGTCCGCAACGTGAGTTACGGGGACCGATACTGAGGCGACATCCTTAGTCGCGTCCCGATTTTCGGACCCACCGATGTGTCGTTCGGTCGAGATTTTCATGATCCAATGGTTGGGAAAGACTTCCGCAAACATGGTGTAAGTTCCTCGCTGAATGAATTGTCCACCGATTTCGACATGCTGATAAAAAGTGACTTCGGTAGCTTCGTTGGCTCCGAGGCGCCAATCTTGGCCGTAGGGAACGAGCGCGCCGAAAATTTCGCGATCCTTCTTTTTGGGGCGGCAGTAGAGCACCTTAATTTTTTGATCCATCTGGTCCTCAGCATCGAGATAGTTGCTGTAGGCGGCTTCCCGTGGATAATGTGCGGCGTCCATTGGACTGGCATCCATTTTTGGGAATTTAATATCCTGAGCTTGTAAAGCTGTAGTGAAAAGACAGGTCAAGCCTAGCCAGAGTAGTCGATTTAATTTCATCTTTTGAATTTTGGTTATGAACTAGTGCAAATTTAGAATTTATCGCGAGATCATAGGATATTAATTTCTCTTGTTATATTTAAGGGTTTGAAAAACAAAATCAAAAATTGATATACCCATAAAACGATCAGGCAGGATGGCTTCAAAAAAACCGGATGTAAACCCCTTGGAAGTAATCAACTTTCGTAAAGTGATAGCCATTGAAGATGAGCATCTACTGAAACGTCGCCGTCGCTTATTCGGTGAACAGGAAGATATCGCCGGTCTGAAACGCACCAAATTTGGTATTGCACTCTCCGGTGGGGGGATACGCTCCGCTACCATTAATCTCGGGATTCTTAAAACCCTCAATAAGTTTGGTATGCTCAAGCGAGCCGACTATTTGTCAACCGTCTCCGGGGGGGGCTATACGGGAGCTTATATCCAGGCAACTTTAAAGAACGAGGGGAAGTACGAAGAGCTGTTTAAAGATGAACATCTCAAATACATGCGTTCGCGCGGGGAATACCTCGTACCTGGTAGTGGCTGGCTCAAGCGGTGGAATACTTTGATTCTGACCGTTGGTTATCTGATTAGTTTGCTAATGAGCTGGATTAGTCCGGCGATTGTCGTCGCCTTGATTTATATCGTTTATACGATTATTGGGAAATTATCGAATCTCGAAAGTGGCCTGATGACTTTTCGCACGAGTTTTGAAAGTGCCGGTATTCTCACTTTTGCGACCTATATTCTGAGTGGGGTAATTGTCATGCATTTAGTGGCCAACTTGATTTTAAAATATAATGTGGGAGTCTCCCGCCGTTTCAATCAGTTGGAGTCTATTATTGTTGGGGTCGGCCTATTGTGGCTGGTGGTGTTTTGGGTATCGGGTTTTAAATTTTCCGAAATTGTCGGCGCCGTATCTTACGTTGAGTATATTATTGTAGCGGTGTTGTTGGTCGTGGCCGGATTTTTCACTAACCCCAATGCCTTGAGTTTTCACCGTTTCTACCGCAACCAACTGGCGGATGCTTTTTTGCATTTTACCGGGAAGCATAAAAATGTGCCGCTCCACAAGATGTTTCAAACGGACAGCAAACAAGATCGGGATTATCTCGCCCCTTATCCGCTGATCAATACTTGCCTAAATCTCCAATCAACCAACGACGAGCGCTTCAAAGGATCTAAAGCCAGCGACTATTTTTTGCTATCACCATTCTACTGTGGCGCGAAGCTCACTGGCTATGTCGCCACCGATCGCGCTCCGGATTATAAGCAAATGACTCTACCCGCGGCCACCACCATTTCCGCCGCTGCCGTTAATCCTGGAATGGGAATGTATTCAAGCAAGATGTTGAGTATTATTATGACTTTATTTAATGCTCGCCTGGGATTCTGGGTCGCGAATCCAATAAAGATGAGCCTGGGAAGCATCGTATGGTGGCCATTTTACTTTTTCTATGAACTACTCTCCTTGATCGGCACCAATAATCGAAAGCTAAATATCTCGGATGGCGGGCATATCGAGAATCTGGGGGTATACGAACTCTTGCGCCGAAAATGCCGCCTGATTATTGCCGTCGATGCCGGTGCGGATCCACAGTTTTCGTTTGCAGATTTGGAGAATCTCACCATTCGGGCGCGTAATGAATTGGGGCTTGATATTGCCTTTCGTGAAGAGCATATCCCGGAAGAGGTTATCCGACCTAAGCCTTCTCACGGTTATTCTGAGCAGCGCTATGCGATTGCTGATGTATATTATATCTGGGAGGAAATTAAACCGGTTGATGCTAATGGGCAGCCCGTTTTGGATAGTCAAAATCAAAAAGTGGAGGTCTTGGTGAATTACAACAAAGTGCGTCGCTTGCTGGACAAGCTGGATCGAAAGGAGCGGGAAGAGTTGGCCAAGATCATCGAGCAACTGAATTTAAGAGATCACGTAGGTGATCTGATCATGAGTTTAGGACAAGGAGGCCGCAGCGAGGTATTGGCAATGATTGGAAACTTGACCGATAACAACAAGTTGCAAGTTGTCTTTCGGATTTTGCTGAGTCTTTTGCGTAATGTCAAAAAGATGTTGGAAGACAAGCTGGAAGATCGGATTACGGATACCGAAAAGTTCGAGAGTGTATTTCGGCAAGTGATTGCAATCATGGAAAAGCGGGTGAGCGAGCAACTTCGACTGGGTACTTTGGTTTATGTCAAATCATCGGTCACGGCACCCGAAGGAAAACCGCAATTGGGAGATCGCAGTAGTCTGGCCTATCACACCTACAAATACAAAATTTATCACCCTTCATTTCCACACGAGCCGACCTCAGATCAGTTTTTTGATATGGTGCAATGGGAATCGTATTACCAATTGGGTCAGTTTATCGGCGCCGAAGTACTGGGCGATGAGCGCCTCGAAGCTTTCAAGCAAGGCCCCAAGCCTGTATTCAGCGTAGAGGAATTGCTGAATCATTTTGATCGCGGTGATTCGCTCTTCCCCCAGGCAAAAGCACTACCCAAAGCGCCACCGAGACAAGTATTGGCAACCATCGCTACCCGCAAGGTCGATCTACAACCCGAAGCGGTGGGCATGGAACCTTTAGCCGAGGCGCCACCTGCTGCCGCCGAACCGGAAACCGAACGTTCTGCACCGGCAGAGCCCTCTCCCGTTCCACCTCAACCGGTCGCGCCCGTGGAAGAGAAATTAATTTTGGGAGACGAGGTACAGTATAAAATGTAGGTTATTGCTGAGTACGATTCAGGTTCATCTCATCTGTCATTTTGATGAGCGTTGTCAATGAGCGGCGAATAGTTGATAATCGATATTCAACTAATAGCTAGCGATTATTTGGACTATCCAGCTCATAGATTATGATCCCATTAATCTGTTTTTCAACCTCTTTTCTTTTTGATCACATGCGTTATTTAATGTCCCTTTTTTATTAACATTTTCTCCTTTCAACGGCCAATTTCCCTCTCTAAATCTGAAAATTTAATGCACTATTGGTGGGCTAAATGCCCCTCTCCAGCATCACTTAAGCCATTCGTAAAATTTTTTTTCAAAAAAATGCTGACAATTGTTTTAATTACAAATAATTGATAATCAGTAGTTTGTGGTTTGTTGAAACTATATAGTACTTGTCTTTGGTAGGTACTATGTATTGCATAGTACCTCGGGCTGTTATATATTTGCAGTATGAAGCTCGAAAATACAAAAGCACAGATGAGAAAGGGCGTTCTGGAAATGTGTATCCTTTCGATAATCGCGGAAGAGGAGGCTTATCCCTCAGATATCATCCAGCGATTAAAAAAAGACGAGCTGATCGTGGCGGAAGGCACCATGTATCCGCTACTTACGCGACTGAAAAACGCTGGATTACTCAACTATAATTGGAGAGAATCGACGAGTGGCCCACCGCGTAAGTATTACCAAATTACCTCGGAAGGTCAAGCTTTTCTGAGTGGTCTGATTAAGACCTGGAATCAATTGGTGCATGCCGTTACAGAATCAACTAAAAATTATCAAGCAAGATGAATAAAGTATTCAACATTAATCTGGGAGGCTACCCATTTACAATCGACGAAGACGCGTACCAACATCTGAGTGATTATCTGACTACGATCCATAATCACTTCCGTAGCTCTGAAGGTTACGAAGAGATTACTGCCGATATCGAAGCGCGTCTGGCGGAGATTTTCCAAGAACAACTCACAGGGCGGCCCATCGTCACGACCAAAGAAGTCGATGCTGCAATCGCCATTATGGGGACTCCCGAAGATTTTGGTGCGGAATCGATTGAGGATGAAGCAACTTACCGAGACGATCACCATAGTGGATCGGACGCCTCCTACAAAACGGGTAAGCGCCTCTTCCGTAATCCTGACGATGAAGTCGTTGGTGGAGTTTGTTCGGGGATTGCTGCTTACTTTGGAATCGAAGATCCGCTTTGGATTCGTCTAGCCTGGATTTTACTGACTCTTTCCGGTGGTTTTGGAATCCCGGTTTATATCATCTTGTGGATTATTGTCCCTAAAGCAGAATCGGCCAGCGATCGGTTGTCGATGCGTGGTGAAACCATCAATGTCTCCAACATTGGTAAGATTATCGAGGAAGAAATGGACAACTTTTCGGAGCGCATGTCTAGCTTCGGCGATGAATTGTCCGGGTTAAAAAAAAAAGACCTGGAAAAAGAGATGAACATGACACCGGAAGTGCCCTTAAGAAAGGGATATCACTGCTAGGTAAATTCATCTCGAAAGCTGTTCAGCTGCTTTTTCAAATTTGGAAACCCATAGTATTCATAGTAGGATTTGCGCTGATTACGGCATTGGCAGTCGGCTGGATTGCCTCCATAATCGGCTTTATATTGGCCATTCCCTATGCAACCTATTTTATCGCCCCATCGAGTTTGGTTGCTTTTCTTGGGATGGTCAATATCTTTGTTATCATCGGGGTGCCTCTCTTTTCGCTTATCCTTTTAGTTTCTCGGATGGCCTTCGGCCGTCGCCTCAATGCACATTGGCGGGCAGGCATTTGGTCCGTTTGGGTGATCAATGTGATTAGTCTATTCATTATTGCTTCCACACAGGCGCGCCAGTTCAATGTTTCAACGGAATTAACTTCTGTCGTTGATGTCAACGATTTAAGTAGTGATACCTTGAGTTTTTATTTTGAACAAGGCCACGAAGGTACTTCGAACTTTGATTTTGGCGATGTCTATACCGGCGAAAATCAGTTGATTTCTCGCGATGTGCGTGTCCGCGTCATCCCTAGCGAAACGGAGGAGTTTATCGTTCGCTATCAGCGCTACGCACGTGGAGCGGATAGTGAGCAATCGAATAATCTGGCCAGCGCTATTGATTTTCCGGTTCGTCTGTCCAAAAATATTCTGCGTGTACCTCGGACGTTCAGTATCGCCAAAGGTAGTACCTGGCGAGGGCAACACGTCACGGTCATCGTCGAAGTTCCCGTTGGAAAAGCAATTAAACTGGATAACACAGCGCATTATGTCAATTATCGGTTCGAATTCGACCGCAGTCAGGAGCGACCTTGGTTGAGCGCCGGACAGGTATGGGTAATGGGCGATCAGGGATTAGTCAATCCAGATTATATCCGCAAGAATCGTCGAGAGGATGAATTTACGTTCCAAAATTTCAACCAACTACAGATTGATGGTAAAATGAAAGTCAATGTGGAGCAAGGCGAGGCGTACAATATTTCCATGACCGGTAAGCCGAGTTTGATCGAACAAGTAGATGTAGCCCAATTAGGCGATATTCTCTCTATTTCCAGTGAAATTCGACATCCTTCTTCACCCATTCGAGTGACCGTGACCATGCCGAGTTTGCAATCACTTGATATGCGAAATACCGACGATGTTAAAATACAAGGATTCACCGAGAAGAATATGTCACTACGGAATAGCGGCCGATACGATCTAAAAGTATTTGCCAATATTGATAGTCTCTCGGTGGTGTTGAACGGCGAAAATGCATTGGATCTACAAGGAAAAGGACACTACTTGAAAGCAGATTTAGGTAAACGTACCAAATTGGATGCAGAACGTTTCAGCCTTAAAGTGGCGGATATCACCAGCGAACGATCCAGTCGTGCTAAGCTCGTAGTATCAGATACCTTATTCCGTGACGCTAGCGATGTTCGACGTATTCAATTTGAGGGCCAGCCATTCATTATCGACCGGCAGATCAAGCAGGAAGAACAAGAATAGATAAGATTTTAAAAAAATGGCATCCGTGATAGGGGGAGAAGATGCGTTTTGCATCCTAAAGAGGAAACAACCATCTTCTGACCCTAGCGCTTGAGCTAATGAGACCAAACAGCAACTGGATTCTTCCACTTTTAAGTATAGTGTATTTCACTCATTGTACAGTCCAACCTGAGCCGCCTGCGCTACGTCTGCAAAATGCAGACTTTGAGCAAGCATGCAGTGTTTTGGATACTGCAATTTGTGGCTGGCAGATTGCCTGGAAAAGTTCGGGCATCGATCCACAATTAGTTGCATCACCCCACGGGCAGTCCCTACGCGTAGAAAGTACAAAAGGAGAGGCGGTCTTTTATTTTGAACAGAAAATAGAGTTAAGCCCACCTTTTGAATTGAGTATCGTTGAGCTGCAGGCTCGCGCGCATACCGAACAGCTCAAAGGGCAGGGCCTCGGAATAATTATTACTGTTGAAGACGGCGAGGGCCAGCACCTGTACACTGAAAATATGCGTAATAGCATGCTCAGTGGAAACCAAGACTGGCAAACCTTGCTCATTCAGGCTTATTTAACGAAAGCGGCCCGTGTCCTAAAGATTGGAGGGATTGCCTACGGTGAGGGTATTAGCTGGTTTGACGATTTTGTCGTTAGTATCAGTCCCATTGCGGAGCGAGAAGGGAGTACTTTGGCCCGCAGTTATTTTGATAGCGTTGGTGCAATCATCGCTCAGCATTCGATCCGTAAAGATTCCATTGACCTAGAAAACATCAAGGATCGAGCGCTACGATTGGCGGGCCAGGCCAATGATACCAAGGCGTGCTATTTAGCTTTGAATTATCTATTGGCACAGCTCGGCGACCATCATTCGTTTTTTATGCGGCCAGAAGAGGTCGAGTTATTTGAAAATGGTGACGAATCGGATTTGATGATCACCTATCCCAATTCACGGCTGCTCGAAAATGCATATGCCTATATCAAAATTCCGGGTATGCGTAGTGGGAGTGATGCCTTGATGACCGCTTTCGCGGATACCATTCAAACGGCCATCCGAAACTTTGATCGCCTGCCCTTGAAGGGATGGATCGTTGATTTGCGAGAGGATGTCGGCGGGAATATGCATCCCATGTTGGCGGGTATCGGGCCATTGTTTGATGCCGATACCTTAGGTAGTCTGCAGGATGTGTATGGCCAAGACCATTTCTGGATGTATCGCGATGGCGCTTCCGTTTCCGCGGAAGGCATCGACTGTCAAGCTACGGATCCGGTGAAACTACGCCCACGCCAATTGCCAATCGCCGTATTGGTTGGTCCAAACACGGGCAGCTCGGGTGAGGCAGTCACGATATCATTCATCGGTAATGACCGCACGCGCCTGTTTGGTGAACCGACCTGGGGACTTTCTACGGGCAATGATGAATTTGATTTGCCCGACGGTGCCCGGCTATTTTTAACCTCCACGGTAATGGTCGACCGCAACGGGAAGCGTTATGGTGGGCCAATTCAGCCGGATACCTTGGTTTTAGCCGATCCAGAGCGTAAAGGGGATGAAGTGATAGAGGTCGCGATGCGCTGGATTGACAGCGCTAAATAACAATTGAGCATCTTTTTGATTAGTTGAATATTTTATTGATTTAGCCATCTTTCTTATTGTAGGAAGGTGGCTTTTTTGTGGAAAAAAATGGAATCCATAATCAAAATAATAGCTCTTACGTTATATGACTATTGATGTAAAACTTGCGGAGAAAGGCAGTTTTAATCAGTAAAAGTCCTTTCTTTCCAACTGTTTTCAAATAATGACGTATAGATTTAAGGTGTTGGTAGTCGTTACAAATCTCAAACTTCTCTTTTAAGTTGAAAGAACTCAAGTTGTGATTTAAATAAGGTTGATTTTAGAAATTAAAAAACGGCTATATCCACTAACTAATTACTGATTGTATTAAAATAAACGGAATTGAAAATTAATCCTTCCATATTCGGACTCCTGATTACTTGTTTGCTGTTCTCATTGGGGTGTAAAACGGCTCGAAAAGCTAAAGGTGAGCCGATCCAGCTAAAACCTCGAACAACCAAGTTTGTCCTGAAAAAGCTATCTGCCAATCGTATTGAGGCGGACTGGTTCAGTGCTAAGGCCCGTATCAACTATAAAGATCCTTATGAAAGTATCAAGTTCAACGCGAATATTCGGATGCGAAAAGATAGTCTCATCTGGTTCAATGCCCGAAAGGCGACAGTAGAGGCTATTCGCGTACTGATTACCCCGGATAGCTTTTTTGTGATCAATCGTCTGGATAAAGAATATGCCAAACGCAGCATGGATTGGTTCGAACGCAAGTTCAACCTTCCCGTTGACCCTGTTGGACAATTGAGTAGTTTCCAGATTTTACAGGAAATGGTACTCGGCAATCCGATTTTCTTCGCCGGCGAGGGTTTGAATGTAGGGATTAAAGATGCACAATATCAACTGACCGGCGCGCACCGCGGCTTTGACTCCGAATATCGCGTAGGTGGATTAAAGTACTTATTGGAAATGGTGCGTTTAGTACAACGCGAAGACGAAAGTGCACTCGAAGTCGAGTTAGGATATGATGATGACCGAGATGCATATCCGAATTTTTCGTATTTTCGTACTCTAAATTTAAACGGGCCAAAACGGGATGAGCTCTACATCAAAGTAAAGTTCTCCAAACTGGAGATTAATGAACCCAAGTCGATTCGCTTTAGTATTCCGGGACACTATACTGAAATGGAGTAAACCTCTGCTCAGCGGTTTGCTGCTAGTGGCCTTCGTGTTCAACGGAGCGGCCCAGAGTCGCCAATCACTGGAAAAAAAGCGTAAGTTTCTCCTCTCCGAAATCAACCAAACCACTCAGCTACTTTCTACTGCGACTAAAAACAGAACCGCGACGCTCAATCGATACGTTGCGCTGAAAAAGCTAGTCGAAGATCGTGAAACGCTGATCAGTACAATTCAGGAAGAATTGACCCTGACTAGCGAGCAAGTAGAGCGCACTAGCGACATTATTAATTCTCTGGAAAGTGATCTAGAGCGCTTGCGCGAGGAATACGCGACAATGCTGCGGCATGCCTATCGGCAAAAAATCAATAAAAGTGGTTGGTATTTGCTCTTTTCGGCGAATAGCTTCAACGAGGCCTTTCGGCGCTGGCAATACCTCAAGCGCTACCATCAATACCGAAAGAAACAAGCGCGCTTGATTGTGGAAACTCAGGAAAGCCTGACCCGGAAAATTGCACTTCTTGAAGAGCGAAAATTGGAAAAAGAAAACCTCCTTGCGGAACAAGAAGGACAAAAAGCGTTGTTGAAGAGTGAAATGGAAGATAAATCGCGTCTGCTGGAAAGCCTGCAGGCCGATGAAAAACGCTTACAACGCGAGCTGGACAGCCAGCGAGCTGCGCACGAAAAATTGAATCAAGCGATTGAGTCTGTGATTCAGACTGAAATGGCTGCGAGCCGCAAGCGGGCCCGGAGTCGTGAAAGTCTACGGAACCGCAAGCGCGCAAAATCTGGCGCTAGTCGTACGCCGCCCGCCACGCCAGAGGCGCAGGCCCTGAGTGCGAATTTCCGCGCGAACCGGGGCAAGTTACCTTGGCCGGTGAAGCGTGGGATTGTCACCCGTTATTTTGGGAAACAACCACATCCGACTTTGAAAAGAGTCCAGATCACCAACAACGGTATCGACATCCAAACGGGAACAGATGCCGAAGTACGTGCGGTCTTCGGTGGCGAAGTGGTTGGACGTCAATTTGTACCGGGTTATAATTATATGGTAATCATTCGCCACGGCGATTATTACACCGTTTACTCGAACTTGGCCGATGTAACGGTTAATAAGAACGATCAGGTGAAAACCTACCAGCGCATTGGTACGGCAAGTGTGAATAAAAAAGAGCAGGTTGCCGAGCTGCATTTTGAAGTTTGGCAGGATAAGCAGCGACTCAATCCGCTGAAATGGATCACCAAGCGGTAGCTACTTAACAAGCGAACCTTCGGAAGCATAAACAGTTTTAAAATAACTTGAATTAACTATACCTTATAATACATGGCCGACTGGAATATAGGCGAAAAAGAAAAACGCGGGCTAAAGAAAGCCAAAGAGTATGCCGTGCTCGTGGGTGTTATTACGCACGATCAGAGCGAAGAGCAGGTCAATGAATATCTTGACGAATTAGAATTTTTGGCACAAACTGCAGGGGCGGAGATTGTCCAACGGTTTGTACAAAAGCTGCAGCATCCTGACCGACGAACCTTTGTCGGCTCCGGGAAAATTGAAGAAATCTTTGAATACCTCGAACGGCACGAAGAAATCGGGCTAGTCATCTTTGATGATGATCTCAGTGGTAAGCAGGTGAGTATCATCGAAGAAAAGCTGAAAGTCAAAATCGTTGATCGTTCCACCCTCATTCTCGATATTTTTGCGAGCCGAGCGCAGACTGCTCAGGCTAAAACGCAGGTCGAACTGGCCCAGATGCAATATCTGCTACCGCGTCTGCGCGGACTATGGACGCACCTTGAACGGCAGCGCGGGGGTATCGGGATGCGTGGACCAGGTGAGAAAGAGATCGAGACGGATCGCCGGATTGTACGTGACAAGATCTCACTGCTCAAGAAGAAGCTGGAGAAGATTGATCAACAAAATATTACCCAGCGTAAAAATCGTGGGCAAATGATTCGGGTATCGCTCGTTGGTTATACCAATGTAGGGAAATCGACGCTCATGAATCTACTTTCCAAATCCGAAGTATTCGCCGAAGACAAACTATTTGCAACCTTAGACACAACGGTGCGTAAAGTAGTTTTTGAGACGATGCCATTTCTGCTGTCAGATACGGTTGGATTTATTCGCAAATTACCGCACCACTTGGTGGAAAGTTTTAAATCGACGCTGGATGAAGTACGTGAAAGTGATCTCCTATTACATGTCGTCGATTTGGCACATCCTCAGTTTGAAGACCATGTGCGGACGGTAAATATGACGCTAAAAGAGCTCGGAGTGGAAGATAAACCAACTTTATTGGTGTTCAACAAAATTGATTTGTATCGAGAGCGTTATTTTGATAGTTACTTGGATCAAGAGACGAAAAACGAGATCGAGTCAGAGCTACAAAAACGGATGAAAAGTTTGTATGAACACGACAATGTATTTATCTCAGCTTTGGCGCGTGAAAATATTAATCAATTAAGAGAAAAAATTACTACTTTGGTACGAGGATTATACGAAATTCGTTATCCTTACCAAGCGAAACATTGGTAATAATAAGCTTAGACTTTTTTTGGTGATAGTACCCCATTGCAACTGAAAACATGAACCCCGTCCTTCGCAAATATGCCCACTTGCTGGTCAACTACTGCTTAGACCTCCAGCAAGGAGACCGATTGTACCTCAAAACCACGACCTTGGCGGAACCCCTAGTCCGTGAGGTATACCGAGCAGCGCTTCAGGCTGGCGGATCGGTGGCGGTAGAGATGAATTTTCGGGAGCAGGACCGTATTTTACTACAGGAGGGGGATGAAGATCAATTGCAATTCGTTTCGCCGCTTTACCGTCAGGCCATGGAGGAATACGAAGCTTACCTCTATATCCGTGCGCCTTTCAATCTTTTCGAAAATCAGGCTGTCGACCCCGAGAAGTCGAAATTGCGGAAAAAGGCCTTGGCGCCCATTTCTCAAACTTATTTCGAGCGGACCGCTACGCGGGCGCTGAAGCGCAATTTGTGCCAGTATCCTACCATGGCCGCCGCTCAAAATGCGGGGATGTCCCTGGAAGCTTACGAGGAATTTGTTTTTGGAGCATGTCATCTGTTTGCGGATGATCCCGTAACGGAGTGGCTAAAAGTCCGTGCCTACCAGCAGCAGATTGTCGACTTGCTCAATGAGCGACAAACCGTTCGCTACCGTGGTGATGGCATTGATATCAGCTTCTCCACTAAAGGACGTACCTGGATCAATTCCGATGGTCAAACCAACATGCCTTCGGGGGAGGTTTACACTTCTCCGGTAGAAGATTCTGTAAATGGTGTGATCAATTTCAACTATCCTGCTGTTTACATGGGACAGGAGGTGGAGGATGTCACTTTATGGGTGAAAGATGGTTATGTAGAAAAGTGGGAAGCGCGACGGGGTAAAGCCTTTTTGGATCATGTATTTAGTATCGATGGAACGCGACGCTTCGGTGAAGCGGCCATTGGGACGAACAGTAATATTAAACGATTTACTAAAAATATTCTTTTCGACGAAAAGATCGGCGGGACTGTGCACATGGCTATTGGACAGTCCTATTTGCAAGCTGGAGGGAAAAATCAGTCCAGTGTGCATTGGGATATGATTGCGGGTATGCAGGAAGGTGGAGAAATTTATGCCGACGACGAGAAGATTTATGATAGTGGCAGATTTTTGTTTATAGAATGATTACCTTTGTTCAAAACAATATTGATAGTCATTCATTAACATAATACTACTTTTTCTAATTATTATTTAATCAAGTATCGTGAACAGAAATAACAACTACAACCGAGATGACAGAGACAGAGGCTACAACCGAAATGACCGGGGTGGCCACAGAGGAGGGGGTGGTGACAACAACATTGCATTCTTAGAGCTGAAGTACGGAAACATCTATGGAGGCTATCCTAATTTCTACGCAATCAAAGAAGTCTCGCTCTTAGTCTTTGAACCTCGCACCAATCGCATCTTCCTCGAAAGTTTCAATAACAACTCCGATGTTGACATCGTGAGCGTTTATTCACGTGTTAATGAATTGGGTAATACTGTAGAACGCGTCCGTGAAGTGGTCAATATGCGCACTAACCGCGTTCGTCCGTACGACGAAGAATACAAACTTGGAGAACTCGAACTCGATAAAGAGTTTGCCAAGCTGAGAAATACAAAACGCTTCCTGAAAGGCTTTTTTGGGAAAAATTTACGCAAATATCGTTTCCAGGATATCGTTGTCTTTGACGGTCGTCGGGATATCTTCTTATGTGAAAAAGCTGGTGTTAATTTCCGGCGTTATTTCATCCACGACCTCCAAAAGGATATCACCAAAACCACCAACTACTTATTCTCTTTGAATAAATTGGCGAAGGTGATCAACTTCGATTTCACTGGTAATTACTTGCGTTCTAATAATCTCGAATACCGTCTGCACCCTATCGCAGCGAATCAAATCCGACCTAAGTCAGCGGCTTTCGATGCAGTTCGTCTGTTGATGGTACACAACGAGTTTAAAGAAAAGAATGTTGACTTTTTGATGAAAGCGCAGTTATTGCTCAACAAAATTGCGATGACGAAGTAATATTCTGTCAGTTACAAAAAGGCAGTAACCAACAAGGCGATTCTCGAATACATTCGGGAATCGCCTTGTCATTAGGAGATATATATGGCAGAGCTTACTGCTTCGACTTGTAGAAAAAGCCGCCGCCGCCAATTGATATTTTTAGATAAAAAGTGGACAATCCCATCTCGTTAACACCTACTACGTCATCATCATTATCCATTTGCCAATCGTCTTTACCGAGAGCGGTGCGAAAGCCCAAGTGTGCACCAATGGTGACGCCCTCCGCTTCGGCGGGTGGAATCCGAAATAATGATACGCCAATATCCAAAATAGCGTAACGCGCTCGTAACTTCTCATCGAAAGATTGAGGAACACGAGTTTCGCCAAAAAAGACTTCTTCGTCCGTGGTGTTTTCGATCTCCAGACGATGTAATCCCCAACCGAGACCGATATACGGAAAGCCAAGTAGGCGATTCTTATTGATGAGCGCATAGCCAATTTTACCCTCACCGAACCCGCCATTGAGTTTGGCATTGTATGGGCCTACTTCTTCTTTGCTATGTAACACATGGACATATTCCAGCCCGAGTAAAATACGGCGCGATATCATAAATAGGCCGCCAGCGCCAATTTGTAGTGGTAAGGCACCAATTGACGCGTCCTGAGAAAAGGTCAAGCCCAAATCATCGTTGAGGTCACTTTGAGAGTCGAAACCAAGGCCAATTTTGACGAAGCCAAGCGCGCCTCGATTGACATATTCCGGGCTTTGTGCAAAAGTGGTTAGACTAATAAAAAGTAAAGCGAGTAGTGGTAGAAGCCGTTTGTTCATGTCGGTTATTTTTTTCAAAAATAAGCATTTTATCAACACTCTAAAATGGGAGAATACTCGAAAGCGTATTCTGATTCCTCGAAAGTTAAAGTCTAAATTGGCTGAATCAAACAGATTAAGCACTGATTACAATGAAAATCTATCAATTGTAAGGCCAAAAAAATAGCCGGTTCGCAGATGCTCTGCGAACCGGCTAGGGTAGATTTGAATTTTAATTAATCTAACGCCTAATTACCACCGCTGAGTCGATTCGTCTCGGCTTCGATACCGGTACTACGACGGCGTGATCGCTTAACATTTTGGTTACCAAAGTTATAGCTCAGGCTAAGGCTAACTCGACGGCTATCCCAGCGGCCACTACCCGTAGACTCAAGACCATCGAAGCTGGAAATACCATCCCAACCAGTTTCGTAGAAGAGGTCGTTGGCACTCAAACGAACATTCAGCTGATCGTTAAGAAAACGACGCTGTACACCAACATTTAAGCTCCAGCTCGTTTCGTATTCGAAAACACCGCCCCAAACGCCTGGGCCAGAGAACCAACCTGAGATTTCACCTCGGAAGCCTGCTGGTAGGTTGAAAGTATGCTGCTGGTAGATGTTATAAGTCCACGCTTGGACGTCAACCACGGCGCCATCACCGTAATCGGCCTGATTATCAAGATAAGAAACACTGAAATTGGTAAACATATTCCACCACTTATTAACCTGGATTGGAGCGCTAGTGGTGAAGTTAATCACTGTCTGGTCCGCCAAGTTGGCCCAGGTAATAAAACCAGCGCGTTCATCGCGATCATCTGGTGCAATCAAGCGGGTGATTTGATCTGTAGTTCTACTATAGGCAAGCTTGAAGTTGTAGCGATACGCCAAGGTATACCCCAGTTCGATATTATTGACAATCTCTGGGTTCAGGCGTGGATTCCCTTTTTCAAAAGATAACTCACTCAAACGATTTTCGAATGGATTCAAGACATTGTAATCTGGGCGATTGATCCGTCGTCCGTAGTTTAAGTTCAAGGTGTGCTGTTGAGCAACCTGCCAAGTCAGACCTGCATTCGGGAACCAACTGGTGTAATTAAGTTCAACAAGAGAATCTTGCTGTGCTTCGTCAAAGACTTGCAAAAAACCAGATGCATCGGTGATCTCAGAGCGTAGGCCGGCGGAGAAACTCCACTTTTGGTTGATGGGACGATTATAGCTGATATACCCAGCATATACATTTTCGGTATAATCAAATTGATTTGACCGGGTTTTATCCAGTTCTTGGACATCATTGACCACATTGAAAATCTGGAAAGTATTATCTGAATCTACACGGCTAAGCTTAGAACCAAATCCAATTTTACCACCCCACAACTCATCTTCATAGTCAATGGTGGCCGTATAAATATCGATATCCGTTGGGGTGTCAAATGCATTGATCACGGAGGTAAGCAGATTTTCTTCCTTGGCGTCGTAATATAGATTCGGTTGATCCCGAATACTTTCATTGACGTAATTCCCGTAGTCAAGGTCAATATTAAGACTTCGCTTACCGGTTGCGTAACGGTAGTTCAAATTGAAGGTTTGTTGCCGGCGTTCATTATCCGCGTTGTTATTCGCTACCAGAATACTATCGATGACATCTGGGGTGGTGGCTTGCGAAATATTCACCCGGTTGATTGAATTGACGCCACCGTCGAATTGATTAGCGCTGACCAGAAAGCCTAAGGTGTGTTCCTTGGATAAAAAGAAGTCCGTTCCTAGCCGGAGGTTGTAGTTTAGCCAATCGTTGCGGCTGTTGTTGGTTTCCGTCATAAACAGGCCGTTTTGGAAACTAGAGAACCGCATATTATTGAAATTATCTCCGCCAGAGTGTCCGAGCGATCCAAAAATGTTCGTCTTTTTATTACGATAGTTACCACTGGCACTAGCATTATAACGGGCATAGTCACCCTGGCTAACTGTACCACTGATTGTACCATTCGTCCCCAGGTTTTTATCTTTCTTGAGGCGTATGTCGATAATCCCGGCATTTCCTTCGGCCTCGTAGCGGGCTCCGGGATTGGTAATAATATCAAAACGATCGATTTGATCAGCCTGTAAGTTTTGTAAGTAGTTGCTAAGATCGTCACCGGAAAGGGGTAAACGCTTACCGTCGACGTAGACTAAGACGCCCGCACGCCCCAATACAGTGACATTATCATTATTATCAACCATCACCCCCGGTGCCTTACGTAATAATTCTAAAGCATTTTCTCCGACACTATTGATGGTACCCTGGACATTGAAGACGGTCCGATCCGGCTTGACTTCTACCATGGGACGCATCGCTGTCACGGTGACTTGAGATAGCTCCAAACCTTGAGGCTGGAAGCTTACTACTCCTAAATCATAGGCTTGATCTTCGGTGAGGGTAAAAGCTGGAACTTCCAGATTCGGTAAACCAACATAAGTGGCAATAATGTAATAATCACCAGCCGCAATGCCTTCCATTTGAAATATTCCGGCATCATTGCTGACTTCTACCTTAGTAATGGAACTGTCAGCGGCCGCGTACAAGGTAACATTGGCAAAAGCAACAGGATTACCTTCAGTGTCCTGGAGTTGGCCTTTGATGCTTGCTGCATTGATAAAAGTTAAACTACAAAAGAGAGCAACAAGAAGTGTAAAATAATTTTTCATAAGGTCTTCTAATTTAGCAAAATGGATTTTAATAACTCATATGCCCTAGGCAAGAGTTCTAGACTACGATAGCACAAATAGATTGGTTTTCAATAACCATATCCTGCCAGAAGAAATAGAGTTGTGATCCAATGAAAAAAGAGAAAAGAGGAAAGTGCAACGCCCCTGGGTCTCGTTTTTAATATTCAATCCTACAATTTACGATAGAAACCACTAAATGGATTCCCTTTTTCGATTAATACCGGTAAAAGTCATGTGAATTGTTCGATTTTTTTGACAACAAAAAAACCCGACGCTGAGCGTCGGGCGTTTTGCCTGTCGTTCTTTGACGAGTCCTGTGTTTTTATTTTTCACATCACAAAACCACAAACATTGTCAAAACAGGTTGAATATTTGCTGAAAAAATTTAGTTGTCGAACAATCGTTTCATATCCACTCGTTCACTGACAATCTTTTCGATATCAGTAATCGCAATACGCTCCTGTTGTAAAGAATCGCGCTCTCGAATGGTCACCATCTCATCTTCTAGAGAATCGAAATCAATAGTGATACAGTAAGGTGTACCAATGGCATCCTGTCGGCGATAACGACGACCAATCGCATCTTTTTCATCGTACTGACAAGCAAAGGACAGCTTGAGCCTATTAAATATTTCTCGAGCTTTGCTAGTCAATTCTTCCCGGTTTTTCACTAGCGGGAGCACCGCACATTTTACTGGTGCCAGTGCTGGATGAATTTTCAAGACCGTACGAGTAGAGTCTTTTCCGTCTGCATCTGGTACCGTTTCTTCGACGAGTGCTTGCGACATGGTAGCCAGAAACATTCGATCAAGTCCGATAGAAGTTTCCACCACGTAGGGGACATAGCTGTCGTTAATCTCTGGATCGAAATATTGCATCTTTTTACCACTCAATTCCTGATGTGCCCCTAAGTCAAAATCGGTGCGGGAGTGGATACCTTCCAATTCTCTGAAGCCAAATGGGAATTTGAATTCAATATCTAAGGCCGCATCTGCGTAGTGGGCGAGCTTTTCATGATTGTGATAACGCAGGACCTCGGAGGTATGAATGGCCTGATGCCATTTCATACGAAACTCCTTCCAGTATTCGTACCATTTTTGTTGTTCGCCTGGCTTGACAAAAAATTGCATTTCCATTTGTTCGAACTCGCGCATGCGGAAGATAAACTGCCGGGCGACGATCTCATTGCGGAAGGCTTTACCAATCTGCGCAATACCAAAAGGAATTTTTTGACGAGTGGTTTTTTGTACGTTGAGGAAGTTGACAAAAATACCCTGCGCGGTTTCTGGGCGTAGATAAAGTTTACCGGCTTCGCCAGCAATAGTACCCAATTGCGTATTAAACATGAGGTTGAATTGGCGCACCTCCGTCCAATTACGAGAACCACTTTCCGGGCAAGCAATTTCCAGTTCCTCGATCAGATTTTTAACGTCCTCTAAATCTTCATTGGTCAAGGAGGTATTCAAACGAGTGAGGATGGTTTGTGCTTTCTCTAGGTAACCCATTACCCTAGGGTTTGTGGTTTTATACTGCTCTTCATCAAAAGCATCACCAAAACGCTTGCGCGCTTTTTCGATTTCCTTCTCGGCTTTCTTCAATACCTTTCGCTCCACGTATTCCTCGACTAATTGATCCGCACGATAGCGTTTTTTAGAATCCTTATTATCAATCATCGGATCATTAAACGCATCGACGTGGCCGGAGGCCTTCCAGGTCTTTGGATGCATAAAAATAGCCGCATCGATCCCGACGATGTTTTCGTGCATTTGCACCATGGCCATCCACCAGTAGGCTTTGATATTATTTTTTAGTTCAGCACCGTAGGGGCCATAGTCATATACTGCTGCTAAGCCATCATAAACTTCGCTGGATTGGTAAATGAATCCGTACTCTTTACAGTGCGCGACTAGTTTTTTAAATTGATCGTCTTGAGACATATAGTTTTGATTTAAGTGCTTTCGGTGTTTTTCTTACTGTTATTGAAGCGAAAAAGTTTCGTTGCATAGGGCGAGATTGGGGCGGAGGTAGATTTTGGGGCTTTGAGGGAGGGACCCACCCTCAGCCGCCACCGCCGGCCATTTTCGGCCGCAAATTATTTAGGGCAATTCCCTCCCAGCCTTTGCTCGGGAGATCTTATAGCAAATGGTCAAATCAATTATTTTTCGGTAATACCTACATATCTATAGATTCCGGAAAAGGCCAAATTCCATAAATGCGCCCCTGTTTTTTTCAATTTTTTTTATTTTAACTTATAAAATGTTGAAAATCAATTAGGATTAGAATTCGCTCTGAAAATGGAAACTTACCTCAGGGAAGTTTTCCTGTGCCATTTTTAAAGTCCAGGCACTTTCAGCGAGAAAGACCGGCTGTCCATCTTTATCTACTGCCATATCTCGTTGGCGTCGCTTTCTAAATTCTTTGAATTTTTCTGAATCATTACAACTTACCCAGCAAGCTTTGTGCAGGTTGACTGGCTCGTAGGTACAACTAGCACCGTATTCGTGTTTCAGACGATATTGAATCACCTCGAATTGTAGTGCTCCTACCGTACCAATGATCTTGCGACCATTCAAATCTTTAGTAAAAAGCTGAGCAACCCCTTCATCCATCAACTGAGTCAATCCTTTTGCTAGTTGCTTGGCTTTAAGTGGATCTGCATTATTGACAAAGCGAAATTGCTCCGGAGAAAAGCTGGGTATCCCTTTGAAGTGAAGGACTTCACCCGCTGTAACGGAGTCGCCGATTTTGAAGTTGCCGCTATCGTACAAGCCGACGATATCACCGGGGAAGGCCTCATCGACGACTGATTTGCGAGCGGCCATAAAAGCGGTAGGGTTGGCGAATTTCAGTTTACGATTTTGGCGAACGTGCAGATAGTTCGTATTTCGTTCAAACTTCCCACTGCAAATGCGCAAAAAGGCAATACGATCCCGGTGTTTGGGATCCATATTGGCGTGTATCTTAAATACAAAACCGGAAAACTGATCTTCATCCGGTCGAATTTGTCGTTCTTCCGTAATACGTGGTAGTGGAGTAGGGGCAATTTCAATAAAGCAATCCAGGAGTTCTTTGACTCCAAAATTATTGATGGCACTACCAAAGAATACCGGGCTTAAATTCCCTTCGAGGTAAGCTTCTCGGTCTAATTGCGGATAGACTTCCTCAATCAAATGGGTCTCTTCACGTAATTCCTTGGCTGCTGCATCTCCAATGTACTCTTCCAATTCGGGATTGCTGAGATCAGTAAACTCAAGTGTGTCTTCTTCAGTTTGTTTGCCGTGAGCGCTGAAAAGACAAAGTTTTTGTTCGTAGCGATTGTAAACACCCTGAAAGCGTTGGCCCATACCAATTGGCCAACTCATGGGCGTAACGGTCAGGCCGAGCTTCTGCTCAATTTCGTCGAGGAGGTCGAATCCATCGAGACCCTCTCGGTCCAACTTGTTGATGAAAACAATGATGGGCGTTTTCCGCATCCGGCAAACTTTCACCAGTTTTTCGGTTTGCGGCTCGACCCCCTTCGCCACATCGATTACTACTATCACACTATCCACAGCCGTTAACGTACGAAAGGTATCTTCGGCAAAATCCTGGTGACCAGGTGTATCGAGAATATTGATTTTCTTGTCGCGATAATTGAAGGCCATCACTGAGGTGGCCACGGAGATACCCCGTTGGCGTTCAATTTCCATGAAATCAGAAGTCGCACTGCGCTTAATTTTATTCGACTTCACAGCGCCAGCAACCTGAATTGCCCCACCAAATAACAATAATTTTTCGGTAAGGGTCGTCTTCCCTGCATCCGGGTGGCTGATGATGCCAAAAGTACGGCGTTTACTGATTTCTGTTTGCAAAGGACTCATCTCTACTTTCACTTTCCGTTAATGAGCTGCAAAGGTAAGGATTTCGGATGAAATACGGTTTTGATAATTGTTACAGAATATCAAAATCTTTTAGTATCATTAGGCGAAATATGAAGAAATTAGAACGAAGCTTAAGTTTATCTTCAGTAGTCGCAATTGGAATCGGGGGAATGTTGGGAAGTGGCCTTTTTGTGCTTCCCGGAATCGCTGCTGCCAAAACGGGGTCCTCTATTTGGCTAGCTTATCTATTGGCGGGGGGTTGTGTGTTACCGGCGGCACTGTCTAAATCTGAATTGGCCACTGCAATGCCAACCTCAGGCGGAACTTACGTTTATATCGAACGCGCTTTCGGACCATTGTTCGGTACCGTTTCGGGGATTGGACTGTGGCTGTCCTTGCTATTGAAAAGTTCGTTTGCCTTAGTGGGCTTTGGAGCTTACCTGCAAGTCGTCGCGCCAAATTTCAGCCTACCTATTCAATATATTGCTATCGCCTTTCTTGCCCTTATCCTTCTACTGAATATTTTTGGTGTGAAAAAGGTGGGAAATGTCCAATTAATCATAGTGAGTTGTAGCCTGGTAGGGCTAGCCGTAATCTTGATGTTTGGGATACCTTCGGTCGAAAAAACAAATTTAGACCCCATGTTTAGTGATGGGAGCTATGGCCTGGTCGCGGCTATCGCCTTTGTGTTTGTGTCCTATGCGGGGGTGACGAAGGTGGCTGCAATTGCCGAAGAGATTAAAAACCCAAGTCGTAATCTGCCAATTGCCATGATGCTGGCACTGGTACTGATTACCTCTATTTATGCTTTGGTGACCTTTACTTTGGTTGGGAATATTCCAATGGCAGAATTAGAAACCAACATTAAACCGATCCATACGCTAGTGGATAAACTCGGCGGAAATATTGCCGGGATTCTAGCGGCTTTACTCGGCGTGGTAACTTTGATCTCAATGGCCAATTCTGGGGTATTGGCAGCTTCGCGTTTTCCCTTCGCCATGAGCCGGGATAAACTCTTGCCTGCTTTCCTTAGTAAAGTCCATCCTAAGTATTTGACCCCCGTAATCACGATCATTCTTAGTTGTGGGCTAATGGCGGTTGTGATCTTATCATTTGATGTGGAAAAGATCGCCAAATTGGCTAGTGCCTTTAAAGTCATGATGTTTATTTCGGTGAATGCTTGTGTAATCGTCTTGCGTGAAACGGCAGTTCAATGGTATCGACCGGATTATCGCTCTCCGTTATACCCGTGGATGCAAATCTTTGGTATTCTCTCGGGTATCGTTCTGTTGGTGGTACTGGGTGGCGTCGCTCTGTTAGCGGCTTTAGGAATCGTCATCGTGGGGGCGGTCGTCTACTTCGCTTATGGGAGTAAAAAATCACAACGTAGTGGCGTACTCAAACTATACGGTCATCGACCAGCCTTGTTTTTGCTTTACCGTCGCCGCAATAATGGTGTGGACAATCAAGAAGCAGAAGTGGTCACACCCATGCCGGCGCCCGATCCGAATCTGGATGGTAGTTTGACGGATGAAGCTAGTGTAGTCGTACCATTATTTGGAAAAGAAAGATCGCCAGAAATGCTCGTTGAAATGGGCTCGGCTCTGGCTTATGGCCGAAAGGTTCAGGTAGTGCATCTCACCGAGGTGCCTGATCAAACGATGCTGGATGCCATGTTGGTCGATGATGTGAAAATCAAATCTTTGAATCGTCGTATTGCGGCTATGGCCGACGAAAGAGCCGTAGATGTAGATTTTGATGCGGCGGTAACGCACGAACTAGTCGATACAATTCATAAAATAAGCATGCAAACCCATTGTCGCTGGTTAGTCGCAGGATGGGATGGCCGCTCGGGGGATGGCTTATTCGTTCGTAATCCGATCGGTTGGTTGGTGACACATATTGATTCTAATTTCGCGCTCTTTAAGGATAATGGCGTTCGCTATATCCATCGTATTTTAGTGGCCTTGCGCCCCGGACAGGACAACGTCAATTTTATGGTGGCTTGTGATCGAATTGCACAGTTTTATAATGCAAAACTGACCCTACTACGCGTCAGTCCTTTCATGGATGAGGCAAATAAAGATGATCTGATGGAGCGATCTGAGCAGTTGATCAAACATTGTCAATCCGATGTAGAAATCCTGCTGGAAAAAAGCAAACAACCGATTCAAACCATTGTAGATACGTCTGCTGCTTATGATTTATTAATCATTGGAACACCGGTCAAGAACTCTTGGAAGGACATCCTGTTAGGGACCGATAAGGATAAATTTGCCGATAAGGCGGCTTGCTCGGTACTACGCTTAACGATTACCTAGAACGAGTTAGACGATCATAGTAGATCAGTAATTCGGGCAAAATAAACTTGATTTCCTTTTAGATTATTCTAGAATTTTTTCCATAAACTTATAGTAACTAATTTTACGGTGAACTGTTAGACAAACAGGAAACCTAACTAGCACTTATGATAGAACTTGCCGGTATTATCATTCTGGGAATTTTTGCGCAGTGGATCGCCTGGCGAATGCGGGTGCCTGCCATCTTACCCTTGATCATCATTGGTCTGATCGTGGGGCCGTTATCGACGCTGTTTACGGATGATCATAGTAAATGGATCGAACCGATTTACGATGCCGATACAGAAGTCGGTATTTTTCCTGGCCAGATTTTGTTCTACTTTGTCTCATTGGCCATTGGAATTATCCTTTTCGAAGGTGGTTTGACCTTAAAACTGAAAGAAATAAGGGGACTTCGCAACGTCATCACAAAACTGATTTCTGTCGGTGCTTTGGTCACCTTTATTGGGGCAGGGATTGCGGCGCACTATATTATGTCGCTCAATTGGTCGATTTCCTTCCTATTTGCGGGATTGATTATCGTGACTGGGCCTACAGTGATTGCTCCCATTCTACGCAACGTACCACTCAATCGCAATATTGGAACCGTCTTGAAATGGGAGGGGATACTGATTGATCCTATTGGTGCCCTGGTGGCCGTTTTAGTATTTGAGTTTATTTCCTCCGGTGAGGACAATCATTTCACTTCGCATGCGCTGGTACAGTTTAGCAAAACGGTGATTGTGGGAGCGAGTATTGGCTTTACAGCGGCCTATGCGCTGGCTTTTCTCATCAAGCAAAAGCTGGTACCACACTATCTACTGAATGTCTTTACCCTGGCCTTAGTACTGGGAGTTTTCATCGCTTCGGATCAAATGGTGAGTGAGTCGGGCCTGTTGGCGGTAGTCGTGATGGGAATGGTATTAGGAAATCTGGATGTGCCGGAGATTAAAGGGATTTTAGATTTTAAAGAGTCTCTGAGTTTGCTGCTCATCTCGATGCTATTTATCCTGTTATCGGCCAATATTACCATGAGCCAGTTAGAAATCTTCCTCGACTGGCACTCAGAAGTCCTCTTTCTCGTAGTGGTACTCCTCTTGCGGCCTATTGGTGTGTTCTTGAGTACCCACAAGAGTGAGTTAACGACCCGCGAGAAAATTTTCATCTCCTGGGTAGGTCCACGGGGTATTGTCGCCGCGGGTATCGCATCTTTATTTGGTATAAAATTGACGGGACAAGTCGAAGGTGCAGAATTAGTGACGCCTTTGGTTTTTTTGATTGTTCTCGGAACGGTTCTATTGAATGCTACGACGGCTAGAGTAGTGGCCAAATGGCTGGGGGTCGTCCAGCCAACTTCGGATGGCGTTATTATCGTCGGGATCAACCGTGCTTCAAAATGGATTGCACGTTATATGCAACAGCATAATTGTCATGTGGTGTTGATTGATAATAATGCTAATAATGTGAAAAAAGCACGCAATGAAGACTTGGAGGCCATTCGAGCGGATATCTATACGGATGAGATTGGTGATAACCTCGAATTACTTGATGTGGGTTATCTGATGGCAATGACGAGTAGCCCGGAGGTCAATAAATTTGCTGTACAGCGATTCCGCAAGGAATTTGGGGAGCAGGGAACGTATCGTTTGATCGATTCGGACGAGATTAAAAAATCTGGTGGGGCCATACCCAAGGAAGGACTCTTCTCGCGTTATGACGACTATATCAGTCTGGTGGAAGTGGCTCGAGAATATCCTAACTTCCGTGAAGTACTGGTCAATTCACAAGAACAGCTCACTGTGGTTTTAGAACAGCTTAATCTAAAGCGTAAGAGTATTCCAATATTTTTGAAAAAAGCGAATGGAAAATTGAAATTGATGCTTGCTGATTCGAGATTAATGGAAGTTGGAGAAGGGGATACCCTGGTATACGTCGGTGCGGAAGTGGAAAATTTGGAGGATATCCTGGTCACTGAAGCCGTTGAAACGGCAGCTGAGGGGAACGAAGAAAAGCAAGAGGGATAAACGCCGTAACCCCAAATAAATGAAGATCAAGATTTGCTGTATTTCG
>JANQQI010000114.1 GCA_028285085.1 Saprospiraceae bacterium | reverse complement strand
AGACTTCGATCAGCAAAGCCTGGGTCTCGATCGGACGTTGATTCCAAAAATAGCCGCGACCACTTTTCCAATACATGCCCAGTTCTTCGTGGCGCAATGCCCGCTCACGAAGGGAGTTGACGATATCTGTAGGCACCGCCTTATCGCCAGTAAAGCGATCTAAGGCCAAAGCGATCATTCCCTGCCCATAGATGCTTTTTTGTAGCCAGTATTTACGAGCTTGTCCAATGAAGTAGTCAAACGCATCACTCACCTGTTTATCCATCGGTATATCATCCAGCGAATAGAAAGAACGCATATAAAGGTAGTGTACGATAATCGACGAGAGGTGATCATCGCTCAAGTTCGACTTGCTCTTATTTAAATCATTATAATAATCCAACATCCGTTGATCACAGTAAAGGACCGCACTTCGAGCCATATTTTGAACGCGATCCACATCACCAGTACTGGCGCCCTCTACCTGCAGATAGTTCAAATGCCCCATTCCTTCTACAATATACTGGGTGATATACCAACTATCACGGCCACCGGGGAACCAACTAAAACCGCCGTTGCTCAGTTGGCGTTCTACCATCGTATTGAGAGCTTTGGCTTGTTCATTGGCCATTTTATTCAGATCGAAGAGCAGTCCAATATTCTTCTTCTGTTGTGCTTCGCTTTGCGCTTGCAATACCCAAGGCGTTTCTTCCAGCAGAGCCGTTTTCAACTCCTGATTTTTAGACAAATTACTTTCTAACACATCCAAATCTTTCCATCGATCAAATACCCGACGAATACGATCGTCCGAATTTGCAATTGCCGAAGCTAAGGTATTCGCGTAGTAACGGCTAAAGATCTGCTCAGTACATTCGTAAGGGTATTCCATCAGATAGGGTAAGGACTGCACCGCATACCACACTGGATTAGTAGTAAATTCCAAGCTCATGCGATGATGAGTCAACGTACTTGAAGCATCAGCTTTATCCTTTAAGCCCGAAAAGACAAAGGCTTTTTCCTCACCGGCGCGTAGCGGCAATGGTTTGGTTTCCGTCACGAGCATGCGATTGGTAACGACCGGAGCCGTATCTTCCTCGCCATCGGAGAAATTACCGGCTTTAGCAACCACGCGATGGGTAATGCCCGATAGTCCACCTTTAGGGACCTTCAGACGCCAGGCGAGACGATCCGACTGCCCAGCGGGTGCACTAAAGCGGATCGTTGCTTGATCATTGCTTAGTAATTGGTCAATAGGTTGCATACTCAGGGCATCGAACAACTCTAGCGTTGCACTACCATCCAGTGTATTCTCGGTAAGATTGCTCACTTTGGCCGTAAACTCGATTTCATCCCCTTCGCGGAAAAAACGAGGCGGGTTGGGCTGTACCATTAAATCTTTTTGGGTAACAATTTCCCGCTGAGTCAGACCAACTTTTAAATCTTTAGAATGAGCCAAGCCAAGGAATTTCCAACGGGTCAAGGCTTCATTCATTTTGAAACTAATAATCACATTCCCCTCTGCATCAGTTTTTAGATCAGGGAAAAAGAAAACTGTTTCTTTGAGGTTACGACGAATTTGTGGTGCCGTTGAAGGCTTGGCTTGTTCTTTTACTTGAACATTTCCGGCTTCCACTTTGTCAGTAATCCCGGATTCATCAGCGGTAGCCGTAACCCCAGTGATAGCCATCTGATCCGCATCAACAGCACTATCCTCTAGCATGGACATTTCGGCTTCCTCTAACGGAGCACTCATAGGCGGGGCACCTTCTCCTCTCAGGTTTCTTCTTTTAAAGCCACCACCGTAACTAGAGTAGATATTAAAATTAAACCAATTGAGATAAGGATAAGTCCGAGTTCGGGCACGATGCAGTTGATTCCAGTTGTAATTAGTTTGATTACTGCCAATTGGGCCGAAGCCGCGTCCTCCCCAATGACTGTAGGGATAGCGGTTAGGATACAAACTGAGATTCCAGGCGTGTGGCACCAATTGATCCAGTGACGCATCATACAATCCTGCCAGCATCTCGGCCGCTACACGATCTTTTTTAGCACCGCTGATTTTGATTTCCCAACGCTCATCCTGTCCGGGATAGAGCTTATCACGGAAAGTTGCATATTCAAATTGGAGTTCCTTATTCGTCCAAGGCACCACGATCGTTCCGTCTTTAGTATAAAAACGGTTATTGCGTACTGCTGTATATTGATAATGTAAATTCCCGTGATGGGCCTCCTCGATAGCATACTTCTGGAGCGTCTTACCAGCGACTTGTAGCCATTCCCCTTTGAGCTGTTCCTCGCCAGAGAGTAGATGATAGTAGACATTTTGTGGATTCTGATTGGCGAAGAGATAGGTCGTAGATTGTTCTCCGGGTTCGAACACCAGATTCGTTAATGGCTGGAAAATAGCAGTATTGGTGGGTGAAACATTGGCATTTAAATCGTAGACCACCACAATACGCCGCAGTTCTACGGGCGTGCCGTACGGATCATTTGCTTGTAGCGCAAAGGCGTAGGTTCCGGGACGTAGATTAAGGTTTTGCAGGTCAAAGCTGCGCTTTTCACCGGTATTAAAATCAGCTTTCAGTACTTCGGTTTCCAGAGCCCACTGTTCGGGGCGATTTTCCTTCGCGTAAGGATAATCCGGGAAGCGCTGGGTAAATTCATCTTTGGATAACAGCGGTTTATCCGGTTCCATCCAATAACGTTCGATATAAAACTGTTGGGGTTGCTGTAGTTTTTGAATACTTAATGTACCGGTGGCGGGAATATCCTGCCCGGCTAAATTGCGCGTATAGATTTTTAATGTTTTTAAACTATCAACATTCACCTCTCCTTCGATATCGAATCCGGCTTGCATCGCTACGTAACCGACAGAGACGCGCGCTTCACCGGAACGCGTTTCACCGTTCAGATCCGTTACATCAGCGTAAACGACATAATTAAACTGTGGTTTCTTTTCGGGATCAATGGACAGATCTGGGATCGCTTTAAAATCGATCGTAAAGTTCCCCGCAGCATCCGTTGTAGTGGTGCCGTTGACAATTTCCATACTGGGCGAAGACGGATAGCCCCAACGGTAAAAATACCATGGCAAATAAGGATAACGCACTTCTCTCACCACTCGATATTGAACTTTCGCATCCGAAATCACATTGCCGGCGAGCGCCTTAGCATTGCCTTTGACCGTTACCTCTTCATTGAGTCGGAAAGAGCCTTCCACCGGATCAAAGACCACTTCAAACTTAGGACGTTTATACTCTTCTACCCGAAAATAATGGCGTGAACGCCCATTACGGATGGACATTTGCCCCAGCAAACCGTTGGCCGGTGCTACAAATGAACCACTAAATGAGCCATACTCATTGGTTTTAAGTTGTAGCTCGCTTACTTTCTGACGATTGACGTCATACAGTTCAATCGTTACTTTATTATTCGGAACAATCTTAGGGAGATCCTCATTGCTGGATTCAATCAGTATTCCTTTAAAATAGATGGTCTGCCCTGGACGGTAAATCGCTCGATCCAAAAAGAAATGCGTGTTGACCGTCACTCGCTTTTGACGATTATAAACTCGATTAGAGTAGCCATCATTTAACCAAAGCTCATCATCTCCTTTTTCTAGTTTTAGTTGAAAACTGTTGCGATCCGTAAAACTCGTTTTGATCATTCCTTGAGCATCGGATACAGCATCGCCCAAAACAAAGGTTTCACTCCGACGACGCTTGGAATTGTAACGGTTACCCATAAAAGTGGCTTTCACTCCGGCTAGCGGGGCACCGTTCTGGCGATCTACCACGATAAAGTGCGTACGACCATTGGCCTGCATCCGGTGTAAGTAAGCTAGGCTCGATACCTGAGTAAAGGCGTAAATCAAATT
Source organism: Saprospiraceae bacterium (assembly GCA_028285085.1). Taxonomy (GTDB): domain Bacteria; phylum Bacteroidota; class Bacteroidia; order Chitinophagales; family Saprospiraceae; genus JAHDHW01. Next base: position 32,568 of record JANQQI010000114.1, on the reverse strand, counting down.
TCCCTGTACGCGTTCAAAATCCTTACGAGTCGAAGCCATTACGACATATTGCCCGTAAGCTAGGCCATCAACCGCGATCTCTGTACGGTGTTGTTGATAATCCCCATCGTCGGGCAATTGCACAGACCAGGATTTAATCGGATCCAATTTTGTTAGATAATCATGGATAGCAGCTTCATTCATTTGATTGAGCGACTGTATTTGATCACGGGTCAACGCAGCCACCCGAAAGTTTAGATCAACAACATTTTTGTAGCTGATCGAAGCGAGAATAGATTGATTTGGCAAATTGACCAATTCTAATTCGAGATTGATCTCTTTAAGCAGGATGCGCGAAAGTAGTTCCTGGCATTTATCCGCACCGTAAGAATCAGGATGCGCAACAATAGTTTCGTCGCACAATTCCTTCGCTTTCTTAATATCCCACTTGGATTCTTCTTGGGCAGCAGGTATGTAATTCGAGCCCTGATTGTAATAATACTCCGCCAAATAGTAATTGACTAAGCCACCAATGGCTTGCCCTTGATATTCCTTTTGGTGACGTTTTAGACTCGCTTCGTAGAGTGTTTCCTTGTCACTGAGAATTGAATGGCGATGGGCATAGCGTAACCGCTGTAACTCGACTTCCATCAAAGCCAGTGGATCGCGATCAGTGCGGTGAAAGCGCAATAATTCCTGAAACAATTGCATGATGTGCAGCTTCGGTGACTGCTGATCGCGGCTAGTGAATTTGTAATTGATAAAATCATCGATGCTTCCTAAGGCCACCGGCTGATCTAAATTGAATTTGAATGCAGGCTCAGTAAGGTAGCCCCGTTCGTTTTGCCATACTTCGATAGCCCGCTGGGCCAAAAAATCGTAAAGCGTGGGGCGTAATCCCTCGGTATTGGCACCGGGTTGGAGAATGGCACTGTAGGATGCGATATTGATTTGCTGGCTTTCTTTGTTCTCCAAGGAAGCCAAATAAAGGCTGCGGCTGCGTTCGTTTAAGTCTTCAACGGTCCAAGTCGCCATATCGGCAACTTCAAAACCTTTGACCGGTGTCCGATTTTGTAACTGCCATTGATTCGCATCCATATAACGGAAATACAACTCGGCGAGTAGACTTTGCAGTACGGCTTTCATCGGAAACTTTGCGGCCGCCATCTCCTCTTCTAAGTTGACAATGCTCTTGATGAGCCCTTCCTCATTCAATTGCGCCGTATAGCGTGACTGATACAGCAAGCATTTGACCATTTGAGGGGCATTATTTTCAGCCTTGACCAGCTCATACAATTCTTGCACTTTTTCCTCCGCCGAGCGGGGCAAGCCTTTTTGGTCTAAAGAATCGATGGTTTTCCAATAGTCGGCATACTCGTTATTATTGTTTTGACTCATGGTATTGTTATTGGTAGTTGGCTGGTCGCTGGGCTTTTTGGCACCACCACAGGCGGCGAGGAAAGCAAAGGCGGTAAGTAGAAAGGGGATGAACAGTCGATTCATGGTAGCTATTCTTAATTTTTGACAAGATAATCTAAGTTGGGATTAATGGAAGATGACAAGCATCATTTTTGTAAAAAACTTAATGTGTATTGTAGTGAAAAAATGTTCTCTAAACCATACCCTATATAAATGCCTTAGCGTTGCTTAAGACTAGAAAAGTATGATTATAGAGATTCATCCACGTCTTATTAGATGTGGTGCAAATCCATTTGGGTGGTTGAAAAGTAGATATTAACGAGTCGTTAACGAAAAGCGTTGAATATCGACGGTCTCAGGCAAGACCTTGCCTTGGGTTAGATAATCAGCCATCACACTAGCCCAATAAGGACCAAGCGAAGCTCCCTTGGTTCCTAAGCCATTGAACATGTAGAGAGCTGGATGACGATCGTGCTGTCCCAGCAGTGGTCGTCGATCTTTGACACTAGGCCGAATGGCTGCAATGTGGTCGACAACTTCAAAAGGTACTTTCAAACTAGCGGCGATTCTGGGCTCGAAGCGCTCTCGGAAAGCCGCAGTGGGCTTCGCGTGAGGCGGATTCCATTCGTAGTTGCTGCCGCACCAGTAGAGGTCATTACCCAGCGGTGCGATCATCGCCTTGCTCTTGATAATGTTTTCGCTTTGTAGATCGGGTGCACGCACAATGAGCACTTCACCTTTTGCCGGTTCAAAGGGCAGATGATTGAAAAAGGGATTTTGTGTTCCACCAACGCCTTCACAAAAGATAAGTCGTCGAGCCGTGTATTCACCATATTCGATACCTTCCCCCTGAACGATCAATTGATCGTAATCAAAAGCTGCTTGTTGCAAACAGCCTTGCTCCAAAAAGTATTGACAAAAGACATTGGTTAACTTAGGTAAATCCACCTGTGCGGCCCCAACGATTTCTCCCATCCCAAAGGATAGGTGTAAGCGATCCGCCCACAGCTCTTGCTGATCGTAGTCTTTTAAATAAATTGAAAACTCCGGTAATGCGCCCCGAGTGTACCACTCATTGACATCTTTGTTATTGTGAAGTAGCCGTAACACGCTTCGAGAATGAAAAAATGAAGCGTCAAAATGCTGCTCAAGTTGGCGATAATAACGATTCACAAAAGGCAATAGCTCATCGATCATCCAACTTTTGGCGAAGCGCCGCCCGGTGACGGGATTAATGATGCCCGCGGCGACCTTGGACGCGGCATCTAAGTGACCGGAATCTATGATTTGTACCTTAGCGCCAGCTTGTAGCAACTCCCAGGCCAGAAGGCTTCCCGCCAAGCCTTGCCCAACGATTAAATAATCTACATCCGTTACAGTTGAAGCCATCTACCCTTTAAAGATTATTAAGAAATTCGCGATCCTTTTTAGGTAGTTTTTGCACCACCAGATCGTAAGAATGATCGATTAGCTGGATCAAAAACGTATCATCCAACCCGGCTTCGAAGTAGACTGTATTCCAATGCTTTTTACTCATATGCCAACCGGGGATAATCTGCTCGTATTCCTCACGCAATTCCAGTGCGTACTCTGGATCACACTTCAAATTGACTCGGAATTCCTCTGCCTCCAGCCCGGTCGCCGCAAACATTTTCCCCATGACTTTAAACACCAGTGTTTCCTCCCCGAATGGAAAGGTCTCTTCTACCCCATTCTTGGCTAGGCAATATTCTCTAAAGGCTTCGATATGCATAATTCAATGGTTGAGAAACTCAAAATTAGAGAATAATGAGAGAAATGTTTGTAGAAAAGACATTTTTGAGATTATTTTTGGTGCTGTTGTTTTTTTGTAAAAACAAATTGGTGAGAAAATTTCGACTGAGTAAAACTTTACTATAAAAAATAATTGTCACAACTCACCTAAATCATTGAAAATGCCCCCGTAGTTCAAGGGATAGAATAGGAGTTTCCTAAACTCTAGATCCAGGTTCGAGTCCTGGCGGGGGTACAACAATAACCAGCAAAGATTCTTACTGAATAACTCATCCTTAGTTACTAATTACACGCCACTGAATGGAAGACGCTTCGAAAGAATTTAAGGCCAATCAACCGAGCTTCGATCACGGAAAACAGATCGTAGAATATCGGAAGTTGCGCGGTTTAACCCAGCAGGAATTGGCCGATCAAACGGGCGTTTCATTGCGTACTGTTCAGAGGATAGAAAAAGGGGAAGTCTCCCCACGTCCTTATACGTTAAGGCAGTTGAAACAGGCTTTAGATATACCGGCTCAAACCCTACAGATCGATCAAAATGATGCTGAACGTACTAATGTCCAAATCCTTCGCTGGATCATTTGGTCTTCTTTATTGATTCCATTTTTCTACGCGGTCATCGCCTATTTTTTTTGGAAAAAAGCCCATTGGACGTCTAACAGTCGGACCAAACTAAAACCAGTGATCATTCTTAATCTCATCGTATCGTGGATCGTTTTGCCCATCGGGTCGATTCTTTTACTACTCGTCATGTTGGCTTTTGATACGCCATTATTCCTCAAATATTTACCGACTCTTTTGCTGCCGTATTGGTTACTTTGCCTGATTAACATCATTGCCTCCAGTCGACTGATCAAAAAAGCAACACTGCACGCCCCTACCCCATCTCACTCATAATCAACTCTTTACAAGCTTGACGTAAGAACGACGTAACAATGACATAGCCGTTTTCGGGCATCGCTATGGCCCATTTTGTTCTTTTGTCAGAAAAAAATGAAGCAACATCAAAAATGGCTACTACAGCTTTTTCTCCTGTTAACCCCATTATTCAGCATTGCTCAGGAACAATATATTATTTCCGAAGAGGGCGATTCCTTATTAGTCAAAGAAGGGCAAATTAAGCTACCAGAAAGCAGAAATAACGTATCATCCTCAAACACCGTCATCTTAACCTATCAGATAGCCAGGACATCTTCCAAATCTCCAAAGGAGCCAGTATTTTTACTCGCTGGCGGGCCCGGAGGGTCCTGGCTCAATACCGCCAGGCTACGGGAGCGATTCCAGGAAATTCAGTTTTACCAGCAATTCTCCGATGTGATCATCTATGATCAGCGGGGAGCCGGCCGATCAATACCCAATCTCGATTGCCGAGAGATCATTGAGCCTAGACAACTCACTAAGTTGGATCAAGATCAACTCAACCAAGCTAAATACGAGCTTGCAGAAGCCTGCAGAGATTACTGGATCAATCAGGGTATCGACTTATCAGCTTACACCACTGAGGCTAGTGCCAAGGATCTCGACGATCTCAGACGACATCTGGGCTACGACAAAATCATTCTTGTGGGCGGCAGCTATGGCTCTCACTTAGGACTCAGCTACATAAAGCAGTTTGAGCAGCACGTGGCTAGCGCCATTTTGCACGGTATCGAAGGCCCCGATCATACGCTTGATCTTCCTTCAGCAATGCTTAATACTTTATGCAGGATCATGTCGACTATTGAAGCATCTGAGTTTTACGATCGCCAGTTATCGGGACAAACTTTTCTACAGCTTTATCGGGCATACTTTGATCAATTATCAGACCCCGCCCAAAAACTGGCGGCTCAATTTCTCCTCACTTTCAAAGCCGGCAATCGACATCAGTTGACAACCTGGCCTGATCTTATGCTAGACCTGTATCACGGCAATACTTCTTTTTCCGATCGGGTTGAAGAGCATTTAAAAACGGTTAGTGCACCTCACGCAATGAATAATATGATGGATTTTTCCTCCTGGGCTTCGGAAAGTCGCTTATTGGAGATTAAGCATGACCCGGCCGCCAATATATTAGGGCCTATCAATCATCACTTCTTTGCCAAGCAAGGGGTATGGCCGGTCGAAGATTTGGGTGAAGCCTTCCGGGCCAATGTCCACTCGGATGTTCCAGTGCTCCTGATCCATGGTGATTGGGACCTATCTACCCCCATTGAAAATGCGCGTGAAGTCCATCGCTATTTGTCTAATGCTGAATTGCTCGAAGTTGAGCATGGTTCTCATGATGCTTATTACGAATTACTGGAAGAATGCCCACCTATCTTTCAAATTCTTGCGGATTTCATCAACGGGGCACCACTTGATCTGCCTGCCCAAGTAAGCCTACCCTTAGATCTCCCGGAAGTATTTGAGGAAGAGCAAATCACATTTTGGGACGCCGTCATCGCTGGAGATACTCTCCAGGTCGGTGAAGCTCTAAGTCGTGGCGCACAATTGAACCTGATTGATACCCGCAAGAATAAGAACGGTAGAAGTGCCATGAACTGGGCGGCTTGGGTAGACGATGTCGAAATGCTTGAATTCCTCCTTGCTCGCGGTGCCAATATTAATCAACAAAACAAGAGTGGTTACACGCCGATCCACCATGCCATTGAAAACTGCAGTTTCCATAGCTTTCGATATCTCCTTCAGCAAGGCGCGGATATTTCGATTGAGACTTCTAAGGGAAAACTCCCCATGCAAACGGCTAAAGAAAAGTGTATCCAAGCATTCAAATACTTAACTAAATAATCATGAAAAAGACCATTATCATTTGCGTACTATTCGGCTTAACGATTTTCCTCTCAGTGGTTGGGACATTATATCTAACCGATTCCTCTGGTGTCCCAGCTGATTTTGAAGTCCACCATATTGATTCGCAAGTCCTTTCCGAAAAGCGACGAATAATTGTCAAAAAGCCCAAGGGATACGATCAACGATCCGAGCAAACTTATCCAGTTATTTATATCTGTGGCGGCAATTCACTGACCTACTCGGTTGGATACGATACAGAACTGCTAACCAGACTGGGCCACTTGGAACCCGCTATTATCGTAGGCATCCCAAATATCAACCAAGCCTCCAGACAGCGAGATCTCACGCCGCCCTTTATGAAGCAAGATTTAGATATCGATAATTCCCCGCTTGGGCAGGCGAATCGCTACCTCAAGTTTATTGAGGAGGAAGTGATCACCCTAGTAGAGAAACGCTATCGTAATTCATCCAAGAAGATTATCGTGGGGCATTCCCGTGAAGGATTATTCGTCACCTACACCTTGATGTCAAAACCGGATTTATTTCAAGGACATCTTGCTCTAAGCCCAGCGCTGTGGCGAGAAGATCATCTGATTGTCAAACGATTTCAAGAGCAGCTTTCGAATATAGATCGCATTCCTTCCCGTTTCTATATCTCAATGGGAGATCAGGAAGTACCAAAAATGACCAAAGCCTTTGATCACTTAGCCGATATCCTCAAGCATAACTCAACAATTCATAAAATACGTCATAAGTGTACTTACACAGCAGGCGCCAATCACCAGACTAATCCGTATTTATCAGCGCCGGAGGGATTAGAGTGGTTGTTAAGTATCCAATAAGTTTTCCGATAGACGATCCTGAATTGTATACTCTAAATAGTTAATCTTAAAGCAATTGCTTTAGGATTAACTATTTACTCTCTTCATTGCGAAGAGCAGTTCGATTAAAAGATGATACATTTTGTAAATGAATCATCGGGTCTTTTAGTTACATATAAAACATTCTTAATTTCTTCTCGTTTTCATTTTTTATATTTGAACAATATAATTTCATAATTGACACACATTTCATTGACGTGTAAAATACCGCGTTAGCATCAAACGACAACCCTTAATGAAAACAATCAGCCTCCATACCTTAAAGCATACCCTCAGAGATATCCATGTAAATACTGAAAACCGAAAATTCTGCTTTGTGCTTGGAGCCGGTGCAAGTTATACTAGTGGCATACCTACCGGAGGACAATTAGCAAAAAAGTGGTTTGCTGAAATCGAAGAAAGGTACTCTCCTCGAGAACTTGAGGAATGGATCAAAGAAGAAAAAATAGAAAAGGACCAAATAGCCGCGCATTATGGGGCGATCTACCGCAAGCGATTTGAAAGCGACAAAACGTCTGGCTATGAATTTCTGGTACAAGCGATGCGAACGGCAAAACCCACTTTTGGTCATATGGTACTTGCACAAATACTCACTAAGGCTCCAGGCAATTGTGTTCTTACGACTAATTTTGATAATCTAATTGAATCTTCTATTTATCAGTATACCAATAGAACTCCACTGGTATGCGGACATGAATCGCTAAGTGGTTATGCTCGTCCATCCAAGATTCACCCATTAATCGTCAAAATCCATCGCGATCTTTTATTATCACCCAAAAGTGACCCAGACGAAATTAGTGCCCTGGATCATGGCTGGAAGGGCCCTTTAGATAACATCTTTAGCAGCCATATTCCCATTGTCATTGGTTATGGAGGGAACGACGGGAGTTTGATGAATTACTTTGAAAAAATGAATCTACCAAGTAATTTCTTTTGGTGTGGCCACAAAGGATCTAAGCCGACCACTCGCATTGAACATTTGGTAGAAAAAATGAATGGCAGTTATATTGAAATTGATGGCTTTGACGAAATGATGCATGAGTTACTGTGGGTTTTTGATGAAATTAAACCCATAAAAGAAGAGTTGGAATCTATAACTAAGAGTCGTATTGAAGCGATGAATACACAATTAAATAAGATAATTGAAAATTCAACATTAACACAATCTGACGAAGGCAAGAGCCAGAAAGAACTCTCAGCTTTTGAGTATGCCGCTAAGGCTGAAAATGAACCTGATTTTGAAAAACGAAAAGCTATTTACCTCGAAGCACTAGAAAAATTCCCAGACACTCCGTGGTTATGGAACGATTTTACTTACTTCTTACAATTTACAAAAAAGGATTTTGATAATTTGGAAGATTATTATCTTCAAGCACTGCTTGTTGATCCTGAAAATGGAAATAATAATGGCAACTATGCCATTTTCCTTAAAGACATCAAAAAGGATTTTGACAAAGCCGAAAAATACTATTTAAAAGCAATTTCTATTGAGTCCGAAGATGCAGATTTTAACGGTAACTATGCTATCTTCCTATCGGATACGAAAAAGGATTTTGATAAGGCTGAAAAGTACTATTTAAAAGCAATTTCCATTGAGCCCGAAGATGCAGACTTCAATGGCAACTATGCTGTCTTCCTTGAGGGCATCAGAAAAGATTTTGACAAGGCCGAAAAATATTACTTAAAAGCGCTTTCTATTGAGCCTGAAGACGCAGACTTCAATGGTAATTATGCCAGTTTCCTAGCTGATATTAAAAAAGATTTTGACAAGGCCGAAAAACATTTTCTTAAAGCACTTTCTATTGAACCTGAGGACGCAGATTTCAATGGAAACTATGCCAACTTCCTAGCTGACATCAGAAAAGATTTTGACAAGGCCGAAAAACATTTTCTTAAAGCACTTTCTATTGAACCTGAAAATGCAAACTTCAATGGTAATTATGCTATCTCTCTTAAGGATAGTAAAAAAGGGTTGGACAAGGCCGAAAAATATTACTTAAAAGCGCTTTCTATTGAATCTGAGGACGCAGACTTCAATGGTAACTATGCTAGCTTGCTTTTCATTTTTAATAGAACTGATGAAGCGACAAAGTACCTCGAAAAGGCATTCGAGTTAAATAATGAGGAAAAAGTAGGCATATTGATTGAACTATGGTTTTACAAATACGCTCATATCCAAGAATCTCTTGAAGAATCAGAAGCTAAAATCGAATCACTCTTGAATGAGGGTATACGTGCTATTGGTTGGAATCTAGATGATAACGTTGAAACAGCCATTAAAAACGGTCATCCTCATCCACAGAAGTTAAAAGAACTGGCAGATAGGATTACAAAGGAGGAAGTATATATCTAATATGCTAACCAAGACATTTTGCGCGCACTCTACTAAACGTGGTTTTGTGTCGTTTCTCGACACAAGCACCTTAACAATAAGCCACTCATAGTCAGAACACTATACATTCCATTTCTACCATTTGACCAAAATACTGGCATTTTATTTGCCGGTTTTTGTTTGAATCTCTGTTAAAATTGCTAATTTACGAGCATTATACCACCTTGAGGCAGCCATACACCCATTGGCAAAACTACTTCTTCCCCGACGCTGATTCAAAATCAAAGATTTCTTGTTTGAAAGTGACGAGTAGTCGCTTCTATGCTTATTGTGAAACGCTTTTTCTAACCCCTATAAATACGTAAATAATGAAAAGAAGACAGTTTATTGCAACCACAGGCGCCGTTGGTATTGCCAGTGTGGTGTCTGGCACTAGTGTCGCATCCTCGGCTTTTGACAGCATCAGTAGCCGTGAAGCGCTTAAGGAATTTACGCCAGAGACTAAGGGTGGGCTGGATAAATTCGCTACTGAGGTAGCACAGAACATTCAAGATCAAGGCTTAGATCAGAAATACGCTAACCTGATCACCGCACCGGTTCGTATCATTAGTAAAAATCAAAAGAACGGTACTCAAAGCATTGTTTACAAAAACAAGGCAAAAGAGTTTGTCTCTTTGACCGTCAGTAAGAAAGAGACACGTATCAAAATATCCAAATCGCTATAACCAGTGATTAAATCTTTATTAGCTGTAAGGATTAGGATAAACATTATATAAAAAGAAGATCATGGCAACAACTCCCCATGATCTTCTTTTTTTGTTAGTACTTAAAAGCAGGTATTAGTCCGGCCAAATTTCTGATCCCAACTTGTTCACTACTTCAATATGGCCATCGTTCGTTAATTCCAGATGATGTCCATTTTTGTTGTGACACATTGCACACCAGACAAAGCCTTTTTCCTCTGAGTATACACAAAGGTTACCATCTTCTTTTTGCAGAATCAAGTAGTAATTTAGATTAGGAGCTTGCCCTTTGGCTTGGCTTGCCCACATTTCTTTAGCGTGGAAGACCAACAAACGGCCATCTTCACAGAATGCGTGCTCCAGCACCTCTTCCACCACAAAGCGGCCATCGTCGGTTACACGAGCGGCGTATCGCATATTATTCGATACCAGGCAAGTTCCTTCGTTGATACGTCTATCAATCGGCATGGAACCAATGTAAGTCGCCACCGCAACCTCTCCACCGATACTATCGATGCCAATATCACAACGATTATCGTGATCCAAATGCATGGCTTCCTTCTTGGGGTGAATCTCTACCAATACTTCAAAGGTCTTCTCCGTAATCTCTTTGCCCCCGTAGCCTATGTTACAAATATATCTCCCTTTTCCAATCGAAAATACTTTCCCGGGATGGGTTCCTCCTTTGAATAAAGACCTTCCAACGTATAGAGGTACACCTCGTTCTGTGCCTGCTTGGACTGCATTGTCGGGCAGTTTGCCTTCGGCTTTGAACCAATCCAGCGTAGCCATACCATTATTCACTAAAATTTCGAATTTAGCTACTGCCTTTTCCGCACCACCGTATCCAATGTTGCACTTATTAGCAACGACTTTGCCGGGATGCTTCGCCCCCATAAATTCACAGCGACATACAGGTAAAATGCGATTGGCCTCGTGGCCACCAATTACCGCGTTTGTAGGAATTTCTCCCTCGAAGGGCACCCATTCTAGCTGAGCAAAAACATTACTGCAAAACAGTATTAAAATGGAGGTTGTAAAAATGAATCTAATCGTTTTCATAAATAAATTTTTGGGTTATTAAGAGTTGTTTTATACATGACGACTGTACATTCATCCATGACAAATGTTTCTGAGTTTCCTGGATTTGGAATAGCTGTGGGGATGCTGCGGACTAGTGTGGAAGTTCGTTTGTAAAAAACGATAATTGGAAGTAGATTTATGGGTGCGTTCCTGATCGCAAGATAGGAAATTCCTTCTCTCCGCCAAAATGAAAAAACCAATTTCAAGGCGCATACCGAAGTTCTCCAGCATAATATTTATCTTGACAGCGTATTACTGTGCAAATAAAACCAATCACCATGAAGAGACGAGAATTTGTCAAGCAAAGCTCTGTGGCAGCCACTGGATTAGCCCTCTCTCCTGCCCTCCTACATCACAGATCATCCGTCGAAAAAACGGTAAAAATCGGTTTCATTGGTACCGGCTTGCGCGGTCGTAATCATATCAACAACATTCTGGATTTACCTCACGTGGAATGCCCGGCCATCTGTGATATTGCGCCTGCAGCTATCGCGGCCAGCCAGGAGCTCTTCCAAAAGAAAAATCGACCGCTCCCTAAGGTTTACGACCAGGGCGACTATGCCTACCGGGAAATGCTGGAAAAAGAAGCACTTGATGGTGTGATTATCGCCACCCCCTGGCGCTGGCATACCAGAATGTGTATCGATAGTATGGAAGCTGGCGTCTACGTCGGCACGGAAGTCTCCGGCGCTTTTTCGATTGAAGAATGCTGGGAACTTGTGGAAACCCACGAGCGAAGTGGTACCCATTTGATGTTTCTTGAAAATGTGTGTTACCGCCGTGATGTCATGGCTGTCCTGAATATGGTCCGCGATGGTATTTTCGGTGAATTACTGCATTGCCGAGGTGGCTATCTACATGATTTACGTCAGATAAAATTCAACGATGGAGAAGGGGGCCTCGCCTACGGTTCGGGGGCCTGGGGAGAAGCCGTATGGCGCACCGAGCATTCCTTGCGGCGCAATGGGGAGCTATATCCCACGCACGGACTCGGCCCCGTTGCCACGATGCTTGACATCAATCGCGGCAATCGTCTGACTTCCATTTCTTCTTTTGCGACCAAGTCTGCCTCGCTCCAGCATTTTATCAAAAATCATCCCGATGGCGGCCCGGATCACCCTTACGGTAAGCAAAATTGGCAACTCGGTGATGTGGTGACCTCTACGATTAATACCGCGCAGGGGCAAACGATCATTTTAACCCACGATACAAACACCCCACGCCCCTACTCTCTCGGGTTCCGAGTACAAGGGGTACAAGGACTTATTGATTTTGATTACGGAACCCGCCGCATTTATGTGGAAGGCAAAAGCGATCCACACCGTTGGGAGGAAGCAAAGACTTGGCTCGACCAATACGATCATCCACTTTGGAGACGCTTCGAGCAGGAAGCCGTTGGTGCCGGACACGGTGGAATGGATTTTTTCCTGGATCGTGCCTTTGTGGAAAGTGTCCGAGCAGGCATTGCTCCCGTTTTGGATGTATACGACGCTGCTGTTTTGCGCGTCATCACCCCACTTTCGGAAGCATCCATTCGTCAAGGCGGACAAGTTCAGGATATTCCTGATTTCACACGTGGCAAATGGCTACAACGCCAGCCCATTTTTGGCTTAGGAGAATTATAATTAAAAACGAAATACTATGGCTACACTCGTTGTGTTGGCTGCCGGAATGGGTAGCCGTTACGGAGGCTTAAAACAGGTCGACCAGTTTGGCCCAAACGGCGAAACACTGGTAGAATATACCATTTACGATGCCATACAGGCCGGATTCACGCAAGTCGTCTTCGTGATTCGTGAGCATATGGCCGAGCAATTCAAAGCACTCTTTGATGCCAAGCTAAACGGTAAAATTAAAGTTGACTATGTGTTTCAGGAGCTGCATAAACTTCCTTTAGGTTACCAGGTACCAGATGGACGAGAAAAGCCCTGGGGGACCGCTCACGCCGTCATGATGACCCGTGAGGTGATTAATCAACCTTTTGCGACCGTCAATACGGACGATTTTTATGGTTTTAAATCCATGAAGATCATTCGACGCTACTTGAATCAACTCCATTCGGATGATTTAGGCGGCTGTGTTGTCGGCTATCAGCTAAAAAATACACTTTCGGATCACGGGAGTGTCTCGCGAGGCGTTTGCGAGACTTACAAGCAGAACTATAGCCTTTATTTGAAGTCAATTCAAGAGCGAACAAATATCCAAACAACGGGTGGATTACGCATCTTTTACTTACACGAAAATATTGGGCACCATCTTGATGGTAAGACCTTGGTATCCATGAATCTCCTGGGATTCACTCCGGCGGTTTTTGCATTAATGGAAAAAGAATTCAAGATCTTTTTAGAAACCAAAGCCCCACAAAATTTAAAAGCAGAATATTTCCTTCCCTTAGTTATCGATCGAATGGTTCAAATGGATATCAAAATTCCCGTTCTACCGACCGATGACAAATGGTTTGGTGTGACTTATAAAGAAGACAAGCCAATTGTCCAACAAGAATTAAGAAAACTGATCGCGGCGGGCGCTTACCCCAATGACCTGTGGAACTAAACACTATTTTAGAAGCCTTCGGGATTGAGGGCAGCACCGAAATCATTGCTCAAGGGCATATCCATCGTAGCTATCGCGTCTTGGATTCTGAGACGAAACTTGCCCGATTTTTACTACAACGGATCAACCATCACGTTTTTCCGGACATCGAGTTGTTACAAAGTAATCTTAGCCGCTTGCTCGATCATCTTCATCGCCAACATGTAAAGGAGGAAGCAGCAGATTGGGTACCGCTTCGTCTCCACCGTACCTTAAATGGTCAAACCTATTGGCGCGATGAGCATGGCTACTTTTGGCGCATTTTCGGTTATTTACAAGACTTTTTGGCTTATGATCGACCGCCTACTTTGGCTCACGTTCAGCGGGGCGGGCGGGCTTTCGGGCAGTTTTTACAGCTGATCTCTTCCTTGCCGCTTGAGCAATTCTCCGAAACGATACCCGATTTTCATAGCCTCTCATTTCGCAAGCAGCAGTTAGAATCCGCATTAGCTCATCATCCACCACAATCAAAGGTCGAACTTGAAGCAGTTCAACTAGCCCAGTCGTTCTTACCTAAATTATGGCCAATTGAACAAGCTCGCCAAAAGGGTACTCTCCCACTCCGCCTAACCCATAACGACACAAAATTTAATAATGTCCTTTTTTCCACCTCACATCTTCAACATTGCATTATTGATCTGGATACGGTAATGCCAGGGCTCATTCATTATGATCTGGGGGATGCACTCAGAACGTTGGCGGCAACTTGCGCCGAAGATGAAGCTGATCTGGGAAAGATAGGGGTCAATACATTGTACATCGAAAACTTTACGACTCATTTTCTAGATTGCATCCAATCCCTCTCTACGGAAGAGATAGACAGTTTGCCGATCTCTCCCGCACTTTTATCAGGCATCATGGGTATCCGTTTTTTAACAGACCACCTCCAGGGCGATCAATACTATCAAGTGCAGTTTCGGGGGCACAATTTACAACGGGCGCGTTGTCAGTTACAATTGATGCGTTTGTTTTGGGAGGCACAGGACGTCATAGAAAAATGTGTCTTTAACGCCAGTCATAAGCGGTAAGGGGCCATCTCTGGTTTTGCCTTAAGCACGCCATTTTATCAAAAAAATAGGTTGGATTGCCTAAACTACCCTACATTCTGTGTAGTTTTAGTCAACTCCCTATAGCGTCTTACTTTGTTGTAAGTAGCATTTCACAAAAAATTAATGCTATGAAAGCAGGGGAAGCATCAATTTATCAACGGAACACGCTTTTAGAACTGCTTCCGTAAGACGGACAAATAAGTACACAAAAAATCATTGATGTAAAGGCTTTAAGCGAATCGCTTAAGGCTTTTATATTTTGCCTTGGCGGATCCAATCCAGTTCTTGTGCTAAATTTTGCTTGGCAAGGGCTTCGAATTGCGATTGGTAGGCTTCGGATTGATAAATAGTCGGTTGATCTAAAAAATGCTGCAAGACCTTTCGACGACCGCGTCGATAGACAAAATCAGGTACCAAGCGGTATTCTTTTCGAATGGCTTTTGAATAATTCAAATAGTCAGTCCAATCCCAACTCAACACGCGTAAATCAAAATCAATCAGCCTAGCCGTATCCTGATCAGTCTGAGAAAGGTGTGATTTGGTAGCCAGGATATGTTGATACACCCGCTGACCGTCCTGCTCAGGTAGAGGAATCATTGCAATCACTTCCCGGGCACGTTCGGCACTGCGGCGTTCATTATCCTGCCGCAAGGGATTGTAAATCAGATCATGGTACCAAATTGCCAGGCAAAGCAGTTGATAGTTCTCGATTTCTGATTGAAACTGCCTGGCTTGTTCCAGTAAATCTGCGATGTGGACCAAGTTATGATAATGCCGCCCAGCACCGCTGTAAGCCTTGGCTAGTTCTTGCCAAAGTTGATCACCCATCGCTTGATCCTGCGACCAATTCAACCATAGTTTTTGCCAATGTGATTTTAATTTTTCTTGCGATGTATCCATTTGTAGAATTGTATCGTTCAAATTTATAAAACTTCCTCCTATCTTGGTTGCTTTTAAGAAAAGCTACGTCAACGTCCTCAAAGTCCAACTATTTACATGAGCAATCAATCTGCACATTTTGGGACCGATCCTATTGGGAAACTGCTGAGAGAGCAAGCTATTCCAGCCGCAATTGGCATTTTGGTAATGTCAATTTATGGCATCGTCGACACTATTTTCGTAGGCCGTTGGGTTGGCGCAATGGGAATCGCGGCCATCACAGTAGTTATGCCGATCACTTATTTGATCTCAAGCATTGGTATGGCCATCGGCGTAGGTGGCGCTTCAGTACTTTCCAGAGCACTCGGTGCGGATAATGAGGAAAAAGCATTCCGTACATTTGGTAATCAGGTGGGATTAACCCTAACTCTAGCCGTCGTATTTGTCCTCCTGGGTGCGGTACTGATGGACGATGTCCTGCGTATTTTTGGTGGTCAAGGCAGGATTCTGGAGCCCTCCCGTGAATATTTCAGCATCATTCTCTATGGCATTCCCTTTTTAGCCTGGGCGATGATGTCCAATAACGTGATTCGGGCCGAAGGTCACCCAAGGGTGGCCATGTTTATCCTGGTCGTACCCGCAGTTGTAAATATCATCCTGGACCCCATCTTCATTGTTTGGCTGGATATGGGGCTCGAAGGGGCCGCTTGGGCTACCACCATTTCTTACATCGCTAGTGCTACTTACGCCTGCTGGTTTTTCTTATTCGGCAAATCGGAGTTGCGCATCACGCGCCGCTGCATGGTACCTAATTTGGGGATTATCCGTGAAATTGCCTCCATTGGTTCCGTAACACTGGCCCGCCAGGGAACCATCAGTTTGCTCATCATTGTACTCAATAATTCGCTTTTCGCTTATGGCGGCGAGCTGGCCATTTCCGTTTACGGCATCATTAATAGATTGATGATGTTTGTCGTCTTTCCTGTCTTCGGGATTACGCAAGGGGTTTTACCCATTGTGGGCTTTAACTACGGCGCTAAACTTTGGCAACGCGTCAAAGATAGTGTTACCCTCGCCATCAAATCAGCGACGATTATTGCGACCATGGTCTTTATCCTGATCATGATTTTCACCGAGCAATTAGTGGGTATTTTTACCACAGATACCAACCTGATTGAGATGACTGTGCCCGCTTTGCGCATGGTATTCTTAGCCACCCCGCTGATTGCGATTAATCTGATCGGCTCGGCTTACTTTCAGGCAATCGGCAAGGCACTTCCCGCGCTGTTATTGACGTTGAGCAAACAAGGTATTTTTCTGATTCCGTTGGTATTGTTGATGCCGCTGTACTTTGAGCTGGATGGTGTTTGGATGGCGTTTCCCATTGCGGATGTTGGCGCAGCCTTAGTGACTTATATCTACCTACGCAAAGGCACACAAAAGCTGGATCGCCAGACGGAGGAACAAGAAACTGAAGTAGTAGCTGTGGCAGAAGAATAGATCGTTTTAAAGTTAATTGGAGAAATTTAAGCGTCTAATTCCACTTTCTTAACTCCATCTTTTCCAACTAAGTAAAAGTGTCGCATCAGATTACCAACCACACAGGCGTGGTTAGGAATAATTCGTACACGCTGGCCAATAGTCAGTGGAAACTTCTTGAGACGAGGCACCATTGCATGCTCTTCCGATAGTTTTTCGATGACTAATTTGGTTTTTTGAGTCGGATAATGCTTCAAAGGAAAAACCAAACCGTGGCCTTTCATGGCCGTGGAGCCGTGCGCCCCGGCATCAGAACTCAAAGTTTTACTTCCTACATTTAAAATCGAGTAATCTTTATTCTGACTAATCACTGTAGCGAGTACACTCAAAGCAATATGCTTTTTCTTGATAATACCTTGCGAAAGCGGCATACGATCGAGGTAAACATAGTTGCCCGGCCGAATTTCGGTGATGCCTTTCAATTTGGGTTGAGTCAGCAAAGTCGGCGTGGCTCCGACCGATACTTCGCGCACGACATGCCCCGCTGCTTCAAGCCGCTTGCGACTCCGCGACAGAATCATCATTTCTTCGGCTGCGATTTTAGTCAGATCACCTTTGGTTTTTGCGGCGTAGCAATGCCCAGCGTGTGATAACACGCCAATCAGGTCTAAGGCGGGTGATTTTTGAATGGCCTTGGCAAGTGTCAGCAAAGTCGAACTCCCCGGAGATAAACCACAACGATGCAAGCCCACATCAATTTTCAAGTAAATCGATACCACAAATCCTAACAACTCTGCTTCTGCTCGAATAGCTTCCAGCCCCGGCTGGCTGTCTACAACTAGGCGAAGATCAACTAAGCGGCCGGCTGATAATTCCAACAGCTCACGAATCTCGCGCCCTTCAACCATTGGATAGGCCACTGTGATCGAGCGCCAGCCTTGCAAAATTAGGGTTTTAGCCTCATGTAGGCGGGCCACCGTCATGCCACGAACACCCGCCTGCCGTTGCCAATCCGCAATCAATAGACTCTTGTGTGTTTTGAAATGGGGCCGCAATTTCACCTTTTGCAAATCCGCGTAGCTCTGCATCTCTTGCAGATTTTGCTGTAGACGCTCTTCGTCTACCAAAACCGCGGGGCTGGGAAGTTGATCAAGCATATCCTGGCTGATTAAAACAAATTGAAATTAATTTTGCGGAGAGGCGTTTTAGGAAAATTCTCTCCAAAGCTGTTCATCTGGCGGATCAGCTTCAATATAAACCGGCTCTTTCTTGACGGGGTGAATAAAAGACAAAGCCCGACAGTGTAAATGAATGGAACCGTCCTGATTCCCTCGATTAAAACCGTATTTGACATCTCCCCAAATTGGACAGCCAATCTTAGACAGTTGGACACGAATCTGATGGGGCCGCCCCGTCAAAGGTTTGACTTCTAACAAATTCAAGCTACCGATACGACCTAAAAGCTTATAGTCCAAATCCGCTTTTTTGGCATTCTGAGTGCGCTTACCAATCTGATCGTAGGCTCGAGCTACATTTCGACTACTATCTTTTAAAATATAGTGTGTCAAATGGCCTTCAATTGGTTTCGGCCGTTCAGCGGTAATAGCCCAGTAGGTTTTCTCAATCTTCCGCTCCTGAAAGAGTTTATTCATCCGAGCTAGCCCTTTACTAGTCCGGGCAAAGATCACAACGCCACTGACGGGGCGGTCCAGTCGATGGATCACCCCAATAAAAGCTTCTCCTTGCTTTTTGTAACGAATACGGATGTATTCTTTGACATATTCTGCCAGTGGCGTATCGCCGGTCGCATCGCCTTGTACCAACCATCCCGCCGGTTTGTTGACGGCGATCAAATGGTTATCTTCATGCAAAATTTGTAGTCCACTAATATCTAACATGCTGCAAAATCGTAGCTAAAGGTTTTAAGAAGATGAGCTAAACATTTTCAATGGCAAACGCCTTAATGTATAGCCAGTATTCTTGTAAATGCAACTGATTTTATGACACTCACACTTGGTTTTTCTCCTTGTCCAAACGATACCTTCCTTTTCGATGCGATGATTCACAATAAAATCGATACAGAAGGATTATCCTTTGAGGTCCGTCTCGCCGATGTAGAAGCGCTTAACCGTTGGGCCTTTGCCGGTGAATTGGTAATTACCAAGTTGAGTTATCATGCTTTCGGACACGTCGCCGACCAATACGCTTTGCTGCGCAGTGGAAGTGCTTTGGGTAATAATTGTGGGCCGTTATTGATTTCTAAAACGCCCCTACAATCAGATCAGTTGCCGAACAGCGCAAAGGTAGCGATTCCCGGCCAATATACGACAGCTAATTTTCTCTTGAGCCTGGCCTTTCCCGCGCTCCGACAAAAAACCGAGATGCTCTTTTCGGATATTGAAACGGCCGTACTACATGGTCAAGTGGATGCGGGGCTGATTATCCACGAAAACCGCTTCACTTACGCCGAAAAAGGACTCCATAAAATTATCGACTTAGGAGAGTATTGGGAATCCACGACCGGTTTACCGATCCCGCTGGGGGGCATCGCAATACGTCGGGATTATCCTATTGAAGTACAACAGAAAGTTGAACGCGTACTTCGCCGCAGCGTGGAATATGCCTTAGCCCATCCGAACGCTAGTCAGGACTACGTCAGCGCTCACGCCCAAGAAATGGAAGCTGCCGTAATGCAGCAACACATTGCGCTTTACGTCAATCATTATACTGTGGATTTAGGATTGGATGGTACCCGAGCGGTAGAACATTTGTTTGCGAAAGCCAAAGCCTTGAATATTCTGCCGAATTTGCCCCAGGATTTATTTATTCCCTCTTCTAATTGATGTGATGACAACCGATCCATTGTACTTCATTTGATCGTTAAGGACCACTCATTGAGACATAATATATCAAAGTATCCACTCAGTATCACCATCTGTTTTCGATCATAGAACCATCACCTCTGAACACCGTTCTAAACGGGCATTCCTCTTTGTCACTGTCGTCTAATTTACTTCCGATTATTAGCTGTTTTTAGACCAGTAAACAAAATTTCAACAAGAGATTATTTTGATCAAAAATAGATTTATATTTGCCCCGGTTCTTTAGAACTGAGACGAACACGACGCCCGTTGTTTGTTGAGAAAACCAAGCTTTGAGTAATTATAAAAATGAGTCCACGACTCGTTTTATAACCCTTAATTTCCAAAGCGCTAAAACCTAACTTAAAACCATTTTACCATGATTATTGGTGTTCCAAAAGAAATTAAATCAAACGAAAATCGGGTAGCGCTCACCCCTGCCGGTGCATTAGAACTGACAAATAG
The DNA here is from genome assembly GCA_028285085.1 of Saprospiraceae bacterium. Taxonomy (GTDB): domain Bacteria; phylum Bacteroidota; class Bacteroidia; order Chitinophagales; family Saprospiraceae; genus JAHDHW01. The sequence goes on along the minus strand of JANQQI010000114.1, from coordinate 12,264 downwards.
AGGTCACGAAGTGTTTATTCAAACCAAAGCCGGTGAAGGCAGTGGTTTTAGCGATGCAGAGTACAAAGAAGCCGGCGCAAGAATCACGCGTAATATTGAATCGACCTATAAAAAGGCCGAGATGATCATCAAGGTCAAAGAGCCGATTGCACCGGAATACGATTTGATTCGCAAAGATCAATTGGTCTTTACTTACTTCCACTTTGCGTCCTACAAGCCATTGACCAAGGCCATGATCAAAAGCAAGACTGTTTGTTTGGCTTACGAAACGGTAGAATTACCAAATCGTAGCCTACCATTGTTGATTCCAATGTCCGAAGTTGCTGGCCGAATGGCGATTCAAGAAGGGGCTAAATATTTGGAAAAACCAGTTAAAGGTCGTGGTGTATTACTCGGTGGTGTACCGGGTGTTCCTCCTGGTAAAGTTCTCATCCTTGGTGGTGGTGTCGTTGGTACTCAAGCTGCTAAGATGGCCGCTGGTTTGGGGGCTCAAGTGACCATTCTCGACATTAGTTTAGAACGCTTGCGCTATCTGGCAGATGTCATGCCGGCCAATGTAACGACGCTTTTCAGCAATGAATACAACATTCGTCGTTTGATCCAAAATCACGATTTGATTGTCGGGGCTGTCCTCATTCCAGGTGCTAAAGCGCCCAATCTCATCACGAAAAAGATGCTTAAACAAATGCGTCCGGGTACAGTACTCGTCGATGTAGCCGTTGATCAAGGGGGCTGTATTGAAACCTGTAAACCGACAACGCACGATAATCCTACTTTCATCATTGACGATGTCGTTCACTACTGTGTAGCGAATATGCCGGGTGCAGTACCTTATACATCAACCATTGCCTTGACCAACGCGACCCTACCTTACGCGATTAATTTAGCGGAGAATGGTTGGAAAAAAGCTTGTCAAGATGATGAAGCTTTACGCAAAGGGCTAAACATTATCAATGGAGATGTCGTATACAAGGGAGTAGCCGATGCCTTCAAGCTGAAGCTGGTAGATGTGGAGAAATATTTGTAATTTAAAACTATCCACATTCATTTTTTGCTAACCGTTTAAATACGCAGATTATGATGTCATCCGACACACTTTCTTCTCAGGATTTGATGCAAATGGAAGACCGCTACGGCGCCCACAACTATCACCCATTGCCCGTGGTTTTGTCCCGTGGTGAAGGGGTCTATGTTTGGGATGTCGAAGGCAAAAAATACTATGATTTTTTGAGCGCCTATTCGGCGGTCAACCAAGGTCATTGCCATCCTCGCATTATCCAGGCCTTGAAAGATCAGGCCGAAAAATTGACGCTCACCAGTCGAGCTTTTTATAACGATTTACTCGGCCGCTACGAAAAATACATTACCGAGTATTTTGGCTACGATAAGGTACTACCGATGAATACCGGAGTAGAAGCTGTAGAAACGGCTTTGAAGCTTTGCCGAAAATGGGCTTACGAGGTCAAGGGCACCCCGAATAACGAAGCTAAAATCATTTTTGCTTCGGGGAACTTCCACGGCCGTACGATGAGTGTCATTTCAGCTTCGGTAGATCCGCTAAGTACACGGGGATTTGGTCCCTACATGCCTGGTTTGGAGGTTATTCCTTATAATGATCTGGACGCTTTGAAAACAGCTCTAGAAGATCCGAATGTGGCCGGCTTCATCGTGGAGCCGATTCAAGGGGAAGCGGGTGTTGTGGTGCCAGATGAGCAATATTTGCCCGAAGCCTATCACCTTTGCAAGGCTTACAATGTGCTTTTCATTGCTGATGAAGTACAAACCGGTATTGCCAGAACAGGCAAGCTACTCGCGACCTGTGGTAATTGCAAATGCAGTGGTAACTGCGAGCGTAAACCCGAAATTAAACCAGACATTCTCGTTCTTGGTAAAGCCCTTTCTGGAGGTGTATTCCCGGTTTCTGCCGTACTGGCTGACGATGAAGTTATGCTCAGCATTAAACCCGGCGAGCACGGCTCAACTTTTGGTGGCAATCCACTAGCTTGTGCCGTGGCAATGGAAGCACTTGAAGTGGTTAGAGATGAGCGGCTATCCGAAAATGCGAATCGCTTGGGTGAAATCTTCCGAGCGCGAATGCAACAATTGGTGGATAAATCAGAGCTAGTGACCTTAGTAAGAGGTAAAGGCTTACTCAACGCTATCGTAATTAATGATACCGAGGATAGCGATACCGCCTGGAATATGTGTGTTGCCATGCGCGACAACGGACTGCTAGCCAAGCCAACCCACGGTAATATTATACGCTTTGCACCACCATTGGTCATGACCGAAGAGCAACTCCATGAGTGTTGCGATATTATTGAAAAGACGATCCTCAACTTTGAGGCTTAAAATAAAGGGCAAGTCGCATGACTTGCCCTTTCTACTTTTTCTGAATCATGATTTCGACTCAGCCGATTATTCTACTGGCAAGTGCTCGCTCGGACGGCCATTCTCGCATGATCGCAGAAGAATTGCGTCGCCAGTTGGATATTCCTACAGTTTTAGATTTTAACAACTTCCAGATCAGTTATTACGATTATTTACACCGTAATGCTGAGGATGATTTCGTTAAATTGATTGAAAAAATGATTCCTTATGATCATTGGATTCTTGTCAGTCCGGTATATTGGTATAGCATGAGTGCTCAGATGAAAACCTTCCTGGATCGCATCACCGACTTACTCAAAATCCGTAAGCCTATTGGTCGTCAACTGCGCGGCAAATCCCTGTCAATCGTGGCTTGTAGCTCGGATCAGACGCCCTACCCTTCTTTTTGGACACCGTTCCAACTCTCCGCAGATTACCTAAACATGCAATACTGCGAACAACTACATACTTGGATAGAGGATGGTCAGATTCCAGCAAAATTACTTCCTGCGATTGACCAATTTTGTCGCGCTATCCGATGACAAAAAAAGTTAATATGTCCTGTCCTATCAACCGGGATTCTGTTAAATTTTTTATAAATTGGCCGCAATAAAACAATCCATCGAATAGTTAGTGGAGTTATGTGCTAAAAAACTGTGACTGTATAGCAATACATGAGTCCTAATATCCGTATTTCAAGTTATTGATCTACCACCATCAACCGATAGTTATTTAATCAACTATTCGAAACACCAATTATCTCGCACATGAATATTAAAAATCTTGTTTGCACCCTATTCCTCCTCCCGTTAAGTCTGGCCATGTACGCCCAACAGACAACGGTTTTTACGGAAGCCAATCAGCATTTTAAGAATGGAAAAACATTTTATGATCAAGGCTTAGTCGGTAAAGCTCAGGCGGAGTTCGTAAAAGTTGTACGGATGCTTCAGCCGGAGAATGAGCCGGATTCAGAATTACTGCGTATGAAGGCAGAGTTATTTTACGCCAAGAGCGCTGTTCAACTCAATATGCCCGACGGAGAGAAGCTAATTCTTGATTTTGCTCGAAAATATGATCCTGATCCATTGGCCAATCAAGCGATTATTGAAATGGCTAACTACTACTACAATGCTCGTAAATATGATAAAGCCAATGAGTTATTTGCGAATATTGATGTATTCGATCTGACCCGGGAACAGCGATCAGAAGTAAGATTTAAGCAAGGTTATAGCCTTTTTTACAAAAAGAAATTTAAACCTGCTGCCCAAGCCTTTCGCGAGATCAAAGATGTCGAAAACCAATACTACTACCCTACTAACTACTATTACGGCATCACCCAATTTTACGAAAACAACTATGACGAAGCAGTCAAAAGCTTCCAACGTGTAGCACGTTCGGATCGCTATCGGGCTTACGTCCCTTATTATATAACGCAAATCTATTTCGCTCAGGGAGATTACGATCAAGTGATTGCCTACGGAGCCGAAAAAGCACAGGATACGCGATTAAAAAATCGGTCCGAAATCAATCAGATGGTTGGTCAAGCCTATTTTGAAAAGGGAGAATACAATCGTGCGTTACCGCATTTAGAATACTACGCAAAAAACTCCAATAAGCTCCGCGTCGAAGATTTCTATCAACTGGGCTTTACTCAGCAGCAAGCTGGTGATTGTAAAAGTGCCATCAAAAACTTCGAGCAGCTCAACCGTATCAACAGTGAGTTAGGACAGAGCGCAATGTATAGCCTCGCCAGCTGCCAAATCGAAGTCGGCAATAAACCTGCGGCCCGAAATGCATTTAAAGCCGCGAGCCGGATGAATTATGATCGCAGCATTCAAGATGAAGCATTATATAACTACGGTAAGCTGTCTTACGAACTGAAATACGACCGCGAAGCGGTAAGTGCTCTGCAGCAAATTCCACAAGATTCAAAATACTACACGGAAGCACAAACCATGCTCAGTAATCTGTTTTTGAATACCCGGGATTATGCCAATGCCATGGAAATTCTCGATAAGATTCCAAACAAGAATCCACAAATGCGAGAGACTTACCAAAAGGTAGCTTATCTGCGTGCTTTGCAGCTCTACCGAGATGGCAATAGTGGTCTGGCCGAGCGTTATTTCCGTAAGTCATTAGAAGATCCACTCGACAACCGCTCGAAAGCCTTGAGTTTATACTGGTTGGGTGAAATTGCACATCAGCAAAAGAAATATAACACGAGCATTAACGAGCTGAATAAATTCATTACTCTGGCCAAGACCATTAATCAGTTGCCAGATGAGGCCTCCTTGTATACGGCCAATTATACCCAAGGCTACAACTATCTGAAGCAAAAGAACTATAGCGGTGCGCTAGGCTTTTTCCAAGAAGCTATTGCCGGTATCCGGCAAAATAGCATGTTCATCAACAATGATTACATCACCGGAAATGTGCTAGGAGATGCCACGCTACGTGCTGGTGACTGCTTATTTAAGCGTAATCAATACAGCCAGGCTATTCGCTATTATGACGATGCGATCCAAAATCAATACAGTGGGTTTGTATACGCATTGTACCAAAAGGCGATCATCGAAGGATTGCGGGGTAATACTACCGATAAGATCATTGCACTAGAGAGCGTAGCCGACGATTATCCTAATTCTGAATATGCAGATAATGCGTTGATGCAATTGGGTATCACTTATCAAGAAATTGGTCAATTTGACCAGGCGAAGCGCCCTCTAAAACAACTGGTAGATAATAATCGTAATTCTGAGTTGTACAACCAGGCCCTCATCCGCCTGGGCTTGATTAGCTACAATCAAGGTAATCTCAACAGTGCAACCGATTACTACAAACGCGTATTTGCCAATAATCCAAGCAATAAAGAATCCGAAGCTGCTCTAACAGCTCTGGAGGAAATCTACGTGGATGACTTAGGACAAGCAGACGAATACTTTGCTTTCTTGGAAACGATTCCCGGTTATTCGGTGGATTCGGATGACAAAGAAGCCATCACCTTCAAAGCGGCCGAGTCGCAATACGAGAATGGTAATTACGAAAAGGCGATTGCCTCTTACGGCAACTACCTACGCCGCTATCCAAGCAGCCCAAATTCACTGCTGGCGTATTACCACCGTGGAGAATCCTATTCGGTTTTGAAAAAATACAGCGAAGCATTGCGCGACTATGAATCTGTAATCAATCGTGGGCAAAGTAGCTACTACGCCAAGGCACTGCGCAAAGCGGCCTTGATTAGTTATAATCACGAGCAGGATTTCCAAAAGTCCTATCGCTTCTATTCTCAACTGGAGCAAGCCGCCGGTGATGATGATACACGCTTTGAAGCGCAACTTGGTGCGATGCGTTCTGCTTACCGTATTAATGACATCGCAGCTGTACGTTCAACGGCAGAGAAGGTGAGTAAGAATCCTCAAGCCTCAGATGATCAAAAAGCGACGGCCTATTTCTATCTGGGTAAGCTAGCCTTGGATGGAAAATCTTACGAGACGGCTTTGCGTAGTTTCAACGAGGTCACTCGTCTGAGTAATAATGAGCAAACAGCCGAAGCGCGCTACTTAATCGCTTATATCTACTACCTGCAGCGTGATTTGGATATTGCACAACAACTTTGTCTAAATGCCAACCGGGAAAGTGCCGGATATAATTACTGGATTGCAAAAAGTGTGATTCTTTTGGCCGACATCTTGGCCGAAAAAGGCGACTTATTCAATGCCCAAGCAGCTTTGGAAGGCTTGATCGAGAACTACGATGAAGATGAAGAGCTCGTCAATATCGCCAAAGCGAAACTGGATAAATTAAAAGCCAGTGCAGCGTCCAGCAATCGCGTCTTGAAAGAAACGGAATCTGATGATATGGAGATGATCGAAGAGCAGTAATGCCGAAGCGTACATTCAGATTTCAATTCTTAATTCTAAACCACACAAAATGAAAATAGCTAGCAAAAATATCATTCTGCCAATATTCATTTGCCTGTTTGGCACCATGGCTTTCGCCCAACCACCAAGCGACAATCTACCTTCCGAAGAGGTAGAAGTAATCAAGGATTTCGAGGCGCGCCTGGAAGATTCTTATAAATTATCCATCAAACCAGAACTGCCTCCGGTCGATACCACTACTAAAAGTTTGATTTATAATATTCCCAGTAAGAATATCGAGGTGGAGTATTTGCCACCAAAAATTCGCCCAATTGCGATGAAGCGCGATCGTATCCCGGACACTTATAAAGGTCACGCGAAATTGGGTTATGGTATCCCCAGTTCGCCCTACGCGGAGCTGTCGTACCACACTAATAATGGCAAATCCTATGAAGTAGGTGGTAATTTCATGCACCATTCTGCAAATTTCAGAGACTTGGAGCATCAGCGCTTTTCAAGAACAAATTTTGGAGTCGACGGGACTTATTTCCACGAAGAAGGCTACGCTATTGGCGGTAATCTGAGTTACGACATTAACGAAGTCCACTTTTACGGCTACGATCATGATGAGCAAAGCTACGTACGCGAGCAAATTCGTCAGCGTTTCAATACCTTCGATCTAGGCGTGAACTTCTTCAACGGTGTGCAAACCGCCGGTGATATCAATTACTTCGCAAAGGCTGATTTTTATAGCCTGCAAGATAACTACGCTTCCGGCGAGACAAACCTGGATATTGACCTGGGCTTAACAAAGTGGTTCAATGAAACCCATCCCCTCTCGGTACGCATTAAAACAGATTTTACCACGTTTGAAGATACGGCCAAGCAGAATCTAAATAACTTTTACTTCCAACCCAACTTCACTTGGCATGCAGATGCTTTCCGGGTAAAAATTGGAGGTAACATTGTGGCTAATGAAGATCAGTTCCAGTTTTTCCCCGATGCCGAAGTTGCCGTCAATGTTGTAGGGAATAAGCTTGCGGCATTTGCCGGTGCAGAGGGTGGTTTTAATAAAAATACCTTCCGTACCCTAAGCGACTATAACCCGTTCATGGTCTCTCGGGGATTTGAAATTCGAAACTCGAGTTATAATAACTTCTATGGTGGTATCCGAGGTAATTTGAAAGTCCTCGATTATCAGGTGCAGGCTGGCTTTAAGCAAGTTGATAACCTGGCGACCTTCCTCACGGATCCTTTGGATACCTTGCGTTTTGGGGTTCCATACGATACTGCGAATATCGTCTATATCAAAGGAACGTTGAATGCCCAACCGGTACAAGGATTGGATGTCCTCGTAACAATTGGCCAAAACGTTTACGATATGAAAAACTTTGAAAAGCCATGGCATTTGCCTGCTTTCGAATTGAACGTCGCTTTGGCTTATACGACCCTAGAGGATAAGCTGAAATTGCGAGGAGAACTATTCATAGAAAATGGAGTCCCTTACATCACAGATGAAGGGGAAACGGATAATCTCAATGGGTTGTTCGATATCAGTATGGGGGCTGAGTACCAAGCAACAAAGAACTTCGGTATTTTCTTCCAGCTGAATAACTTGGCGAATAATAAGCGACAACGCTGGGTGAATTATCCGACTTACGGTATTAATATCTTAGGTGGTATCACCGCACGTTTTTAGACAATAGCTATTATTGAAATAACGGCATAAAAAGCCCGGATTGATGTATGTCAATCCGGGCTTTTTAAGTTGATTACTGTATGCCTTGGTTCAAGCTCAAAGTGAATTCGTTGGTTAGAACAAATAGGGCTACAAATTGAAAGGGAGAAACGCACTAGATGAATTCAATGCTTTTATGTAGTTGAAAATCGGTGCAAATCCTTGAAACAGCTACTTTAAAGTCAAAAAACCGACACGAACCTACATTTTTCGAAAATTTTTCGACCCTATTTATGGAATTTGCTCCTTTCCGGAATCTATAGATAGTGACGCACTTATAATATCTCTTGGCCAAGACATTTAGCGTTGCGACTTACCATAATTGCTACCGGTAAAGACTGGTGAGCTATGTGCCCTCAGCATCTTGCGACCAAGCTGGTCGGCGGCGGCGGACAGCGGGTGGGTCCCACCCTCAAAGCCCCAAATTCTATCCATTCCCAAAATAGGCGCTTCTTAAAAGCTCAATTTGGCTACCCATCTTTCATCTCTCTTTTAATAAACACAATCACTCCAACACCCCATCTTGCAAGAGCAAATCAATATACTGGCGAGCTCCATTTTTATTGAGATGCTGATAATCACCAAAGCCCTCAACATCTTGAATAGATTCAGAATAGTCTCGAACTTTTAGGCCTGTTGCAGCTTCAATGGCTTCACGAAACGCAGTCAAGTTTTGAATAGATTGTGCAAAAGGTGGGTAATATGGATTGATGACGAGGCTCACACGTGTCCCGTGTGATTGGCCGGTACGGACAATATCGTTGAGGTGGCGAAGCAAATAGGTTTGGTCCGTCGTATCGGGTTGATAGTTGATTTGGTAGGGTTCCAGACTATTGGCAGCCTCTTGGAGATTTTGATTGATCACCCGATCCAAGAGCCAATCTTCATCCGATTTGTTAGAATAGAATAAAGCACGTTGAAAGATTTCGCTATTGTACCGGAATAAATGGGTCACCCGAGTAGCTCGTCCCATGGTCGGTTGTTTTTCGATAATTAACGAATCTAATCGCGGTGAATAGGCGCTATAAGTATTGAATCCAACCAACATTTCATTGTTCAGTCGATCACAGAGTGTTACATCTACAACCATTTGCTTGGGGGCCGGGTAATACTCATAATAGTCTTTTACCAGAGCCGCCATTAAATCAACTGGCATGCCATTATAACTAAAGTTGAAGGTTGATTTCCCCGTTTTTTCTTCGATGTAAGGTTGGTAAAAAATCAAGCCACGCGAGTTGCCTATTAGCAAAATATCTGCTTCCGCACGTTGGTCGTACAAGCGCGAATAACGAAACTGACTACTCTTCGTCATACTCCCCAGTAGATAACCACCCAGGCGATCACCGGCAAAAGTCAATATTAGAAAGGCAAGTATCCAGTATAGCTTTTTCAAAAAGATGACATTTAGAATTGAAAATAGATGAAGGCGTTAGATCCAAAAGTTCCAAAGAGTGCAATCAGCCAAATTAAGACGGCAAATGATACGATCCGAAAGGCAGGTTTAGCTAAGACCATCTGATACATTCGCCAACGCAGATCAAGCAACTCGACTAATAGCAAAATACCAATCAGCAACACACCTTTGAGTACCCAGAATTTATTGATTACGCTTCCGAAGTTGAGCCCCTCTAATACATAAATTCCTTCAATCACCTGTGAGGCCGTTTCAAAATCTGCTGCTCGAAAATAAATCCACGCTAGGCAGGTAAAAACGTAAACCATACCGATAGCCAAGCCATTTTGTAGCCAGTTGGGTATCCGTAAAGTATCTAGTAAACGGTTCCAATAAGGGCCGGCTAGACGTTGAACGATTAGATACATGCCATGGAGGAATCCCCAGAAGACAAAATTCCAGCTCGCACCGTGCCACAATCCACCAAGCAGCATTGTGATCATCAAATTCATGTAGGTATAAAAGACCACCGACTTTTGTGGGTCTTTACGCATCGCATAGGCCGTAGCAATCACTACGATTAAATAGATCGGCACCATCCACCACCAGCCAGTTAGTACTACCGATAACACCAAAGAGATCAGCATGAAGAAACGTGAGCCAAAGCTGCCACTTCGGTTACCTCCGAGAGGAATATAAAGATAATCTCGTAGCCAACTAGAGAGCGAAATGTGCCAACGTGTCCAGAACTCACTAAAGTTCTTTGAGAAATAAGGCGTGCGGAAATTATCCGGAAAGTCAAAGCCCATGATTCTCGCCAGACCAATCGCAATGTCTGAGTAGCCACTAAAATCACAGTATATCTGGAAGGAATAAAATACCACTCCGATCAATAGATGCAGGGAAGAAAAGCCCTCCGGCGCCGCAAAGCATTGATCCACAAAGGGCGCCAAGGAGTCGGCCACCGCTACTTTTTTGAAAAAGCCCCAGAGGACCTGGCCGCTACCGGCAATGAAACGGTCCCACTCAAAGGGTCGATCCTTTTGAAATTGAGGCAAAAAATCGACAGCTCGCACAATTGGCCCCGCGACTAATTGCGGGAAAAAGCTAATGAAAGTGGAAAAGCGAATGAAATCGCGTTCAACCTTAATCTTACGAAAATATACATCGATGGTATAACTCATCGATTGGAAGGTATAAAACGAAATACCCACCGGCAGGATGATATACAGTGTATTGAATCCGGGTTCTACCCCCCAGGATAGGAGTAAATCACGGAAGGATTCAATAAAAAAGTTGAAATATTTGAAGATGGCGAGGAAACCAAGATTGACCAACATACTCGTGATCAGTAAACGTCGACGACTCCGGGCATCATCGTTGCCATCGAGCTGCAAGCCGACCACGTAGTCAATCAGTGTAGAGGTCAGGATCAAACTGAGAAAGCGCCAATCCCACCAACCGTAAAAAAAGTAACTGGCTACCAAACAAAGTAGCAAGCGTGCCCGGCCTCGGAGACTAAAATAAAGCGGCAGAAATACCGCAATAAAGACGAAAAACGGCAGGCTGTTAAAAATCATACTCGTTTATACTGTTTTTTCGTTCCGCAGTTGCATTATCGGACCAAGGGCTGCAAAGCTTTTTTCCAAATCTGATAAGCAGCACCGTTCAAATGGATGCCGTCGCTCGAATACTTCGCGTTTAAGCGGCCTTGTTCATCTAGTAACAATTGATGGATATCCAGGTAGTTCACCTGAAATTTAGTTGCTAATTCTTGTAATGCAGTGTTGATCCAAAGGATATCGGCATTGCTGATTCCCGAGGATCGAAGTTGATTATTGACAGGGAGAATACTTTGAATAAATAGCGCTGTTTCGGGGCTGCCGTGCAAAATACGCTCTATTATTTTTTGATAATTGTCGACGACGCGTTCACGTGGATGAAATAATAAGTCATTGACCCCGATCATCAGAAAAATTTGAGCGGGTTCCGCCGCCAGAATAGGATCAAGGCGCGATAGCACACCATCGGTAGCATCGCCGGGGATACCGCGGTTTTTAATGCGGGGATTTCCTAATAATTCTGCCCATTCACAGTAGGCCGTGATGCTATTGCCAAGAAAGACAATATCTCCTTTTTCCAATTCCATGGTAGCTAAGAGTTGAAAGCGATGTTCGTAATCGGCCGCTAGGCCACGGTGCTGCATTTTATACCATACAAACCGCCAACCGCCCAGCATCTGTACGGCGAAAATCGCTCCTACCAAGAATAGCAAATTGAGTACCAGTGACGGGTACAACAGTTTTCGTTGCATAGTATGTTTACCCTCTGCAGGGACTTAAGATTCGTTTTTCATCACCTCATCAATAGAGACCTTGCGCGTATGCTCCGAATGCTTGAAGTTTTTGTTGGGATTTCCCATTTTCAATAAACCTCTCACCTGATTCAAGACAAATAATGGCAAACTCCAGATCGCTTTCCAAATCTGTGCAGGTACTTTTGACAAATATAATACCCAGAGAATATTGAGTCCAAAGATGGCAACTGCACCAGCCATCACAGCACTTAAGCGCCAATCGATAAACCAACTAAGCGCCGTCAGGATGATCCCCAGAAACAATTGGATAAACATGGGTGGTGCAATGGTCACCAAGCCAAACAACAATTGGTTCCAGCTAAGGTGACTCAGGCCGCGCCAAATGATACCAGAAGAGTTTGGGAGGTTTTGGAAATAGGAATATAACCAGCGTGAGCGTTGTGTCTCTACTTGTTCACCCGATACGACCTTTTCGTCGTAGACAACGGCGTTCCAAGCGTAACTTATCTTTTCGTTTTTGAATAAAAGATTATTCTGTAAAATCTTATCCTCTTGCAGCATCTTCTTCCACATATGCTTTCCTTGT
>JANQQI010000083.1 GCA_028285085.1 Saprospiraceae bacterium | reverse complement strand
TTGCCAGCGCAAAGCCCGGCTGATGTTACTGACCATAAAAGCAAGCAGAATCATCACGATCCAAAAGAAGTCGACGCTCAGGAAATCCTGTACAATCTTATCTATTAGGTCACAATCTGCAGCTGCAATGCCATCGTTTTTGCATTTCTCCAGGAACGCCTCATTCTGCTTGCGATAGACAAAATAAAGAATGGTCAATCCAACGGAAAGAAAGGCCAGAAATTTCAGAAAATTAACGAGGAGCTTTTTCAAGAGCGCTTATTTTAGCTGGTTGTTTTCTCCTGGGAAAACAGCAATCGGGCGGAAACGCTTAGCTTCGTCAAAATCCATCCAAGCGTAAGAAATGATGATGATGACGTCGCCAATGGCCGCTTTGCGGGCAGCAGCACCATTGAGACAGATTGTTCCTGTACCTCTTTCGCCCTTGATCACGTAGGTTTCCAAGCGCTCGCCATTGTTATTATTCACAATTTGTACGCGCTCGCCTTCGATAATATTTGCCGCGTCCATCAGATCCTCGTCGATGGTAATACTGCCAACGTAATTGAGGTCTGCCTGCGTGACTTTGACGCGGTGTATTTTAGATTTAAATCGTTGTATCCACATAATAGCGCAAAATTATTAAAACTTGTGCACAAGTGCTATGAGCCGTTAAATATTAATTCCTGGTGGGGAATTATGGTTTCAAAATCAGGTTATCAATTAAGCGGATTTCCCCGAGCCAAGCGGCGGTGCAGGCGACAATAAAATCAGCACTGTCCATACCCGGCACTTCTTGTAGGTGTTTACCGTCTACAATGGAGAAATAATCGGGCCGGAACCCCGCTTGGACCAGTTGCTGGCTAGCCCATTGGGATAATTCCCCCAAGTTGGCCGTGTCATTCGCTTTTTCCTTTACCTGTTCCAGAATTTGGCTGATCACAGGGGCGATCGAACGCTCCTCAGGACTCAGGCGACGATTGCGTGAGCTCATAGCTAAGCCATCAGCCTCGCGTCGAATAGGACAACTTACGAGTTCAATGGCTGAATTGAGCTCAGTCAGCATTCGCCGAACGATCGTCAACTGCTGGAAATCCTTTTGCCCCATGAACAAGTAATCCGGCTGCACGATGGATAGCAAGCGCCATACCACTTGGGTCATCCCATCAAAATGCCCGGGTCGAAAAGCGCCTTCCATCACCTCATCCAAGCCTTGTAAGTCCAAATTCAGGCTTGTATCTAAGCCGGCTGGATAAACTTCTGACACCTCCGGTACAAATAACACATCATTTTCTACTTTGATGAGTTCCTGCATGTCGGCCGGTACATCCCGAGGATACTTTTCCAGGTCCTTAGTGTCGTTAAATTGAGTGGGATTTACGAAAATACTACAAACGACCACATCTGCTTGAGCCTTAGCGGCTTCGATCAAAGAGAGGTGCCCTTCGTGCAAAGCCCCCATAGTCGGTACAAAGCCAATCGAGCGGTAGGCCTTTTTCTCGCGCTGCAGATGTAGTTGGAGATCTGCTACCTTTTTATACAAATACATGTTTATTCCCCTAAGAAAAATTTGGTTAAGATACAATTATCATTAAAAATCAGGCAAATATATACGTTTTCATTAACATGGCGTTAACTTAAAGAATGGGCATTCATTACTGATAAGTCCTAAAAATTTACTATTTTTGCAGACCAGTTCATTGAAGCGATTCAAATCTATTTTATTTAAATATGTGTTTATATGGATAAGAAGAAAGTCCTGATCGTCACGCAGGAAATGCAACCATACACCGCTTTGTCAGAAATTTCTGAGATTGCGCGAAAGTTGCCACAGCACGTACAGGAGAAAGGGATGGAGATCAGAGTGTTAATGCCACGTTTTGGTACAATTAACGAAAGACGGCATCGATTGCACGAGGTAGTGCGACTCTCAGGTATGAATATCATTGTAGATGACGACGATTTTCCACTGATTATAAAAGTAGCTTCTTTGCCCGGCGCCCGCATGCAAGTTTATTTTCTCGATAATGAAGATTTCTTCAAGCGCAAGTCGGTTTTTGAAGATGCTGATGGTAAATCTTTCGATGATAACGCTGACCGCATGGTCTTTTTCTGTAAGGGCGTAATCGAAACTGTTAAAAAATTCGGATGGGCTCCCGATATTGTTCACTGTCACGGATGGATGACCAGCTTGGTTCCACTCTATTTGAAGACAGCTTACCGCAATGAACCGATTTTCAAGAATTCAAAAGTCATTTACTCGCTTTATAACAACTCTTTAGAGCATACTTTTGGAGATACTTTCATGGCTAAAGCCTCAATCAATAGCCTGGAGCCTTCAGATCTGACCGCTTACCAAAACGGTACAGGAATTACGCTGCACAAAGGTGCTGCAGCTTTTGCTGATGCGATCATTCATGGCAGCGAATCAAGCGATGAGAGCGTTGATCAATTGCTAGACGGCTTAACAGAGAAGCCTGTACTAAAAGATGTCGATAAAGAATCCTACCTCGATGCGTACCTTGGTTTTTACCACTCATTGCTCGAGCAGGAAGTTGAAAAATAAAACGTGGTATAAGACCACTTAACCAAATAACAGAGAATCGTATTCCTGACCATTATGTACGATTCTCTGTTTTTGCGTTTTAGATAGATAGTATGCCTTTCCTGGATGTTTCTTACAAACCTATTAATTTGTATTAAATGAACAAATCCGCATTAGCACACATAGTGCTGTGTTCCCTATGTCTTTCTTACTGGAGTGCCTGTAATGATCCTAGTACCATTGGTTCTGAACTATTAGAAGCAGATCAGGCTAATGTGCTGTTTACAGATACCCTCACCATGGTAGCCTCTAGTATCCCCGAAGATAGTGTACTTGTATATGATCCCGATCCGGCCGTTAGTTTTAGCAATTATCTATTTGGCGACTACGAGGATCCGCTTTTTGGAACGACTAAAGCTTCTTTCTACGCTCAACTTATTTTGAATTTCGATCCACCGGATTTCGAAGATGCCGAGCTGGATTCTGTGGTTTTAGTGCTAGATTACGATAGTACCGCTACTTATGGCAATATTAACTCCAGAGAATTTGGCCTTGATGTCTACCGAATTACCGAGGATGTTGATCTTGAAGAGCGATATTACTCTGATCAAACCTTTGAAGTAGAAAGTAGCCCCATGGCTTCAATTGCATCCTTCAAACCGCGTTTGACCTCTAACGATAGCGTGGAAGTTATCAACTTTATCAGCGCTACGCGTATCGATACGGTACAGGTGCCCCCTCAATTGCGTATTCAACTGCCTCTCGAACTGGGAGAAGAGTTTATCGCCTACGATGATGATGTGTATACATCAAATACCAATTTTGTCGAACAATTCCGCGGAATCTACGTAACACCTACACAGCAGACCGATGGAATCATTGGCTTTGACATCGCAAACCCTGCTTCACGACTTACTGTCTATTATCGCCAGGATACTGTTTTTAGAGAGTACACGATGCGTTTTTCGTCCTCTTTCCTTCGCACCTCAAACTTTGAGCAAGATTTCACTGGCTCAGTAGCAGAACCTTTTCTCGAAAGTGCAGAAAAAGGTGACAGCTTACTATTCGCACAGGCAATGGCAGGACCAAATATTGAACTTGAGATTCCTCATATCAGAAATCTAGATGGGATTGTGGTCAATAAGGCGGAGCTGGAATTAACCGTTGCGGTACTCCCCGAGGATGGTGATAACTTCTACGCGTCGGCAGATCAGATGATCATCGCTTATGAAGTAGAAGGGGAAGGCCAAGTATTTATCAGAGACGTGATTTCTGGCGGCCTCTTTTTTGGTGGTACCCCCGAGGATGAGAGTGTAGAAGGCGAAATTGTTGAGCGCTATCGCATGAATATCTCTGATCATATTCAGGATATGCTCGAAGGCGATGTCAATAATACGATCACGATACGCATCTTCCCAAAACAGGAAATTGCTGAGCGAACCGTTATTTATGGTCCCGGTCACAGCGAATATCCAATGAAATTAAATGTCACTTATACTAAATTGAGAGAATAGTCCCTTATTGTAGATAAGATGCTGATTCAATGTATTTCTGTCTCTTATCCCTATTCCAAAATACAATCTATTAACACAGACTATCACCTATTAAATCTTACGAATCATGTGTGGAATTGTAGCTTATCTTGGTAATCGTACGGCCTTTCCGATTCTGATTAATGGCCTCAAACGACTCGAATATCGTGGCTATGATAGCGCCGGTATTGCGCTTTATAATGATGGTGAGCTCAATATTTATAAGAAAAAAGGCAAGGTCAAAGAACTAGCTGAGCACGCACGCGATAAAGAAGTTGCGGGAACAGTTGGTATCGGGCACACGCGCTGGGCCACCCACGGAAAGCCAGATGATATCAATGCCCATCCTCACCGATCGGGTAATGGTCGATTGACCTTGATCCACAATGGGATTATCGAAAATTACGAATTACTCAAACAAGCATTACTGAAAGAAGGGCATACCTTTGAAAGTGAAACCGATACCGAAGTATTAGCCCACTTGATTGAAGAATTGCAGCAACGTGATAATCTTCCGATCGAAGAAGCGGTGCGAATCGCTCTGACTAAAGTCATTGGTGCTTACGCCATCGTAGTGATGGATAAAAATGATCCCGATAAGTTGGTAGCTGCGCGTAAAGCGAGTCCTCTGGTTATCGGCATTGGGGATGAAGAGTTTTTTGTCGCTTCTGACCCTACCCCGATTGCAGAATATACCCAACGAGTCGTCTTTTTGAACGACGAGGAGATTGCCGTTGTCACGCGCCAGGGTGAACTGCAAATCAAAAATATTGGCAACGAAGTCCAAACGCCTTTTATTCAAGAGCTGGATCTCGAAATTGAGATGCTCGAAAAAGGGGACTACGATTACTACATGCTCAAAGAGATTTATGAGCAACCACGTACCGTGGCCGATTGTATGCGTGGACGGGTGAGCGCCGCTGAAGGCTGGGTTCGGCTGGGCGGTGTCGAAAACCAAATCGAACGGATTTCGAAGGCTCGACGATTCATTGTAGCCGCTTGTGGTACATCTTGGCACGCCGGCCTAATCGGAGAATACCTCTTCGAAGAGCTGGCACGTATTCCCGTCGAAGTAGAATATGCGTCGGAGTTACGCTACCGTAACCCTATCATCGACGAAAACGATGTGGTCATTGCCCTTTCTCAGTCCGGTGAAACGGCAGATACGCTGGCCGCGCTCGAACTAGCAAAAGAAAAAGGAGCGATGATCTACGGGATTGTCAACGCAGTAGGCTCTTCAATTGCTCGGATTACGGATTCCGGTTCTTACATTCACGCAGGGCCAGAAATTGGAGTGGCTTCAACCAAGGCTTTTACTGGTCAAGTGACTTTGCTGACCATGATGGCCATCAGCCTTGGTTACAAGCGCGGTACCATTCCACGCTCCTACTACCTCCAACTATTAGAAGAGTTAAATAATATCCCCGCAAAAATTGAGCGGGTATTAGAAAAGACCAACGATAAAATTGAGTATATTGCGGGAGAGATCAAAGATGCGACTAACGCACTTTATCTGGGTCGCGGCTATAACTTTCCTATTGCTTTGGAAGGTGCTCTGAAATTAAAAGAAATTTCGTACATCCACGCCGAAGGCTATCCAGCCGCTGAAATGAAGCATGGCCCCATTGCTTTGATCGATGAAAATATGCCCGTTATCGTCATTGCAACGAACAAAAGCGCCTACGAAAAGATTGTAAGTAATGTACAAGAGGTGAAAGCTCGGAAGGGAATGATCATCTCTGTTGTAAAGGAAGGCGATACCGTTATCCGAGATTTATCGGATTACACCATCGAGATTCCTGACACCGACGAACCTTTAACCCCACTACTGTCAGTGATTCCATTGCAGTTGTTGTCTTATCACATCGCCGTCATGCGTGGTTGTGATGTCGACCAACCACGTAATTTGGCGAAGTCCGTCACCGTGGAGTAGGAAGGGATTTTTATAAAAAAATAAAAAACTGGTCTTATTTGACTAAAGTGGTATCATTTTGATGAGAATAGATATTAATCATTGTTGTTGAAATACTTACCCCTCAGATTTGACAGGTGACCTAAACTTAAGAATATGATTGAGCATAATATGGAATATAACTCCCAGAAGGAGTTACTTGAGATTCCCGAATACGGCCGTAATGTGCAAATGCTAATTCAGCACGCAAAGACCATCGAAGATCCGGCTTACCGACAAGCTTTCGTTGAGGAGGTTGTTAATTTGATGCACCAAATGCACCCGCAAAATCGCAATATTGATGATTACCGGGAAAAATTATGGAAACACGTATTCCGTATTGCCAAATATGACCTGGACGTTACCCCTCCGGGCGAAGAGCAACCAACCCCGGAAGATATCTACAAGCGCCCCGACGCAGTCCCCTATCCTTCAGGAGCAGCTCGTTACCGTCACTATGGCTATAATGTCCAGCGACTCGTCCGCAAAGGAATTGAGATGGAAGAAGGTCCAATTCGCCAGGGATTTGTTAAGGCCATTGCCTCTTATATGAAACTGGCCTACCGTACTTGGAACAAAGAGCACTATATCAGTGATGATATCATTAAAAATGATCTCAAATCTTTGTCTGATGGTGCCTTAACCCTAGACGATGATGTTTCACTCGATAACTTGTCGCATCATAGTGGTGGAGGGCATAGCCATCGCCGTAACCAGCAAGGTGGCAAAAAACGACAAGGCGGGAAAAATAATCACCGTAATAATAAAAACAACCACCATAAACGGCGTAAAAAGTAGACTGCGTCTACGCGCCTGAGAAATAATCCCCCGGTAGTGGAAATTGCCGGGGGATTGTTTTTCCGGACACTTGGAATTTGGTAATTTCACCGCAAAATTTTCGCCCCATGTCTCAAGATGCTTTTGAAATTGTTGGCGGCCAGCCGCTCAGCGGCAGTATCCAGCCGCAAGGTGCAAAAAACGAAGCCTTGCAAGTGCTTTGTGCCACTCTTTTGACCGACGATATCGTCACTATTTCAAATGTTCCGAATATTCGGGACGTTAATCGCTTGCTCGATCTCCTGCGTGGCTTGGGCGTGGCTGTAGAACAAGTCGCAGCGGACACATATACCTTTTGTGCCAAATCTGTACAACTGGAATTCTTTGAGTCACCTGAATTTCAGGCCAACGCACGAAAAATTCGGGGTTCAGTGATGCTCATTGCGCCTCTTTTGGCTCGCTTCGGGCGCGCGTTTCTACCACAGCCCGGTGGGGACAAAATCGGTCGGCGTCGTTTAGATACCCACTTTCTTGGTTTGCAAAAGCTGGGCGGCGCATTCCGCTACGATGAGGAGAAAAATGTCTACACGATTGAGACGGACGGCCTACGTGGAACCCATCTTCTGATGGATGAAATCTCGGTGACGGGTACCGCCAATGTCGTCATGGCTGCCGTATTAGCCGAAGGCGTCACCCAAATCTATAACGCCGCCTGCGAACCTTACGTCCAACAACTTTGTAAGATGCTCAATCGTATGGGCGCCAAAATATCTGGTGTCGGCTCAAATCTATTGACCATCGAGGGCGTCGGTAGTCTGCAAGGGACAACCCATCGCTTACTACCCGATATGATCGAGATTGGGAGCTTCATTGGCATGGCCGCCATGACCCAATCGGCTCTCACCATTAAAGATTGCCAGGTCGAGGAGCTGGGTAACATTTTGCCCGTTTTCCGCAAGCTGGGCGTCGAACTGGAAATCAGAGGTGACGACATCTTTGTCCCACAGCAGAACGAATACGAAATTCAAACCTTCATTGATGGTTCGATCATGACGGTCTACGATGCGCCATGGCCTGGTTTTACGCCGGATTTGATGAGTATTGTTCTGGTGATGGCCACCCAGGCTAAAGGCAGCGTTTTGATTCACCAAAAGATGTTTGAAAGCCGCCTTTTCTTTGTCGATAAGCTTATCGATATGGGCGCGCAGATTATCCTCTGCGACCCGCATCGCGCTACGGTGATTGGACTAAATAGGCGCTCGCAGCTCCGTGGAATTGAGATGACCTCGCCGGATATTCGAGCGGGCGTGGCCTTGCTGATTGCAGCGCTGTCCGCTCGTGGCAAGAGTACGATCCGTAATATTCACCAAATTGATCGCGGGTATCAAAATATTGATGGACGCTTACAAGCCCTGGGCGCAGAAATTCGACGGATGTAAAACGGGTGGCCGTCAGGCGTCTACAATCAACTTGATCGTACGGTAGTTTTTCCACATTTTCTTTTCAGCTTCACGGCGATTGCCGCGCATGATCCAGTGTGGTACGGGGATTCCTGCCCCTAAATTGTAGTAGCTAATACCTCGGATTTCCATCCCCAGACTCATATATTCTTTCAGCAAGCCCTCGGTGGCGCTCCGCCGGGCTAGACAGTATACCTCTTCGCGCCCCATGCTGCGATAAAAATGGTAGAGAATCGAAAACAGTAAAATCTTGCCGTTGGGTAAGCGATCATTCGGGAAGCCAGCTAGCCGGTCGATCATAAATGCCTTAGCGGCTTCCTGCTCCAAACGTTGAATCAAAACAGCGGTATTCTCGTATTGCTTTTGGCTGATCGCATCCAAATATTCGGGCTCTTCTCCGGTGAGTTCCTTTTCTAAATCCGGCCATGAACTAAACGCTCGGCAGGAATAACAAGGATGGTAGTGACCGTTTTGGATTGAATACAATACAAATAAGTTGTAATTACCACATAAGTCCCGATCATCAAGAAATGTATTCTTCATCCCGGAACTAAGATGTCCTTCGCGGCGCAGACGACGAAAATAGCGCCCGAAGCGCAATTTAGTTTCCATCTGCAAAAAGGGCGTAAAAGCTTCGGTATCATCGGCGCTCCGAAAATTTCTGCGGAGTTCTACGCCATTATCTACTCCAGATAACTCAAATTCATCCAACATTTGGCGCTCCTCTTCGGTAAAGCTCCTCATTTTTAAAATGACCAATCCAATGTCATCGGATTCTACTCGAATGCAACGATCGTTGCTAATGGTTTCATTCGTCAAGGTCTTTATCTTTTTCAAAAAACCCATTTCCGAAAAATTAATTACACCATTATTCTGTAACAGTTCTTCTCCATCGAGCAGTTTTTCAATCGGTTGCTCCAAGTAGAGCGCCAGATAATGAAGATTATGTGTGGAAAGTATGGTATAGTCCTGACTCGTTCCAACCACAGCGTGTCGTAATCGTTGTAATTTAGCTGGGGTGCAAGGTGCTCGCTGCGCATCGGGAAACTTTTGCCGAATATGGATATCCATACTTTCCGTATAGCTCCGGATAGCCCATCCCTCCGTATTTGGAAATTTTTCTTCGAGCCAGCTCCAAATCCGAATAAGTGTCTCTTTTTTCAATGCGATGTTATTGTGGCTCTTTATCATTTTTGAAATAATTAAAAACTTAAAAAAAAACATGATGCGCTACAAGCCTTAGCCTCGTTTGAAATAATTGCAATAATTAAATATTTCACCCTTATAACCAACTGTATTACAATACTTTAAACGAACATAAAGGTAAAAAAATGTTCTATATTTGTAGTCGGAACCCCAAAAAAACAAGAGTGTAACGGCTCCACGATTTTTCCCAAAGTCATGTAAACGGATGATTGACGTCACATAAGAACTGCATGCCGCAGCCGAAAGATACGATCACATCATCGATGATTATGAATTTGCTTGCAGCTGTTCAAAGGCTACAAATGAAGAAAATAAACTTTTGATAAATTTTATTTGAGATGACGGAAAGCCTCACTGGAAAGTGGGGCTTCTTTTTTATAGCAGTATTAATAGTCGCAATTACAGCAGCCTATCCAGAGTATCCGTCAAGTTGAAAATCCTATCAGATTTTTAAGGGTTAGAGCTAACGCTGAAAGCGATACTTAGAAACGCTCTACGAGCAACACTATTAATCTTAAGACTATTCATTAAGCTGCAGAACGCATCCGAAATAAATTGTCCGCTGTTGGTAATAGTCAAAATCAAATCCGCTGTAATCTCGAAAATAAAGGACCTCTCTTTCGTTTTTGAAATTGAATATATTATTGACGGATAAGAAAGTAATGAGTGCAAATTTCTCCAGAGAAAAATAACGATTGATATTGATATCAATGCGGTCATATTGGCCCAACTGTTGGCTGTACAAATCAGTACTAAATAGGGGTTCGTAAAAATTAATGCTTTCGTTTAATAGACCTCCATTAATTGGGGTATAAAAAGTGCCGGGACGCCCCAAGTAGCTCACCGCTAGCGTAAATAATCGAGGATGCTGATACTGAAAGGTGGTTTTAATAAAGTAATCAAAATCTCTTGGCCCCACATAAGTATCACCGTCTATTTTCACTTTCTGTTGAATAACCGAATTAGAAAAAGACCAATTGAAATAGTTATAAAAATCTCTTTCAAAATAAAACTCGGCTCCCATTGTCCTGATTTCCTCAAAATCAATAAAAGGCGTAGGTGCCAACTGTTCTTGTTCCTTTTTATGATAAAGTGCGGCTCTGACCAGGGTATGATCATTTTCCCAAGCATAGTCTAAAGCCAACTGGTAACTAGATTGGAGTTGAATATTTTGATTAAAAAAATTGGCGGTAGCGTAATTGTGGTATTTTCCACCACTGAGTAAAACAGAATGCTGGTTTTGCCAAAAATATTTAAGTCCTAATTGCCAGCTTAAATAAGCTGGTTGATCCTGAAGTGATAGATTATTCCGTACCCCCGCAGAAAAAATGAGCTCCGGATAAATTTTCCACTGCGAATAAAAATAGGTTTCCCAGTTATGATTTTTCAAAGCGGTGCGTGCGAACTCCGTGGGGGTCTCCGGGGCGAAAGCATAATAAAACCGTGGGAAACTATCTCTAAAAACCTGCCGTTGGTAGTCGTAACTACTTCCGATTTGTATCTCCCAATCGTCTACAACCTTGTACTCATAGTTCATTCCTAAAAAGGCGCGTCGGGTCTTATTTTTTGAATCCAAATTACCTAATTCAAAATCACCATTGGAAAAATCGAGTCCGTTATTAATTGTCAATACAGCACGTTCTCCTTGATACCGATAATTATTGATCACGAAATACCGGCGTTTGCCAGCGATGGCATTACCCTCAAACGACGGCAAGGTTGTCAGATATTTGTAGCGCTCATCGATGGCGTAGTGAAAACTATTAAATGATGATTTTTCCCCGATCGATGCGTGTAGATTCAATCCAAAATCTTGCGTACGGAAATCCTTTAAGCGCGGTAGATTTTTCTGATTCAAGCCAACGAAGGCTGCTGAGAATTGAAAATTACCATAGGCTTGTAAAAAGGCTTTTTGGGAGCGATGCTTCCTGGATACCAAGAAGCCCGTGTTGGCCAGACCAGCAGAAAATTGAATTTGATTTTGGCGGAGTTGCTGATGAGTTTGGATGTCAACCAAGCCGGCGCTGGTATTGCCATAAGTGAGCGGAGGATTGCTGGCATAGACATATTGCTGGCGAATCATCTCGGGATTAAACAGACTGAAAAATCCCTGATTATTGAGTTGGCTGGAACGCACTGGCGCATAAATCGGTACACCATTGAATACCACCCGGGTGCGGTCGGGTGCACTCCCCCGCAAGGAAGGATTGGCTGATTCGTCGATCGTGGTAGAGCTCGGTAAGATGGTAATCGCTTTGAGCGGATCCCCTTGAGC
This sequence comes from Saprospiraceae bacterium, assembly GCA_028285085.1. Taxonomy (GTDB): domain Bacteria; phylum Bacteroidota; class Bacteroidia; order Chitinophagales; family Saprospiraceae; genus JAHDHW01. Next base: position 44,933 of record JANQQI010000083.1, on the reverse strand, counting down.
TATTGGATTGAGATAGACATCCATCTTGTCCATTTTCACGACCGCGAATTGCTCCGAAATCGGATCCTTCGCCTGTACGACGATATTGGGAAGCACATGTTGATTGGTTTTAAGTATGACCTCAAGTGGTCTCTTCCCATCACTATCGACCAGTGGAATTTCCTGACGCTCATACCCTAAAAAAGAGACCACCAAGGTATCACCGACCTGCTGCAGAGGTAGCACAAACTGCCCATAAAAATCCGTCGTCACGCCGGTACCAGGGTCCTGCTTGAGAAAAACATTGGCCGCAAATATGGCTTGTTTATCCTCATCCAGAACTACGCCTTTTAGCTGGGTTTGTCCCCAAGCCCAGGTGCACCAATACAATAAGCCGAGAAGGATGGTTATTCTCATTTGCTCACCAATTGAGTCGCGAGTTGAGACAGCTGATAATTATCTGGGAAAGCGGCAATCGCTTCTTGAAAGTAAGTCTTCGCAGTCTCCCATTGCTCCTTCTTTATGTACCATTTGATGAGCATTTCGTAGGCTTCCTCTTTGCCCCAGGAAGGCAAAAGGTCATTTTTGATTTTTTGTGTGGGAAGCGCCACTGCCTTTTGCAAATGTGCCTCCACTTTCTTGCCTCCACCGTACTGCTCAGGCGTGTAAAAATCATTGCTGGCCACTACGTAATGAGCCCGCAAATTTTGCGCATCTATCGCCAAAGCCAATTCCGCATTTTGCTTAGAGGCCATGGCGAGTTGCATGGTCTTTTGGGGATTAAACTGAATGGCGAATCCCTGCAACATAGATAGCAAAGCGTGATCCTCCGCATTTTTTTTCTTCAGCTGATCTAACCATGCTATCGCTTGTGAGAGATATTGCTCCGCTAGTTCCCGGTCTCCCTTTTTGAGCGCATAGATAGCATGGTAATATCGGGCGTAACTTTCCCAGTAACGGATCAAATTTTGCGCATTCGTAGCGTACAGATCGGCGAGTTGCTTTTCAATAGTCAATAGTTGCTGATCATCTTGGGACATCAGACTTTGCACAAAGCGATCGTAGATTTTTTGCTGAATGTCAACTAACAAAGAATCAGATGCATCCGTCAGTGTAAAGGTTTCATAAAATTCGATTTGCTCAAAATCGATGCGTGGAGTCGCTTGACAAGAAGCAGTGAGCAGTAAAAAAAGAAATAAACGAATCATTGCTTTTGATTTTAAACTGGTTTACATTATAAACTAAATTTTCAAAAAAAATGGTACCTACTTAAGATACTGATTGATCGCGTTGACGTACTCCTCAAAGGCTTGCAGTCCCGCTTCAGTGATTTCGATAGAAGTATGCTGATAGTTATTTAAAAAACCTTTGACAATTTTGATGTATTTCGCTTGCTCCAACTTTTTCAATTGGACACTAATATTTCCTGAAGTGGCCTTCGTCACCTCCTTAATCTCTTTAAAATCAGACTTTCCATTACTCACCAAGTAAGAGATAATCGCCAGCCGGAGTTGAGAATGTATAATTGGATTGAGGTCCTTAAACATTTTTTTTCTTCTTGATCCATATAATCAGTCCCGGCACGAAGATAAAGAGTAATGAGGAGATCCCCAGCAATAATGGATGAGAAGCCAAAGCGAATTGAAAGCCTACAAAGCCCGTGATGTTGAGCAATAAGCCCGCGCCCATGATCAGTCGGCTGTTAATGGCTTTACCGGAAACAAAAGTCCCAATCCCCATCAGGATCAACATTACAGGGACCATGTTGCTTTGTAATGCATTCCAAAAGAAGAAGCCCATGAACATCAAATTAAACCCTACCACTCCCCAAGTTACACTGATCATACTTGAGATTTGATTACCCTTTCGTTTTTGCTTGTTTCGATAATACAAAATTGAAACTACCATCCCTAAGGGCAGGATAAAATAGGGGTAAAAATGACTCTTAAAATAGCCGTTCTGCAGTAAAAAATACTGCGTCGTAGATGTCCCGAACAGCAGGATTCCCCACATCATGTAAATGACGCCGTCTTCTTCAAACTTTGACTTCGCCTGACGAATGACCTGAGTAATCAGTTCAAGACTTTTTTCTGGTGTGAATTCTTGTTCCATAAAAATCGTTTATCCAAATATAAACTAGTTTACATTGTAAACCAAATTATTCCATCCCCTTTCATCTTTTTGAAGATGGGTGGATACGGATCTTCGACCAAGGCTGTGAGCTTCCAGATGAGTTGGGCTCAAGCAAGCTGTCTTGATCCTACGCTATGTTGTCCTTTTTAGCAGATATCATCACTGTAAATTGGATGAGTTGATTACTAAATAGCTGCCATATCCAATGAAAAGTTGTCTGCTACCGTTGTTCTTCGCTTTGATTATCGGCCATCAGTTGGCCTGTTCGTCTCAAGCAAAGATGTATCGCTGCCCACCCTGTGGCTTTGATTGCCACCACGAGCATTTCAATGCACCGGGTAAATGCCCGGTTTGCGCCATGACGCTCATCGAAGTTGTCGATCCACAATTCGACGGCTATCAAATGCAGAAGGTAACCATCACTAATGGCACGATTCAGCTTCATGCCGCTTATTACACGCCGGTCGAAACGGACATCCGGGGGGCACTCATCCTGGCACACGGTTCAGCACCAACCGAATTTAGAGACCTCAGCTACTACATCCAGCTTGGCACTCGGCTCAACATGGCGGTACTGGCTTACGATAAAAGAGGGGTCGGTCAATCCAGTGGCAAATACCAGTTCTTCAATGTAGCAGAAAGTGAGGTTTGGTTTGAATTACTTGCCTCAGATATCTTAGCTTGTCTGGACTGGTTGGAGGAGCGCCCCGAGATCATTAATAAAAAAATTGGCCTTTTGGGGGGCAGCCAGGCGGGTTGGATTATGCCGCTCGCAGCTTCCAAAACGGATCAAATCGATTTTATGATCATTGGTGAAGGGGCAGCCGTATCCGCAGGAGAAGAACATTACTTTAGCCAATTGAGTGGGGATGGCAGCGGCGAAGGGGTATCCATCGCCGAAGCGGATCAAGCGCTGAGTAACTTTGCTGGCGAAAAAGGATTTGATCCTGCACCCATACTTCCTGAGCTGAAGGTTCATACGCTTTGGTTTTTTGGGACTGAGGATCCGGTAATTCCGGTAGACGCTTCGATCAGAGCACTCCAGGCAATGAATAATCCTTATTTCAAAATCCAGTTACTTGAAAATGGAAATCACGATTTTATTAATGTAGCTACCAAAGAGCCATACGATCTGTCGGCTTTTATCAAACCGTGGTTGCAGCAGACGGGAATGATTGAATAGCATTATTCTATCCAATATTATCTTTAATCAATAAATAGCAATTGCCGTTTTGGTGATAGAAGGCGTAAGTGAATTTCCCTTCCATAGAAGTCTCGCAATATTCAAAGGTTCTGGTCTGTGGATCATAAATGCCTATAAAATCCGGTTTCCCGTTTTGTGGGCCATCCCACCAAGTTTTTCCCCAATCAATGAAGGCGATCTGATCCAGAATGATATTCTGAATAGGTTGCATTTCAGCGCATAGCTTACGATATCCACCGTTCTCCAGCAGATCGTAATACGTTTGCTTCGACATGGCACATTTGTATATGATAAGCCCGATTTCAGCCTCGGTCTCAGCCGCAAATTCAGCATATTTCCAATCGGGATCATACTGGTGATAATTCGGTAATATTCCTTTCAAAATGTGGTGAGGCTCGACTTTGCAACCGATCAAGAGGAGCATCGTTAAAAGGAACAAAGCACTTTTTTTCATAGATAGGCATTTTAAAATATTGAAAAGAATTGTCTTTTAAAGACAAAAAAAGAAACCCTATTTAATTCAACCATCCATCCCATATTTCACAAAATTATTTGATTTCTCAAGGGATAAAAACCAAACAACGAATCATTTCGTAGATATTCCAAGCAAATTATTCCTGCGTTCAAGGCCTCCTTTAGTGCATCGAGACAATATCGGCATTGATGCGAGTAAGATACACCTTGCACTTCGTTATTTTGAGTTTTCATTATTTACGATCGCTAATTCCAATAGCTCTGATGAAAGAATTACTGCTCAACGTTCTATTCAAACATTCCCATTGTATTTGGTTCGCAGCTGTGCTCTTAATCTTTAGTTTTTCTTGTAAAAATACAGATCAAAATAAGCCACCTCAGACCTTAGTTCTAAAAAACGTGCAGGTCATTTCAATGGTATCTGATCAAGTCGAGTTAAATCAATGCGTAGTTATCAAAGGGAAATATATTATGTACGTTGGGTCTTGTGATGATGCAGAGTATCCTAAAAATGCAGAGGTCCTTGACGCCAAAGGGAAATACTTGATCCCCGGGCTTTGTGATATGCATATGCACATTGATCATCCCGACGTACTGAAGGTCAATCTCGCCTACGGCGTCACTACGGTGATGAACTATCGGGGTCTACCCGAACATTTGATCTTGAGGCAACGGGCCGAGCAAAATGAGATATTCAGTCCTCATATTTATACCACCGGTGATTATATGGAAGGCTACCCGGCAACCGTACCCGGTTTTTTGAGCTTTGATAATGCGGACGAAGCGCGACTAGCAGTTCGGGAGCAAAAGGAAAAAGGCTATGATTTCATTAAGGTCTACCGAAATTTAGACACCATCATGCATCAGGTCATTTGCGATGAAGCTGCAAAAAATGACTTAACGGTCGTGGGGCATCTTTCTCCCGATATTTCATTGGAACAGTCTCTGGCTGCGGGGCAAAAAGTGATTGCGCACACCGAAGAATTAATGTACCATTTCAATAATGAAAATGATACGACTCAAATTACAGAATTAATCCAGCTGCTCAAAAAGTATCAAGCCACTTACACGCCCAATTTGACGATCTTCAGATCTTTATTTTTGCAAGTTGAAAATCTAGATTCTATAAATCAGCAAGATTACCTAAAATACTTGCAGCCCGCTATTTTTCAATCCTGGCGGAGGAGGTATAACTACAATCATTTTCGGGGGATGATGTGGGCAAAATTTATGCGGGCTCGATTTAATTTTTTGCGAGCGGTCACCCAGCAAATAAAAGCAGCGGATATTCCGATTCTCACGAGTACCGATGCGCCTACTTCAGGTGCCTTTCCCGGTATCGCGGTTCACAATGAACTCCGGGAGTTTGTGGAAATTGGATTTACACCCTACGAGGCACTCAAAACGGCCACCGTAGCTCCCGGAGAATTTATTAAACAATATGTCAAGGATGCGGATCATTTCGGACAAGTAAAAGCTGGCTACCGGGCAGACTTATTATTGCTTGACGCTAACCCTCTGGAAAATATTGAAAACACAAGATCCATTTCCAGTGTCATTAAAAATGGCGTCTATTATTCCAGAGACTCCACCGATAAAGTATTAAATCATCTCCAGCACCTTTACGAAGATGTTGATCAAATCGTCCGGGCCATTGAAACAGAAATATCGAACGAAAACATTGATGCCGCAAAGCGGCTACTCACCGAAGCCAAAAATAAATATCCCGAACAGACCTTTATGGGTTATTATACCATGTGGTACGCCGGCTATCGTTTTTTGTACGACGATCGCGCATTGACGGAAAATCCTGAGCAAGCAGATTTAGCTCTAAAGTTTTATCAGCTTTACCTAAGCGAATATCCCAAAATGCATGGCTCTCATTATTTGGTCGGCATGGCCTACAAAGCCAAAAAAGATACGCTCAACGCTATTAAAGCCTTTGAAACATCTCTAAGCTTCCACCCTTTCAATCCTTATGCACGGAATCAGCTAAAGCAGCTGAAGAGAGAGGTTGAGGAGTAAGAAATTGATATTTGTTCTAATTAGTGAAGGTAACGTTTCTTGATGATTACAAACGCCATACCTCTCGGCATGGTCTTTATTACTTTGTTTTTTCTTTTAGCGTATTTGGTTGAAGTTAGGAGACGTTTAACCAACTTTTTTGTTGCTGTGGATTTTAGCTTAATAAGATTATTTCTTCACTTGTATTTGAAAAGATTCGAGTTCCCTTTCAGCCGCTTGAAATAATGCCAATATTCTTTCTGCATATTCCCCTAACATCATTTGACTTTTTCCAAAGTTGATCCATTCAATTGAAATTGGTAATTCCACCCAGCTGGTTAGTAAATCCCAAAGCGCATCTAAATTTTCTCCGTAGTAGTCGGGTAGATCAAGTTCTGCTTTAAGGTGCTTATGCAAGGCCTCTACGCTCTCTATCTTATCGCTGTTTATAACAACGTTTTTCATAACGAGTAAATTATCTTGGATGAATAATTTTCAATAGGAGTTATACCACAACAAAATATTAGTTTCTGTTTATAAAATATAAGCTCATCACTATTTTGAAAGAGGGTTATCTCTTCCCCTGCCTAATGAACTCTCCAACTAGTCAAACCTACACTGCCTATAAATTATCATCGTTTAAGTGTTTGGCTCTCTGTAATCTTGCTTTTCAATACAAATATCAAGAAGACAATAAATATCCTTTTTAATATTTTAAGTGCTAATCAATTTGATCATTTTTTTTAAATAAAAATAAACGTCCTTTATTCTCACGTACCGCCATATAATCACCTTCTACTTTAGGTGCATCTTGCAAGGTCCCATAGGGTACTAAATCTAGTTTAGTGGACCAGACAACCTTTTCTTGTAATCGATCAAAAACGCCAACATGGTTGTATGGAATCCCTCCCCCCTTCCGGCCAATGAAATAAATTAAGTGGTCTACTACATTAAAAGAAATAATCGCCCATTTGTCCTGATAGGACATTTCTCGAAAATCGCCAGTAATTACACCCTCTCGAGTATTTAAATTAAGTTCATAAACAAATTGTGAGGCAAAGATCAACTTATCTTCTTCCGCAATTAATTTGATGTCTCCTCCTCCTGGTCCAAAGTAATCATAAAGGCCCGCAAACAGAAAAGGAATACGCCACTCCACCTTCCCTGTATCTATATTAAATGCAACAATAACCATAGGGTTAACCCAGACGATTAATTGATTTTTCCAGATACCAAGGACAGAGACAATAGAGCCTACATTTTTAGCTGATGGACCGAGAGGAGCATCTTCGGCAAATATTCTGGTATCCCATCGCCATTTATCCTCACCAGTTTGAATATCTAAGCATCGAAGAATGCATTTTATCATTTTATCATTATCTAGAGTGAATTCTCTGATAAAATAACTCTTACCCGTTAGTAGATGAGATGTGGGATTTAATTTTTTCGTCCAGATAAATTCTCCTTTTTCATAATCCCAGAGGCCAACATCTTTCTCAAATCCACGCATACTTTTCCATAATATTAGATAATTACGGTCATAAGAAACATTATGATAAACACCGTAACCATTTCTTACTTCTTCACTAATTTCTCTTCGGGTATGAATATCAATGAGTAAAGGAAAACTATCTGAGTCAACAAGCAAAAAACAATTTTCTAACCGTTGAATACTTCTGCAAGTCCCGTTAAGATCGTCAAAAAAGAATTTTTCTTCTTTTGATTTTAAATCAAGTGATACTAATTGATTAGACTTTTTTTGATAGATCAGATTATGGCTTTCCAAAAGAAACTGACTGGCTTCTTCCTGAATTATTCCTTCTAATTTTATATACATTATCTTACTTTAATAAAAGCTTCTATTCCTAAAGAAATCAAAAGTCCTTGGTCAGCGTAATCTCCAAGCTTATTCGATCTAGGTATCAGGCTTTAACAAGTGTAGTGTAGACTTGTGAAAAAGGCACTCGGCAGGCTATACCAGATCTTGTTTGTTGGCTGTTCTATTTAGTGATATTTTTTTTGATGTTAGCATCAAGGCACTAACTCAAAGACGTGTATTTATTTAGGCAGTGAGAACATAATTTGATTATTTTTTTCAACAAAATCAACACTACAATTGAAATAACATTGCCCCCAACTATTTAATTTCAATTTTTTCCTAGAGCTGGGCGCGATTCCACATTATTCCCTACCTTCGCCAAAGAATCAAAATGCATAAACTTGTCGTCCGAAACTGCACGTCTGTCCGGGAAAGGGAATCTGAAGAAGATTTTAAGCTGGGGGTTCAAGCTGGGGCTGGGCGCAGTGGCCATCTATTTGATTCTGCAAAAAGTGGAGATTGGCAAAGTAGGTGGTTACCTGCGGGATACCCACTGGGGCTGGCTTTTTCCTGCTTTCGCCGCCTTTTTAACCTCTAAAATTATAGCGGCTTACCGCATCAATCACTTTTACCGCAGCCAGGGATTACAGCTTGACGATCAACGCAATGTCAAGCTCGGACTACTCAGTATGTTCTACAATTTGTTCGTGCCGCTGGTCGGTGGTGAGGGTTACCGCATTTACTGGCTCCGCCAGCGCTTCGAGACGCCCACCAAGCAACTGATCTGGGCTTCATTACTCGATCGGGTCAGCGGCCTCGCTGCATTGCTGACGCTGGCCATCATCAGCTTCCCCTTTACCAGCTTCGAACTGGCCTATAAACCCCTCAGCCTTTTGCTCATTCCGGTGATGTACGTGACCTACTGGCTGGTGAGTCGTTGGCTGTTTCCATCCTTTCAATCCGCCTGGACGCGCGCCGCATTGTTATCCATAATCGTTCAGTTCTTGCAAGTGGTCTGCACCTACTGCATATTGTTAGCCCTCAACGTTGAGACGCAAATTCTGGATTATCTATTCGTTTTTCTACTGTCCTGTCTCGCTTTTGTGCTTCCCTTTCTTGGCGCACGCGAAATGGCCTTCGTCTTCGGCGCTGATTTTCTTGGACTCAATCCCGATCTGTCACTTACGATTAGTTTGCTCTTCTATCTGGCCCTCGCCCTGACTTCATTAATTGGACTCTACTTCTTATTTACAAAAATCGACTTCCCCAAAAAAAACGCACCAACCCAATAAAGGGGTGATGCGCTCAGAGGCAGTATCTTTCTGTAATTATGGAATAATACGGTAGATCATTTCTTTGTCATTGTTGTAATGCGTGCTGAGTGGATTCCAGTTATTGTAAGCATACCATCCATTAGCTGTGCCATCCCAGCCCCAGTTCATGTGTAGATGTAAGTAGACTATGGCTGTAATCAGATTGCCATAACTATCGTATATACAAACCTGCCAACGCTTATAGCCATCACACACCCAAGCGTGACCACTACTGGAGTTATATCCGGCAAGGATCACCGGCCGACCATTATCAATATCAGTCCGCACTTTGTTGCGATCAAAACCTTGATGAATGGCAGAAGAATAACTAAAGTCATTGTCCAGTGCAGAGCGGGCATCCGACATCGAGGCACCGGAGCCAGCACAATCGTAATCCATATCCACAGCTTCGGCAGCATCGAATAATAATTGCGGGGTGTCACCACCACCGTTGGCATTATTCATCGAGGCGTAATTGTATCCACCCGGATGCTCGTGGAAACGAATCACTTGTCCCATCGCTGTGGCGACACAACCGATCGGCACACGACCACACCAGTTGGAGCATGCCGGTGCTAAATCGTTGAAGCCCGTACACCACTGATCCCAGGTTGTAGCCAATAGAGGCCCACGCTGAATGTACCACTCTTCACAACCGCCGGGACCACCGGGGCCCTCATCATCGTCGATAGGGAAAGGGCGGCGACGACTGTTTAAGACATTCCATTCACCTCGTACTTCTTCTGCTTGGCGAGCTCGGGTGCGACACAATTCATAAATGCCTGTATTTACTTCATCGAGCCACTCCAGAAGTCCGGGATGCATCTCATCGCGGTTATACAAAAAGTTATTTTCGTCCGAAAAGGCCAACATCGGCTTCACCCGTTTATCGGCTGATAGCAAAAGGAAGCCCCCTCGCTCGTAGTTGAAGGCATAAAAGCTCGTTTTACCGCTACGATCCGCAATTTGCTCGTAATCCGCAATTGAAGCGTTATCTGCCCGCTGCGAAGTCTCCTCTTTTAGAAATTGCCCAAGGTGATTTGCGATTTGAGTCGCTTCGGCTAAGTCGACAAAGTATTCATCTTTTTCAGCTTCCGCTAAGGTCGTATCATTCTCTTTGTTACAGGCGACAAAGAGGAGACTAGTTAAAAGCAGCAAGCCTAGTAACTTGGATATTTTTTGCATGGTTTAAGGAGTTTGATAATTAAAGGAAATAAATCTATGGTCGAATATTATGCACCATTTTACGACTGCTGTTATAAGTGGTACTTCCCGGGTTCCAGTTGTTGTACCAGTACCAACCATCATGGGTACCACCCCAGCCCCAGTTCATATGGAGTTGTAGATAAGTAACCGCACCACCACCTTCAAAACACACCATCCAATTTTTGTAACCATCAGTTACCCAAGCGTGACCACCGTCAGAGTTGCGGCCGCGCAAGATTACGGGACGATTGTATCTGATTTCGTTTTTCACTGTCGTATGATTGAAATTGGAATAGCTGGCCGAGGAATAATCGAAATCATCCCGCAAAGCATTATCCACATCTGCAGTTTGTGCACCGGAGCCATCACAGCCATAGTCCATATCCACAGATTCGGCCGCATCAAAATACAATTGAGGTGTATCACCACCACCCGATGAGTTATTCATGGTGCCGTAGTTATAAGTGCTAGGGTGTTCGTGGTAACGAATCACTTGCGCCATGGCCGTCGCCACACAACCGATGGGTACTCGACCGCACCAGTTAGAGCAAGTGGGTGCCAAATCATTGAAGCCCGTGCACCATTGATTCCATGAAGTTGCGAGCAATGGTCCACGCTGAATAAACCACTCTTCACAGCCACCACCACCACCGGGACCTTCATCATCGATGGGGAAAGGACGCCGACTCACATCACCGATATGCTCCCATTGCTGGCGCATTTCTACAGTTTGTGACGCGCCATCATTACGTAAGCTGTGGACATTTTCCTTCATCTCATCTAACCATTCCAACAAGCCAGAATGCATATTCTCACGATCGTAGGCAAAGTCATTTGTTGGTGACATTGCTAAAAGTGGTTGGTAGCGCTTATCTGCCGCCAAGAGTAAAAAGCCGCCACGTTCATAATTAAAAACATACAAACTCGTCTTACCCGCGCGATCAGCAATTTGCTTGTGGTTATTCACTAAATCCGCATTATCTGCTCGCTGTCCGGCATCTGTTTTGAGATACTGCCCTACATGATTTGCGATCTGGGTGGCTTCCGCCAAATCCACAAAGTATTCATCCTTTTCTACAGGGGAAAGTGTGGTCTCTTCTTCTTTACTGCAGGCCACGAGAATCGTACTCGCCACGAAGACGAGCAAAAGGAATTTCAAAAAGTTTTTCATAATAAGAATTTAAAGTTTTCATGATCCCTACTTCTTGTTGAAGGAGTTTCGGGAAATGCCTCCTGACAGCGGGCATAGCTCGCCCTGCTCCCGGAAGACATCAGGCTTCCAGCGCAAACGAGGTCAAAACACTCGCTGTCGTCAACAAATCAATAAGCACGAATTGATAGCAGAGCTACGTAGCTGATAGTCAATAGTCACGAAAAGGCTAAGAAGGTCTAGAAAAAGTACTAGAGGAGTCTCAATTATTAGTTGAATTGAGATCAAATATGAGAGAAGGGGTATTAAAACTAGCTTTATTATTTATTCCAAAAATACGTCTTTCGGCGGACATTTCCCTACTCAAAACCCAACATTCTAAAAAATACCGACGACCATAGAGCATTGAAAAACAGAGTAATAAGGTTACAATTTATCGTCTAAAAGCTAAGCTCCGATAACTCTTAATCTGAGGCCTTAAAAAGTACTAAATCCATTTGCTGCCAACGTTCACGGAATTGATACAAAGTATCCACCGTCTGTCCTTTTAATTTTTTGGCGTCGATCAAATAGTAGCGGCCCGCCACGCGGCTGCTGTCAAACTGCATCACCTGTCCATTTCCTTTGGTGAGGTAATACGGTATTTGATAGGCGATTAGCGGGGCGGTACGGAGCTCGACTTCAGATAATTCCAAAGGGCCAATGGAGGCATCGGATCGAAAAATATAAGTCTGGCCCGCCCAGTGCACTGGCGCATCACCGGTGATCTCCAAAATGTTGTTGACGTGCTGGCGATAGCTTAGATGACTACTCCCCTTCTCAATCAATGGCAAGTAATTAAAATTCATGGCGAGCCGACAGACCAGCAGGAAGAGGAGAAAGTACCAAAGCCGTTGTACGCTTTGCCGACGGGCGGCGATCCATAAGCTGATGCCTAAGGCTGATACCAAAAAGGTTTTCCACCATACGGCAGGTAAATCGGATGTCCATGGCAAAAAAGGCGGGAGTAAAAAAGCAATGGTTCCGATCGTCATGATACTGAAAAGAAAGAGCCGGAAATAGACTGCCCATTGTGGTCGCAGATGACGCCCTTTTTCGTAGAAATAGGCTAACAAGGTCGCCAAAAAAGGCAGAAACATGTACAAATAGCGGCTTTTATGGTCCCCCGAAATCCAGTATAAAGGCAAATTCGCCAGCAAGAACAACAGGCTAAAACGTAATAATGGCACCTCCATCACTTTTTTCCAAAAGTCATTTTTCCACCAAAACACCACCAATAAACTCCAAGGGAAAATCAACTTGGCTAGTAGCAACGGAAAACTAACGACGCCTTGTAAAGTATCCCAAATCGAAGTCTCCAGTCCCGTTCGCTGCGATGCTTCTTTGAACAAGCGCACCGCAAAGCCCACCCCATCGTCGTGCTGGTCGTACCACCAAAAATAGCCCACTACAATACCCAGGAAAAGTAGTCCACTAGCAATATGGCGCCACCCAAACAGCAAGCGCCATTCCCGCTGCCATACAAGCCACACCAGGATAGTCAAAGCTTGGAAAGCTACCGACGGCGGCCCTTTGGTCAACGTTCCGATGGCCGCCAGCAAATAGGACAATAAAAACATCCAACCGTACTGCCGCCGCTCGTAAAACACAAAGATGCACATCACTTGAGCGTAGGTCAAAAAGCTAAAAAACAAGTCAATTTCTCCGGCATTGACACTCCCGTAAAAAAGCAAATCCGCCGCCGTGATCGTAAAGGCAGCAGCCAGCAAAGCCGTATGTTGTCCCAGACGCGATCGCAATAAGCGATAGTGTAGCCAGCCCATCGCCACAAAAGATAGCAGGGAGGGCAAGCGTACCACCCATTCACTAAATGAACCAAATAAGTGAAAGCCTAGAGCCATGAGCCAGTTGAATACCGGCGGCTTATTGTAATAGCTCCAACCGTGGATGTGCGGTACCAGATAATCGCCACTGAGCACCATTTCCATAGCGACAATGGCCCGCCGAGGCTCTTCCGCCCGCAATTCCACTACCCCACTCCAGCCGAGTAGCACTAACAGTAGCAGCAAGAAAAAGGTGGGGATAAAATAGCGTGGCGTGTTCAAAGTGAGGAAGTGATTTGTATCTAAAATCCACAGGAGCCGTAGAATTGAGTATCATTCAAACTAATGATCTGGTCCAAACGAACTTCGGTACCATCACTCAGTTTTAGATACTCAGCCTTTTCGCGGGTGAAGATATCTTCGATAATCGCATCTACAGTTTTTACAGATTTGCCATTTTCGAAAAAGGCAATAGTAGACTTTTCTCGCCGTGAAGCATGCAACTCCAAGACATCGTAAAACTGGCAGGCTATCGGTTGATACTTTTCCATAATGACTATAGTTAATCCAAGTTGCGATTAATTAAACTTGAGTCAAAGCTGCTTTTTTGACGGCTTCCGCGACTCGCCAGGCGACTTGTTCATTGAGCGTCGCGGGGATTACCATCTCGGGCTTGGGGTCGGGTACACAGTCGGCGATGGCAAAAGCAGCGGCCAGTTTCATGTCTGCCGTAATTCGCCGCGCGCGGGCATCTAAGGCGCCACGAAAAATGCCAGGAAAACCTAGTACGTTATTCACCTGGTTAGGGAGGTCGCTACGGCCTGTACCCACGATGGCCGCACCACCACGCAAGGCCTCATCGGGCATAATCTCCGGAGTCGGATTGGCCATCGCAAAAATAATGGGGTCCTTAGCCATCGTACGAATATCATCTGCCTTCAACAAATCGCCCTTGCTCACACCAATAAATACATCGGCATCGACCAAAGCGTCTTGCAAAGTGCCTGCCTGGCCACCAGGGTTAGAATATTTTAATAACTCCTCTTTAACAGGATTCAGATCGGTGCGTCCGGAGTGGATAATGCCTTTACTATCGCACACCACCACTTGCTTCACAGCAATACAAGCACTATTCGAATCGTGATCCACGCAGCGTAATAAGCGAGCGATGGCAATCCCAGCAGCTCCAGCTCCATTGATGACCACTTTGAGTTGGAAGAGGTTTTTCTTTACAACTTTGGCCGCGTTGAGCAGAGCCGCTAAAGTTACGATCGCGGTACCGTGCTGATCATCGTGAAAGACGGGAATCCCCAAGTCTTGTAGCCGCGTCTCAATTTCAAAACTACGCGGCGCAGCAATATCTTCCAAGTTGACGCCGCCAAAGACCGGCGCGATACGCTTCACGGTTTCTACAATTTCATCGGTATCCTGGGTATCCAAACAGATGGGAAAAGCATCAATACCCGCAAAACGTTTGAACAGCATTGCTTTACCTTCCATCACTGGAATAGCTGCTTTGGCCCCGATATTGCCTAGTCCTAACACCGCTGAACCATCACTTACAATCGCTACAGTGTTACTTTTAATCGTATAATCCCATACCTTTTCTTCGTCTTTGTGAATTTCACGGCAAGGCTCGGCCACGCCCGGTGAGTAGACCAAAGATAGGTCTTCTTTGGAGCGCACATCCATTTTCGCCTGAACGCGAATCTTACCTTTTAAGCGACGGTGTAAGTGTAGTGATTCCTGATAGTAGTCCATATTGTAGGGGGAAATTATCGTCTTTTGAAATGGGTTTTAAAAATTTAAAGCCGCAAGTTACGACATTTATCTTCGATCCTTATTCCAATCAAACTGGAAGATATCCGGGCGCTGATAGTGCCCGGAAGTGTCGAGCGTCATACGTTCTTTGAGAATGCGATCGGTATCCGAAAAAGTGTAGTATAATAATTCATCCCCATCCCACTGTGGACTCAATAATTCGGCACCATTTGGACCATAAATGCAGCTGCCGCCGTGCAGCACTAATTGTTGAGGATCTGCAGACAAGTGCTCGGGCAGGGCCAGCTCAGCCGGAAAATCCGCGGCCCGCATCAATTGCCCAACCGCAATCACATAGCAGCGGCCCTCGAAAGCATAATGCCGACTGGCCACTTGCAACATCTCATGTACCTGCGGCCAGAGCGCCAAGTGAATTTCTTCCCCGCTACGGTGTAAAGTTTGGCGGGTTAAAGGCATCCAGTGCTCCCAGCAAATCAGACTACCAAGCCTGCCAGCAACTGTATCAACGGCTTGCAAGCCGTGCCCATCACCGAGTCCGTAAAGCAGCTTTTCCGTATAGGTTGGCATCAGTTTGCGGTGGTGATTGCGCAAACTACCATCAGCATCAAAAATGAGCAAAGCGTTATAAATGGTGCCATTACCCGCTCCTCGATGCACCACTTCGTTGATGCCCGTACAAATGACCATCCGATGCTGACGCGCCAGAGCAGCAATGTGCTCGGTAGCCGGACCAGGTACCGTGATGCTGTTTTGATACATGCGAGCGAAGACGGTCTTGGTCGGTTCGTGATCCCAGCGGGCGTAGTCTGGGCAGTGATCCAGCCAGGCCGGGTAGCCAGAGAGCCAAGTTTCACCGAACACGATCATTTCCGCTCCGGAGCTAGCTGCCGTATGGACGAGCTCGGTCATCTTCGCGAGGCAGCGCTCTAAATCCAGGTAGGCTGGACCGGCCTGCACAATGGCAACTTTTAAATCCTGTTTCATCCGGGACGATATTCAGTATTAATGCGCACTTCATTGTGCAAGGTGCGATGCACCGGACAGCGATCCGCTATTTCGAGCAAGCGATTGATTTGCGTCTCGTCTAAATCACCTTCAATTTCTATGATGCGATCAAAGTGATCCACTTTGCTGGTTGGTTTATCACAATTTTTACAATCATCGACATAACGCTTCCCGTGATCAACATGTACCCGTACCTCGCGTAGTGACCACCCTTTTCGACGGGCATACATCTGCATCGTCATCACCGTGCAAGCACTCAGTGCAGTTGATAAATATTGATAAGGTGAGGGGCCAAAGTCATCACCGCCCACTTCTTCACCTTCGTCGGCCAGCAAACCGTGCCGGCCGGCAATAATTTCTGTAGTGAATCCAACTTCTCCCAGACGAGCAGCAACTTGACGGTCGGTATTAAATCCACGTTTTTGGGGTAAATTCAAATATCGACTTGCCCAGGAAGCAATTACCCGTCCAGTGTAGGCCGCATCTTTTTTGTTCGTAAGCATATGATCCGCACCGTCGAGCGTGACAAAGCTCTTGGGATGAAAAGCAGCCTGATAAATATGCGCAGCATTCTCAATTTCTACAATCTGATCCTGTGGAGAGTGCATCACCAAAATCGGCTTGCGCGAATCACGTAGCAGTCCAAACATATTTTTTGAACGGATATCATCCAAAAAGGCCTTTTTGATAATAAAAGACCGTCCGGCGATATTGACCTGAGCCACACCTTTCCGTTCGATATCTTCTAATTTATCCGACAAAAGATGCGTCACGTGTTCGGGCTCGGAAGGCGTGCCCACCGTAGCGATGGCCCGAACAGAATCCAGCTGAGCAGCCGCAAAAATAGCTGCCGCCCCTCCGAGGGAGTGTCCCACCATAATCGCCGGCGCCTCGTAATGTGTTTCCAGAAATTGAGCCGCAGCGATCAAATCGTCTACATTGGAAGTAAAGGTCGTATCCGTAAAATCACCTTCGCTCTCCCCTAGCCCGGTAAAGTCAAAGCGCAGTACGCCGATTCCTTCTACAGTCAACGCTCGGCTAATATGTCGAACGGCCGTAAGATTTTTATTTCCGGTAAAGACATGGGCAAATAGAGCAAACGTATGCGGATGACTGGTCGCAGGGAGTTCTAAACGAGCCGATAGCTTATAGCCGTTCTTGTTCGTGAACTCCACTTTTTGTGAACGCATAGTAAGTTGGTTTTGGTCAAAAAGTGTAGATGTAGATGGGTCAACTTTTGAGGGCGGCGCGAAGCGGCGCAACACCGATGGCATGATGCGAAGTGTGATAAATCACTTCCCCGTTGCGCAGCAAGATCACCTGCGGAGACTGATGGATGACGTTTAACTGATCCGCAATGGCATTGGATATCGGACGGAACGCCAACAAATCGAGATAATAGAATTTGACTTCCTCCGTTCCAAAATCCCAATCTTTCTCCAAATTCCACTTCGCCATGGAGCTGATCCCACAACTGGTGCTGTGCTTGAATAGGGCTACAGGATATTGATAGGATTCTGCAATGGCTGCATCAAGATCAGCCGCAGAGCGTAATGATTTCCAATCTTTGTGAATTGGTTCTTGCTGACTTTGTCGAAAACGATCTAAAAAACTCATGTGAATTATTTTTTCCTTAAAAAAAGGCTTCATTATGCATACAGCGCAGCCGTACAGAATGTTTAAAATCCAACTTAAGCCGAAGGTGTATCCGGGATTAGTTGTACTTCATCGCCCAGTTGCATCGTTCCACCGCTGATGACCCGGGCGGTGATGCCACCGTGGCCGCGCATGGCGTTGTAACCTCCGGGCCCCAGATTTTGTTCCATGCGCGAGCAGGGATGACATAGCCCCGTCGTCTCTAGGACAAGTTCAGTACCAATTCGAAAGCGACGATCCTTCAGCGCCAGTAAATTGATTCCTCGCACCACGATATTTCGGCGAACATCCGTTGGCGCTACTTTTTCCAGTCCCAACATCGACGCTACCCCTTCCAAATGCTCCGTCTGAATCAAAGTCACCTGTCGCTTACCGTTCTTACCCTGATAATGATCTCCTACTAATCCCAACTCGGTATTTACTTGTACTGTTTCCACCGATTCGAGAGGAGCTTTGCGCGCCGGGCGCAACCCAATCCATTCGATCCGCCCAATTTGGGGAAGGACATCCAATAGTTCTTTCATCATAAAAATTGATTTTAAATCAAACTCACATCAGTAATGATTTCCACAATTGCCGGCCCATCATGCGCAAAGGCTTGCTGCATAGCTGCTTCCAAATCACCTACTTGTTCAACCCTGATTCCTAAGGCCGAACAATTATTCGCGAATTCGGCAAAATTGGGATTATGCAGCTTGGTTTGCCAAACGGAAAACTCCCCGGCCCGTTGCTCTTTCGATATTTTCCCCAGCTCAGAATTATTCAGCAAAATTAATTTGATCGGCATCTTATATTTTACTGCCGTTGTGATTTCTCCGAGGTACTGCACAAAGCCGCCATCACCAGCTACGGCCACAATCGGTCGCTCCGGAGCCGCCGCCCAGGCGCCCATAGCCGCCGGAAAAGCAAAGCCAATCGACCCCAGATAGCCTGACATCAAAATGGATTGTTCCGAACATTCGAAATAACGACCAAAGGAATAGGCGTTATTTCCAACATCGACGGTGATGATGGCATTCTTGGGCACGGTCTTATTCATAGCTTCAAAAACCGCGATAGAGCTCAGTCCGTGCTGACGATCATCTTGTAACCGGCGCTGTTTTTCTTCTCGCCAAATGGCCCAGCGCTTGGCAATTTCCTCGGTCTGGTCAATTGCTTGAAGCGTATCCATTTGCTCTAAAAACAATTGGACGGTTACGCTAATTTCACCCCAGACTGCTGCATCGATTTTGTGAAACTTACTCAACGCCAAAGGATCAAAGTCAACCTGTATCGTTGGCTTTTTTGGTGTAATCCCGGTATGATTGGAAAAAGAAGCACCAAATACACAGAGTAAGTCCGCTTCGTTCATAAACCAACTGGCGATTGGCGTTCCACTGCGTCCGAGCACACCACAACCCAGCGGATGATGATCGGGAACCAGACCTTTGCCTTTGAAGGTCGTCAAAACTGGACAGCGCAGGCGTTCTGCCAATTCAATGATAGCTGGCATATTGAAGCGAGCGCCGTGCCCTACGATGATCACCGGACGCTGCGCGGCGCGTAGCATTTCTAAAGCTTTGGTAAATGTATCCTGTGGCGGGCTAATTTGCATGGGCGTGATCCGCCCTTCGGGTGTTTGCGCCGGCAAATCAGCATCAATGGCTTGGGTTTGGATTTCATCCGGGAAGGTCAGATGAGAAACATCGCGCTTGAGTAAAGCATGCTTGACAGCCAAGCTCATTAACTCAGCGTGCTTCGACGTGGTCAGGACCCGATGATTGAATTCTGCGACAGTTGAAAATGCACGTACCAAGTCAACTTCCTGGAAATTGCCGGTTCCCACAACCTGAGTAGCAACTTGCCCGGTTAGGGCCAGAATTGGTGCACGATCCACTTTAGCATCCCACAAGCCGGTAAACATGTTGGTTGATCCGGGGCCGGCGATGGCAAAGCAGGCCGCGGGGCGGCCGGTTAACTTACCGTAGGCCGAAGCTGCAAAAGCCGCAGCACCTTCATGCCGAATGCCAATATATTGTAGCTTTCCTTTTTCTTCCATCCGGCGCATCGCATCAGCAAAGCCCAGATTACTGTGCCCCACCATGCCGAAAACCGTATTTACCCCCCAGTTCACCATCGTTTCTACCATCAAATCCGATACGGTTCGCGGGTGTGGCTTTTCGACAGGAATGCCGATGTAGATACCATCTTCGCGAATTTCCACGGGAAAGGTGTCTACTCCATCATCAAACCCCGGTGCCTTCCCCGTCAAAGGATCATAATCCCAACCGTGCCAGGGACAGCGTAAAACACCATTTTCAATCGATCCTTCACCTAAAGGGCCACCTTGATGTGGACACTTATTATCCAAACAACCAAATTTTCCTTCGTGATGGGTTAGACAAAAGGTGCGATGACCTGCCGTGACGGATTGGACGCGACCTTCGGGTAGGCTCGCAGGATTGTCCAGTACTTTATGCCATTTATAGTTTTCCAAAAGTGATGTCTGTTAAGTGGTTTATAAATGATTTTGAAATTGTTCCTTCTTTATCGAAACCGCCCGGATCGCAAAAAGAATCAATAATGCCAGCGCGTAAATAATTCCTAAGATGCTTCCACACATTAACACCGTTAAAACAACATCTGGAATCATCACGGTGGCAGTTAGTCCGCTAATGAGCCCAGCCAACGCACAAGCCGCCGCACTGATGTACAAACCAACAAGTGCTTTACTGAGCAAACTCAATTGTAGAATTTTGCGTCGAATCGTAGCCTTGTCATTCTCATTGTCCACCTCAATCAAGCGGGCAATCTCCCCACTCAGCGCATTCGATAAATTAGCCGTAGCCATAATAAAAAAGCCAATACTCGGCAGAAAGGTGATAGGAAAAAACCAGTCTTTCATAAGATTAGTGCGTTTTAAAAAGGATTGACACCAGCGTAGCGAATGCCTGTCAGTTTGTGCATATCGAGATTAAAGGTGCTGAGATCATCTTTGTTGAATTTACTAAAATCATCGTGCCCACAAGCCCGAGCGACAACTTGCATCAGCCCCTTTGAAGCTTCGAAAAAGTTGTGCAAGCGCTGAGCCGATTGCTCAATCTCCAAACGTTGGCGTAAATGCGGTTTTTGTGTGGCAATGCCTACGGGGCAGTTGTTTGTATTACAAGCGCGCATACCCAGGCAGCCAATTGCTTGCAGTGCGCTATTCGCTACAGCTATCGCATCGGCGCCCAGCATCAACGCTTTGACAAAATCAGCGGGGACGCGCAAGCCCCCAGTGATGATGAGGCTAATATCAGTAGCCCCCACTTTATCCAAATGCTGCCGGGCCCGAGCCAAGGCTGGAATCGTCGGAACATTAATGTGATTCCGCAAAATGGTCGGTGCAGCACCTGTTCCTCCGCCCCGGCCATCCAAAATGATATAATCCGCTCCCGCCGCCAGCGCAAAGTCAATGTCCGCTTCAATGTGGCTAGCGGCTAGCTTAAAGCCAATGGGAATACCACCACTTTCCGCCCGTACCCGGTCGGCCATCCGTCGGAAATCCTCTACGGTTTTCAAATCCGGGAAAGTGGCCGGGCTAATGGCAGCCTGGCCAGGCTGTAGCCCACGTACTTCGGCAATCTTTTCGTTTACTTTTTCACCGGGCAGATGGCCTCCGGTCCCTGTCTTGGCCCCTTGCCCCCCTTTGAAATGGAAGGCTTGTACTTTTTGCATTTTATCCCAACTGAAGCCAAACTTAGCGGAGGCGAGTTCGTAGAGGTAGCGACTATTCGCAGCTTGCTCATCGGGCAACATTCCGCCTTCTCCCGAGCAGATACCCGTACCAGAAAGCTCCGCCCCTTTTGCTAAGGCGATTTTAGCTTCGGGCGAAAGGGCACCGTAGGACATGTCCGTTACAAATAGTGGTAGTTCAAGAACAAGAGGCCGCTTAGCCCGCGGTCCGATTACGACTTGCGTTTTCACCGCTTCATTATCAAGCAAAGGACGAGTCGCCATTTGCGCGGGAAGAAATTGGATGTCATCCCAGCCGGGCAGTGTATTGCGATCTACACCCATCGCCGCGGATGGGCCATGGTGGCCATGTTTTTTCAAGCCATTGCGTGCCAAATCGGCAATATAGTTCGTGTAAGGTTCTGTACTCTCGGGGTGCGTATCAGCGTAAGCACCCAAGTATTCATCCCTTTTAAAGGGTTGAGGATGCAAGTTTTCAAAAGCGATAATTTCGGCACGATCAACGTAGATATGACCGTCGTGTAACACGCCATTAAAAGGATGCAGTGCTTCTTCATTATTATATTCACTCACTCCCGTATCGATCCGATAATCCCAGTTATGAACCCCACAAATCAAATTATCCCCCTCCACATATCCATCACTCAAAAGGGCTCCGCGGTGTAAGCAACGGCCATATAATGCCGAGAACCGTTCTTCAAAACGAACAATTACTAAATCCGTATTCTCCACTAAGGCATGGATCGGCAGACGATTTTCAAGTGTCAAAAATTCTACTAATTGTACTGGATCGTGAAAATTGGTGTAAGTGGGTTGGGAAGACATAGGTAAGTTGGTTTTGTAGGTTACGACCTTATTTAGAACAGTCGCTAGTGAATGTCTACAATATAAGAAGTAGTTTGGAAAAGCACCGGCGTTGAACATATTCCTTAACCGCAGTTGTCGGCTACTACCGCCTAGCTTAAGAAAAAATTGGATTCCACACAAAAGACATTATATTTGCGTATACACACTTTTTTAACAACTGTCATTCTTACCACGAGCAGCTTAAAAATATAGAGCAGGTCAATTCTTACTTTTTTAAGAATTGGGGTGGTTTCATTTTGGAACCTTCTGATTGCGTAAAAGATGTATTGACGAGATGGAAAACAAATGCTCTACATTATTCCTCATTGTCGCTTATTGATCATAGATTAAAATCTAGCTTAAAATTTTGTCAAATACAGATGGCAAAAGGATCATTAGTTATTCGCATAAGCGATCAGTCGTAATTGCCTTAGCATAGTTTTTGCTCTAGAAAAAATGCCCCCCTTAAAACAACGGTTCCTGCTTTATGCAGTAGAACTATTGCTTAATGGTTAAAAAAGATCGAATGAATCATCATACTGAATGGACAGGCCTGGTGAGCAGCCAGTGGACTAATCCCCAAAATTGGACCGCGGGAATTCCAAATTCGCACACACATGCCTATTTGCCGGCCAAACCACAGGGGTTACATTTCCCACGCCTTAATGAATGCTTGACGTTGGCATTCACTATTAAAAATGATGGCGTTTTAGAAATTGCGGATACTATCACCCTAGGTAGTCAATGTTTACTCCAAAATCAAGGTACACTTCAAATTGAAAATACGGGTAGCTTACGCAATGAAGGAACCATTATGAATAATGGAGAACTGGTCAATGCCGGTACGATTGATAATCTTCATTTATTGACGAATAACGGTCATTTGCACAACGAAGGCTTGATTGATAACGAGAACACACTACTTAATCTGTCGAACCTACTCAATGCCGGCATCATCGAAAACCATCAGTTGATGAGTAATTCCGGTAATCTGGAAAACTTCAATATTATTGACCATACTTCAGAAGGTGAATTCGTAAATCAGGGATTCTTTCCGGAGGAAATTTGGCAGGAGATGTCAGAAAAGGTCATTCTTTCCCAACACCATCAGATGGTCCCACAAGAACAAAATGCGTAGCTGATTACAAATTTGTGAGTACAATTGCTTAAACTTGTAAATCCAAGCCCGCCTGCCACGCTTAATAGCGTAGGCAGACAGGCGATCGGATAAAACAACTCACATCTTTAAAATCTTTTTCGGTAACGGGACCGAAGAATTTCGTCGGGTGATTTCTTGTGGAAGCTTTAATTTTTTTGCTTGTTGCGAGACTTAAATTTATCATTGCTTTATCACTTATGCTGAATCCATTTAGTTAAAATCGACCAGCGGCAGGATTCAAGCGATGAACTTAAGTTTTCTCTATATCCCGGCTAGTGGCCCCTTTCCGAGCTATTAGCTATTCAAAACTATGACTTCTGCCCGTAGACGATTTTTACGTAAGTTAGGCCTCCTTGGAGGTCAGCTCGCCTTCGGAGGTTTATTGACCTCCGCTCGTGGTGAAGCGTTGCGCCACGAATTACTTCGCATTGAGAATTTATCCCCCAAAGAAAGTGCCCGAGACGAACTCTTTTGGCATCAAATCAAGATGGCTTATAGCGTGTCTTCCAGCCTAATTAATCTTAACAACGGTGGCGTGAGTCCTCAACCATTAGTGGTACAAAACGCCGTCGATCGCTATAATAAGCTCGGCAACGAATCGCCAACTTTCTACCATTGGCGTGTATTGAAGCACGGTAAAGCCAGTGTTCGGCGCAAGCTGGCCAAGCTCGCTGGCTGTGATCCCGAAGAAATTGCGATCAACCGCAACGCCAGCGAAGCATTGGAAACCGTCATCTTTGGTCTACGACTACAAGCGGGCGACGAAGTCGTACTTTGCACCGCAGATTACCCGAACATGATGAATGCCTGGAAGCAACGAGAGCATCGGGACGGCATCAAATTGCGCTGGGTGGAATTTGATTTTCCTATCGACGATTCACAAACGATTATCGATAAATACGTTGCCGCCTTCACCGACAAGACAAAAATTCTGCATCTCACCCACATCAATAATTGGAATGGTCAACGCTTTCCGGCTAAAGCACTCATCAAAGAAGCCCACCGTAGAGGTATTGAAGTCGTACTCGACGCAGCCCACTCCTTTGCGCTACTAGATATGTCGCTGCACGATTTAGATTGTGATTATATGGGTACCAGTCTGCACAAATGGCTTTGTGCCCCTTTTGGGACGGGTATGCTGTATGTTAGGCGTGACAAAATCAAGCCACTCTACCCTATGTTTGCCGCGCCGGATCCCGAAGAAGATAAAATCTCTAAATTTGAACACCTCGGTACGCTTTCCATTTCCAATGAACAAGCCATCGGACAAGCCATTGATTTCCATCAAATGATTGGTACCCGCAGAAAGTTTGAACGCTTGCAGTACCTTCGGCAATATTGGATTAATGCAATTAAGGATATCCCCGGTATTCAACTGCATAGCCCAATGTCACCAGAGCTATGTGGTGCCATCGGCCTTTTTTCGATTGAAGGGAAAGAGCCATCTCAAATTATGGGGCAGCTACGTACGAAGTATTATGTTCATGTTGTTGCGATTAATACCGACAAAATTAGTGGTATTCGGGTAACGCCCAATGTTTACACACTCACCAGCGACTTGGATGTGTTTATCGAAGGTATTAAAACGCTTGCAACGACTTAAGTAGACCATATGGAGTGGCGTTCAGCATAATTATCCGCATTTTCTAGTGGTAAACTTAAAATATCCAAAAAGCTGCTTATCTTTTAGTTTGATCATTACTTCTTTACCATGCGCAACTTCTGGTGTTGCTTGCTGCTTTACAGTCTAATTATTTCGTGTGCATCCGCCCAGAAATTTTTCGTCACGACTTATGGAGAAGCAGATGGCCTGCCCACTAACAGTATTCGACAAATTATCAGCGATGGAGAAGGCTACCGCTGGATTGCAACTGATGCCGGATTGGTGCGCTTCAATGGTCGGCGATTCGATCTCATGCAAGATTCGCTCGAAAGTCGATACATCCATTATTTACAGTACGATTCTGTCCGTCAGCAAATCAT
Source organism: Saprospiraceae bacterium (assembly GCA_028285085.1). Classification (GTDB taxonomy): domain Bacteria; phylum Bacteroidota; class Bacteroidia; order Chitinophagales; family Saprospiraceae; genus JAHDHW01. Next base: position 19,680 of record JANQQI010000083.1, on the reverse strand, counting down.
GCTGAGTAATGATGCCGGGCTATTTGATATTTCCCTCCAACCGAAGCCCGTTCATATTTCGCGTACTTTAACTGCTACCGCCACGGTCAGTGATAGTAGTTTGCACTACCCTAATCAGTTTTATCGCGATCGACAAAATCGAATTTGGATTAGCCAGCCCAATCAGCGGGTCAGTGTATGGCAAAATGGTCAGCTCCAGCACTTTGACCTTCCAATCCGAGGCGTCACCAAGCGTTCTGATTATACACATCATTTTGTAGAGGATAGCAATGGGCAAATCTGGGTAGTAGCTGAAGCCGGGCAGTTGTATCGCTTCGATGAGGCGACGCAGCAGTTGAATCCCATTCGTCGATTTGCGCCTACCTACGATGTATTACAAATCCAAGATACCCTTTGGCTTGCTGGCGATCATCTCAGCTGTGTGCTGCTTCGCGCCAAAGCCAAACCCCGAGTTCTACAGAGCTTCCAACCAGATTTCAGCATTCGTTGTCTGGCCATTAATCAGCTGGGGCAGTTTTACGCGGGTACGCGTGATGAAGGCTTGTTTCAATTAGATATTTCAAATCGTCAGCTTCAATCTCAAAAGGTATTTGGATCAAACGATCCGCATCGGGTCAACGAACTCCCTTTCCAAGATATTCGCGACATTTTTATCGTTCCTAATTCGACTCATCCCAGTGGTGAAATATGGCTCAGTACCGAACAAGGCATTGGTCTTTTACATTCTCGCTTCTTCGATGGCGTAAGTGGCATAGCTTACAATAACACTTTTGCTATCACGACACGCCCTAATGCCCGGATTGTCTTGTCTTTTGGCAACGTTTACGAGATTGAGAAAAAGGGCGCCAATTTTCGAGGTGAGCTTTTGGGCAATATCGGACGATATTTTGTCTCTAGCCTGGCCGCCACCCAAGATAAATTATGGATGGGTACTAACTCGGGGATTTTACTCCTCTATAATGGTCGAGCTCTGCAAAAAACTTTTGATTTTTCTGAACGAGGGGCAGGTATCTTTTTCAATTTTGTGGACCATAAAGAACGCCTCTGGTTTGCACAGGCCCCTTCGGATAAACCTATTCCTGGGATCGCTCGTATTGAAGCACAAAATCAGGTGCGCTACTTTGGTCCCGATGAAGGGCTAACCGCCCGTATGTTGGTGGCTCGTGAAAATGATAAGGGGCAAATTTATCTGGCAGGAATTGGAAAGGACTCTTACTTATTCCGCTACCTCGAAGCTGAAGATCGTTTCCTCAACCTCAGTCCTAACATTAATTTCCAGGTTTCTCCCAATTTCGAAGTTCACGATATGGCTATCGATCATCGTGGCCTAGTTTGGCTTGGCACCACCGATGGCCTGCTGTGTTATGATCTTGAAAGGGTCCAACGTATCGATCTGGGAGTACATACAACTGAAGAAGTTCGTGCACTTACCGCTATGCCGGATGGCACTATTTGGCTAGCGATAGGAACAACTGGCTTGCTTTGTTATCGAAATGATGGCCAACTAGTTGCCTTTGATGAGACCAGCGGCCTGCCAACAACGATCTCTTCCTATCGTTGTATGCTCCGGGATAATGATAATCACCTTTGGGTAGGCACCGCGGAGGGTGTCGTCCGCTCGGTTGTCAATGATCCTCGGCCCGTAAGTTCTCAAAAACCGAACATCGTCCAAATCAAGACCGATGACCAATGGCAACCTTATTTTGTGGAACAAAAACTCCAGCTACACGAGGGCACATCGCTAGCGGTTGATTTCATCTCAACGGTCTATCCAGGCGATGATGTTCGGTACCAATATCGGATTCAGGGCGAATCGCCCACCGAGTGGTCTCTCCCGCAAGACTCTGCCCGCATTAACATTACCGCACCGCCTACCATTGGAGGGTATCGCCTACAAATTCGGGCCTTACAGAGTGGTGGCTTTGATTGGAGTGACGTAGCGGAAGTTAACTTTTCGGTCAAGGCACGTTGGTATCAGCGACTTTGGGTGCAAATTTTACTCGGCATACTTGCCTTTCTGTTCTTTTGGTCTTTTCTTCGTATCCGCATCTGGCGCTTGCTTAAGCGCATCCGATCTTTGGAGCGTTTACAGGCCTCCTTGCAAGAAACAATACGGCAAAAGGATGCACGATTACGGAAACAATCGGAAGTACTCACGCATCAGTCTGAAGAGATCGAGCATGCTAGTCACAGTATCCACCATTTGCACGAAATTATCCAACGTCTACCTTCAAAACCGTCAATCGAAGAAGTCCTTAGCGTCACAGGAAAAGTCTTGGCCCAAGACCAACTCACTGATCGCCTCGAACTGGCCTACGTTCAGAGCGGACAACTCATTTCTACCAGTTATTACCCTAAGGAGCGCAAAATGGATAACGAAAATCGGCATTTTGATGAAAAGGCAAGCTTAGCGGATTGGCTACTCGCTCATCGACAATCTTTGCTGATTAAAGATTACAAACAGGAAATTAAGCCCTATTTAGCGGAACCTCAGCCCAATTATCCGTATCCTTCTATTGTGGGTGTTCCATTTAATTGGAGTCCCGGCAAATTTATGGTCGTGATTCAATACAGTAAGCAGAAGAATGCTTTTGACGAATACGATACAATGACGTTACAGGTTTTAACTGATTTTTTATCAAAAGGAATGATTGTAGAGATGTGATGGAAATAGTATTAAAAATAAAGGCTCTACTGCGCGTTTTACTCACCAGTCTATTACTAATCAGTCTGACGGGAATAAGCGTGGCCCAAGAAACGATAAAAGTCGGTATCCATCATTACCCTCCTTTTGTCATAAAAAAATCTAACGGACAAGTCCGTGGCCTCTGTATTGACTTATGGGAACAGCTGGCGCAAGACCTGGCTTTGGATTTTGAATACGTCGAGTATTATGATAAAACCAGTCTGATTCGAGCCTTAGATTATGATGAAATCGATATTTCTATCAATCCTTTGACGGTCAGTAGTACTCGGCTGCAACTCTTCGAGGTGAGTCAGCCTTTTTTGATATCCAGCGTAGGTGTAGCCGCTACGACGGGAAGTCAGAGCAGATTTCAGGTATTTCTAAGCAATTTCTTCTCGGCTGATTTTATTCGAGTCGTCTTGCTACTCTTGTTAATCATATTCTTTTTTGGGACGATTTTGTGGCTGGTGGAGCGGCGCTTCAACAAATTTCAATTTCGCCCCGGCCCCATCGGCCTGCTCGATGGCCTCTGGTGGTCGGCGGTAACCATGACCACGGTGGGCTACGGTGACAAAGCTCCGAAAACCACCGCCGGAAAAGTCATCGCTATAGTTTGGATGTTTACGGCCGTAATTATTATCTCTAGTTTTACTGCAACAATTGCTTCGACTCTCACCGTGAGCTCACTCGAAGCACGATTGCAGAGCATGGAAGAACTCCGACAAATTTCTCCCATTGGCACGGTGCGCGCCTCCGGCGGCGATGATTTTCTCCAGGCCAGCCAAATTTCGGTTCATCAATACTTCAGCCAAGCCTCGCAAGGCCTCTCCGCTCTGGCCCGCAAAGACATCAAAGTCCTGGTTTACCAAAAAAGTGTGATGCGTTACCTGATCGGAGAGCTCGAGTTAGAAGATCAAGTTCAACTTCTCCCCGTAAAATTTAACCAAGAATACCGCTCCTTTCTATTTCCTAAAAACAGTCCACTCTTTGAGCGTGTCAATCCACGTCTCGTTGAGTTTATCGGCTACCCAAGTTGGCGAGAGATGTTGAAGGGCTATGGTTTGCAGATGGAAGAGTGATGAAGTCAGGTTAAATTTAGTTGACAAAACCTCCAGTATCTATTCATTATTCTCTTGTAAAAACTAGTCAACCACATCCCAGATGTCGGCCATTGAGCAAAAAACAGATTAATCACGCAATTTTTCAGCCTGATTTGTGGAATTTGCCCACTTCCGGAATCTATAGATAGTGACGCATCAATTGTCTTTTGGCCAAAAATATTCCGCGTTAATCTTTTACCACACCACCTGAGTATTTCAGGTAAAATGCCACCGGTAAAAACTGGTGAGCTATGTGCATCATTATTTTGCGATCCATTGGGATCGGCGGCGGCGGCTGAGGGTGGGCCCTCCCTCAAAGCCCCTTACTGTATCTTCCATCAAAATTTCACCTTCCTAAAGCAATTACTTTCATACTCAAAAAAAAACGCAGCCAATCGCCCAAGTTTTCATTGCTTAGTTAGCATTCCCCAGACGGTTTCAAATAGACTGATATCTACACAGTAATATTATCCACTTCGAGTGTGATATAAATTTCTTCACAAAAACAAAAAGAAGTTCAAACTCCTCTTTTTCCACCAGATCTTATTACATTTAAACGCATTGTTACTTACCGTAACAAACTTAATCGGCAGCATTAATATTTTTTCTAACCCTAAAATATGTCGATTATGTCTAACGATCTCACCATTTACAATCCACAAGCATTTGAAGTTACCTGTACGATTCAGCAGAGAACGACTGAAGTCATACAAACCCATCATCTGCAATCAAAAGAAAAGTGGATCGTCCCTCCTGTATTAGAGCCAGGCATGTGGATTGCTTTTCATCGTACTTATGACAACAAATTCTTGGCTAGTACGGTACTAAAAGCCGGAACTACCCTTGCCCAAATCCTTCTGGATCTGGAAATTGGAGTAACTCAGAGAATGGCGCCCACAGAAAAATTGATCATAATCAATGGGACAGATCAGCCCGTCACCTCTCATGTAGAATTACAAGGAGACAGAGTAGTGGTCAGCCATAATCTTGCGCCAGCCGGGCAGCCGGGGGATAGCTATACTCCGGTCCAACAACCTACTGAACACACAGGTTTATGGATTTATTTTACGAACAATAGCGGTGATTTGCTCACTTCTTATATTGCTGATTATAGCATAGCGAGTGTTACAGTTACCGGAAAAGAACACTACATCGTCGGTACGCCTTATTGAGTATTATTCAAAAAAAATTCCAACACCCGAGATCCAACTCTCGGGTGCTTTCGTAAGTGTGGGGAATCAAACTTGAAAAGTCATGAAAAATTTTATCCTCATTTCCCTACTACTTGCGATGACCTGGGGCAGCACCATCGCCCAACATCATAATAATGCGACCCGTGCTTATCTAGGCGTGGAATCTACTTCCGTCAGCACTAACAAAGCCGAGAAAATGCAATTGGACAACCCTAACGGTAATATGATTACCCGGGTGGTTAATAATACTGCAGCAGAACGCATTGGTCTACAAGCTTTTGATTATTTGGTTGGTTTTGACGACAATGATTTCACAGATAACCATAGCTTTAGCCGGGCTTTGCGGAATTATCAAGCCGGTGATGAAGCCACGGTGCATTTTGTCCGACAAGGCCAAAGAATGAGCCTGCCACTTACTTTTGGTAGCCGGGCCAATATCCAGAATAACCATACCCCACCCGATCAGGATGCCTTCCTCGGGGTTCGCCAAAGCCACGATGACATGCCCGAAAATACAGATGGTGTTCGCGTCAATATTGTCAGCCAATCCACAGCCGAAGGTATGGGCATGGAAGACAAGGATATCATTACCCAAATCAATGATTACAACATTTATGACTGGCACGATCTCTCTGCCGCCATAGATATGATGAGTCCCGGCGAAACGATCAAGATCAATTACTTGCGTGATGGTGTGGTCCAAGAAAGTGCCATGCCGATTAAATCTTATCAAGCCACTTATGCCGAAAAGTCTCAAAACAATAACCACAACAATACTGATCAGGATACTGAAGAGGAACAGGAGGAAGAAGATATTGCCATTGCTGCCGTTGAGATGACGGAGGAAGAAATGCCCGAAGTTGATATGATCGAAGTGAGTCAAGAAGAAGCAGACGACATGAAAGAGAAAGTGGGTGTAGATATGCCTGTGATTAATAATTTGCAAATTCAAAAACTAAATGTCTTCCCTAACCCCAGCGATGGCGTTTTCAATCTGATTTTTGATTTACCAGAAGAAGGACCGACCACCATCCAGGTCTACAACAGCGCAGGGCAGCGCATTTACGACAACCAAATGCTACGCTTCACTGGCAAATTCCAGGATCGAATTGATATCTCCAATAATGCACGTGGCACTTACTTTTTGATGGTCGCTCAAAATGGGAATTCAATCACCCGCAAACTCATTCTGCAATAATTGATAAAAAACCCTGAGGTTATATTTTTTGCTACTTGAACTGTATATCATCGCAGCCATGCCGTAGTGGGGCATGGCTTTTTTGCTTGCCCAATACGTGACGAATACGTTGCGGTGGGCAAGTTTCATTTTGATGGTATAAATTGTCTGCTGCTGCACGCTTCTTTTGTCTATAATTGTGCAACTTGATAGAGTTAAAATATTCTCCGATATGACCACACGATTTTCTGCTCCACTCCTGACTTCAATGCTTCTGTGCTTGTCCACTTGGACTTTTGCGCAGATGGACAATGCTAAAATGGGGGCCATCCTCCAAGAAGAAGCCACCAAGGTAGAAGGACAAGCTGGGGCCTGGCAAGTCAGTTATGGCCAGCGATTACTGCTCGTCATTACGGATGAGACGAACAATCGGATGCGCATTTTTAGCCCGGTGATTGAGGAGAAGGATTTACAAGAAGGACAGATACGCAAGATGTTGGAGGCTAATTTCCATTCGGCCCTAGACGCTAAATACAGTCTCTACGAAGGTTATGTGGTTACCGTTTTCACCCATCCACTCAAAGAATTAACCGAAGAACAATTTATTGATGCCTTGCGACAAGTCGTGATCCTGGCCGATACCTTCGGCACGACCTATAATAGCACGGATATGATCTTTAATCCCGGCCAGGAAGAAGAACAACCAGAAGACACCAAAGATCGTGTAAATAAAAAGCCCAAAAAGACTTAGCGGCTAGTCTAATTCCGATAATTCCACCCGGCGCCCTTCTTTAGCCGAAATACGGGCGGCCTCCAGTATTTTCATTACCATCAGATTGTTTTCGAGGCTCGATAGCTCGTGTGGAGCTGGTTGAATGTCTCCTCGAATCGTTGCGATTAAATAGGCGAACGGATCGTGATAAGGCGCTTGACGTTCATTTATTTTCTCAACTTTTGCTCCATCTGCTTCGCGACGCATCGTTTTCAGTTCTTCTCGATTCAAACTATGTAAGTAGCCGCGCTCGCAGTAGACCTCCATATCTTTGCGGTTATAATTCCAGTTCCAGCTGGCCTGGATAATCGTCTGACTTTTAGGATAGGTCAAAACGATAGTGGCTTCATCATCAACCTTAGGATATATCTCTGGCTTAATTTGCTGTGTCACCGCAAACACACTGGTTGGAGCAGCTCCTTTTTGAAGCCAGGTGGATAGATTAGCCCCATAACAACCAAAGTCGGTCAGCGCTCCCGCACCATTCCAATAAGGATCAGTTAGCCATTCCAGAAATTCTTCATCAACGCCAATTTCTTTGGGTCCCGGATGGCCGTCGTGTACCACAATTTTGCGAATCGCACCAAAGGTATCCGCTTCGGTCACCATCAACTCCTCAATTTTATGATTCGTGGGATACCAAGTCGTTTCGTAATTGGTCAGTAGGTGGATATTGTGCTGACGCGCCAGAGCAGCCATTTGCTTAGCGTGATCGAGATTGACCGCTAAGGGTTTTTCCACCATGACGTGAATCCCTTTGGGTGCACAGACTTCCACTACGGCCAGATGATCACGGATGGTATTGAAAGCGGTCATGGCTTCCGGCTTAGTTTGAGCTAGCATTTCTTCGATGGAATCAAAAACGATAGCCATATCAAAACCGTATTGCTTCGCGTAGCGCTGCGCCAATTCTCGATTCGGTTCCACAATCCCTACAATCGTGAAATCACCCTGGTTTGCGCGCCCTAAAATCCAGTGCACATGAGTATGCACCAACCCCACGACGCCTATTTTCATTGGTTCAGGTTGTTGCTTAGCTTGCCGTGTCTGACTCATGACGGTGAAAGCCAGAAAAAGAATCGCAATAATGATAATGGTTCTAATCATGATCTAAATGTCGTATTTTTTGCTTTAAAGCTAATCACAGCATTTGACAAATCAAAAGTGTAATACTCTCGTTCTTTTTAAATAATTGCTTTTACAAATTAGGAAAGAGGTTGTAAAGCAGACTTTGTTCATCTTATAATACAGACGCAATCCATTATACTTTTTAAACAACCATTTTAAAAAATTGTAAAAAAATAATCATGTCCTGTAATTTTTTCCACTTCCGTGCGACTAATCGGGTAAAGTCATTAAAACATAATGATTAGTACCTCATCGATATGAGCGCAGATTTAGAACAACAGTTTGTTCAGCTTATCCAGGAAAACGCCGGGATCATTCACAAGGTCATCCAGCTTTATGTAGATGGCCCCGAAGATCAACGGGATTTGCATCAGGAGATTCTTCTCCAGACCTGGAAGTCTTTTCCTAAGTTCGAGGGTAAAGCCCGTTTTTCGACTTGGCTCTATCGCGTTAGCTTGAATACGGTATTAACCTACAATCGGCAAAAACGCCCCACCACTACTCTACCACAGGTGGATGCGACTAGCCAACCACAAGAAAAGGCGGAGATGAAAGACCTGTTGTATTACGCCATCAAGCAACTGCACGAAATCGATCGGATTATCATTACGCTACACTTGGAAGGTTATAAGAATCCCGAGATTGCTGAAATCACCGGACTGACGACCAACCACGTTAATGTAAAATTGCACCGAACCAAGCAACAAATTATTTCACAGCTCAAAAAAGAACAGTATGGACTTACATAAGGCCTGGCAAGAGCTGCAAGCGGAAAAATTTAATCAACAAAATATTGATAAAGACATGATTTTGAATGCAATCAAGCAGGAGTCCAGCTCCACTATGCACCAATTACGTAAACGATTAGGCGCAAAATTAGGATGGATTACCTTTTTCACCGTCGGGATTACGCTCTGGATGCTTTTTAGCTTACAGCGCCCCGAGCTTTTACTTATCCTTGGCGTATTCTTATTTTACTACGGTGGTGGCCTGCTATTTACGGGCTATCAGTACCGTCAGCTCGGCCAACACCTCGACTTGTCAAATGACACTTTATCTACGATCAAAACCCACGAGCGGATCATCAAAAAGTCATTGCGTTTTGAAGAAGTGTTTGGTTTAATTTTCTTCCCGATTGCCGTCATTGGTGGGATGCTAATCTCATGGCATTATAAGGGCGTAGGCTTAGAGGAGATTATGCAGGACCCCAAGCGACTGCGCGTAATGATCATTGCTATTCTAGTGATCTGCCCACTAGGCATCATCGCCTCTTTTAAGATGAATAAACACGCTTTCGGTGGCCTGCTCACTCAATTACGCGAAAATATCCGCCGTATGCAAGAATTGCATTGAATGCCAAATGGTCGGACTAAACGACACCATTATCCTGGCCAGCTTTTTTAGAAACTAGCCGTAATTAATAAATCCAGGTTCGTGAATTTGATCTGAAAACGCTCCCCGAGGTATTCGTTGGTTAGGCACCCTTTGTAGGTATATACGCCGTGACGCAATCCAATGCTATTGGCAATAAGGCGTTCGATGCTCCCGGAGTTACCGGCGTTCAACAAGATTGGGGTCAAAATATTACTCACCGCAATCGAAGCAGTACGCGCCACACGAGAAGCGATATTGGGGACACAGTAGTGAATAACTCCGTGTTTGGTAAAGGTAGGTCGATCGTGTGAAGTAACTTCCGAGGTCGCAAAGCAGCCCCCCTGATCGATACTGACGTCGATGATCACCGAGCCGGGTTTCATTTTCATGACGATATCTTCGCTGACCAGAATCGGCGCCCGCCCCGTTTTGGAATGGATTGCACCGATGGTTACATCGGCCGTTAGGAGTTCCTTTTCCAACTGGAAGGGATTGAGGGAAGAAGTATTGAGCTGGCGGCCAACTTGATTTTGCAGCCGCATCAATTTGTAAATATTATTGTCGAATACACGCACATCAGCACCGAGCCCTAAGGCCGTACGCGTCGCAAATTCAGCAACGACACCGGCACCCAAGATGACCACTTTGGCGGAGGGTACACCGGAGATGCCTCCAAGCAGTACCCCTTTGCCACCGCTGGTATTGGTGAGTAATTCGGCGGCGGTGAGCATCGCGCTAAGCCCCGCCATTTCACTCATAATGCGCACCAACGGAAAACTGCCAATTTCATCTTTGATATATTCCATAGCCAACGCAATCACCCGCTTTTGACGCAAGCGATTAATAAAATCTGCGGTGATGATTGGAATATGTAATGGTGAGATCAAAATTTGGTTGGGCCGAAGCAATTCGAGTTCGTCCATTGTTGGCGGTGCCACTTTGAGGATAATATCGGATTTATAGACCTGTTCGGCACTGTAGGCAATCTCAGCGCCGACTTCCGAATAGTTATTATCCTTGTAGTTGGCTTTCTCGCCAGCCTTTGTTTCCACAACCACACGGTGTCCGTGAGCAATCAGCGTCGCTACCGAGGAAGGCACCAGCGCCACTCGGTTTTCCTGCATCGTTGTTTCCTTGGGAATGCCAATGTAAAGTTTATTTGGACGGCGCTGCATTTGCAGCATTTCGGTTTGGGTCTGAAATTGGCCTTCGGTAAAAATCTTCGGGATCGGAATTCTCTTCTGCTTTTCGCTCATACTGGCACAATGAAGTGGTGAATCTGAGGCCTGTATCCGCTACATCGGGTACAAGTCCTACAAAAATATAACTTTTCGAAATGAATTTTCAAATATTTCAATCTTAATTTGTGCCACCTCTTGTGGCAAAATGGGCAAGATCAAGGCCGGCCATTCAATCCAGCAGAAGTCTCCACTGTACAAATAGTCCTCAATTCCAATATCCAAAGCCTCTTCCAGACTTTTTAAACGATACAAATCAAGATGATAGATTGCTGCCGCTCGCTGAGTACTTGCTTCTTGATAACGGTATTCGTTGACGAGTGAAAAAGTAGGACTACTCACCGTTTCGGTTACCCCCAATTGATCACAAATCGCTTTAATCAAAGTTGTTTTCCCCGCGCCAATTTCACCGGAAAACAACCAGACTTTTCGATCGCCAGCCAGTCGAAGTAGCTGTTCGGCCAGAGCAGGTAATTCATCCAATGAGGAAATTATAAATTCGTGCATGTCATCAAATCGATAAAGGCATTAGGAAGTATCAACTTTGGTCACTGTCTTTGCTACGCAACCAAACATCTTGCTGGGGGAAAGGAATTTCAATATTGTTTTGTTGAAAAAGTGCATTGATGCGATAGCGCAAATCACTCCGCACAAACTCGATCTCCATATAAGCAAAACTAAAGAGGTGCAGTTCAAAATCCAGAGAAGAATTGCCAAAGTCTTTAAACATTACTTTTGACTCCGGCTCATCTAAAACCTTAGGATGCTCTGAAGCTGCTTGCAATAATAGCTTTGTCACGAGTTGAACATCCGAACCATAAGCTACGCCAATTTTGATTTGAAAACGTGTTGGTATTTCATTGTGACTCCAATTAATGGTCGTATTAGATACAATTTTTGAATTGGGAATAATGTGCGACACATCGTCTCGGGAATCCAACTCCGTGGTTCGCAACCCAATCTCTCGGATGCGACCAACGATGCCATCCACGACAATTACGTCGCCCACTTCAACACTCCCTTCAAATAGTAAGATTAATCCCGAGATAAAATCATTAAAAGTCTGCTGTAAGCCAAATCCTAATCCCACCAACAATGCCGCCGATCCGGCCCAAAGTACCGATAGCTGAACCCCTAAGGTTTGCAGCATCAATAGTACGGCAATGAAGTAAATAAAATATCTGAGAAAGGTTTGGAAAGCGTAGGCCCGGCCAACATCTAGTTTCTTTTGCCGCTTGAGGATCGGTTTGACCATCAACCGGACCAAGGTCCAGATAAAAAAACGGGCCCCAAAGAAGATGGCCAAAGACAACAGCAGCTTAAGCAAATTGAGGCTATACCCCCCAATATTGATAAAATTATACTCCAGTATCTCCTGCAAGCTCATTGACTATCGCTTATTGAAGTCGAAATTTAGTAAAAATCTCGAATTTATGCTCGCCGTCACATAACGGAACTCCAGTCTTGGATGATTGACAAGATATTGATTCGGAAAAAATAATGGAAGATCAGGCTAACTTCATCTCTTTGAAACTAGCCTACATAATTTGCCTTACTTAGTGCTTAACAAATAACATTAAGCAACTTTGGATCGACGGAACATTTGGGCAAAGCGGGACCAAAGCTTCATCTGCTCAACAGATTCAGAAACCACCTCAGTAGCTGGTGGCGCAATGGGTACTTCTTTGGAAAAGAAAGTCGAATAAGGCATGGCTTCCGCACCGAGTAGAAAGTCATAATCTTCGGTGGTCAAATTCTGGATGGGACGTGGCGTGATCATGGGTTTACTTTTGTCTATTAAACGTTTTGGGGACACTAAAAGTTGCCTTTTGAGCGAAAATTCGCACTTATTTAAAGAGAAAAAAATACGCTGCTAAATGTGACGTAATTTGATCTAATTCATTCGCTTTAAAAAAAACGAAAATCATCAAAAAACAACTCACTTTTACAACGTTTCAAATCTCTATTTCGTCTACTACATTTCTTAAAAAAACCGTAATTCTTACTCTTTTTCAGAGAAGAATTACGGCATTCATCATGATTAGCCTTAAACGTGTGCAATAGACAAATTCTTTATGATATCGTAAGTGGTCAAAATACCGACCAGCTCATCATTTTCTACGATAGGAATGGCGTGAAAGAGGTTCTCTTTAAACACCTCCACTGCGGTCGCAATTTTTTCATTTGGGCTAAGTTTTGCCAGACCAGTTGTCATGATCTCTTCGGCCAAATAATTATTCAATCGTGCTTCGTTCAGAATTTTTTCGTAGCCATCGCTGCTCGCTCCTTTGAGGAAATACAGCAAGTCCGTTTTACTGATCAGGCCTACGATTGTTTTATAGCGTACCACAGGCAAGTGGTGAATATTATGTTCATCGAATATTTTCTTCACGTCTACCAAAGGATCCTTAGGTGTAACCGTCAGCAATTTGGTACTCATGATTGTTTTGATGGGATCTAAGACATTCATAATATCTGGGTTTCAAGGTTATTTAATATTGATTTCACTTCAAAAATGCCTGCTTTTCGCTCTTTAGACGTTGACTTTTATCAGTTTTAAAACATGATTTTCATCACCCCTTACAGACCACCACGATTGCACTTTTAAAAATTAATTATCCGAATACATTATACTGTTTCCAGTTTTTAGAAGAACTTCTTTTATTTTGTAGTCCACAACCAAATTAAAAATTTGAAATCAACATCAAATAGTGAAGAGGCTCAGAGACTAGCAGCTATTTTCGCCACAGCTATCGATGGCATCATTACGATCGACCAAAATGGAATTATTGAATCTTACAATAGAGCCGCCAGAAAGCTGTTTCAATACACGACCGAAGAAGTCATCGGTCAAAACGTCAAGATGTTGATGCCCGCGCCTCATCGTCAACGGCACGATGAGTATCTTTCTAATTACGTCAAAACGCGACGACCTAAAATCATTGGGGTCGGCCGTGAGGTGGACGGCCAACGTAAAGATGGAACGACTTTCCCAATGCGTTTGGCCGTGAGTGAAGTAAAACTAAATAATCGGATTATTTTCACGGGGATCGTGCACGACCTGACCGAAGTAAAAAATGCACAAAGCGAAATTCTACGGCTCAATACTAAGCTAGAGCAAAAGGTAACCCGTCGTACCGAAGAGCTTTCCAAGGCAATCGAACAACTACAACATACCAACCAAATTCTCGAAACAGAGATCGATGAGCGTGAAAAAGTCGAAGAAGCATTACGACGTAGTGAAGAAGATATTCGCAAGGCTTTAGATAAGGAAAAAGAACTCGGGGAGCTCAAGTCGCGTTTCGTATCCATGGCGTCACATGAATTTCGTACCCCACTCAGTACTATTCTATCTTCGGCTTCATTGCTGGGTCGCTATCCAAAGGAGGATCAACAACCGCAACGCGAAAAACATATCAATCGGATCAAATCCGCCGTAACGACCCTTACCAATGTACTCAATGATTTCTTATCCTTAAGCAAACTGGAAGAAGGCAAAGTGGGCTATCATCCCGTGGAATTGGATCTTAATGAATTCTGCCGAACGGTACTCGACGAGATGCAGGGGTTACTCAAGCCAGGACAAGAATTCGTTTATGAAAAAGAATGGAATGATGCGACCGTTATCTTAGATGAGCATCTTCTAAAAAATATCATTTACAACCTCGTTTCCAACGCTATTAAGTACTCGCCGGAAGGCAAGAAAATTTATTTATACTGTAAAATAGAAACCGACTTTCTTCAAATCGCAGTGCGTGACGAAGGGATTGGTATCCCCCAAGCGGATCAGGAGTATATGTTCGAACGCTTTTTCCGAGCCACCAACTCGGCAAATATTCAAGGAACAGGTTTAGGCCTGAGTATTGTTCGCAGTTATCTGGAGATGATGGGGGGCACCATCAATTTTGATAGTGAGGAAAATGTAGGTTCTACTTTCAGAATTATGATTCCTTTAAAAGCTAGAACATGAAAAGTATTTTAGTCATCGAGGATAACCCAGAGGTACGAGAAAACTTATGCGAAATTCTGGAACTCTCAAATTACGATGTCCGTAGTGCCGAAAATGGTAAAATCGGGGTACAAGTTGCTCTCGCCAATCCGCCCGACCTTATCATTTGCGATGTCATGATGCCAGAATTAGATGGCTTCGGCGTGCTACGCATTTTGAGTAAAAAACCGGCCACCTTTGATATCCCATTTATTTTTCTGACGGCCAAAGCGGATAAAATGGACTTCCGCAAAGGCATGAACCTCGGCGCAGACGATTACATTACCAAACCCTTCGACGATGTCGAGCTTTTGGATGCGATCGAAGTACGCTTGAGTAAAAGCGAACGCCTGCATCGCAAGAAAGACGATCCTGTCAATACCTTCCAGATGCTGGTTGACGAGGCCCGTGGCCAACAAGCTTTACAAGAGTTATCCGAGCAGCAAAGCTTTCACGAATTTCGCAAAAAAGACAACCTCTATAGTGAAGGCGATTATCCTAATAAGGTTTTCTACGTGAAGAGTGGTAAAGTAAAAGTGTTCAAAACCAACGAATGGGGTAAGGAGTACATCATCGATCTCCATTCCAATGGCAGTTTTTTTGGCTATCAAGCCTTGATTGCCGGTACACCTTACGTGGATAGTGCTGCCGTGATGGAATCTTCTGAAATCGCCTTTATCCCCAAAGCCAAGTTTCTGGAACTGCTTTATGGGAACCGCGATATCGCTGCTAGTTTCATTAAACTCCTGGCCAATGAAGTTGAAGAAAAGGAGGGTCAACTGCTTCAATTAGCCTATGATTCCATTCGCAAGCGCGTAGCGCTAGCCTTGGTCGAGCTACACGAAAAGCACCAAAGTGACCGTGGTACCATCTCTATCCCACGGGAAGATCTCGCCAATTTAGTCGGCACCGCAAAAGAATCTGTCATCCGTACGCTTGGCGATTTCAAGTCTGAAGGATTGATTAAAATCGAACATACTCAAATCACCGTTTTAGAGCTCGAAAAGTTACGCAACTTACCCGGATAAGCCGTTTTCACCAAAACTTAATTTTGATTTTTGAAGAATTTTATTTATTTTAATTGTTTAATTTTTTTCAGAATCAAAATTTTCGATTATGAAAACGCATCCACGCGAAATTTTAATCTACTACAATTCCACCTCTAGTGCGGATCGTAAAACGGTCGCCCACGCTCAGAGTATGGTCAAACATGTGAGAGCCTACGAATTTGGTAAGACCCCTTCTACCGGTACTAGCTGGCGAATGATTCTGAAATCACTCGACCTGCATCCGAAGGAGCTGATGAACAAGGCACATCCTTATTACCAGTCCCACATTCGCGGCCGTGAATTCAACGCTGAAGGCTGGCTAAATGTGCTGCGTTACAATCCAGAATTGCTGAAAGCCCCCATCGCCATCCGTGGCAAGCGGGCCATTTTGTGCACTAATCCGACCGACATTTATCGATTGACTGAAGAATACGCTTAAATAATTCCTACTGATTTCAAATCTACCAAAACAGGCGTCATCTCCGAAAAGAAATGACGCCTGTCCTATTTTCAGTAAATGAATTTCTACTCTTTCAACAGCCGCACTGTTTTACTCAATCCGTTAACTTTCACCTCGATCAAATATACCCCGGTAGCTTCGCGCGACAAATCAATCGGTAGTATAGGCACCACGCGCTCGCGCTGATAAATCAGTTGCCCCAACGGATTGTAAATATTGATGGAGGCTTCACCAATTTCCCGATTATTCAGGAAGGCTTCCAGAGTAAATATCCCCGTAGTTGGATTGGGATACGCCTTGACAATCAAATGCGTTGGGCTGTTGTTCACCGGATCTTTCAAATATTGGTGGATGAAGCCCGGTCGATCGAAGATCAAGTAACCAGCCATTTCTTCGGCCGAAGTCGCCGCTTCGCAATCGGCGCTTTCCAGACGAAGTTGTCCCGATTGCCCGTTGAGCTGTTGGTGATCGTAGCGTAGATTAGCCGCGAAAGAAGAAGATCCGCTATTCAAAGCTGCAAAAAGAATGCGGTTATCACTGTAATTTTGCTGGAAGGCCAAGGATTGCCAATCAGCAGCATTAACCTCTACCCAATCAATTTCCATACGTGGCGACGCTTCATTCAATCCCGTTTCAATGGCAATCCAACCAACTTCAGTAGCCGTAAAATCAGCCATATTCAAAGGCAAAGCCTCTAATTGAAAAGCTTCGGTATTGGTGGCATTCGCCTGCACCCGGATGAGCTGTTCATTTGTCTCATTCCCAATTTCCTGTACCAAGACGACTGGTTTTTCAATAAAGGCTTGGGGGAAACTCACACGACGTGAAGTCGTCTTCAAATTACGAATCTTACTAGCAACTACTCGCTTACCGGGCTGTAATTCATAGCTCCCCTCTTCCATAACCATATAAGGCACTAACTCATGAGTATGCCCTTCGCCAGTACACGCCCAACCATCAACTTTCAACTCAAAACTACTCGTCTGTACATTACGAATCATGGCACGAGCCGGGCTACCATTGATTGCACTGATCGCACCGAGCACCACTACTGGAGAAACGTATTCATGATCTAGTTGTACGCGCTGCCAATTATCGTTAGCCATCGCCAAGCCAACTTCGCCGATTGGCAATTCTTCGCAGATGTTACCGATCATATCCAGCTCCGCAATGGACGTCCATGGATTACCGGATAGCTCAGACTCCGCCCGGAAGCGAACATAGCGTCCGACAACCGCCTCAAATTGGATTTCCTGCGCCGAAGTTTCCAGATCATCGTAACTAAAACGTCCGCTTTGTACGGTTGTCCATTCTTTGGCATCCCGGCTTATCAGCAAAGAATAATCTTCAACTGCGCCATCAAGCACGCCATCAGCACGCGGCAAATAGCGGAAACCCTCCAAGCTGTAAATTCCGCCAAGATCAATCTCAATCTGATGCGGTAATTCCGGTGAAGTGTTCACCCACTCTGTATGCCAATGCGTCAGCGGATTATCGTCAAAAGCATAATGTGCCAACTCGTCGGTGCTGGCCTCTTCGCTATCAACCACCCGCAGGGACCAATCACGCGGCGAAATAGTGGCCGCCGGACCGTCCATGCAAAGATCGCGCTCGCAAGTAATTTCCAAACGTAAATCCGCCCAATCCGCATGATCACAAGTACGACCATCGTCAGCATCATCAACGCGGAGGCGGAGGCGTTCGTAGCCAACGATCTCCACTTTTATTGGCAAAGGATCATCCGATTGTCGCAGTACAGGGCTAGTGTATAGTAATTCCTCTTTATACTCTCCACCTTCCAGATTCTGCCCAAACACTTCGAAAACAACTGATCCTTGATTACAAGTATTATCATCAATACCAATCTCCGCTAGTAGATACTCATAGCCCGTTGCATCATCCAAATCATAGATCATCGTCGAATTAGCGTGTACTTTTAAGCCCTTTTCGTAGGATTTCCCACGGATCATCATCAAGTCTTCTTCGATGAAAAAGGAGCGAGCATTGTTCCCCGGATCAACCTGAATTTCTCCCCAGCCATTCGACGGCTCCTCTGCCCATTCGAGATCAGAAACGTAGGTGTATAAATTTTCTTCACAGGCAGGCTGATAGTCATAAGGCATGCTATTGATCCACTCGGCCAGCAAATCGATGAAAGCCGTATCCACAATATTTTTAGCGAGTGGTGGCATCGCATTCATCACCCCGGCCGCGTTATCGCGGAGGTATTGTTCAGAATTCAGCGTATCACCGGGTGCAATGATTACACGATTGTGAGCAGAGTTGAGGCTCACCGTGGCGGCATTCAACATATTTTTCTGACTCAATGGCGTACCAAAACGCGCATCAAAAGCCCCTTGTACCCCTCCCGGGAAATGGCAATGGCTACAGTTGGAGTCCATATAAGACTGAATTCGCAAACTACGACTCACCTCTTCGGCATCCAAAGGATACGCTTTTGGATAGTGCTCTAATTCCGCCATTTGAAAGTTATCACTAAAAATCCCCATCTCGTGCCAAGCCTCTAGTTGATTAACCGTCATGCCCGTCTCGGGATAAGTCAATAAGCCATTGAGCTGGTTGGTTTGCACGCCAAGCACATAACCGGCACGTTGATTATGGCAGTTCATACATTGTTCCCGACTGGGGAAATTCCAACGCTGTATCAAGGCACTGCCATCTGGCTGAATAACCGGAATGTCACGAAATTCCTCTGCGAAAAGCAATTCTGCATCCGTCTGGTCTTCGTTCCAACGGTAAGTCACGCCGTAGGCTGTTTTATTAATTCCCAGAATAAAGAACCGGGTTTCCAAGCGCGTCGTAACGGAAGGATCATTCGGATCAAGCGGTAGCTCGAAATGCTTGATGAACACTGTTCCCTCCGGGAAACGCCAGAAATCGTCTTCGCGAAACTGCACTTTCTCCTCTTGTGAGTCAAAATCGCCATCGTTAGGAATAGCTACCCAGCGCTGCTTCGCCGAACCATCTGACCATAAGGGCGCATTGGTTTTATAAGGGATAATCCCTGGTGATGTTTCCAGAGTAGCGAGATCTGTAAAGGCGCCGGTTTGAGACAAATACTGAGGCGGTTCTGGATAAGTTGGGCCTTGAGACAATTTATAAATTTTACCCCCATCCAGATTTAGACCGTACAATTTCAAAAAGTAAATCTCTCCTTTGGAATCGGTAGCGAAAGAGGATAGTCCCGTTTTCACTCCGGAGCCTTCCGGTGGGATTTTGGTCAAAACCTGATTATACAATTCGGTAGTATCGGTGGCTTCGGTCAGTGCGTAGACATCACGCGTGGTGAAGTCCGCGTAGATATATTTGTCGTATAGCGATGGCCAAAGATCACCGTGGTACTTGAAGCCACCAATAATACAAGAGCCGACGTTGCGACCATATTCGTAGATCGGGCCTTTTTCTACACCGATCATTTCGTCGGGTCGGCTCTTGGGGCCGGGGCGCGTCCCTTCGAGGAAGGGCCACTGGTGATTCTCACCTTTGCCGACGAC
>JANQQI010000067.1 GCA_028285085.1 Saprospiraceae bacterium | reverse complement strand
CATCGCCGGCGCAATCCCCCTTAGCCTTGGCGGAAAAACTGCAACTCATCCAATCTGACAACGAAGATTTCCTGATGGATATCGCCCGCCAAGCACTCGATAAGTATCCCGATAAGGTCGCTGCTTATCGCAAAGGCAAGAAAGGCCTGATTGGCTTTTTTATGGGAGAGGTCATGCGCAACTCCGGTGGTAAAGCCGAGCCAAAACGGACCAATGCTATTCTCCGTCAACTGCTTGAGCAGGGCTAGGATAGCCGTACAACTTGATAGTTACCCATATTTGTTATATTTTGAGTATTGTAACTCAAACCCTTCCGTAATGCCGCAACGAAAACATGAACTCACTAAACTTTACTATTCCATCGGTGAAGTTGCGGAAATGTTTAGTGTCTCCAAGTCCTTAATTCGCTTTTGGGAAAGTGAATTTGATTTTCTTCGTCCTCATAAAAACAGCAAAGGTGACCGCCGATTCACTCAGCAAAATATCGAACAGTTCCGTCTAATTTATGAATTGGTCAAAGAGCGAGGATTCACACTCGAAGGCGCCAAACGTGAGATAAAAGTCAATAAGGAGCGGATTCAAATTAGAGAAAGAGCGCTCAATTCTTTACAGCGCTTGCGTGGCTTTTTAGATGAACTAAAAGATCAGGTCTAATTACGATTTCCCTTTTTTCTTTTTATAATCCATAATCTGTAAATGATGATTACAGAATTGGTAATCCCATTCCTCGTTAGAAGCAACGATCAGTAAACGATTACCCGCAAATTGCTCTACGAGCTCATGATACCACGCAAAACCCTGACGATCCAGATTAGAAGTAGGTTCATCGAGTAAGAGCAAAGGCGTATCTGAACAAATGGCTAAAACCAGTTTCAAGCGCTGTTTCATCCCCGATGAGAAAAATTGAATGGGCTTCTGCCGGGACTTTTGAAATCCCAGTAATTCAATTAAATCATCCGTTTGTAAATTGTTCAGGAAGGGTTTAAACCGTCGATGGAAGCGAATCACCTCCTCTAAATTAAGCTCTTCGATCAGATCGATATAAGGCGCAGCGTAGCTGACTTGTCGATATACAAGATCTGATTCCAAGGATTGAGTACCATTCTGAAACTGTATTTGCCCCTTAGAAGGGCTGAGATGGCCGGAGAGAATTTTCATTAAAGTCGACTTTCCGGCGCCATTAGGCCCAAGAATTGCGTAGCGCTCACCGGAAGAGAAGGTATAACTAAGTTCACGAAAAATCCATTCATAGCGATAGCGCTTCCCGACTTCACTTAGTACGATATCCATTCGACTTGCTACCATTCAGTTGACGGAATCCTTTGATAATTCCTCGATCGGCTTTTTTGATAAAGTGAAGAATATTATCACGTTCGGGGGTTTCGGTGATCGTCGATTTGATCATTTCCACAGCTTGTGTTGTGTTGTATCCGCGGACGTACAGAATTCGATAAATATCCTGAATGGTGTGAATTTGTTCTTTAGAAAATCCACGACGACGTAACCCAACGGAATTGATACCAGCATAGGACAGTGGCTCCCGAGCAGCCTTGACATAAGGTGGCACATCTTTTCGCACCAAGGATCCACCACCAACCATGACATGATCGCCAATGCGAACGAATTGATGTACAGCGGTCAGACCTCCCAAAGTCGTTTTAGTGCCAATTTCAATATGACCAGCCAAGGTCACACAATTTGCGAGAACACAGCGTGGGCCGATAACACAGTCATGGGCCACGTGGCAATAGGCCATAATGAGGCAATTGTCACCAATTTCGGTACTAAAATTGGCACGTGTTCCACGATTGATGGTACAATATTCCCGAATGGTGACATTGTTGCCAATCAACAAGACTGAATTTTCGCCTTCGAATTTCAAATCTTGGGGAACCGACCCAATAATGGCGCCGGGGAAAATTCGGCAGTTTTCGCCCATACGTGTTCCATTGAGAACACAAACATTGGGACCGATTTCCGTACCGTCGCCAATTTCCACATCTTCTTCGATTGTAACGAAGGGCCCAATCTTTACATTTTTGCCAATCTTGGCATTGGGATGAATATTCCTGAGTGCGTTATTCATTTTCAGTTCTTCTAATGATTTGAGCTGTTAATTCTCCCTCTGATACAATGCGATTGCCAACGTAGGCGGTACCTTTCATTTGTACAATCCCCCTGCGGATGGGGGCAGTAAGTTCTAGTTTAAAAACCAGCGTATCACCTGGTACGACTTTATGCTTAAATTTAGCGTTATCAATTTTCAAAAAGTAGGTGTCCCAATTCTCAGGATCAGGCACCCCCGAAAGCGCTAGGATGCCACCAGTTTGGGCCATTGCTTCCAGTTGCAATACCCCCGGGAAAACAGGATTCCCAGGAAAGTGGCCTTGGAAAAAATGCTCGTTAAACGTCAAGTTTTTCACTCCAACTACTCGATCATCTTTTAGTTCGATGATCTTATCTACCAGCAAAAACGGATAGCGATGTGGCAACATTTTTTGAATGCCTACGACATCCTTGATCGGTGGCAGTTCAGGATCATACTCGGGCTTCCCTTTGAGCTTGCGCTGTTCTTGGTAGTGCTTTCGCAAAATCTTGGAAAAGGCAACATTAGCTTTATGGCCAGGCTTAGTCGCTACAATTTTGCCTTTGATGGGACGTCCAACCAAGGCTAAATCTCCAATGACATCGAGTAATTTATGCCGAGCGGGCTCATTTTCGAAATGCAGGGATACTGTATTCAAAATCCCTTCCTTCTCCACTTTAATCTCGGACTTTCCAAGTCGCTTGGCGAGTTTGTCCAGTTCCTCGTCATTCAATAAACGATCAACGATTACAATCGCATTGTCGAGATCACCACCACGGATCAGATTTTGATCGAGGAGTTGCTCCAATTCGTGCAAGAAAACGAAGGTGCGGCAAGGGGCAATTTCATCTCTGTAATCTGAAATCTTCTCCAAAGAGGCATATTGATGCCCCAAAATAGGCGAATTGAAATCAATCAGTGCCGTTACTTGAAAATCATCGGCTGGCAGAGCCAGTAGCTCGGAGCCCGTTTCCTCATCACGGTAAGAAATAGGCTGGTTGACAATGAAATATTCCCGATCGGCTTCTTGTTCTTCAACGCCTACAGCCTCAAGGACCTGACAAATATCGGCGGCGCTGCCATCCATAATCGGTGCTTCCGGGCCATCGATTTCAATGAGCACATTGTCTATACCTAAGCCGCTCAAAGCGGAAAGGGTATGCTCAATCGTACTTACCGTAGCTTGTCCACTCTGGATGGTCGTACTGCGATTGGTAGCGACCACTTTATTTACTTCTGCACTAACCACAGGAGTAGACTCGAGGTCTATGCGTTGGAACTTTACACCGTGGTTGATCGGGGCTGGTTTAAAAACCATATTAACCTTGACCCCGGTGTGTAATCCCACGCCCTGGATGGAGGCTGTTTCTTTAATCGTATGTTGCTTTTTCATGTACACTCAGTCGAGGCTGCTGAAATTTGGTGCGAAGATACGACAATTGTTAGAGTTTGCAGGATTCACTTAAAAGTTTCCCGATAGAAATGATAATGGGCCTTAGTGAAATCAAGATTTTTTTTCCAATTCTGCCAGTTTCTTACGCAATTCGGTGAGTTCTTGTTGTAGTGCCGGGAGACGTCGAAAAACGGCATAAGACCGCAAATAATCGTTGTAGGCCAAGGCCGGCGAACCATAAACCGCAGTTCCCGGTTTTTTAATCGGTTTGTTGATACCACTCTGTGCTTGCACCTTGGTACCATCCGCCAGCTGGATATGGCCGACTAGGCCAGCCTGTCCTCCAATGAGGCAATTTTTTCCAACTTTGGTACTGCCGGCTACTCCGGATTGAGCCGCCATCACTGTATTGTGGCCGATTTCTACATTATGAGCAATTTGAATCAGATTATCGAGTTTGGCGCCAGCCCGAATAATTGTTGACCCCATGGTGGCCCGATCAATGACCGTATTTGCACCAATTTCCACATTATTTTCAACCAACACATTTCCTAATTGTGGTACTTTTTTGAATGTCCCATCGGCTTGCGGTGCAAAACCAAACCCATCACTACCTAACACGACATTAGAATGTAGAATGCAATGATCGCCAAGCACACAATCGCGATATACCTTTACGCCGGGGAAGAGTATGCAGTTTTCGCCAATCGTTACATTTTCACCAATATAAACCTGAGGATAAATAATGGTGCCCGCTCCGATTTTTGCGCCTTTCTCGATGATGGCGAAACGCGCCACTGTAGCTGTAGTATGCACTTCAGCTGATTCATCAACAAAGGCATCAGCATGCACCCCCGCTTCTTGTTCTTGACTCTGTCCAAACTGATCCAGCAAAATAGCCACACTGGCATACACATCATCTACTCGGATCAAGGTCGATTTAATGGGCTCGGCTGGCTGAAAGTCTCGACTAACCAAAAGGATAGATGAAGCCGTCGTGTAGGCGTAAGACTCGTATTTGGGGTTACCCAAAAAGCTAATGGTTCCGGGGCGGCCCTCCTCGATTTTACTGGGGGCAGAAACGCTTACCTCAGGATCGCCTTCGAGCGTCCCTTGTAATAGATCACATAATTGTTGGGCTGTCACTTGCATTGTTGCAAATTTAGACAAAAAAGCCATTTTGCCCCCTGCGATGTTTCAAAATATTCGCATTCTGCCAGAATTCTTTTTTGAGCACAATTGTTCGACTATCTTTGTGCCAATGAGTACAACAAACAGCATTCGCATCGGTACCCGGGGGAGTAAACTCGCCTTGTGGCAAGCCCGATTCACCCAAAAACAACTGGCCGATATTGGTATCGACAGTGAATTAGTGATTATTAAAACCAAGGGCGATCAGATTCAGCATCTGAGCTTCGATAAAATCGAAGGCAAAGGCTTTTTTACCAAAGAGATCGAAGATGCGCTACTCCGCGGTGATGTTGATCTGGCGGTACATTCGATGAAAGATCTACCAACCACTTCACCCGAGGGGTTGTGTATTTCGGCCGTCAGCTATCGCGCCAACCCTGCCGACTGGCTCGTCATCCGCAAAGAGGTCGCGGCAAAAGGGCAGGTGCTTCAACTACCAGAAGGTGCCGTCACCGGAACGTCTTCGGCTAGACGCAAAGCACAAATGCTTGGTTTTCGGCCGGATTTGCAGATTCAGGATATTCGAGGCAATGTACCAACACGCCTTAAAAAATTACAAAGTGGTGATTTCGATGCCATCGTACTCGCGGGCGCAGGTCTGGAGCGACTGGAGCTGGACTTATCCGATTTCGAAGTGGTGCGTTTGAATCCAAAGGAATTCATCCCAGCACCGGCCCAAGGCGTCTTGGCCTTTCAAACTCAGGTTGACGACCGAGCAACACGACGAATTTTAAAGCAAATCCATCATTCTGACGTATCGGTTTGTACTAATGTGGAGCGACGCGTTTTGCAATTATTCGATGGAGGTTGCCATCTTCCACTCGGTGTATACTGCTATCGGGATGAGATGCAGCATTATCACGTTTGGGCCGCAATGGCAGATCGCTGGGATGGCCCCGTGAAACGGGTACGCCGATCATCGAGCACCACCTTCGAGCTGGCAGAGCAGGTACATCAAGCATTGAAAGATGCCTAATTTTGTTATTCCACCATATTTAAGATATACCATTATGAACTTATTTTTTGATGTTGAAACGGCAGGGAAACCCAGAAACTGGAGAAGTCCGGCCAGCGATACTTTTAATTGGCCACGTATGGTTCAGATTGCCTGGCAGTTGTACGATGACAATCGTCGCTTGGTGGAAAGTGCCGATTTTATCATCAAGCCAGATGGTTACGAAATTCCTTATGAGGCCGAGCGCATCCATGGGATTAGTACTGAGCGCGCGCGCGAGGAGGGGCAGGATTTAAAAACTGTGTTGGAAGCTTTCCGGCAAGTTATTGATAAGGCCGAGTACATTATCGCTCACAATATGAATCTGTGTGAAAATGTAGTCGGTGCGGAGTTTTATCGTAAAGACTTACGCAACAATCTGGAACTCAATCCAGAGCGCTACTGTCTGATGCAGGAAAGTACCTACTTCTGTAAATTACCCGGTAAAGATGGCCGCTACAAATGGCCCAGCATGCAAGAAATCTATCAAAAAGTATTTGGTGCACGCTATGCAGATGCGCATCAGGCACAGATTGATGTCCAGGCTTGCGCCAATTGTTTTTACCGCTTAATCGATATGCATGCGATTGAGTTGGATTGATAAATAAAATGGATTACCATGCCTACTGTCTTCATTAGCCGTCCTCTCGCTTCTCGCTCTGTCTTTCGGCGAGAGATGCGTGCTGCGGGGCTAGAGGTAGTAGGTAAATCACTGATCGAATTCAGTCCGGTTGCTTTTCGACGGATTCCCCGATCGAATTGGATATTTTTTTATAGTAAAAAGGCCGTTGAATTTTTCTTTCGCCGGTTGGAAGAACTCAACCGTAAAGTGCCGGCCGTTCGGTGGGCGACACTTGGCCCCGGCACCGCTAAGGTGTTAAAAAAACAGGGGATTAAAGCTGAATTTATCGGCAGTGGTAGCTCGCTAGAAACGGCCATCGGTTTTGTTCGGCTCGCCAAAGGGCAAAAAGTCCTTTTCCCCAGAGCCCGCCAGTCTCGCCAGTCTATTCAGGATATTCTTGAAGCAGAATTAACCGCTATTGATCTGGTTGTTTATAACAACCAGCCTAGGCCTGGTGTCCAAATTCCAATTTGTGATTATCTGGTTTTCACTAGTCCCATGAATGCCCAGACGTATTTCGAAGATCACGATTTACAAGCCAGCCAAAAGGTGTTTGCCATCGGTCGCACTACAGCTAAAGCCCTCACTGGGTTGGGTATTCCTGAGATCGAAATCGCTGAAGAACCCTCCGAAGCGGCGCTCGCCGCAGCCGTCTTAAAATCGATTTGAGGGCAACCGATTCTTTTCCTCTTATTTCAATTTAGCAATTTTCTCCACCCGCTCCCCTTCGTCCGTATCTAATTTTGTGTTAGTCAAATTATGCAAAATCATGGATCGACAATTTACTTATGTTCTGCTATTAGTGCTTACGAGCCTAATCGCTTGTCAACAAGCTTACAAGCCTGATCGCCCAAAAACCATTCGTCAACCAGGCTCAAAATTGAGTATTCGCAAAGCCAAATCTATTGAGCAGATCGAAGGTCGAGTGCAAGCCGATCGTTTCGGAATCGCATTGCGACAATTACAACTGACCGCAGCCGAGCGGCTGGCAGATGAGTCAGATGAACGATCATTGGTTCAACTTTTTGAATTACTAAAAAATGGCAAATATACAGCCTTGATAGAAGGCTTGGCAGATTTAAAAAATCAATCAGATGATGCCAATGTGCAACAATTGACAATGATGATGAAAGCCAAATTGCATTACATGCGCGAAGAATGGGCCGAGATCAATGTGATTTCTCCAGATAATCCCGTGGTGGTTCCTTATCTGGAAAAACCACCGATGGAAGTGACTATTGAGCCGGTTTACGCAAAACTTGAAATGCAAATCGGACCAACTGGCAGCCCGCTGGTTCCCGTAATGATCAACGGTCAAAAACGTTGGTTTTGGTTTGATACAGGAGCAGCCCTATCGGTCATCTCAGCACAGCTAGCTGATAGTCTCGGCGTTGAATCCCTAGGCGGTGCAGCGGACTTGGCAACAAGTAATAAAAATATGGTCAGTTCGAGTTTTGGTTATGTACAAGACTTTGAAGTTGGGAGTTTGAAGCTGAAAAATCACGCCGTTTTTCTGATTGACGAACAGCAGCTTCAATTTACATTAAATGATGAGAGCACAATGCGTATCGAGGGGATTCTTGGCTGGAATGCTATTCGGTTATTGCGTTGGGAGTTGGACTACCAACATGGCGTCTGTCAAAACGGCCCCTCGGTACCATCACGTGCTTCAGAATATAATTTTTACTGGATGGGCTACCCGCTCGTTCGGCTTTGGCATCCCTCGGGCACGCCACTGCTTTTTGGTCTGGACACCGGATCGAATAATACTTCTGTGCAAGAGCCCTATTTCGAAAAAGTCGATCCGGGGCCTTACAAAATGGAAGAAGTTACCATAGGTGGCGCCGGTGGAAAGGAAACCTTTGAGACCAAAGTGGTCAAGCGATTAAATCTACGGTTACGGGATTATATTTTCCAGTTAAAGGACAGTCAAATGGAAAAAGAAGAGCATGCCTTTTTTGTCCAGACGGATGGCACTATTGGCAGTGACATGATGCTTGGCTCAAATATAATCATTGACTTCCCTGCTAGTTTTTTCAACATCAAGCCTTTTAAAGAATAAACGATATATACACGATGATCAAACAGTTATTCATTTTCCTGCTTGCAATTAGCAGTCAACTTGGCCTAATGGCCCAATTCGCCCCCGGTGAATTAGTGTATCCGCCAAGAATAGAGTCAAGCATTGTAGAAGAAGCACCCGTAAATTCTGAAAGTGCAAGTTTACGCGGCATTGATCCCATTTTTGCGGATAAGCTCCAACACACTCTCGATAGTATGCATAATGTATTGGGGATAAAAGGCTTATCCGCCGCAATCCGCTTGCCGGGAGGTGAAATTTGGGGTGGCGCGAGTGGTGTCTCTAGCGAATCGCCTTTGGATAGCATGACCAAAAATCATCGACTGGCGATGGGAAGTGTCACTAAAACTATGGTTTCTGCTGTGATTTTGCAACTGGCCGAAGAAGGAGAATTAGAGCTAGAAGATCAGCTCAACGAATGGTTACCAACTTATAATGATGTCAATGATACCGTTACTATTCGACAGCTTCTACAGCATCGAAGTGGCATTTATAATTTCACGAATCATCCCAATTTTAACACCAGCATTGGCAGTCCTTACATGAATCAAATCTGGACCCCCGAGGAAGTAATCGCCTATTTTGTGAATGCGCAAATTTTCAATCCTGGTGCCAGTTTTTCTTATTCCAATACGAACTATCTACTCTTGGGTTTGATCATTGAAGCAGCAACGGGCCAATCATTCCACGAGGCCATGCGAGAGAGATTGATAGAACCATTTGAGCTTAATCAAACCTTTTTACCCATTGCGGAGCCTTGGCAGAGCCCCGTCGGCCACCTTTGGCTCGACCTAAATAACAACAATTCCGTTGTGGATTTTCATCAGACTTTTTATAACTGGACAGCTCTTCATACCAGCACAGCAGCGGCCGGAGGTTACTTTTCAACCCCCTCTGATCTCGTGGAGTGGATGTATCAATATCAGGCTGGTGATGCGCTGGGTGAGGCCATCCGCGCCGAAATGCAAACCGTCATCCCCGCGCCGGGCTTAGGTTCCTATGGCCTTGGTACAAGTCAACGTACTATTGGAGGTTATACGGCCATCGGTCACGGTGGAGATATCAGTTATTCAACGGCATCCTATTATTTTCCAAATGAGGAAGTGGCTATCTCTGTACAAGCCAACGACGGCAGAGTCATCTCCTGGAATCTGGACGGTACTTTAGTCGCCATTATGAATACCTATCTAAATTGCGACCAGACTACTTCGACTCAGCAAGTGCAGGTATTATCCCCCGAAGCGATTTTCCCTAATCCATTCAAAGAAGATATTAATATTCAACTTCCGCTGGCCAGCCCCGCCAGCATTGAGGTTTATGATAGCCGTGGCCAGCAGGTCGCTCAATGGATCGCCGATGATGGTCGATCTATTCGTTGGGCCGGTCAGCATCAAAGTGGGCAAGCCTTGCCGAGTGGCACCTATTTCTTCCGCATCCAACAAGCGGGGCAGGTGTATACCGCTCGTGCAATGAAATTTTGAAAGTGATCCGATTTTGCATTTTAACAACAAGTCCGAGTTGACGCTTGCCGTTGACTCGGCTTGTATTTTTTAGTCGTCTCTTAAAGTGCTCCTGGCCGATCGTGGCTCATCAGAGAAATATGCAAATGATCGGCCGTCCCTCCGTGACGCAAAGTGCGTAGTCCCATCATTTTAAAGTATAGCGCAAGCGCTTGATTTCGAAATTCGCTGTGCTGGCGTGTCCTCAGATCAAAAGCATGGGTATAGCCATTACTTTGGGCGTAATGCAACGAATGTGCTTTCTTTTTCAGCCCCATCTTACGATAATCCTCGGGCAGGCGGCTGGCATCCGTGATCAATAAATCCCGATCCAGGAATACGATAGTGCTAATGCTTAGCCGCAAAATGGGGTGTAGACTGGTGTATTCTGAGTGGACGGCATCAGATTTGGCGTGCTTGTCATTGAAAAACAGGAGGCCGTGCATACAGTAGGCGACGATCAAGGCCACGGCCAGCCCAGCTCGGATGCGAAAACTACGTGCATTCCCCCACCGCCCCGTAACACGGCCGTAAAACCAGGTAAAGTAAATCAAGAGTAAGAGGAGCGTTGCAATCCCTCCCCCGATGATGGCCAGATGCGGGTGCCAAGCGTAGTTTTCGTGCAGAAAAACAGCGCCCCGAATGAGAAATATAAATGGTAAAACTAGTAAAAGGAGAAGTTTAAAAATGAAAAGGATAGCCGTTTTCATGTAGTTTGTTCGTAGAATTTTTTGTTTACCATAAAGTATCACCAAGTTTTCAATCTTACTTCACTATTCCGGCCAAGATGGATATTTTTTCGATGAAGAGCTGGTAGTAGTATTGAATGTTGAGGACAAAAATGTAGTAAAATAGAAAAAGGTAGGAAGGTAAAATGGGGTAAGAACAATTATAGCGTCTTAGTATGGCCAACCTTTAAGATGAGAGAAGACTTTAATCATATTCCTGCCTCACTTTCCGGGAGAACTGTTAAATTTGCGGGAGCTTAACCTGCACTGGCATGATCAAACGGCTTTTAATAAAAAATTACGCCATTATTGAGGAGCAAGAGATTCAATTCTCGGAGCGACTGACCATTATTACCGGAGAAACGGGCGCGGGAAAATCTATCCTGCTAGGCGCGCTCGGCCTAATCATGGGAAAGCGGGCTGATACCCGTGCGTTGTATAACGATGAGAAAAAATGTGTCATTGAAGGTGTCTTTGAAGTGGCCAAGTATAAACTCCAATCCTTTTTCGATACCCACGATATAGATTATGACGATGAAGTAGTGGTCCGTCGCGAGCTTACCCCATCCGGGAAATCGCGGGCTTTCATCAATGATACACCGGTTAATCTCAAGCAGTTACAACAACTGAGTGGTTCGTTAATCGATATGCATCAACAGTTTGACACCCTTGACATCCACAATGTGTCTTTCCAATTGCGAATGATCGATGCCCTCGCGGATAACCAAGAATTACTTGCCGAATACCAGCAGCTCTTCCGACAATATCAAAAGGACCAACGGGAGTTTAAAACGCTGACGCAGCGTAGCCAGGAAGCGAGCCGAGAAATGGATTTCCTAAATTTCCAGCTCAATGAATTTAACGAAGCCGAACTGATGCCCGGTGAACAGGAAACACTCGAAGAAGAAGTGAATCGGCTAAGTAATGCCGAAAATATCAAAACAACTCTTGGGGCTGCTTTCCAGCAATTGAGTGAATCGGAGCAATCGGTTATTAGCCAGTTAGAAGAAATTGCGCAAGCGCTGAGTGGTTTACGGCAGTTTCACCTTTCGCTCGAAAAACTCGATGATCGCTACCAAGGGATTTTATTAGAGCTACAGGATATTTGCTCGGATTTTGAGAAAATTGCGGAAGACACAGAATATGACGGTGAGCGTATCCAGGAAATTCAGGATCGCCTAGACTTAATTTATAAGTTGCAAAACAAACACCATGTCAATACCGTCGCAGAACTCCTGACCATTCAGGATAATTTGCAGCAACAATTGACGGCCTTTGGTGATCTATCCGGCGAAATTGAACGGCTGGAAAAGGCTATCGCTCGCCAGCAAAAAGAATTGGAACAGCGTGCAGCTAAACTCTCCAAGCGTCGCAAAAGTGTGGTGGTTGACTTTGAGAAAAAGGTCCATCACTTGCTCGGACAATTATCTATGGAGCACGCGCAATTGAAGGTCGAAGTAACGCCTCTGAGTGCACTCAACAACACCGGCCTGGATGAAGTCAACTTCTTATTTGCACCGAATAAGGGTAGTCGTTTCCAATCAATTAAAAATGTGGCCTCCGGTGGAGAGATTTCTCGCTTGACGCTATGTACTAAATCATTAGTGGCTAGTGCTATTCCGCTGCCAACTTTGATTTTTGATGAAATTGATACCGGTATTTCCGGGGATGTGGCACTGAAGATGGGTAATATTTTACAAAACTTATCCAATCGGCATCAAGTGATTTCAATTACTCACACGCCGCAAATTGCGGTCAAAGCCGACGCCCATTATTTCGTTTATAAAAAAGTCAAAGATGATCATACGGTCACCAATGTCAAATTACTAAACACAGAAGAACGTATACGCGCAGTAGCAACAATGCTCAGTGGCAGTCCGCCCTCGGCCTCCGCTATTGAAAATGCGAAAGAGTTATTAAAAATCTAACAAACCTAAGGTGAATCTAATGAGAGGTGAATACGACTATATCGGTTAAAAGGCCATTTCTCCTCACCTTCGAATTCAAAAAACAAATACCAACCCTATGGCAAACAACCTATTAGCAGGAAAACGCGGTGTCATCTTTGGCGCACTAGACGAAGCTTCAATTGCTTGGAAGGTCGCAGAGCGCTGCCACGAAGAAGGCGCAAAGATCACGCTAACCAATGCCCCCGTTGCGATGCGCTTCGGTAAAATTCAAAAATTGGGCGAAAAAGTAAATGCGGAAATTATCCCCGCCGATGCAACCAGTCTGGAGGATTTAGAAAATCTATTCACCAAATCCACCGAAATCCTGGGCGGCAAAATTGATTTTGTTTTGCACTCCATCGGGATGTCACTCAACGTTCGTAAAGGCCGAGCTTACGACAATATCAAGTACGATTGGATGCAAAAGACGTTTGATATCTCAGCGATTTCGTTTCACAAAGTAATGCAAACCTTGCACAAACTCGATGCGATCAGCGACTGGGGATCTGTCCTGGCGCTGACCTACATTGCTGCACAACGTACCTTCCCGGATTATAACGAAATGGCGGAATCCAAAGCCTTGTTGGAATCATTTGCTCGTAGTTTTGGCTATCACCTCGGTGTACAAAAACACGTGCGTGTAAATACCATTTCACAATCTCCTACGATGACCACTGCAGGTAGCGGCATCAAAGGTTTCCAGGAGTTTTTTAACTATGCAGACAAGATGTCTCCACTTGGCAACGCGCCGGCAGAAGCCTGTGCAGATTATTGTATCACGATGTTCTCAGATTTGACGCGCTACGTCACCATGCAGAATCTCTACCATGATGGTGGCTTTTCTAATATGGGAATGAGCCCTGCTCTATTGCCCGACACAGAAGAGGAAGCGTAAAATATAGAGTAGTTATTGAATGCAAAAAGCCAGGATCGACCGCAATCGATACCTGGCTTTTTGGGTTTTAGGAAATTCGTGAATTAAAATTCTAAAGCCCATTTCATCTCAAAGTAACTAGTATCCATCCTTAAAATGTCGGACAAAAGACAAAAAACATGCTAAACCTGAAAATTCTCAGTCCAATTTATGGAATTTGGCCGCCTCCGGAATCTATAGATAGTGACGCATATATTGTCTTTTGGCCAAAACGAACAAAGCGTTGCGATTTACCATAAAATGCTCCCGGTAAAGACTGGTAAGCTATGTGTCCATGCAATTGCGACCTGTTGGGTCGGCGGCGGCGGAACAGCGGGTGGGTCCCACCCTCAATGACCAAACTACATTTTCTCTGTTAAATACAAAGGGGGGGCC
Organism: Saprospiraceae bacterium; assembly: GCA_028285085.1. Taxonomy (GTDB): domain Bacteria; phylum Bacteroidota; class Bacteroidia; order Chitinophagales; family Saprospiraceae; genus JAHDHW01. The sequence continues at coordinate 20,450 of JANQQI010000067.1, read as the reverse complement.
TTACATTCTCAAGACCCGGCAATTTATCCATCCTCCTAAGAAAAATCATTCCTCTCATACGATCTTATCACCGATAAAGTAAATTCTCAACAACTGTGGTTCCATCTTTCAGTTGAACGTGCAAAGTGTAATGTCCCTTTGGCAATTTTTTCAACTTGATTTTCTTTTTAAACTTTCCGTACGAGCGAACGGGCTGCATCACCGTATTGAAAAGTGTGATGTTTTGAATATTTGACTTATCCACTTTAGAAGATAAGCGCAATTTTTTGCCTTTGAGTCGGTAGCTAAACTGGTCATTCTCAAAAGTACCCTTGGACTTAGCAAACTGCTCATCCATGCGGCTCAAAATATCATCGGCCACGCAGGCATCGGGAACACCGTAACCATAGCCCTGCGTGGTATCCGGCTGCAAGTAACGATCTGCACTTTGGCGAACAGCATTGATAATTTCCATATTCGAGCGCTGAGGGTGAGCCTGTTTCAGGCAAGCCACTAAGCCTGCCATGCACGGCGCAGCAAATGAAGTTCCATTGCCAGGGCGGATCTTGCCATCGGGATCGACCACAATGGTGCGAAAACCAACGGCCATCACATCGGGCTTAATTTGCCCGTCGGCCGAAGGCCCAAAAGAAGAAAATCCAGCTTTGTTGCCGTTAGTACCTACCGCGCCGACAGTCAGCACAGAATCTGCATCGCCAGGAGTGGTCACATAACGCCAAGCCGAGGTCCCAAAGTTACCTTGAATCGTGACCACCAAAATGCCTCGCCGGGCGGCCTCATCGGCCGCGCGAGCAATGATTGAACGATCACCGTCCATATCTTTGTAGGTATAATTGCCTTCACCGGGATCGAAATTATTGTATTGCAAAGAACTGGTAATAATATCCGCGCCCAAGCTATCTGCCCAACTGACCGCACGTCGCCAGTTATGCTCCTCCTTATGTGTTTCACTCGGCGTATACTCCGTACGAGCTAGCAGGATTTCTGCATCATAAGCTACGCCAACGTATTCTCCGGGAATATAACCATTGACGATAGATAGAGTATTGGTACCGTGCGTGCCTTCTTTAGCATATTCAATGGTACCATTATCGGCAAAATCATACTGGCCACGCAAAAGATTCTGCTGGCGCGCATAGTTAAAGGCCTTCATCTGATCAAAGCCATCGTAACCGTCATCGAAGTGAGCAATCGTCACCCCTTTTCCGGTATAGCCCCGAGCGTGGAGACAATCGAGATTGAGTAATTCGATTTGGGCCTTGGTCATTCCGTAATCCACAGCATTTTGCTGTGCCAACAGGCTTAGCGGCAAACTGACCATGAAGAGAATGAACAGTCGTTGTACCATTATTAATTATTTTAAATTAAATCTTCTTAAAGAAGGCTTTCCGGTTATGATCTTAGCAGTTTAATGCCCCACAAACGCTGAGCGTCTGTCCCGATACATAGCTCGATAAGTCCGAAGCTAGGTATACACAGGCATCCGCTACTTCTTTGCCTTGTCCCAAGCGCTTCATCGGAATGCCCGCTAAGAATGCTTCCTTAGTTTTATCATCCAACTCCTCAGTCATATCCGTCTCGATAAAACCCGGCGCAATGGCATTGCAACGAATATTACGAGAGCCTACTTCCTTGGCAATCGACTTAGTAAACCCAAAAATACCGGCTTTAGAGGCTGCATAATTGGCCTGCCCGGCATTTCCAAATACGCCTACCACAGAGCTGATATTAATAATGGAGCCTCCGCGATTTTTCAGCATCGAACGGAGTACGTGTTTGGTGAGATTAAATACCGACTTCAAATTGGTGTTGATGACCTGATCCCATTGTTCTTCGTTCATGCGCAGCATCAGGGTATCACGCGTAATACCTGCATTATTGATTAACACATCAATGCGACCATAATCTTCTAAAACCGCTTTGATCAATGCTTCTGCGTCAGTATATGAGCTGGCATCAGAGCGATACGCTTTGGCTTTGCTGCCAGCCGCTTCAAGTTGGCTAACGATATCATTAGCTCTTGCTTCGGAAGACATGTATGTAAAAGCGACGTCTGCTCCCATCTCCGCAAATCGCTGAACAATGGCCGCACCGATGCCACGTGATCCTCCGGTAATTAGCGCCACTTTTCCTTCGAGTAATTTCATAGTTGGTTGTTTTTTGGTTTCTCGTTGATAAAAATTGAAGAGAATATTTTATAAAACAAATATTGAACGCGAAAATAAGAGAATTCTGCGGTACTCCCCGAAAAATACAAGGCTTTACAAACAAACAGAGCCATTCCGCGTCAACGAAATGGCTCTGCCATAAGTTATTTTATTTTTCAAAAAGACTTACCTCGTCACTTGACAGTCGTCTTCAATTTCCTCTTCCACTTTAGCAACATCATCGTAATTGATTTGGTCAACAGGTTTTTCGGGCACATAACCCAAATTACGGTTGCCGTACCACCCACCGCCGCGACATCGACGCTGACAAGAAGTGACACTTAGGACAACCAAAGCTAACAAGGCTGTAGATAGAATTAATTTTTTCATTGTACAGGATTATAATACTAATGAACGATAAATTGGAAGGGGAGAAGCTAATTTCATTCTTGAGTCATCAAATATAATTCCAATGATTTGAACGCACAATTTTCTTAACGTCAATTATCTCCGAAATATTGGCTGAGGAAAATATTGATCCCCAAATGGCCTAAATCACTATCCTGTCAAGGCTTAATACTAATTACCCCTGCAAATTAACGCCATATAGACTGTATTTTCCCAAGCCGCTTCGTTACCTTTGCGGAAAATTTCGAAATGAGTAATATCGTAGCCATCGTAGGCCGGCCCAATGTCGGGAAATCAACGCTTTACAATCGTTTGATCGGAGAGCGTCAAGCCATCATTGACGATACCAGTGGGGTAACCCGGGATCGACAGTACGGGCTCAGCCACTGGAATGGCAAAACTTTTACCGTAGTTGACACCGGTGGATTTGTACAAGGATCGGATGATGTGTTTGAAGCGGCGATCCGTTCTCAGGTAAGAATTGCCATTGAGGAAGCTTCGGTTTTGGTCTTTATGGTAGATGTCACCACAGGCATCACAGACCTTGATGAGGAAGTAGCTTCGATGCTGCGTCGGGGTGATAAAGAGGTTTTTCTGGTGGTCAACAAGGTGGATAACAGCCAGCGCCAATTGGAAGCGAATGAATTCTGGAGCATGGGCTTCGAACAAACCTTTTTCTTATCTTCTTTGACGGGTAGTGGTACCGGAGACTTGCTGGATGCCGTCACCGAACAACTACAAGAAGAAGAACCGCTGGAATCTGATTTGCCAAAATTTGCGATCCTCGGGCAGCCCAATGTCGGGAAATCATCACTGGTCAACGCTCTTCTGGGTGAGGACCGGAATATCGTAACCGACATCGCCGGGACGACACGTGATAGTATTCACTCGAAATACACCAAATTTGATAAAGAGTTCCTAATCATTGATACGGCGGGGATCCGTAAGAAATCCAAGGTGCACGAGAATTTGGAGTTCTACTCTGTCATGCGAGCCATCAAAGCGATGGAAGAAGCTGATGTTTGTATCTTGATGGTCGATGCCCAAACCGGGATTGAAGCGCAGGATATGAGCATCTTCCGCTTGGCGCAACGACGCAATAAAGGCGTCGTGGTTTTGGTCAATAAATGGGATTTGGTAGAAAAAGAAACGAACACCGCCCGTGATTTTGAAGCACAGCTGCGGGAAAAACTTGCGCCTTTCCGGGATGTCCCCATCGTATTTATTTCGGCATTAGAAAAACAACGGATTTTCAAAGCCATTGAAAGTGCGCTGGAAGTATACGAAAATCGGAGCCGCAAAATAAAGACCTCCGATCTTAATGATCTGCTCTTACCCATCATCGATAAAGTACCACCGCCCACTTATCGAGGTAAAATGGTGAAGATCAAGTATATCACCCAATTACCGACCTATTATCCGGCTTTTGCCTTCTTTTGCAATCATCCTAAACACGTCAAAGAAAATTATCGGAACTTCCTGGAAAATCAACTGCGCAAGCAATTCAATTTCACTGGGGTGCCAATTGGCATATTTTTCCGTAAGAAGTAAGTTATAAAGCAGCTTAAGAGAAGCAATCTTCATTTTGATTTTTCTCGATAGCGCGCCAATGACTGAACCTAAAGTTTTATCATCCATGCCATTCCTTGATACGCCGATAGCCGATCTGAAGATATTTGAGCCCAAAGTCTGGGCCGATGATCGTGGGTATTTTTTTGAGAGTTATAACGAGAATACGTTCCACGCAGCCGATATCACCGCCGATTTTGTGCAAGACAACCAGGCACGCTCGACCTTTGGCGTCTTGCGGGGCTTGCATTATCAGGTAGGTGATTATGCTCAGGCCAAATTGGTGCGGGTACTCGAAGGCGAAGTACTTGATGTCGCCGTCGACATCCGGGAAGGCTCAGCGACTTACGGTGAGGTTTTTACAATTCGCCTCAGTGCCGAGAATAAGCGTCAACTGTTCGTCCCTCGTGGCTTCGCGCACGGTTATGTGGTGCTCAGTCCCACCGCGGAGTTTTATTATAAATGTGATAACTTTTATTCCAAGGCGCACGAAGGCGGGATTCTCTACAATGATCCTAGCTTAAATATTGATTGGGAGATTGATTTATCCCAAGCGATTCTCTCGGAAAAAGATCAACAAAACGCCTTGTTTGGTGCACATCGAAAAGCATAAGTCATGAGTAAGCTATTGGTTACTGGCGCAAATGGTCAAGTTGGGCAAGAGCTACAAGCCCTGAGCGCACGCTATCCAGCGATGGAATTTCACTTCACAGATGCCTCCACGCTCGATATCACCAATGCGGCGGCCGTGCAAAATTATTTTGATGCCCATCAATTTACGTATTGTATCAATTGTGCCGCCTACACCGCCGTCGATAAAGCGGAATCAGAAGCAGAGCTAGCCCAGCGCGTTAACGTTACAGGCGTAAAGAACTTAGCCGACGCCTGTTTGACGCATTATACCCAACTAATCCATCTGTCGACCGATTACGTTTACCATAATCAACAAAACACTCCGTTTCGGGAAGATGATCCGACTGCTCCTAAGAGTGTTTACGCGCGTACTAAGCTGGAGGGCGAACAAGTTGCACGGCAGAGGATGCCAGCGACGATGATCATTCGTACCTCTTGGGTATATTCAGCCTTTGGCCATAATTTCGTTAAAACGATGCTCCGATTGGGCAAAGAACGTGACGAGCTGGGTATCGTGTTTGATCAAATTGGTACGCCAACCTATGCTGGCGACTTGGCGTGTGCAATCTTGGATATTATTGAAATGGTGGAAAATGGGGAAAAGGAAATTACAGATCTGCATAGCATTTTTCACTACAGCAACGAAGGCGTGACCAGTTGGTATGATTTTGCTAAGGCTATTTTCCGGGCCGAACAAATCGAATGCCGGGTACGGCCGATTGAGAGTAGCGCCTACCCTACCCCGGCTCAGCGGCCGCATTTTAGCTTGCTAAACAAAGCCAAAATCACCTCTACCTTTGGACTGGAAATTCCGCATTGGGAAGATAGTTTACTCAAATGCTTGCAAGTTATTAAAGCTACTGTCAAGACTTAAGCCAGCTCCTTTTTGAGGTCTAAAAGCTGGCCTTGCCTGTATCGGAGGCTCTTTCCACGTCAAATCGACTTTGTCCGCTCATAACATTCCCGCTAGTCTTTCGTATACTCTGACAAACTAAGCGAGCCAATATTGCGTTCCAATTATAGTTAGACAAACTGAAATTGAGTTTTATACCAATAATATTCATTTTCAATGTCATTCCTAATTGAAAAAGCTATGCCTAGTTTTCTATCCGGAAATGTCTACTTTTACTAAAGTTGAGATCCATAGCATCGGGATAGGTCGGTTAAAAAATTAAATCTACCGCCGTTTTCATCCTCAAGCTTTTCATGATCAACAACTCGAAATTATTATTAAAAATATGATCGGATGAGCCGCAACTTCTACCTAATCCCTCAGCTCTTCACCTTGCTATTGACTCTGATTTGTACTTCCCAATTGCAAGCCACCCACAACCGAGCGGGTGAAATCACATATCGAGTCATCGGTGATAAAACCATTGAAGCAACCATTACGACTTATACCAAGGCAAGTAGTGTGGCAGCCGACCGAGATACCCTGACCATCTGCTGGGGAGATGGTAACTGTGAAGCCGTGCCGCGTTCCAACGGTGGTGGAAACGGTGAGATCCTTCCCAATGATACCAAAGTCAATAAATATATTGCTACACATACTTATTCCGGTCAGGCTCATTACGTTATTTCAATGACGGACCCGAACCGTAATGGCGGCATCCTCAATGTCAATTTTCCGAATTCTGATAATGTCCCCTTTCATATACAAACTACCGTCACTTTCTTTAACCCCCTTTTAGAGGGCCCCAATAACTCTCCGGTTTTGGAAGTGCCACCTATTGATATCGCTTGTTTAGGACAGCCATTTGTTCACGATCCTGGTGCTTTTGATCCCGATGGAGACAGCTTGGCTTTCCGTTTAATTGTACCACTTCAAGATGTAAACACTCCGGTTCCTAATTACGTCTTCCCGCGCGACATCAATCCCACAGGGATGCTCAACGACCATACGTTGGATCCCGTCGATGGTATTTTTTACTGGGAAGCCCCTCAACAAACTGGGGAATACAATATCGCCATGTACGTTATTCAATACCGCAATGGCAACCCTATTGATACCCTAATCCGCGATATGCAAATCCTCGTGGTTAACTGTGATAACTTACCACCGGAAATCGAAACGGTTGATGAGCTTTGTGTGATCGCTGGTGACGAAGTCAACTTTGACGTTACGGCTACAGCGCCACTTGTCGAAGCTGATCAGCAAGTTGAATTGCGCGCCTTTGGTGCACCACTCACTTTTGATATCAGCCCCGCTACTTTTAACGTGGCGGAAGGCTACCAGGATCAACCCTTAACGGGGAATTTTAATTGGGAAACGGCCTGCGAACATATCGCCAAGCAATACTATTCGGTCACTTTCCGGGCCGCCGATGATTTCCCCATTCTCGATGGAAGCGGCGGTACTGTATTTTTATCTACCCTGAAGACGGTCCGCATCAAAGTAGTCGGCCCACCGCCCGAGGATCTGCAATCTACGCCGGGGAGCGGTGAAGTCACGATTTCTTGGGAGCGCCCCTATTTTTGTGAAGAAACCGAAGATGATTACTTCCTTGGGTTCCGGGTATGGCGCCGTGAAGGCAGTAATCCGTTCGTAGTAGATATTTGTGAACCCGGGCTGGAAGGCAAAGGTTATACCTTGCTTACTCCGATCCCGATCCAGGATATTCAAGATGACCGTTATTTTTATTTAGACGACGATGTTGAGCGTGGTCGCAATTATTGCTACCGAGTTGAAGCCTATTTTGGACGCCGGGCCATCTCGGGCATTACCTACAATGAAGTGCCCGGCTTGCCATCCGAAGAGATTTGCGTGCAATTGAGCCGGGATATTCCGCTCATCACCAATGTATCCGTAGAAAAAACGGATCCCGTCGATGGGCATATTTATGTCGGTTGGTCCACGCCGGATCTCGAAGATTTAGATACCATGACTTATGGCGGGCCTTACACTTATCAAGCCTTCCGTACGATTGGTCAACCCGGCGATAATGATCCGGCCTTGTTTGATCCAGTCCCCGATGCGATCTTTACCGCGAATTCGATCCTACAAGTCGACACCAACTTTATTGATTCCACCGGATTGAATACCCTAGAAAATCAATACAGCTACATCATTGGTTTCTACGCCAATGGCGGCGATGATACACTCGGTTACACCCGAGCCGCTTCTTCTCTCTTCTTGGAAATTGCTTCAACTGACGAAACCAACAATCTGGACTGGAGTGACTTTTCTATCCCCTGGGATAATTATTTGTACGAAGTCTATCGGGAGACTAGCCCTGGCAGTGAAGACTGGGTCTTAATTGCAACTACCGAAGAACCTAATTATTCCGACATGGATGGGCTGGTCAACGGTAATGAATATTGTTATTACGTGACGGGATTTGGCACCTACGGTATTCCCAATATCTTGGATACGTTGATTAACAACTCGCAGGAGAATTGTGGTATCCCTCTGGACACCATTCCGCCCTGCCCACCAATCTTGGAAGTGACAAATATTTGCGATGAGATTGAGAATGGTGGCTCGGTTGATTGCGAGGCCGAGCAAAATCAACGCAATAATCTGGTCTGGGAAAATCCAAACGATATTTGTGATGATACGGATGATGTAGTGAGTTATAATATTTACTATAGTCCAACGGAGGGTGGCGAACTAGTGCTGATTGATGAAGTCTCTTCATCCTTGATCACTGATTATGAACATTTCCCAGAATTGGGGATTGCAGGTTGCTACGCAGTTACTGCGGTGGATACCTTTTTCAACGAAAGTGCCTTTAGTAATATCGTTTGTAAAGATAATTGTCCGATTTACGATCTACCGAACACCTTTACGCCTAACGATGATGGGGCTAACGACCTCTTTATTCCTTATCCTTACTGTTTTGTAGAGAGTATTAATATAAAGATTTACAACCGCTGGGGAGAACTGGTTTTTGAAACCAATGATCCAGACATCAACTGGAATGGTCGTAATTTCAACGATGATGAACTCGCCGAAGGCGTTTACCATTATACCTGCGAGGTTTTTGAACAACGCGTCGCGGGGGTTGTTCTCAATCCTGAAATCCTACGTGGATACATTCATTTAATACGTGGAAATTAAACGCTAATGTTTACAGGAATTATTGAAGCACTCGGCACCGTTCGCCAAATTCGCCAAGAAGGAAGTAATTATCACTTTGATATCGCTTCGTCGATTTCATCGGAGCTCAAAATTGATCAAAGCGTCAGCCACAATGGCGTTTGCCTGACGGTAGTCGCCCTGGGTGATGATACGCATACCGTCACCGCGATTGAAGAAACGATGCTACGATCCAATCTTGGTCAACTGCAAGTTGGGGATACCGTAAATTTGGAACGAGCCATGCTCGCATCCGCACGTTTAGACGGTCACATTGTGCAGGGACATGTCGATGGCACCGGCACCTGTGTCAATGTCGATGAACGCGACGGGAGTTGGTACTATGAATTCACTTACGAGCCCAGCCCGGAACACTTGCTTGTGGATAAGGGGTCGATTTGTATCAATGGTGTCAGTCTGACGGTAGTTGATCCTAAAGATGATCGATTCTCGGTGGCTATCATTCCTTATACTTACGAACATACCACTTTCAAGGCGTTACAAGCCGGGGATAAGATCAATTTAGAATTTGATGTTATTGGAAAGTATATTGGAAAATATTTTGACGTCTACGCGAAGCACTTCTCAATGCAGAAAGCTTAACTGGCTTTAATCTGTTCCACTAAAAAGCCCCACCTGATTCAATCAAGTGGGGCTTTATGTATTCCATTGCAAACTTATTAGTTCTTACAAATTGCGATCAATTCATCTTATCAATCGCTTTCGAACTATTTACTCAATAATAATTTTCTGATAACTGGCCTGTTTACCGTTTTGAACTTGTAGCAAGTACGTACCAGAAGCTAAATCACTGAAATTAAATTCCCGAGCGAAGTAGCCCGACGAAACATCAAAGGCACGCTGATAAAGCGATTGTCCCAATACATTGAATAATCGGAATTGTAATTGTTCCAATTGCTCACTTTGAATAACCACGAGGAACTGTCCATTATTCGGATTCGGATAAACATCGAATTGCGCAAGTCCGGTGATATTATCGACACTCGTAATTATGACGGTGATCATTTGCTCAATCTTTGTCGTTCCACATTCATTCGTCACATTCAAAATCACCGTATAGTTACCCGACTCGGTGTAAGTATGGCTGGGGTTTTCATCCATGCTAGAGTTGCCATCACCAAAATTCCAATCGTATGAATCACCACCTGTTGACAGATTTGTAAAATCATAAGTAGCACCATCCATAGATTCGTAATTGAAAGCCGCACTGGGTTCATCCTGCACTTCAATGATACTATTCAAAGTCCCCACATCTTCGCCAAAGGCATTGGTCACGGTTAAACTCACATCATAAGTCCCAGGTTCATCGTAAACGATCACAGGGTTTTGCTCATTCGAAGTTTCCGGCGTACCCCCCGGGAAGCTCCAAGCCCAGCTCGTCGGTCCACCGCTTGAATTATCTTCAAATTCCACCGTCAGAGGCACACAGCCGTCGTCTGGATTGTAGATAAACGCCACTTGTGGAGGGGTGCCAACGATGGTCACCTCTTGGGTTGAAGTATCCTGCCCACAAGCATTGGTGGAAATCAACATCACTTCAAAGGTGCCGGCACTGGTATAGGTATGCGAAGGATCGGCTTCGTCGCTGGTAGCGCCATCTCCGAAATGCCATTCGTAGCTATCTGCGTTAATCGAGGTATTGGTTAAATCGACGGCGGGATCATCCAGCGTCAGATCAAAGCCAGCCATCGGAATATCTTCTACGACAATAATTCCAATTTCTTCGGCGACATCATTGCCGGCGGCATTACTTACCGTCAATACGACATTGTAAACACCGGGCGTATTGTACACTACCGTCGGATTAGGCTCCGTGGAAGTTTCAGGCGTGCCACCCTCGAAAGTCCAGCTGTAGTTCTCGCTATTTTGCGAAGAAAGGTTATTAAACGTTACCGTCAAAGGCGCACAACCATTGCTATTATCCACAGAGAAGGCCGCCGAAGGCGGGGTAACGATCGTAATTTGCTGGGTCGTCGTAACCGAGCCACAAGAGTTGGTGACCGTTAAGGAAACATCGTAGACCCCATCCGTGTCGTAAATATGGAAAGGCGATTCTTCATCGGTCATCGTGCCATCACCTAAATCCCAGGAATAACTGTTGCCATTACTGCTTTGATTATTAAACGTCACCGTTGCGCCGGTAATCGTCGGTGAAAACATAGGAATGGGAGGCGCTTCCACTGTGATATAACTCTGAGTCGTTTCCGTATCGGTTCCTGCTGCGTTACTCACTTCCAGGCTGACACTGTAAGTTCCGGCATTATTGAAGACCACCACAGGATTGGCCTCAGTGGATGTGGCAGGTATCCCTCCTGTGAAAGTCCACAAGCGGTTACTCACTAAGCCCGATGACTGATCCGTAAACTGTACGGTCAGAGGACCGCAGCCCAGCGTCACATCTGCAGCGAATGCCGAGAGCGGTGCAGAAATAATACTGACGATCTGCTCCGTGGTCACACTTCCACAATCATTGGTCGCCGTCAACACCACCGTATAATCACCATCCACGGCATAGGTATGTGTCGGATTCGGCGCAGTACTCCCCTCTCCATCACCGAAATCCCAGTTATAGCTGGTCGCTCCATTACTATTGTTCAAAAAGTTGACCGTATTGCCGTCGATATTGCTGTCAAAAGCCACCCCAGGTACCGTTTGTACCTGAATGAACTGAATCTGTTCGTAGGTATTACTGCCCGCCGAGGTGGTAGCGACCAACGATACATTGTAGTTGCCCGGTGTATTGTAAACCACCGTTGGATGCTGTTCGGTAGAACTGCTTGGATTCCCTCCGGGGAATGACCAACTCCAACTCGTGGTGTTATCACTCGATTGATCCATAAATTGAACGGTCAAAGAAGCACAGCCAATCGTCACATCCGCGGAAAAGCCCGCCAAAGGTGCCGTGACAACTTCGATGGTCTCCGATATGCTAACGGTTCCACAGGCATTAGTAGCAGAAAGCGTAACCGTGTAAGTGCCATCATTATCGTACTCGTGGGTTGGATTCGTATCCTCACTGGAATTGCCATCACCAAAATCCCAACTATAACTCGTCGCATTATTAGATAAATTATTAAAACTTACTGTCGTGCCTACCGGATTACTGGTAAAGCCAACATCTGGCGTTGTCGAAACCGTGATGTAATCTGTTTGTACCAAACTATTACTACCCGCCGAGTTGCTCACTTCTAGGGTCACCGCATAGGTTCCTGCTGACTCAAAAACCACAGATGGGTTTTGCTCAGTTGAAGTTGCGGGGTTACCGCCTTCAAAGGTCCAGCTCCAAGTGGTGGAATTGGCCGAGGAAGCATCCGAGAACTGTACCGTCAAGGGGGCACAACCGCTCGTCACATTCGAAGAGAAGTCTGGACTAGGCGGCGTTACGGCAGTTATACTTTGTGTAATGCTGTTAGTTCCACACGCATTCGTCACCGTCAGGGTCACCTCATATTCTCCATCTGCGTCGTAAGTGTGGATAGGATTGTTTTCGGAACTACCATTGCCATCCCCAAAGTCCCAAGAATAACTATCGGCATTGGTTGACGTATTATTAAATGTAAATACGGCTCCCGCACCGGAAGTAGTAAAGGCGGCAGTAGGACCTGCATTGACCACAATGTAATTCGTTTGAGTGGTAGAATTGCTCCCCGCTGCATTACTCACCTCTAAGGTCACGCTGTAGCTACCGGGATTATCGAAGGTCACGATCGGGTTTTGTGCCGTCGAAGTCGCGGGATTGCCACCCTCAAAGGTCCAGTTCCAAGCCGTAGCGTTAGCCGAAGAAGCATCTGAGAATTGCACCGTCAGTGGTGCACAGCCCGAAAGAATACTGGCCGAAAAATTAGGTGTTGGTGCCGTGACAATAGTAATGGTCTCTTCCGTAGTGACCGAACCACAATCATTAGTCGCAGTCAAAGTTACGGTATACTCACCATCGGCATCATACTCGTGACTAGGATTGGTAGCCGTACTAGAGTTGCCATCACCAAAATCCCAGCTGTAGCTGGTCGCATCGGTAGAGCTGTTCATAAAATCAGCCTGTAAACCATTGGTACTGGTCGAGAAGGCAGCCGTAGGTACGGTATTGACCATGATATAATTCGTCTGTGTGCTGGTATTACTTCCCGAAGCATTACTTACCGTCAAAATCACATTGTAAGTCCCTGCCGTTTCGTAGGTGACCGTAGGATTTTGTGCCGTAGAACTACTTGGGTTACCACCAGGAAATTCCCAATCCCAGCTCGTGGCGTTGGCCGAGGAGCTATTGGTAAATTGTACAGTTAATGGTGCGCAGCCAGAAGTTACGTTCGCCGAGAAACTGGCAGTTGGCAAAGTACCAATATTGACCGTTTGGGTTGTAGTTACCGTGCCACATTCGTTCGTAGCGGATAGCGTCACTTCGTAAGTGCCATCCATATCGTAAGTGTGATTTGGATTTTCATCAGTGCTAGAATTACCGTCACCGAAATCCCAGCTGTAGCTATCTGCGTTTGTCGATGTATTCATGAAATCCACTTGATCTCCATCAACAGTTGAACTGAAACTGGCAACGGGCGTCGTAGTCACTACGATCAAATCCGTTTGGGTGGATACATCTTCACCAGCAGCATTACTGACGGTCAAAGTTACACTGTAGGTCCCCGCGGTATTGTAAGTAACTGTTGGGTTTTGCTCAGTAGAACTACTGGGATTCCCTCCTGAGAAAGACCAATCCCAACTGGTTGCATTCGCCGAAGAACTGTTCGTGAACTGAACCATCAAAGGCGCACAACCCGAAGTCACGTTCGCGGAGAAGCCAGCCGTCGGTAAAGTGGTAATCGTAATCGTTTCAGTACTGGTCACCGTTCCACATGCATTGGTCGCAGACAACACCACTTCGTAAGTGCCATCCATATCGTAAGTATGGCTTGGATTTTCGGCCGTACTAGAATTACCATCACCAAAATCCCAACTGTAACTATCTGCGTTTGTAGAAGTGTTAGTAAAATCTACTGCATCTCCATTTGTGTTCGAACTAAAGCCAGCCGTTGGTGTCGTATTTACCACAATCAAATCCGTTTGGGTGGATACGTCTTCGCCGGCAGCATTACTCGCCGTCAAGGTCACGCTGTAGGTGCCCGGGTTATCATAGGTTACTGTAGGGTTTTGCTCGGTTGAACTACTAGGATTCCCTCCCGGGAAAGACCAGTCCCAACTCGTGGTGTTAGCCGAAGAGCTATTGGTGAACTGCACCGTTAAAGGCGCACAACCCGAAGTGGTATTCGCCGAAAACCCGGCCGTTGGCAGTAACGTAATGGTAATCGTTTCGGTACTGGTCACGGTTCCACATTCATTGGTCGCAGACAACACCACTTCGTAAGTACCATCCGTATCGTAGGTATGACTTGGATTTTCATCCGTGCTGGAATTACCATCGCCAAAGTCCCAGCTATAGCTATCCGCATTGGTTGAGCTATTAGTGAAACTTACTTGGTCACCATTTACCGTCGAGCTAAAGCCAGCCGTTGGTGTGGTATTCACCACGATTAGATTCGTTTGAGTGGACACGTCATCGCCAGCGGCATTACTCACGGTCAAGGTGACACTATAGGTTCCTGGATTATTGTAAGTCACCGTTGGATTTTGTGCCGTAGAACTACTGGGGTCTCCTCCAGGGAATTCCCAATCCCAACTCGTCGCATTGGCCGAAGAATTATCGGTGAAGGCCACCGTTAATGGTGCACAACCCGAAGTGGCATCCGCCGAGAAGCCAGCCGTTGGGGCAGTGGTAATCGTAATCGTCTCACTACTGGTGACTGTTCCACACTCATTGGTCGCGGATAAGATGACTTCATAAGTCCCGTCCATATCGTAAGTATGGCTTGGATTTTCGGCTGTACTAGAATTACCATCCCCAAAGTCCCAGTTGTAACTATCTGCATTGGTAGAGGTATTGGTAAAATCTACCACGTCTCCATTTGTGCTTGAGCTAAAGCCGGCTGTTGGCGTGGTATTTACTACGATCAAATCCGTTTGGGTAGATACATCTTCGCCGGCAGCATTGCTCACGGTCAAGGTGACACTGTAGGTCCCTGGATTATCGTAGGTGACGGTAGGATTCTGCTCGGTAGAACTACTGGGATCCCCTCCGGGGAATTCCCAATCCCAGCTCGTCGCATTGGCCGAAGAATTATCGGTGAAGGCCACCGTCAATGGTGCACAACCCGTGGTTTCATCAACTGTAAAATCTGCAGCTGGCGCCCCAAGGATATTGACAGCTTCACTGTAAGATTCTTCCCCACAATCGCTGGTCACCGTCAGGGTGACGATATATTCGCCATCATCATCGTAAGTATGTACTGGATTTTCTTCGATACTAGAGTTACCGTCACCAAAATCCCAACTATAGCTCACTGCATTAGTCGTCGTATTGGTAAAGGTCACGGTATTACCATCTACACTACTCGTAAAGCCAGGTACCGGAGAAGGGTTCACCGTGATCATATCCGAAATGGTAACACTATTTGAGCCCGTAGTATTAACCACTTGAAGAGTGACCGAGAAAGTCCCCGGTGCATTGTAAGTCACCGTTGGATTTTGTTCATTAGAAGTCGCAGGATCTCCACCGGGGAAAGTCCAAATCCAAAACTGGGCATTTGAGGTAGACGCATCCTGAAATTGTACCGTCAAAGGATTACAGCCAAAGGTAGGATCAGCCGTAAAATCTGGAATCGGAGGCGTCGCTACATTGATAACGAGAGTCGTACTGGATGTTCCACAAGCATTGGTGGCAAATAGAGTTACCAGATATTGACCATCTTCCGCATATTGGTGAACGGGGTTCACCTCTGTACTGGTCGTTCCATCTCCAAAGTCCCAGAAATAGGTATTCCCATCGATGGTGGTATTAGTAAAGTACACGAATTCATCGAGCACTTCGTAGGTAAAGCTCGTAGTTGGCGGACCGGAAGCGAAAACGTAGCTCGATAAAGTAAGTGATTCGGATCCCGCACCGTTAGTAACCGTTAAAGTGACATCATAAATCCCTCCGGTGGTATAGGTGACGCTTGGATTTTGTTCAGTAGAGGCCGCTGGTGTTCCGCCGGGGAAAGTCCACAGCCAGGATTCAATTTCACCGGTCGATTGATCCGTGAATTGTACTGTCAAGGGGGCGCAGCCCTGAGTGGGCGAGCCTGTAAATAACGGCACTGGTGGTTCGTCCGCCGGACAGCTCGAGAAGCAATTGCCTTGATTAGCTTTGAAGTTGATGTAATTATTGATCGAGTTTTGTGAAGCGGTCGACCAATCGCTAGTATTATTAACCGCCGGAGCCATGATAAATGGCGACCCTCCGGCATCGTGTTGAGAGCTGAAGTTGTGTCCAATTTCGTGAGCCGTTAGAACACGTAAAAGGTTTTGACTATTAGAAAAATCCTGTAAAACGTGGTATTGATTACTATTACAAACGCCATTTAGATAAGCAATACCGATCGTCGAGCCCGCCAAGTTACGATCCGTCCACAGCTGTCCCAAATCGAAGGGTACACCAAATCCACCACCATTCCCCCAACTTCGGAAGCTACCTAATAAAGTCCCGGCCCCCGTATTGGCGGTCCAAGGGTCACAAGAACTACAGGTTGAATAAAATTGGGTGACAATCGTAAAAACAATCTCATCCGCAAATTCATCATCCCAGTTCGTCGCCACATTATTCATCACCGTTACATTATGGTCTTCCACTAAAGCCGTACTCTGACCGTAGGCCTGATACATCAACCAATCCGAAGCAATGGCCAATTCAACCTCATAACATTGTCCTACGCGAGCATTGCCTTCGTATTCATCGTGGTCATCATGGTCTCCATCGTGATGATCGTGGTCATGATCATGATGTTCATGGTCGTGGTCAATTCCAATCTCAGATCGGCGTTCGGATACTTCGTCAGCACCACACATTAAACCTGGCACATGTACCACATCCGAAGTTTTATAAACAACCACTAGGTGTCGGACACCATTTCGCATCAAAAAATCAAGGGGTTCGATATAGTATAGATCTCGGCCGTCCCGGATGGTTCCGGTAAACAGCGCTCCGTGAATCGTAAATCCTGCTTTTCCACCTCCGGTAGTATCCAGATAACCTCGATAAGTCATATTAGGTCGTTTGGGCAGTAACTCTTTGCCAAATTCCGTTTGGGCATAAGCTTTATAATCAGCCGATCGAATATCGTTAGGCGATAAGGCTAAATTCCACTCATAATCATCCCCAAAATTAAGTTGCAGGTTAAATCCATCACCAGCGCGGCTGACATATTGGTGAATAGCTTGAGGGTCAATTTCGTAAACGCTAAAATCAGTAAACTTCTTTTCTAAGGACGGAAACCCTTCGGGAGGTAGCTCAACGCCATCAAAAGTTACCTTTTGAGCCCAAAGACTTCCGCAGGTCAATAATAAGAACAGTAGAGTTTTAATACAAGGCATAAGTTTGCATGTTTTTGTGTAAACAAGGTAGTCCTATCTGAATCGGTAGTTTCAGAAAGACAATCCAAAAAGTCGCAAGTAAAATTTGAAACAGTCCTTTTAAAAGAGGTGGCGTGCTTAAAAATAGAATATTCATTTTAAAAATAAATTATCTATTTCAAGATTTGAATAAAATTGTCGGTTTTTGGGCTTTTCAGTACAACTAAAAGCTATTTTTTCGCGCTTTAACGACCTAAACTTGGTACGACTATTGGCATTTGGTATTTTTAGACCATTCCCAAGGCCACGTTTATAATCAGAACAACATGACACGTATCGCTTCCCTTTTACTGGTTTTTGTGAGTGTTTATTTTTGCTCCTGCTTACGGCCACCACCCGAAGTAGAGCCTGATCCGTGGATCAAGGTGGAAGAATTAACGGCAATCAATAATATCCTAGACCTTTACGCCGCACCGACTGAACTATACTTAATCAGCAATGATGAGTTCATTCGCTTGGATGCGCTGACTGAGCCCGTCGAAAAACGACGGTTACAGGTGCCGTTCCGTTATTATGGCCGCCCCATTCTGGCCGAACACGTGTTTTTGCGCACGATCCGTAGTTCAGAAGCCGGTGGGCAAGAGTTGAATTTCCATTTGACCAAAAATGCGGACGCTATCGCCAAAATTCAAATCCGGGATTTGGCCGACGAAGAAGGCAAAAGCTATCTCGTTTTTGATGATGCCCGGAGCCTCGGTGCTTTTAATAGTACGGGAACCCAGTTTATGTTACCGGTTCTCCAACTTCCCGATGGATTCTACAACTTTATTCTTTTTGACATCAAACTCAATTTGAACAATACGCAATTCGAATCAGTAAATGTCGTTCGTCAAATCAGCGCTCCGGAGTTGACCGCCGATACGGATAATCTAAGTAATTTTAAATATATCGATGGCATTTACTACGCGAATACGCTCGATGGTGCCGTTCGTATTGATCCTCTCGCCGGGGAAGCTACCAAGATATTTGATGATTGGATTCTTGATATCTTTCCACACGATGGACGGCTCTACGGTACGGGCTTCGGTAATGTGCTCTATACCTCTACGGATAATGGCCTCAACTGGTCGCTGGTAGAGCAAACCCAACCCATCGATATCCAATTTGTAGATGTCGTTAATAAACGTTTGTTTAATCAAGGTGGGATTGGCCTCCCCTACTCCTTTGTGAAAGCCGATTTGAGCCAGGTCACCCCGCTTAAACTCAATCAAGATTTTCCCGCAGAACTTTCGGGCTTTCAAGACTTGGTTCATTTTTACGGCAATTACTACATGACCGTATTCAAAGAACTGTATTTCACTTGTGATCTGACACTAGAGGACGAATAGAATCAGGGGCTCCAATACAATCACTGAGATGAAAAAGTCACCGGGAATTTGTCACAAAATCCGGTGACTTTTTCATTTCGGTGCAATTCTTGTTTCTACTCTCTTTGCGCCCTGTACGCTGCCATTAGTTAATGCAAGTTACAGTTGATTATGAAGAGAGGTCGATTATTTAATTCATGCCGTAAAATCAGTGATTTTACGCCACGGTTTCTTCTCCTCCAGTCATCAATTATTACTTGGATTAATGAGGTTTATTACGCCTATTTAACAAAAGCTAGCCTGGTCTAATATGAGAAGAACACTGGCTTTAGTGTCTTGCTTGCTTTTGACGTCGATTTTGTGGTCACAAAATCGAGTTAGCCTCGCGCGTGATTCCGTCTTGCTGTATTTGGAAGATAATTTGAACAAGGGTCACAAACGCAGTTTACGTGACCTGGGCAGTCTTCTGGCCCGCCCCGAACAACAGCAAAAAGTTCGGGCCATCCTGCAGCAATTTAGTCTCTTCACTCCATCAGAACTGGATTTGGATCAGATTGGGCGCGATTCCTTTTTTCGCTTTTACTACGCGCACGAAGCGCAAATTCAGTATACCGAACTACTTAACGCCTACTATCTCACGCCTCTCGAAGCACGTAAGGTCAACTTCATCCTTCGACAGCGCAAGTCCAATGTAGAGGACGAACGAAAGCTCAGTCCTCGCCTTGTATTCACCAAAATCGATGAAGCCCTCGAAGCCAATGATTTTGCTCAAGTGCAGAAGCATCTCAATAGTTTGCGCGATCAACAAGGGGATGAAGTCGCAGAACTTCGCTTGGGTTTATTGCAAGACGAACGCCTATTTGAAGCGCCCGTTGCGGTACAACAACCGATTTATGAAGAACTTTTGGTCCAATTAGAAGATGGCCCCAGCGTGGAGCTGATCGAAATCATGCTACAAATGCTGGATGTAGAATTGATCGACGAAGCGTTTGCCTTGCCCTTACTGGTCAATATCACCAATGTGTCGCCCGAGCCGGGCGTCGCCTTTGATCACGCTGGTGAGTACTATCAACATCTGGTGGATTCCCTGGAGACATTGGACGCCATTCGTCGTTATGGTTACGATCGGGTATTCAATTTCCGCCGTAATTTTTTCCAATTTCCGGTTGATTACTACGCTAAGGTTCTCGGCCGTTCCGCTGATTATCCCTGGATCAAGCGCAATGCCTTACTGGATTTGAAACAATCCCATCATCCGCGCTCGCTGTTTTATATCATCGCAGATTATTATCGACACCGGCATTCGGAAACGGCTTTTGCCCCCGAATTTTACACCGATCTACTCTCTGCGTTAACCAAAGTGGAAGTTGGCGTTGAAAACCAAAGTGGTCAAACCGTTTTCTTTCCGCAGCTCGGCGACGAAACCGCCACGCTCAATTATCTGACCTATTGGGCCGCTCACTGTAACGACTTTGAGTGGGACGAAAACCGGGAGGTTTTTACCAATAAACTGGAAGCACTAGCCAAGACGCAAACCTACGAGCGCTTGTTTCGACGTTTGAATTCGCGCAACGATTCGGTGGCGATGGCGTCCTTTCTGCTGCTCACCGAAGGTGATCCGGTGGAAATCAAATCACTGGCCCGAAAATATCGGCAATTGCTACGCAATTACAATGCAAAGCTGCCGCCGATGAAGTACCAGTATCTGGAGCAATTGTCGCAGCTTACGGCCTTTTGCCGCGAAAACGAAATTGATTATCAACCTAAAAAAGCGCTACAGCGTCGACT
>JANQQI010000019.1 GCA_028285085.1 Saprospiraceae bacterium | reverse complement strand
AAATCGGCGCCTTAATGATGGAGAAAGTTCAATGGGATACCGTCCGGGTGATTGAATATTAGCTCCAGCGCGAAGTACGAATCATTGCCTTAGGATAATCCGCACCAATTTTTACGTGGTGTACATTCTGCTCCTCAAAAGATAACAAGTCAGGCTGATGCACCTTCTCGGGCGGCAGTTCTGCTAGCTCCGGCAACCAATGTTTGACATATATTCCTTTAGGATCGTAGCGCTTGGCTTGCGTCAGAATGTTGAAATAGCGATTTTCCCGGGGATCACTACCGACACCGGCTACATAGTTCCAATTACCCCAGTTGCTACACGGATCATAATCGATCAGCATACTCTCGAAATACTCGGCTCCCATTTGCCAATTAACGTGTAGGTCCTTTACCAGAAAACTGGCCACGTTTTGTCGGCCACGATTTGACATAAAGCCCGTCTGCCGTAGTTCACGCATATTGGCATCAATAAACGGCACTCCGGTGCGCCCTTCAATCCAAAGCTGTAGTAAGTTATGATCATCCCGCCATTTGGTATCGACTTCTTTCTTAGTCCCTCCTTTCAAAAAGATGGCATCGCCGTATTTCTTTCCCATTAGGCGGAAGAAATCTCTCCACAGCAGTTCAAAAAATATCCAATAAGTCGATTTATTATTACCTCTTTCGGCCTCGTATTTTTTGAGTTCGTGATAGATATACTTGGGTGATAAACAACCTTGGGCCAACCATGGCGAGAACTTCGTGGAATAATCACCTCCAAGCATTTGGTTGCGTGTATCGAAATAGGTCTTCGCCAAATCCGTTTCCCACAAATAATAATGTAAACGTTCTTTTCCAGTCGTTTCTCCTCCTTCGAAGTGGATGACGCTACGGTCGTCGGCAGGAATATCTTCGTAACCTAAATCTTCCAAACTTGGAATATCTCCCCAATCCAGATTCAATCTAACAGGATTTAGTGCCTCAGGAACAGGTAGCGGCTCTCGTACTCGTACAAAGCGTTCAACTTCCTTACGGAAATGGGTAAAGATATCTGGGGTGTGAGTGACCGGAAAGGGCAGATCCTGAGTGTAATACAGCATTTTGCCCCGGGAGTAGATAATTTCCTGACCAATAGACCAGAGATTCTGCTCAAGGGCATCCTGTACCTGTACTTCTTCGCGAGTGCGTTCACGATTACAAAACACCCAGCTGCTTTTAACCTCATTGGCGAGCTTAAAGAGTTCTTCTTCGGGTTTACCAATGCGCACCAGTAGATTACTTCCCAAATCTTGTAAGCTATGCCGAAGATCTTCGATGGCTTCAATGATGAAACGCGCCCGAAAAGGGCCTGTTTTGGAAAAACCAAAGCGCGTTTTGTCCTGAAACCAACGCTCATCGAAAATATAGACTGGAATAACTTCTTCGGCACTTCTTATGGCATCGGTCAGGGCCTCGTTGTCGTGCAGACGCAGATCCTGTCGAAACCAAACTATGACACGTTCCCGCTTCATACGCTTATTACAATTTGGTTACTTGGTTAACAAGGAATCGCCAACTAAGTTTGACGATTTGGGCTTTTTTGAAATGGGTTTTTGCGGGGGTATTAAGGTCAACTCAAGGTAGTCTTTAATTCAATCAATTAAGAATGATTTGCAGACAAAAAAACTCCCCATCTTTTTTGGATGAGGAGTTTTTATAAAATCAATAATTATCTTCTTAATTATCCGGCAACTGGCGTCAAAGCCTCTTCAATTGTCAATACAATTCGGTTAGTTACCAAATAAGGATCTGCGTTAGAAGCAGGACGGCGATCTTCCAAATAACCTTTCCAGTTTTGAGCAGTGCCTACTGGGATACGGATAGAAGAACCGCGATCACTTACACCGTAGCTAAATTTATCAATAGCTTGTGTTTCGTGCAGACCAGTCAAACGCTGGTCGTTGTGTGCACCGTATACCTCAATATGTTCTTGGTGGTATTTACCAAATTTGTCGCAAATGGCCATGAACAACTCTTCTCCACCTTTTTCACGCATCAGGCGGTTAGAGAAGTTAGTGTGCATACCTGAACCATTCCAGTCTCCTTTGATTGGTTTAGGGTGAAACTCAACAGTGACACCGTAAGACTCTGTAACGCGGTGCAGCAAGTAACGAGACAAAACCAAATCGTCAGCAGCCGTTTGTGCGCCTTTTCCTAAAACTTGAAACTCCCACTGGCCAATCATCACTTCAGCGTTAACACCAGTCAGCTCAAGACCAGCTTCTAAACAAGTATCTAAGTGCTCTTCTACAATTTCGCGACCGCTTACATTTGGTGTACCTACTGAGCAGTAGTACATACCTTGTGGTGCGGGAAAACCTTTATCCGGGAAGCCCAATGGCTTACCGTCCATTGTCAAAACATACTCTTGTTCAAATCCGAACCAGTATTCTGGATCGTTGTTCTCAATCAACGCACGAGTGTTTGAAGCGTGAGGTGTACCGTCGGCATTGAGTACTTCACAAACCACCAAAAATGCATTGTGGCGCTGTGGGTCAGGATATACAGAAGCCGGCTTCAGCAAACAGTCAGAAGAGTGCCCTTCCGCTTGTTTTGTAGAACTTCCATCGAAGGACCAGACAGGTAAAATGTCCAATTCTCCATTATAAAAATCGAAGTCCAAAACCTTGGTTTTGCTGCGCAGATTAGCTACTGGTTTGTAACCATCTAACCAAATGTACTCAAATTTAAATTTAGCCATTTTGAATGTTGAGTTTATGATTTAGGAAAATTATGATCGAATAATCTGATTTCTAATTGTTTACAGCTTATTCTTAATTTAACACAAAATTAAAGTAGGTTTTTTAACTTACCAAATCTTACTGTACATTTTACACTAAGTTATTTAAATTCTTTTCTCTACTTTCGAAACTTTATTTCAAAACAGATAGATATGTAGAATTTTATTTCATGACAATGACGTTCTCAACTATATAATTTCATGTTTTTTTGAAACATTTTTTTCCACACTTTTTCTAATTTTGGTGGAAAACCCGCTCACCGGCCAATATGCGTACCAAATCCACTATTTTCCTGCTTCTTGCGCTGTTTTTACCAGCCCTAGTGATTGCCCAGCGCGATAGCTTAGGGCCTAGTCCAGTGGGTAACTCTGCATTCAACCTTATCGAAGAGTATCTGGAGAATACGGCCGACGAACGAGAGTTTGATTTCAATACCCTATTTGAATCGCTGGCGATTCTGGCCCGCTACCCAGTCAACCTCAATACCGCTGATCGGGAGACCTTGGAAGATCTGCAAATTCTCACCGACCTGCAGATCCAGCAATTTATTGATTACCGCAATCGGCTAGGCAAACTCATTTCTATCTATGAATTGCAGGCCGTCCCAGGCTTTAACCTGGAATTGATCAACGCCATCTTACCCTTCGTAAAAGTCCGAGAGGATATTGACGATGTGCGTCTGAGCTTGGGCGAAATGATTACCGATGGAGATAATGACATCTATCTGCGCTGGGGACGTATCCTTGAAGAAAAACGTGGCTATACGCCTCCACCGGAAGGAACCGATGCCAGTCGCTATGTGGGCAACCCAGATCAATTATACTTGCGTTATCGACATGTATTTTCGAATCGGCTGAGTTATGGTTTTACCGCAGAGAAGGATCCCGGTGAGGCATTTTTTAGAGAAAACAATACGGCAGGCTTCGATTTTTACTCGGCTCATTTCTATCTCCGCGATTACAATCGCTTTTTAAAATCCCTCGCGATTGGCGATTATTCGATCAGTTTTGGGCAAGGTCTTATCCTACATTCGGGTTTTGGAAGTAGCAAAAGTATTGATATCAGCAGCATTCGACGCAATCGGCGAACTGTCATGCCTTATACTTCGGTGAGTGAATTCAATTTTTTGCGTGGCGCGGCTGCAACTTTGCGGATACGCCCCCAGCTAGAGTTAACGTTATTGGGTTCTTATAATAGCCAAGATGGCAATATTGAAACCCTGGATGAGCTGAGTTTACCCAATGACCCGGCGGTACAATTTCTAACATCTTTACAAACCAGTGGTCTGCACCGCACGCCCAACGAAATTGCCGACAAAAACTCGGTGGATGTGCTCAATGCCGGTGCCAGCCTCAAATATCGAGCGGACAACTGGCACCTCGCGCTCAATAGCCTCTATACTCAGTTGAGTAGCCCGCTACAACGTACGCCCCTCCCCTACAGTCAGTATCTTTTCAACGATGATCAACTGCTGAACCTGAGTGTGGACTACAGCTGGGTGGTACGCAATCTCAATTTCTTCGGAGAGACCGCTTATAGCGATAATGGTCAAATAGCCAGTATTAATGGTATGCTAGTTGGCCTAAGCCCCCAAATCAATTTTGCGCTCTTGCACCGCTACTTTCCCCGGGACTATCAGGCTATCAATCCAAACCCTATTGCTGAAACTAGCGGCGCACGCAATGAGCGCGGTATCTACGCTGGCATCGAAATTCGTCCTATGCGGCGCTGGACCCTCAGCGCCTACTATGATTTATACGAACATCCGTGGTTGCGTTTCCGAGTGGATGCGCCTTCCCGTGGCCACGAATATCGTGTTCGGTTGACTTACCGCCAAAAGCGAAAACTCCGCGCTTACGTAGAATTGCGCTCGGAAACCAAGTATTTCAATGCGCCAGACAATGAAACACGTATCGATTTTTTGGTGCCGCAACGCTTGGTCCAAACCAAAATCCAGTTAGAGTATAACGTTTCTCAAAGCCTGGAACTTCGCAACCGAGTACACTTTGGCACCTTTGATAATGGTGTCTCGCTCGCAGATGGCTTTATGGTGTATCAAGATGTCATTTTTAAACCCCGCAGCTTTCCCGTTTCTTTAACCAGTCGATTTGCCCTATTTGATACCGAAAATTTCAACATCCGATTTTATACGTTTGAAAATAATCTGATCTATAACTTTTCGATCCCTGCACTGTACGGTCAAGGCGCTCGCTTTTACATCAATCTACGCTATCGAGGTATCCGCGATTTATCCGTTGAATTGCGCTACGCTATCACCCGTTTTCGAAATCAGGAAACCATTGGAACGGGCCTCGAAACTATCGAGGGAAATACCCGCTCGGAGCTACGCGCTCAGTTAATTTATAGTTTCTAACCTTGCTCGCGAAAATTAAGTCTCATCTCCAAATCCAGTAATAAGTTGGCAATCGGATAGGTATTTTCGGTAGATTCCTTACATTTGACCAAAACAGACGAAAACTATGGATTTATTAATCGGTCTCCTGCGGGGAGGATTCGCGATTATCGCTTTGCTAGGCATCTGTTATTTGTTAAGTGCCAATCGTAAAGCTGTTAATTGGACTTTAGTTGGAAAAGGAGTCGGTATTCAGTTTATCCTGGCCATTTTAGTATTAAAAGTGCCCTTCATCCGGTCAATTTTTAAATCTGTAGCCGATTTTTTCGTTAGAATTCTTGATTTTACCGCAGCTGGGTCCGAGTTTTTATTTGGTAGTATCGTGCAAGACCTCAGCTCCTTTGGCTACATCTTCGCCTTCCAAGTGCTGCCTACTATCGTCTTTTTTGCTGCCTTTACCGCCATTCTCTACTATTTAGGTATCCTGCAAATCATTGTTTATGCTTTTGCCTGGGTCATGAAAAAGGTCATGAATCTATCTGGTTCCGAGAGTCTGGCCGCAGCGGCGAATGTCTTTATCGGCCAGACCGAAGCGCCTTTAGTCGTCAAACCTTACCTGGAAAAGATGACCCGTTCGGAGATGTTATGCTTAATGACGGGCGGGATGGCAACGATTGCGGGCGGTGTATTTGCGGCCTACGTTGGCTTTCTGGGCGAATCCTTTGTGGATACGGTCGGTATGACACCGGAGCAAGCAGAAATCGCGACGAAAGCAGCACGTAATCTTTTTGCCCAACATCTGCTCATGGCATCGATTATTTCCGCTCCGGCAGCTATCGTTGCTTCTAAAGTTCTATATCCGCAGGATGAACCCGAAAAGGTCAACCAAGATTTCAGTGTACCGAAAGACAAAATTGGTAATAATATTCTCGAAGCGGTTTCAATTGGTACCACAGATGGATTACGGCTGGCGATAAATGTTGGCGCGATGCTGCTGGTATTTACCGCACTGGTGGCCATGCTGAATTACCTCTTGACTGATGTACTCGGTTACTACACGCCATTGAATGAGTGGGTGATCAATTTTGCCGGCTGGTTACAGGCTCAGGGCTTTGAGATTCAGCCCGGTGCGATGAAAGGATTAAACCTGGAATTCTTGCTTGGTTTACTCTTCGCCCCTATTGCTTTTTTGCTAGGCGTAGCCGTTGAGGATGTCTTCCTCGTCGGACAACTCCTCGGACAAAAAACGGCCATTAATGAGTTTTTCGCTTACGCTGAGATGGCGAAATTCACGAAAATACTGCAAATCAAATCTTTGATTATTGCCACTTATGCACTTTGTGGCTTTTCCAACTTTGCTTCAATTGGGATCCAGATTGGTGGAATTGGTGCTTTGGCGCCCGGTCAGCGTAAGACGCTAGCTGAATTCGGTATCCGAGCATTGATTGGTGGGACGATTGCCTGCTTCCTGACCGCAGCCATTGCTGGCATGCTGGTCAGTGAAAGTAGCTTTATTCCGGGATAAGGATAGGGATAGGGATATATTAAGCGCAGTAGGAACTACTGGTCGCCAAATTTCTTGAGAATATAAACTGCTTTTAGAACTTCGTTACGACGACGTACAGAAGGCTTAACGAATTCTCTTCGACGGCGAACCTCTTTGTTGACACCGATTTTGCGATGCTTATTTTTATAGCGTTTGAGCGCGCGATCGATTGTTTCACCATCTTTTCTTTCAATAATAATCATACTAATAATTAAAAGTTAGTTTATAATAAAATATAACAGTTGTTAACAATAAAACCAGAAAGCAAGCAATTAGTTGAAAGCCAACCATCTGATCGATGCCCGTGTAGTAGCTAAGGACCCGAAATGTAAAGGGTTGATGGATCTTATTGACCAAAATCAATACGCTGCTCCTTAGACTATTTTCACAAAGCCGTGCAAAGGTACGGAAATTAATCGGATGTTTACAGATTTGTTCCCTTTCAATCTTAATTTGTCCCACCATTTCTAACTAAAACCACTCGTATGAACCTTTTGGAGTCAGAAATATTTTCCATGATCTATGGATTCATTTTCCAGTTTATTGGTCCAGCCGCGATTATCATTCTTCAGTTTTACACCGCGATCTATGCCAAGAATCGCCTTAATGATAGTAGTTCCAACTTTATGCTGATTGGGACGGTTATGTGTCTCATTGGAACGATCACCTCACTCCTTATTCAATACATCATTATACCACAACTCGCCAGTCCTGACTACAGCAAGATTCCATTTTACTACATGACCAGCAATATTTTATCCTCTGGTGGGCTTATTCTATTTCTGGTTGGTTTAAGCAATTTACTACGTCAGCTTTTTTGGCAAATTGAAGATCAAAATCGTGCGAATTAGGTAAAAAAGCCGTATCCTCCCGGCCAACCAAATTAGAGCGATCGCATGCCCGAACCATCCTATCAAGCATTTCTGAATCAACCACTCAGCTTTGCTGCACTTCATCTGCACCTTATTGATTTGCCCCAAAAACAAGCATTCAGTTCGGGGATTGGCCAACGAAAATCTCGCCAGGCCCTCATCGTGGAGTGGATCGATGCGGAAGGCCGATCTGGCTTTGGGGAGTCCTCCTGTCGGCCTGACCCTTACTATTCGGCTGAATTTCTGGAAGCGGCAGTGCCTTTGATTCAGCACTTCGTCGTGCCGCAGCTCCGCCCCGAAATGCGCTACCGCGATCTGCTGGCCATACTAGCGCGCATTCGAGGCTGGCCCTTTACCAAAACCGCTGTCGAAGCCGCCGCACACGATCTCATCTCTCAAAAGCATGGTGCTACGCTTTTTGATCAAGTCCCACTGCCTAAAACCCAAGATATCCCTGTTGGCATATCCATCGGTATCCAAGATAGCGTGGAGCAACTCGCGGAAACCATCACCTCCAATCACGCCAGGGGATACCGCCGTCTAAAGTTTAAAATCTCCCCTACTTCTGATACGACAATATTTGAACAAGTCCGCTCTGACCTTGAAGACGTACATGTTAGTTTCGACGCCAATGGGACGTTCTTATCCGCCGAAGATCCTACGCTTCGATTTTTCCAATCCTTCGGCGGCGCCATTGAACAGCCCTTTCCGCCGGATCGAATCGATCTGATCCAAGCGGCTCGCGTGCACTTGCCAGACATGCGCATTTGTCTTGACGAAGAGGTTAAAAGTCTCGGAGGGCTAATGAAAGCCCATCAACTGGGGGCGCTCGATGAGTTGAATTTGAAAATTGGCCGAGTCGGTGGATTAACCAAGAGTCTAGATATTCTACACTATTGCCACCAACATGACATACCCTGCTGGATCGGGGGCATGTTTGAAACCGGGATTGGTCGGCGTCTCAATCTAGAATTTGCTGCTTTTTTACCGCAAGCTCAGGCCCATGATCTTAGTCCGTCCAGCCGTTATTTTGTGGAAGATATTATCTTACCGGACATCCGTATGGCAACAAACGGAACTATTGATTATCAGCAATTGTCCGCTCTTAAGCTCGATCGCCGATTATTAGAAAAATACACTTATCGCAAAGTAGAGCTCAGCTCTAGCTAGAATTGAAGCTAATTTTGGGGAGCGCTCTGAATTTACTATCTTTGGGACACCGAGGGACGATTGTATTATTGAAGAAGTATTACAAGTTTAGCCTTTTTATCAAACCCAATTGATTACACTGATTCATACCCATCTCCAGTAAAGGCAATGCTTGAACGATTCTCCACTTTTCTTTTATAATCGTTTGTTGGCATCAACTATAACCCATAAAATCGTATTGTAAAGATTGATGTTGGATTTTTTAATTAGAAACAGCTTGGTTTATACTGGGCGTTTGGAGGCGCCACAACGCCTGCAAGTCGGTATCCAAGGAGAAAAGATTGCGCTCATTGCCCCCGAAGAGGAGCAGGTCGAAGCCCGACAAGTCATCGATGCTGAGGGCTTAATCCTTTGCCCAGGTTTTATCGATCCGCACGCCTCTACTGGTTTTGGCTATTTCTTTCCCGAAGCCGCCAATCACAAACTCTACCAGGGTATTACGACTGAGATATTTGGTAATTGCGGGACCTCTCCAGCACCAATTGGGGAACAACTCGTCCCTACTCTCAATCGATTAGCGGAGCAAATTGGCTTTCCTTTCGATTGGCGTAGCTTGGAAGAGTATTTCGTACGCATCAAAGATCATTTACAATTTAATATCGCCACTTTGGTGGGACATAGTACCCTTCGCGGTGGCTATCTTGATAACTGGAACGAAGTGACCGATCAAGATATGCAACATATGTCTGAGGCGTTAAGACAAGCCATGCGCGATGGTGCCTTGGGCTTATCGACAGGTTTGATTTACGCGCCGGGCTGCTTTGCAGAAACGGAGGAAATTGTTGAACTCGCTAAAGTCGTCGCCGAGCAAGGTGGCGTGTACGCTTCTCATATTCGGAGCGAGCGGGATGAAATTGAGGCGGCGGTTACTGAGGCACTCCACGTTGGTAAAGAAGCTAAAATTAAGGTGCTGATTAGCCATCTCAAAGCCGCCGAGCGGCCAAATTGGGGCAAGATTCCAAAAGTACTCGCTCAGATTGAAGCTTATAACCGTAGCAGTGAAGTTGAGGCTACGGTAGATGTCTACCCTTATACCGCGGTATCGACCAAGCTAAGGGCTTTCATACCTAAATACATTTTACAAGATGGCATTGCGGCGGTATCGGAAAAAATGAGCTCGCCAAAAGTTCGTCAGGATATCGCCGAGTGGATTGAGCAAAAAGGCTACGATTTGAGTAAAATGTTGATTATTTCGGATGATTTAACGGATTTTTATGGAAAAAACGTTGCAGATATCGCTATCGAGCGCAACGAAAGCGAAGCGGAGTCCATCGCGGCTATTTTAGCTGCCAGCACCGAAGCTTGGGTGGTTTACCACTGCATCAGCGAAGAAGATATGGATCGCGCGGTTACCTGGCCGAAGGCCATGATTTGTACCGATTCCTGGAGTTATCCGGTCAATGCACCCAAATCTATCGGTCAACCTCATCCGCGGTCATACGGTGCCTTTACCACTTTCCTCGAACGCTACGTTTTGCAAAAGAAGAGTCTCAGTTGGCAAGAAGCTATCCATAAGATCACCTACTTACCCGCCCGTTTTTTCCAATTAGGACAACGTGGAGAGATCAAGGAAGGTTATTTCGCCGATCTTGTATTGTTGCGTCCCGAAGCAGTCAAGGCCAATGCGACTTATTTGCAACCACGTCGCTTGTCTTCCGGTGTAGAACATCTTTGGGTGAACGGTCAACTAACCATATTCGAAAAAAATGTATTGCCTGCAAAGGCAGGGCAAATATTGAAACCAAGTCATGAATTCACCTACAGTCATTCTTGAGGCGGAATCAAAGCACTACGAAAGCGTAGCGGCTATTTATAACGAGGCTATTTTGAAAGGCACCGCCACAATGGAGGAAAGCCTGAAAACGGCTGAAGATATTGCCGGTTGGATCAAAAAATTCAACCATCGTGAACGGCTATACGTCATGATACGTAGCGATATCATCATCGGCTGGGGTATTATCAAAAGGTATAGCGATCGGGAAGGCTATCGCTTTGCCTGTGAAACGGCGGTTTACTTCTGGGAGCGTGAAACGGGAAAAGGCTATGGCTCGCAAATGAAAAAATACTTGCAGGTCAAATGCGCCGAACTGGATTACCACCACTTAGTAGCCAAAATTTTTGCTACAAATACGGCCAGCATTGAATACAATAAAAGATTAGGCTATGAGATCGTCGGTCGTCAGCGCGAGGTTGGATTTAAAAACGGGCGACGAATCGATATTGTGATCATGCAATGTATTATTGAAAACACTTAACCAGATAAATTTATAATTATGGAGTCAACTACACGACGCTTACCCAAATCACTGGATCGGCTGATCCAGATGATCGAGAAAGCAAAAACTACTCAGACGCTCAATCCACAAAATGCCAGAGAGCTCGTTCTCCAAGCTAATATCCAAATAGAAGATCTCGTTCCTTATGCTGATTTCAACCACCCTACAGCGGACTGCTACGGGCGCAAACTAGCCTACGACGGCGGCTGGTTTGAGGTGATGGTGATGTCTTGGAATCCGGGTGATTACTCTTCGATTCACAATCATGGCCACACTCAGTGGGGCGTGGTACAAGTATTCGGACACACCCACCACATGATTTATCACACCAAAGATAACGAGCTACGATTTTCTAAAAAGGAAATTCTCAGCCCCGGATCCGCAATTAAGGTAAATCACGAATTGATCCATCAGATGGGAAATGCTACGACTACGCCTTACATGACCTTACACGTCTATGGTTGTAATCATTGTACAGCGGATGTAACCGCTGACGCAAAAAACTTTGATTTGGAATACAATCGTATTGCACATACTTGCGGCGGTGCTTTTTTCAATCTTCCCGCAGAAAACATCTACGATTTTGAGCCAGGACCAAAACCAACGGAAGAAGTCTTCATGCATTACGCACATTTATTGCTTGATTACTACAATCGACAAGAAATGACGGAAGACATTAGAGAGAAAAAACAGCATCTATTCCGCTTGCTGCAAAAGCACTCACAACTGGTTTAGTCTCAAATCCTTGTTAAATTAAAAAGCCTGCAATTCAATATGGAGTTGCAGGCTTTTCTATGGTGTCAACGTTTAATTCTCTTTAAAAAGTAGACGCTGCCCTTTTTGACTTTCGTCAAATTCACCTTGGTGATAAGCCAAGTGACCGCTGACGATGGTACTTTGAATCTGTCCTTTGAAGGTGTGTCCCACGAAAGGAGACCAACCACACTTGTAATGCAGTCCCGATTGCTCTACGGTCCAGTCTTTATGCAAATCCAATAAGACGATATCTGCGTGGGCGCCTTCTTCCAAGTATCCACGATCTTCGACGTGGAAACATTCCGCGGGGGCGTGACACATCTTTTCTACAATTCTTTCCAGGCTAATCTTGCCTTCGTGATAGAAAGACAACATGACGTTCAGAGTGTGTTGAATGAGCGGTACGCCTGAAGGAGCAGCACCATACTTATTCTGCTTTTCTTCCCAGGTATGTGGCGCGTGATCGGTCGCAATGATATCCAATCGATCATCCAATAAAGCAGGCAATAAGGCGGCACGATGTCGTCCCTCTTTAATCGCTGGATTACACTTGATTTGAGTCCCAAAACGGGCATAGTCCGCGCTTTCGAAATACAAATGGTGTACACAAACTTCCGAAGTGATTCTTTTCTCCTGCAAAGGAATATCGTTGCGGAATAACGCCAACTCTTCGGCCGTCGAAATGTGCAAAATATGCAGCCGGGTGTTGTGCTTTTTCGCTAAGTCTACTGCCATTGAAGATGACAACCAGCAACCTTCTACCGAACGAATTTCGGGATGCATCTCGATTGGAATATCCTCACCGTAGCGCGCTACGTAATCAACAGTATTACGGCGAATAGTCTCCTCATCTTCACAGTGCGTAGCGATCAACATGGGTACTTGTGAAAACAAGCCCTCCAAAGTGGTCGGATTATCCACAAGCATATTCCCCGTGCTCGATCCCATAAATGCCTTGATCCCACACACGTTGCGGGGATTAGTACGCAGCACATGCTCTAAATTATCATTAGAAGCGCCCATGAAAAAGGAGTAATTGGCTAGTGATTTCTGGGCAGCGATATCGTATTTATCCTGTAATAAATCCTGGGTAATAGCCGGCGGCTTGGTATTCGGCATTTCCATATAGGACGTTACCCCTCCCGCGACGGCGGCTCGAGGCTCGGTATACAAATCCGACTTGTGTGTTAAGCCTGGTTCCCGGAAATGGACTTGGTCATCAATAATACCTGGCAGGGCGTGCAGGCCTTCAGCATTGATTTCACGATCTACAATAGCATCGATTTGGGGAGCGATTTGCTCGATACGTCCATCCCGAATCAGGATATCTCCGTGGCGGATTTCACCACGGTTGACGATCTGTGCATTTTTTATCAATATTGATTTCATATCTTCGGTTAGTTAGGTCGCGAATTTAGGGAAAATAGGTCAATTTTAGTCTTATTCGGAGGTCCCAAAATGTACCTTTTCTAAATTCAAAAGATTAAGCGCATTGCCATCCAGGCCTAGTACTGATTTTCCGGTAACTAGCGCCGTTTCGTCGTAAAATAAAAAGATGACCGGCGCCTCATCAATCACGATTTTTTCCATCTCTCGGTAAAGCGCAAAGCGTTTTTCATCGTCATTTTCTAAAAGCGCCTGCTCGTAAAGTTGATCAAACTGTGGATTCGAGAAGCGAGTATAATTTGGTGAAGGTGGATTTTTACTGTAAAAAACCGTGAGAAAGCTTTCTGCATCGGGATAATCAGCAATCCAACTCGCCCGAAAAAAGGGGGCTTGTTCACTGCGCATCAACTGCCGCAGAGTAGCGGATTCCATAATATCAATCTTGACTTTAACACCCAAATCTTCCCACTGCCGAACGATAAAAACACATAAATCCTGATAATCCGGGCTCACCAGTAAGGTCAATTCTGGTAATCCTTCACCATTGGGGTAGCCCGCTTCGGCGAGGAGTTGCCGCGCGCGGGCGGGATCGTAGCGATAGCCCGGTACCGCTTCCGGCGCGTAAGATGGTAACCCTCGGGGTGTAAAGCCGGAATCTGCTGGTTTACCAACATTGTTACGAAGTGTAGCGAGCATTTGCTGCCGATCAAAGCCGTAATTAAGCGCTTGGCGAACGCGCTTATCACCCAAGGGCGTCCCCTCCGCCAATTTCATATTAATGCCTAAATACTCAGAATTGAGAAAAGGATTCTTGAAAAATTGTAATCGCTCTTTTTTATCGGCACGCAATTCACCTTCGTAGGTCAGTAATTCATTGATAAAAGAAGATTCCAGGCCTGAAATTAAATCTAATTTTTCCCCCAACACCTCCAAGTAAGCTGTTTTACGATCTGCGATGAAGCGTACCCGAATCGCATCGATATAGGGTTGCTCCAATCGAAAATAGTCTTCGTTTTTCGATAAAAATAAAGACTGATTTTCTAACCAATTCTTCACCTTAAACGGGCCCGTCCCAATACCGCGACTGCGATAAGCCCGGCCGTAGGTTTCTACTGCTTCACGGGCAACCACACTGCAATACTGCATAGTCAAGATACCTAACATTGGTCGAAAAGGGGCTTGTAAACGGAGGACAAAAGTCGAATCATTGGGTGCCATAAATGGCGTTTCTTCAGCCACCCGACCACTGAAAATCCAACTTCCCGGAGAAGCTACTTTTTTATCCAAAATCCGGTTAAAACTGTACACAACATCCGATGCCAGGACCCGGCGACCTTTGCCTTTAGAAAAACAATCGTCGTGATGAAAATAAATGTCGTCTCGCAAATGAAACGTGTACGTCAAGCCATCTTCCGAAATATCCCACGATTGGGCAATGCACGGTTGTACATTTAAATCCCCATCCAATTCAACCAGCCCATCAAAAATATGATTCGTCACCCAAATATTGGCTTGGCTGCGGGCAAAGGCCGGGTCTAGAGAGGTCACAACATTATTGATATTGTAGCGAAACACTTGTCGTTGTTCCGCTCCGGTGGTTTGATCGGTGACATCCTCACAAGCCCAAAAAAGGAAAAAAGAAATCAGGGATAAAAAGCAAAGTCGAATCATATTTCAAATCTTGAAAGCGTATATTTGCCCGCAGAAATACGAACACAAGATATTCTTTTGAAATGGTTTGCCAATTTGGATGAGCAAAATTATCCTCCTTGGCAACTCATCCTTAAATTTTGCTAATGAAAAAATATTTGTTCCTCTTCATTTCCTTAGGTACGCTTATCGGCTGCCAATCCCCATCTACAGAATCTACAACTCCAGAAACAGCAACCACTACTGCAGAAAATACGGATACGCTTCGTTTGGAGGGTGAAAGCCGTCTAGCCAATCTGCGCCAGCTGACCTTCGGTGGTGATAATGCCGAAGCTTACTTTAGCTTTGACGATAAAAATCTGGTGTTCCAGGCCACGAATCCAAAGTGGGGCGCGGAATGTGACCAAATTTATGTGATGTCACGTGATGGTTACACCGGCGATCAGCCTCCTTTGTTAAGTACCGGAAAAGGGCGTACGACTTGCTCTTATTTTATGCCCGGTGATAGTACCATTCTATACGCTTCTACGCATCTCGGTAATGACAATTGCCCGGAAGCTCCTCGTACCGTCAATGGGAAATACGTTTGGCCCATCTTCCCTGAATTCGATATTTTTGAGGCTGATTTGGATGGTAATATTGTACGTCAGTTGACCCATGAGCCGGGCTACGATGCGGAAGCAACGGTATCTCCAGATGGGAAAAAAATAGTGTTCACCTCCACACGCTCCGGTGATTTAGAACTGTACACGATGAATATCGATGGCTCCAATCTTAAGCAAGTCACGGATGGACTGGGCTACGATGGTGGTGCCTTTTTCTCACCGGATAGTAAAAAGTTGGTATTTCGCGCTTCACGCCCCAAAACGGAAGCGGAGATCAAGACTTACAAAGATTTTCTAGCGCAGCATTTGGTCCAGCCGACCAATATGGAAATCTACGTTTGTAATGTCGATGGCTCTGAACTGCAACAAGTCACTGATTTGGGAGGAGCCAATTGGGCACCATTCTTTCATCCCAGTGGACAAAAAATTGTCTTTTCATCCAACCACAAAAGTATCGGGAAAGGGCGGCCTCGTTTCAACCTCTTCATGATCAATCTTGATGGAACGGGATTAGAGCAAATTACCTTTGATCCAGTATTCGATGCTTTTCCAATGTTCTCCTACGATGGTAAGTATCTCGTCTTTTCATCCAACCGAAATAATGGTGGTACGAGAGACACCAATTTGTTCATTGCCGAGTGGCAGGAATAGGCTAAACTAAAATTCTAAAAACTCCAGAATCTGGCGCTCCATAGACTTTAGGGTCTCTTCATCGGAGACCATTCCTTCTTTATCTACTAGTTGATCCACTTTGGATATGGGAAGGCGATTAGGCAATACGATTGTCCCAACATGATTGAGGACATCGGTCAGGTGATCCATTCCCCGTAAATTGCCGGCACGGCCGGTTGAAATACCCGCCATTGCTGCCTTCTTATTCTTGAAAGAAGGTTTGTATTCTCTTACCGAGCACGCATCAATGAAGAATTTCAAAATACCAGGCATACCACCGTTATATTCTGGGAACACAAAGAAGAATTTTTCCGCGGGAATCAGGTATTGATCCTGGATTTCCGAGATACGATCATGTTGCCCGGACTCAGCGTACATACCATTGTGAATAAAATCCAGAGGTAAATTGTGCAGAGAAAAGAGACGCACTTGCTCATCCGTATATTTTTCAAAAAGATAAGAGAACTGCTTCGCGACGGGTAAAGTGCGACTATTACGTCTATTCGTACCGGAAAAAATGGTGATCATGTCTACTCTAAAATAATGGGTTAAGTGTCGTTCTTTCGATTCGTTGTCAGGTCAAAAGGTTATTTGCAATCGGGCAATAAAGATTGGGAAGTCCTTTATTGGTCTTCTCAATTCTGTGTATGTCCGTATAAGACCACTTTTAGGGGTAAAATGTTTAACAAAAGGCTGCAAAAATAGGAAATGAAGATGAGAATAAAATTCAATATTTCGCCCTACGATATTCTACAAAAGCAAGTATCTTTAGCTATCTTTAACGGCCCTATCCGGTAAAGTTAAATTAAAAACTTGATTATCAAAATCTTACATCCAACCAACCCAAATACACGATGAAGATCACCTATTATGGACACTCGGCCTTCGGGGTGGAAACAGGCGGTAAGCATATCGTTTTCGATCCATTTATCAGTGCCAATTCCAAAGCCACCAATATCAACGTCGAGGAGATTCCTGCGGACTATATCTGCGTGTCTCACGGCCACGAGGATCACGTCGCAGATTTGATTGCTCTGGCCCAGCGCACTGGTGCCAAAGTGATCTGTGCTTGGGAAATCCATCAATGGCTCTCAAAACAAGGGATCACCAATGCCCATCCGATGA
>JANQQI010000052.1 GCA_028285085.1 Saprospiraceae bacterium | reverse complement strand
AATCACCATCTCGCTCATCTTGCCCTCCCCTAGTATGACTGCGACCATTAATTATCGCCCTTTACAGCTCACGGATACCGCTGCTTTGTTCGAGCTCATTGAGCGTAATCGCGAACATCTGCGCACTTGGTTTCCGATCACGCTGAGCGCCATTGTGGATGAACCCACTTGCTTGCGCTACATCCAAAAAAAGCAAGCGCAAGCACAAAATAAAGAAGGGTTTTGCTTCGGCATTGATCACCCTTCCGCGGGTTTAATTGGTTGTATCATCGTCAAGACGATTGATTGGCGTATTCCTAAAGGTGAATTAGCGTATTATCTGGATCATGACTGGAAGCGACAAGGCATCATGAGTCAAGGTATTGCCTGGATCTGTGACCATCTATTTACCGAACACCGTTTCGAAAAAATCTTTTTGCAGATTGGTCCGGATAATCCCGGGAGCCTGGGCGTTGCCCGGAAAAATGGTTTTGTCCAAGAAGGTTTAATGCGCCAAGATTTCCGAGATTATCTGGGACAGTTGAGGGATATCGCCTATTTAGGTTTGACGCGGGAAGACTGGCAGGCGGCTATAAAAAATTGAACGTGACTGTGATCAAAGTCACAAGCCTCTCGATGTTTTTCACTTAGCTTTGCTATTATCTATGCTGAATGATTGGAAAATTTGGTTACTCCTGAGCCTCAGCCTGGGACTGGCGCCTTTCAGTCCCGAACCTCATCTTGTCGGGAAATTGCGCTGGGTAGCCGGCGGGGCAAAAGGAATGCAACTTATTGACTGGCTAGATTTGATCATGCACGGATTGCCGTGGGTATTTTTATTACGAATCGGGATACTGCGTTTGTGGCGTTGGGTCCGTTGAAGTCCGATTTCAAAATCATCTTATGAAACAACAATCTTCTTTTCAACAACTGACCAATAGCGAAATACCTGTTCTGCTAGATTTTTACGCAGAATGGTGTGGCCCTTGTAAAGCGATGGCTCCCATTTTAAAAGAGGTAAAAACGCGGCTTGGTGAGCGCGCCAAAATTGTCAAAATTGACGTAGATCGCAACACTCAACTCGCCCAGCATTTGGGCATCCGTGGCGTTCCAACCTTTATGCTATACCAAAATGGTGAGATGAAATGGCGTCAATCCGGGATGCAATCCGCTCAAGAATTGATTCAACTCTTGGAGCAAGCTGCGCCTAAAGAATAGAACAGATTATCCCATTCTAAACATAATCAGATGCTTTTAGATTTTTTTAATCGGCTCTTTAAACGAGAAAAGATTGACCTTAACGCGATGCTGAAAGAAGGTGCTATAATCATTGATGTGCGCTCCCCCCAGGAATTCCGCAGCGGCCACGCGCGTCATGCGGTCAATATTCCGCTCGGCAGTATTCCCGCTCAAGTAGAAAAGATTCGCAAGCACCAAAAACCCATCATCACCTGCTGCGCCTCGGGGATACGCAGTGCGCGTGCAGCTAGTCAGCTAAGAGCGGCAAATATTCAAGCCGTCAACGGCGGCGCTTGGCAAAAAGTCGAAAGAGCACAGTCTGAACATTAAGAGCTTTTTTGGTAATTATTAATTGGTCTACAAACGTCATTTTTAATATCCGCTAGCGGTTCTCTCCGTCAAATGTCCAGTGGACATTTGGTTTCAAAGAAACTGCACTGCGTTCACATAGCCTCCGGCTATGCTCCTCAAAAGGAGTCTCGTTTAAACAAAAAAATCCCAGTTTTCGACTAAAAGAACAAATCACAAACAAGCTCTAAGCGATTCCTCTTTCACGCTTGAGATTGACAAAGTGTGACTTAAGCGCAGCAAAATTATTCACTTCTTTGGGAATTTCGATTTGTCCGTT
Organism: Saprospiraceae bacterium; assembly: GCA_028285085.1. Taxonomy (GTDB): domain Bacteria; phylum Bacteroidota; class Bacteroidia; order Chitinophagales; family Saprospiraceae; genus JAHDHW01. Next base: position 13,873 of record JANQQI010000052.1, on the reverse strand, counting down.
GCTCGTCCAAAAACTGTAATTGCGCGAGCGAATCTTGATACTATTATCACTAATGGTAATTGAAGCAATCTGGTCGTAAGGGATCATTTGATTCGCATTAGTCCCGTAACGTGCTTCCTTATTCATACCAATTTGATTCCCGACATTGAGCTTATCGGTCTGAATACCTTTGGCAACGTATTGGGGAGTGACTTCAAAAACAATGGCTTCGGCTAGATTACGCCCCTGGACCCAACGCGCCACTACAATGAATAACACAATTAACAAAAACCAATGTATCCTCCCCAAAAGAATGAACAAAACATTGTTTTTCCCCCCGGACATGACCGAGATAAAAAGCATCAAAAGAACGAATACACTGATAAATATTAGGGTGAATTTTATCGCATGGCGCATACCGAAGGCACTGGTTCCCTCGGGACTGATTTTGTGAAGCATAATAGTTTTCCGTTTATATTAACTGATGTATTACATTCCCCTCATTTTCTAACTGGCGATGTATCATTGTAGTTTTCACTAATCTCAACAGCCTGTTTTTCGCTCATTAAGGGAGCAAAATAAGAAACTTTCTCGAAAGCCATCTCATTCGAAGACGAATGCATTGTTCTGGAAAATTAGATGTCTTTGCTCTTCCTTAGCAGTATAGAACCCCGTTTCATCATCGTAGTAAAAGACATTGTGCGTTATTCGCCGCGTAACCGGATCATAGCGTAGCCCTGAATCGTGAATACGCGCTGATTTTACCACTAAGAGGTCCAATCCAGCCATTGCACCGGGACAAGTTTGTAATTGACCATCAACGATGCGCACCAATTCGGCTGTTTTACGATGGTGTCCGGAGCCGTGGGTACCCCAGCCGACCAACAGGTAGTGTTGATTGGGTAGATCATAGATGCGTTGTAGATAGACATCCCGAAAAATATCCATGGTATCTTGTTCATCTCCACTTTGATAGGTTTGCCAGTGACAACGATCTCCCCGGCGCACTTGTAATAGGCTTTGGTAATTATGCCAGGTACCAGAAAGTACTGGATTCCAACTAAAGGCACGTAGCTGTTGATCTTCCGAGGTAATGATTTGCAGCACACTATCCAAATCAGCAAAAGGATAAGAACAGCTCCAATCAGCGGACAGACTTTGTTCCAAAAGGGTTCTAAACTGAGGTGCATAGCGCTCAAAGCGGTATTGATAATCTGCATGGCGCATGCTATCGCGGAGGCGAATGAGTTCAGTTTCAACTGCAACAGGTGTATCCTGCGCATCTAGGGTAAAGGTAAGTTGTCCAACAACTAGAAGTAAGAATAAGTGACGCATGGGTATTGAACGTTCACGCGGTCAAACTTGATATAAGCGAAAACCGATTACTGATCCATCCAGGCTTTAAAATTGGCCACACGCTCTCGACTGATGAGCACATCTTCGCTCCCATCAATACCGATGAGCTGTACTTTCAAGCGACTGTTTGAGTAAGTTGTCACTTGCTCAATGGCTGGGAAGGCTGTAATATACTTACGATTGAGGCGAAAAAACTGCTGTGGATCTAACAGCTCATCCAATTGCTCAAGTCGATAATCAATCTGATATTTTTTCCCATCGCGACGACGTAACCAAGTAATTTTATTTTCACTAAAGAAAAAATCAATCTCTTCGACCGGAATAGCAAACAAGCGGCTTCCCGATTTGATCATAAAACGAGACTTGTACTGCTTTGTGATCATCTGCATCGTTTGCTGGATAATCCGTAAGTCAGGCAAAGCACTGGGCAATTCACTTTGTTGCTGTGCTTGAAAGCGGTCAATGGCGGCATCAAGTTCTTCCTGGTCAATAGGTTTGAGGAGATAATCAATACTATTCACTTTGAAAGCCCGCAAGGCGTAGGCATCAAAAGCCGTTGTAAAAATCACCGGACAATCGGGAGCACATTTCTCAAAAACCTCGAAGCTGAGACCGTCAGCCAATTGGATATCAAAAAAGGCCAGGTCGGGATGATCGTTGCTTTCCAGCCAGCTTACCGCAGTTTCCACGGAATCCAATACGGTAAGAATTTCAATGGTAGAATCATAGTTCAGGACCAACTGTTCTAAGCGTTCCGCCGCTAAGGCCTCGTCTTCTAGAAAAATCACTTTCATTTTAGTCTACTAACTTCTTCTTTTTAGGTTTAAAGGTGGGGTCTGGGAATATTGACCTCCTCAATTCGGGCTGCCAATAGGTTTGGGCGATATTTTTATTTCTTTAGCCGCCTTTGATGATAGCCCATTAAATGGTGGAACCGCTCAAAAGTGTCGCCCAAAAGACAAAACCAATCTTGATTCCGAAAAAAAACACAGCAATTTATGGAATTTGGCTTGTTCCGGAATCTTTAGATAGTGACGCAATCATTGTCTTTTGGCCAAAACGAACAAAGCGTTGCAAATTACCATAAGATGCTACTGGTAAAGACTAGTGGATTATAGCATAATAGCACCTTGCGGCCAAGTTGGTCGGCGGCGGCGGACAGCGGGTGGGTCCCACCCCAAAGCCCATCCTACGCGCTTTTCCAAAAAATCAGATCATCTATTGCTAGTCCGCACGAACTCCATTTCTTATTTCAATATCTTCCCCTCAATATGTAAAGGCTGGCAGTTTCACCCGAAAGTGCTCCAAATCCTCTTCAACTTGTACGGCTTGATCGGTTAGATACTGGTAGCGTGCCTGAATATTGGGCAAGCCAATTCCCGCCGAGTGCGTTACATTATTCTTGCGCTGTAGGTTATTTTCGATTACGATCCAGTCATCCTGCTGGAACAAAGATACTTCCAGTGGTTTGGCCTTGGAAACGACGTTATGCTTAATCGCATTTTCGACCAACATCTGTAGCGTCAAGGGAGCCACTCGAATTTGCTCAGCGCGTGGTAATTCATTGTGAACGATTAGGTTTTCACCAAACCGAATTTTCGATAGAAAGATGAATGAATCTAAGGCGTCCAACTCTGTGGATAAACTAACCGTTTCCAAATCCTTGGTTTCAAGCACGTATCGATATAAGTCCGACAGTTTTTTGATAAACTTGGCGGCCATATCCTGGTCTTTGTAGACTAGGGTGGATAAGACATTGAAACTATTGAAAAGGAAATGTGGATTAACCTGATTTTTCAGCGTTTCGAAGCGAGCGGATAGATTTTCCCGCTTAAGACGCTCCGCCTCTACCAAAGAAGCTTTCCAGTGTCGTAAAAAACTCTGACCGTGAAGGAAAAGGGTGATCACCAGCGTAATGACCAAAATAGACGATTGAAATATCCCATCAATACTTACCAAGGATTCCCAAAAACCTCTGCCATACACAACAGTTCTCCAAGTCGCGATAAACAAACTAGCAGCGCAAACAGTATAGATCAAAGTGCCAAACACACCTAGGATAAATCGCTTACGGGTATGCTTAACCCAGTCAAATTTTGTGCTTAACCAAGTATTCAACATGCCATTCCCCATCCATAGAACGATCCAGAAAATCCCTTGAAAAGTAGCTTCGCGCATAAATTCACCGATCGAAACATAGTCGTGCCACATTGCCCCAAGGGTCGACATCCCTAAGCCCCCGGCAAGGAACAAGATCACAGCTTCACGTAAAGCACGTTTCAGAGTATAGGGTGAATCCGCAGCAGGTTGAGGATATGAAGCTTTATTAGACAAGATGGCTATTTTTTGCAAAATACAATTTTTTAAGATACTAGCTCGGCGACTTGCCGAGCTAGTGTATGAATGATAGGTTTTCAATTATTTCTTCTCTGCGAGCTGGCTATTAGCCTGCTCCAACAAGTAGGTATTTTGCTCAGCGCCCCAAAGTGGGTGGATGCTTGATGGCGCCTCGTAAGCCGCGAACTTTTTCGAAGCAGCTTGCAGTAGAGGTTGTGCCGCTTCAGCACCACCACCCCAGAAAGCCGGTGTAAAGAAATACATTTGCCCGCGAAGAAAGTCAGCACGTGGATTATCCGGGTTCAGTTGCTGAGCGGTACCAAAAGCTAAGTGAGCCATAGGGCTAAATTTGGGACCATTGACCATCGCATTGCCCCAAATACGAGCCATGTAGATGTAACCTTGTAGAGCGTGTACTTCAGATTCCTTGGGTGCCACCTTCTTAGCCATATCCATTGCAGCCTGAGCGGCGTCGAGATAAGTTGGTAGTTGGTCCGCCTGTCCATTATTCATGTACAAACTAGCAATCTGTAATTGGCTGTAGGCTTGATAATAAGCTGGTAACCATTCCGTTTTTTCTACAGCAGCAATCCGCTCGAATTGATTAGCCAATCGCTGGAGGCCCTCTATAGTCTTAGTGGTATCCAACTGCTGAATGGCCTTTTCCATATTACGGACGTACTTTTCGTTTTGTGCAAACAGAGAAACGGTCAAAATTGAAGCGAAGAGGAAGATTACTATCTTTTTCATGATAATTTTATTTTTAAAATTTAGTGAGATGTTATTAAAAGTTGTTGAAATTTAAATCTAGTTGAAGGGACAATACCACTTAATTCTCTGGGTTTGTGCGGTCGTATTTTTTACCTATCGACATAAACATACCGACAAAGAAAAAGCGCTTAGCTGGTGGCTCAATCGCCGTGCTCGAAAACACGCCATTGTCGTTTGGAAGCGCGCTAAAACGTTGTCCGAAGGTATTCTCAAAGCCCAGCACATTAGTGACGGAAAAATGGAAGATGGTGAAGTTCCCCATGATATTGCGCAAGTAGCTGACGTTGAGACTCAGGTCATTGAAAGCCTTAGTTCGCTCGGCGTTGAAGGCCGGGCTGTTCGGATTATCGTAGGGCCGGCCGCTGGCAAAAGAGTACGTTCCTCCGATCAGCATATTTAGCTGTGGCATCCAGTGCTTGTAAACCAAAGACAAGTTGTGCTTCGATGCAAAACCAGGAGTCGAAGCTTCTGGAAAATCGCGGTATTCCCGTTCTGTATCGAGAAAAGAGTACGACACCCAGTAGTCTCCGTTTTTGATCGACTTGCGATCGCGGAAGAAGACATCAATACCACGTGCATGACCATTTCCACTGTTGCTAGCTTCCCAAGCTTTTCCATTAGTGTAGTTAACCAAATTGTGGTAGCGCTTTTCATAAGCTTCAACCCGGAAAATGTAGTTATTATTAATCCACTGGTAGTTGGCCATGTAGTGATCTGCACGTTCAAATCCCAAGTCATTATCGTAGCGCAACAGATCCTTTTCAGGATTTTGATAGAACTGCCCGTAAGCAAAGGATACTTGTGCGTTTTCTCCCGTTTTGTAGGCCATCGACAGACGAGGTGCAGCATTCCAGTTGTCTACTTGCTTTGAGTATTCACCGCGCGCTCCGACACGAGCCACCAAGCCTTTGGTGAGGTAAATATCCGCTTCAGCAAAAGCTGCTGCATAGTGCTCGGGTAGATCAGTTTCAAATACTTGCTCGTCTCGATCTTGAAAGCGCTGATCAAATTGTCCAAACAAATATTCAACACCTGTTTTTAAACGTACTGCATCCGAAGCGTGGTAGCTCAGAGTTGTCTTTGCTTGCAAAGATTGCTCATCTGTACGAACGTTGAATAATTCAGAGATACGATCACGGTCGAGCGAATAAGCAATGCCACTAAACAAAGTCGTTTTATCGTTGAGAAGTTCGCGGTATGACAGATTAGCGTAGTAGTTATCGTTGGTCAAGCTCAGATCATTGAGTTGCTCAATATCGTTGGCATCAGGATAGCGCAATGAAAACCAGCTTCGGTTACTACTTAGATTAGCCTTAAAAATGCCGGTTTCAGAAGTCTTTTTGCGATAGATGACCTGCCCGTCAAAGCTCTGTACAGGTTTCAACCAGTCAATGTTTTGCTTTACGAGTGCCGTGTATGGTGCTAAGTTGGTATAACCACCGGATACGGACAATGAACTGTTATCCCAACGTTCGGCACGGGCTACACTGGCTCCGACGGACATCAAGGAAATACTGGTAAGTGACTCAGTCGCTAAATCCTGTGTATTGAGGATTAAAGCAGAGCTTAAAGCCTGACCGTACTCCGCCGAGTAGCCCCCCGTGCTAAACATCGTTCCCTTGAACAAAAAAGGTGAAAAGCGACCCCGTGCCGGGATATTCGGAACAGAACTATTATAGGGTGATTGTACCAGAAGGCCATCGATAAAGGTTCTGGTCTCGGAAGCCGCACCACCACGTACAAACAAGCGCCCCTCCTCTCCTACCGTTTGGGTGCCCGGCAAAGTGTTCAGTGCACCGTAAGTATCGCCCGTGGCACCAGCCGTAGTTACAATATCCAGTGCATTAAGCACCACACCTTTGCGCTCATCGGAAGCTTCGAAAGCACCAGCGCTGATCACCACCTCGGTAAGCTCGTTGGCCACTGGCTGTAACTGGATAGTGAGATTTAAAGGAGTAGTATTACACGTTAGACTATCTTGGTAAGTTTCAAATCCCAAGTAACTTACTACTAGGGTCTGGGCTCCACGTTCTTCGGAGCTAAAGCTGAAGTGGCCATCCAAATCACTGGAAGCACCATCATAAGTATCTTGCAAATAAACATTCGCGCCGATGATGGCTTCTCCGCTGGGGTCGGTTACTTGCCCCTGGATCATAGTCTGGGCGGTGAGCAGTGCTGGAAAGAAACAGAAGAATAAGTAAAAAGCTTTCATGTTGCGTTGATTTATACCGCAATATGAAAGCTATTCAGAGGTTTAAAAAATGTACTTAACCGAAGTGACAAAAGTCCAGACCGAAATGCAAATATGGTCTACCGAACCGCAGGCCTTTTTTTACCGAACCGTCAAATTCTACGACTCAACCACTCTTCCAACTGGCCTTTCGCCCGTTTCTTTAGCAATTTTTCTACTCTTTTGTCTTTTTTGAGAGACATGGCGTGGGATTCGTAGTAGGTAAGCAGGCCATCCAAGCCAGCTTGATTACAGCGCAAAGCGTCCTTGGCATCCCGGGGGTTCTCAATCGCGTACTTTGCCCAATTACCCAGGAAGATCAGCAATAGCTCTGGATTTTTATCCACGTAGCGCATAATGTAATCATCCAGAGTAATGGTCACTTTCGAGGTGCCTTCAATCCATTTGAAGACAAAAGCACTAACTAAGGTTCGATTTGGATGATCTGTTTTTCGACTATTTAGCCATTCAACACTTTGAATAAAAGTGTCTTCGTATTTGTCGAAATCTTCGCTGGTGCGTAGCGCGTCCGGTGAAGGAATTTTCAGGGTTTGCTGTGCTCGTGAGGTCCCCATCCCCGCCAGTAAAAACAAGAGGAAGCAAGATAGCCTTAGCCACATGAGTTCGAGATGTTTGGTTGTTTTGTAGACAAAATCAGGTCCTCGTTGAGCTAATATACGTCGGTACTCAACGAGGACTGTAGGTATAACGTTAATACCCTACCAAATGTAGGGGTATCAGAGGTTCATTTTTTCGGCGATGGCCCGCGGAATGGCATCTTTATGTACCATAATCGCTACGGTCTTCAGTTGAAAATAAGGTTCTGACATGTACAAATAACCTTTATAATCACTGATTTCACCCCATGAATTCTTGATCTGGTAATACACCGTTCCGTTCTGATCCTTAGCCATTCCGGTAAGATGCATCAAATGGTCATCAGTAGTAGAATAGCTTTCGAAGGTCTCCTGCCGAAGATCTTGACTGACTTTTTGTTCATCTCCTGGCTTTTCAAATAAGTCCTCTCGTTTTTCATCAACCGGTAGAACGGCTAAACCCGCTTTTGCTGAAAATCCCTTTTCACTCACATCACCATCCCAAGCCACCGAATAGCCCTGATCGACGGCGTGCTTAACAATCGCCTGCAAATCCGCTAAAGGAACATTATAGAAAGAGCCGTTTGAGTAATTATCAGGGATTTCCAAGACAAAGGATTCGTAAAATGGATGGTGGGTATACGATGTAATACTCACATAATCCGAAGGGTTGATCCCGAGATGGTCCGCATAGGTCTGTGGCGTATAAGTTTTACCCTCAAAGTCAAACTGCTCGGGTACCTCGCCTAAATAGGTATCAAGAACCGCATCAAAAGCCATTTTCCATTTCTTACTAAGGCGCTTGCGCTTCAAGACCCCATCTAACATACCTTTCAAAATGGAGGATAGCTCACTGTGATCGTGGATTTCTTCACCTTCCAGCTTGCCGGAGAAAACCGCTTCCGGTACTACGCCGTGACGATGGGCGACTTTGATTAAATCGTGCGAGAGGCTCCCTTGGCTAAAATTGGCTTTGCCTTGACGCAAAACGTAATTCTGTGCTTTATCTCGGTAAACATTGCGGACAACGTACATTTCGGATAAATCGTGAAACCCTTTACCGTTGCGGATAATCTCGGATTCTAGGAACGAAGCTGTTGCAAAACTCCAGCAAGTCCCGGTACGGTCCTGGCTTTTTACGGGGGTACATTCTACTTTTTGGGTGACTTCGATCTGATAATTATTTGCAACCTCTACTTGTGCCATGACGGATACGCTCAAGCATAGGGCAGCACTGATTAGGGTGATCTTGAATAAACGCATATTTTTAATGAATTTGATTTTCTAAAAAAAAGCTTTCTTAGAGCGAAAATTAATGAACTTGAAAATAAGAAATTGCCCTTGAGATAAAGGTTTGTATTCTATTTTTAACATTTCAAAAAAGGCTGACTCCCTACTCAGGATTTGCCTCCAAAGTTTGTAAAATCGTTGATCCCAGATTACTATTCAGCTGTCCCTCAATTAGGAGCTCTAAAAAACAAATTTGACAATATAAAGGTGATAAAGCCTCGCCCGCTTCGGGAGCAAAGGCCCAAGGAGCTTGATCCAGCTGCTCGCCGATTTTAGGATATAGTAGTATAACTCGGGTGGCCGAAAAATAGCGCCCATAGATGTATAATTGCTTTAAATCCGTCATTGAAGGACGTCCCCCAGAAGGTACTTTCCATTTGGTATCGAGGACTACTGTTTCATCTCCTTGGCGCCAAACGATATCCGGCTGAATGGCCCGATGATGCCAAAACGGGCGGCGAATTTGCCGGCTCAGTTCGCCCGTTTGTCCCACCAAGGCCTTTTTTAATTGTCGAAAGACGTACTCCTCAAAAAGCAAATTCATGTCGAAGAGTAATGCCAATAATTGATGCTCGCCAGCTCGCGGACTCGGACTATAGTTGGTCAGCAAAAGGCGCGCTAGCTCAATGACGGGCTCGTAGGCGTGCGCCTTTCGCTGGTGTGGCAAGCGCTCGAAGTCCGCCCCCGTAAACTGACTCGCCCGGATCTGTGGCATAGGCATCCGCAATAGCAAACGCTGACTCCACTGTTGTACCACCGGAGCAACCGGTAATCGTAGCAATAAATGAAGTGCCGCTTTGAGTACGCGATTCAAGGTATGATCAAAAGTATAGGTATCGTGCACCGTGTAAATGCGATCCTTTCGGCTTAGATTTTCAGTTATTTGGCGATTGATAAGTAGACGGCCACGCCAAATCCGACGGTTCGCTTCCTTTTGTCGATAAGCTCTGAGTAGGCCACGATCCAGTAGGCGTTCTAATTCACCAAGGAAATAAGCTGCAAACCAGTCCAGCACCGTGTGCAACTGAACTCCAATGGCCCGCGCGGGTTGAACCTCCACCCGCAATAATCGACAATTTCGGAGCATCTTTAGCAAGATCAATTGCCAATGTTCTGCCTCCGCTAATTCTGCTTTTCCAGCCTTTGGCAATATCTCAATCAACAGATTGCCAGTTTGCAAAACACCGACATATTGTCGAAATCGCACCCCGCGATGAATTAGGGAATAATATTTGCTATTTTTATATTTGTTATACCGCACCAGCGTTTCAAGATGGGCTTCGGTAAAAACGATCTGCCCTTGTTGATTGCCAATACGCAGCTCTTCGTGCTCAAACACACGAAAAATTTGCGGCGCTGATGATCGGTATACAGGTTGCTCCAGGGCGGTCATATTTTTAAATGTGGCGTCTAAGATAGTAATTGAAAACATACGAACAATGAGAAAACTCCAAACCCTCTGCCTATTCTTATTGGCACCCCTGCTACTATCGGCTCAAGGTAATGATGGCATCTTTGTCAAACTCCTCAAGCGCCACCAAAAAGAAGGTGATCTCCTCGAACGCACCGTGATCATCAAAAACCTGGAAACCATCAACTCCAATCAATCCGATTATAGTCCTATCTATTCTAGTGAAGGTATCATTTTCACTTCTAATCGACCATCGACGGATCGTAAGGGTATCAAGAAGCTACTGGGTAAGCGTTATGCAGATCTCTATTTTGCGGAGCGGAAAGACGATGGGCAATACAGTATGCCTTCTCCGCTCAAAGGGAAAGTCAATGGCCGTTTCAATGAAGGAGCGGCAACGGTGAATGCCGATGGCACGCGCATGATTTTCACCCGCAACAACAGCAACGGTCGCAACGCCTACGGTAATGTCGATCTGAAATTGTATTCTGCCGAACTCGTTAACGGCAAATGGGCCCACATCCGGGAATTGCCTTTCAATTGTGATGACTGTACCACGGCACACCCCAGCCTTTCTCCCGACGGTAGCCTGCTTTATTTTGCATCCAATCGCGCTGGAGGTTTTGGCGGCATGGACATTTATGTGGCCGAATGGGTAGATGGCAATTGGCTTCCTCCGAAGAACCTCGGTCCAAAAATCAATACAGTAGAAAACGAAATTTTTCCATTTATCCACGCTACCGGCACCTTGTATTACGCGACTAATGGTCGGCATGTGCGTGAGGATCTCGATATTTATTTTAATCATCCTACCGAAAACGGTTGGAATAAGAGTGAAGCCCTTGATGGGCCGTTTAACAGTCCGTTCGACGATTTTGGCTTTGTACTCAATCCCGATGGACAGTCTGGCTTGATGGCTTCCAACCGTCCAGGTGGACTCGGCGAAGATGATATTTACGCTTGGCACTTACACGAAAAAGTTGCTCTGGCTTTGCAGGAGACGGCCACTGAGGTCCAATTTTCCGATGAATGGCGTCAAAAGTCTACAGCTGGACTTCGGATACAAGCGCTTGAACTGGATGCTAGCAAAGGGATTTTCCCACAGTTGATGCCCATTGCCTTTCTAGATCAGGTCAGCGAAGGCATGATCCGCCTACGGGCACAACCCAAGATATTATATACCGATTCCAGTGGTACGATCACGCTGAATGCTGCCTTCCAAAAGGACTACTTGATTCGTAGTCAAATGCCGGGCTTTTTGCCAGTACAATATTTACTAAGCGAGTCCAACATGCGCGAAAATCCAAGTGTCCAGCTAACTATTCTCCGGCCCCTGGTTTTGCCGACTTACCAAACCCAAAACATGCTGTTTGCTCTAGCCACTGAAGAGGTGGAGGAAGAGTGGAACAACCTCGCCGAAGGTGAACAATCGTCCTCGGAGATTGACTTAGCTACAGCTACTGCGTCGAGTGAGGCCAGCTTTACAGCCCTTCCCCCGCCCGAACCGGAGCCACAATCTATTTATTCGATCGGTGAAGCGCTCCCCGTTGGTGAAATCACATTTGGCGCGCGCCAAATCCACTTATCGCAGGAAGCCGAAAATCAATTGCGGCCCCTGTTGCAACTGATGCTGGACCATCCCGAAGTCGAAATCGAACTATCAGCCCACACCGATACCCGCGGGGAAATGGCTCTGAATCAGAAAATCAGCCAGCATCGCGCGGATCAGGCTAAAATGTTTTTAGTACAGCGTGGAGTCGCAGGTAGTCGCATCCTGTCATCCGGCAAGGGTGGGCAGTTGCCATTATACGATTGCGTGCAGGGCGATTGCAAAGAAATACATCGGCTGCGCAACCAGCGGATCGAAGCGCATGTGAGTCGAATTCGGCCGCCAGATGAATTAAAGAAAAAAGAAGAGTAAAACTGAAAAGCAGAATTGGGAGCGTTCCAATTCTGCTTTTTAAATTCTTATCAATTCTTTTTAGAAAGGCGTCACAAACTTAAAGACAAATTCCAGATCGAGATCGTAAGTTGTCCCGTCAGGAAATTTGATTTGACACTCCAATTCTCCCGTCGCTTTGACCGCCTGGCTGGAAGTAGACACTGTGACTTGTTCAACAGCTGTGATGTTAAAGCTCTTAGTACTATTCTCCGCGTCAAGTGAAGAACCATACTCAGTCGATCCATTTTGATTCTCTTTTAAGGTCACTACCATCTTTTCGGCCTCCGTCTCGTCATTCGAAGACAAATATCCGTAATTACCGACTTTAATGGCATCTACCAATTCCTGGTTTCCATCACAAGGCATGTTTTGTAAGGTGTAGTTTGAAAACTCAAAAATCAACAAATCTTCGGGAGAGGCAATTTGGAAATTAATATCATTGCCTTGTCCAAAATAACCTTTGTAGTCGACTACGCAATTGCCATCCGAGTTAATATCACCATCAAATTGATAGTTTTCGATCGTTTCCTGATACAATACGTACTCGCCATTGATGTAACCACGCACGTAGAATTCCTCGGTTGGAGGGGTATCCGGGCAGATGGCATCACAATCGCCACCGCAGTCAACACCGGTTTCGTTACCGTTCTGAATCCCATCGTCACAAGTCGCACAAGCATCGGGGCAATCGCCGCCGCAATCGACGCCGGTTTCATTGCCATTTTGAATCCCGTCGGTGCAGGTTGGGCATACCGTTGAGCAGTCTCCTCCACAATCGACACCAGTCTCGTTGCCATTTTGAATGCCATCGGTACAGGTGGCCACTTCCATGCTATCATCATCCGATCCACAGCTTAGGGCCAGACTAAGCGTCAGTCCAAAAATTAATACAAACTTTAGTTTCATGTTTTAGTTGAATTTAGAATTATAAATTTTGATAAAATCTTTTTCCGTTAATGCTTCTACTGGCCGCAACTCGTAGAGCGGTCGATCTGCCAATTCCCCAGCGTAGTCATGTGAAAAATCTGCAAAAGTCGCTGCATCAGCTGGCGGTACGGGCTGCACAAAAGACTTGCCGAGGACCAGCCCGATTTTACTGTAATCGCCCATAAAGTACTCCTGCAAAAGTGGGATGATGCGACTGGCAAAGATGGTTTTTAAGTCCGCCAACGTTTCTACCTCCAGAAAATAGGTATGCCCAATGCAATAATCCCGGCTGAGCAGTAATTCGATACGCTGATTGATGGTACGCAGTAGCTGAGCCAGATCAATACCCGCCGCAAAGGGCCGCTCTGCTAGTTGCTCAATCACCGCGGGATCGGGCAGCATTTCCACGAAATGGAAGCGCCGGCGCAGGGCCAAATCTAATGATTCCACCGAACGATCCGCCGTGTTCATCGTTGCGACAAGATATAAATTGGTGGGTACGCTGAATTCTGTTTTGGAATAAGGCAAGCGAAGTTGCAAGGCTTCCGCCGCTCCAATGCGCTTGTCAGGTTCCAGCAGGGTAATCAGTTCACCGAAGATCGCCGCAATATTTCCCCGATTAATTTCATCGATTACCAATATATAGGCCTGATTCGGATCATCGATAGCGCGCCGATTGAGTTGCTTGAAGATACCATCTTCGATTTCATACACCACTTGTTCATTCAGCGTGCGCGGCTTGATACCTTCCACAAAATCTTCGTAGGCAAAGGCCTGATGAAAGGTCACAAAGCCAATCTGTCCCGCTTCGAGATAATCATTGAAGCGTTGGCGGAGTGCCGCCCGTTCTTCCAGTGCGAGCTCTTCGAGGCTACGATTTTCGATGACTGACAAAGCAAAACTTACCGCCGTAAAGGTTTTCCCCGTACCGGGCGGCCCGTAAAGAATGGTATTCAAAGGATGCCGCCGGGCTTTGCGCGGTAAATACATCGCCGTTGGTTCGTGCAAGCTATCGTGGGCTTCGATCAGCGCGA
>JANQQI010000049.1 GCA_028285085.1 Saprospiraceae bacterium | reverse complement strand
AAAACACAAAACGGAGATCAGCCGCTGGATTGCCCTCTGTGAAATCACGAATCGCTTCTCCGAAATTAATTGTGTAAGTAGCATTTTCCCGGAGCACTTCGTCCTCGTGAAACTGGAAAGTGACTTTTTTGAGTTTTTGCTTGAGCTGCCAGCGTTTTTCCAAAGGTGGAGAAATGACGACTTGGGTGAAAATATCTTTTATTTCGACATACTCGTCGAAATAGAGTTCGATATCTTGTTTTTGAAAATTGGTTTGATAATTTGTCGTCGAGCGTAGCGTGTCCAGCATCGGCGGTACCTCATCGCGGGGGCCGCCACTGGGGGAACTAATATTCGCACAACTACTGACGAATATTAAGCCAGTGAACCACCATAAGATGGATTGGAAACCTGCTTTCTGCATCGTGTCAATTTTATCGTCTGCAAAGGTAAACGATTCTACTTGACTCGCCTTTTTTCTAATGAGATAATTAACGGGCCTTTTAACGCGACTTTAACGTGGTCGGTTTTGGGGGTGAAAATTGAGAATGGTTTCCCGCAGATAGTCGGTATCCATGTGGGTGTAAATTTCGGTAGTCGTGATGGATTCGTGACCCAACATATCCTGAATAGCTTTCAGGTCGGCTCCACCTTCGATGAGGTGGGTGGCGAAAGAATGACGGAACGTATGTGGACTTACATTTTTTTCAATGCCGGCGAGGCGCGCGTTATCCTTGACAATCATGAAGACCATCACCCGGGTCAGTTGGCGCCCGCGCCGATTCAGAAATACAATATCTTCATGCTGCGGATCAATATTCATTTGCTTGCGCCGAACACCTTCGAGGTACAATTGGATGTGTTTGCTGGCCGAAGCGCCGATCGGGATGATGCGCTCTTTGTTGCTTTTTCCGATGACCTTGACAAAACCAATGTCCAGGAATAGGTTGGATAAGCGGAGGTTCACGAGCTCGCTTACCCGCAATCCGCAGGCATAGAGTGTTTCGAGCATCGCGCGATTACGCGTCCCTTGCGGTTCACTCAAATCCACTGCGGCCAGCATACGTTCGATTTCTTCTACGCTAAGCACTTCGGGGATTTTTTGCATCAGGCGGGGTCCTTCCAGCAATTCGGTCGGAACCTCATCCATGAGATCTTCCACTAGGATATACTTATAAAAAGCTTTCAGACCGCTGATGATGCGGGCCTGCGAACGCGCATCGAGTCCCATTTCGTTGAGCCACACAATGAATTCCTGCAAATGATCAATGGTCAGTTGAGTGGCGTTGAGCGCGTAGTCGCGCAATTCCAGGAATTGCACCAACTTGCGAATATCCCGCAGATAAGCATCCACAGAATTAGCGGAGAGCGATCGCTCCATCACTAAATACGCTTGAAATCCTTTGATCAGAGAACGCCAGTCCACGCTTGCTTAATTTATAGTTCTAATGGCTAAGATGCGGAAAAAATGGGAGAGGGGTTAGTAAGGCTTGAAAATTGAATTCCAGAATAAAGCATAAAACAGAAAGGTTACAACAAATAAAGTTGGTGAAAACACATTACAATTTTTCCAACCACAAATCCCTTAAATTTGATTTTTTATGTACTTTTAATTCAAACAAAATGAAACGAATATGAGATTACTGCTCGGGTTCCTGGTATTTCTAGCCTGGGCTTCGTTCGTACGCTATTACTACGTTTGTGAAATCAAGGGACTCTGTGAGCCAGAAGAAGAGATTGCGGCCCGTGCACAAACGCTGGATTTAATCCTTGATGATACCATTGTGGTGTTGGAAGCTTACGAACAATTTGCCTTCGAAACCAATGGCTTAGCGCCCGATCTCACCCCTGATAATGAGGCCTTTCTCGATACTCTGGCCTACATTCTCGATCAGGACAGCACGCAAAATTTGACCATCAAAGGATTCGATCGACCCAGCGAGCAAGGGCTGACGGCCGGCATTTATGAAGACCTCGGTACCGCCCGGGCTTCGGCTGCGCGCCAATTGCTTATCCAACGGGGCATCGCCGAGGCACGCATCTCGCTTGATGCCGGGCGGGCAGAATCGGATAGCCTGATGATGCCATTACAATTTCGCCTATTTACCCGCGATGACGCCATTCCCGATGCTTACGAAACGGTGCAGTATTCATTTAGCAATATGACGTATTCGGATGCAAACTTTGCCTACAATTCCGATGTCTTTCAACCGGGAGAAGCTTTTCAGTTTTATGCTGATTCGGTAAAAACATACCTCGATCTCAATCCCGAAAAAGCCTTACGCATTGTGGGGCACTGCGACAACGTCGGCTCGGATGCTTATAATGATGAGTTGGGCTTACGACGTGCCACCAACACCAAAGATTATTTTGAGAATCTTGGGGTGGCTCAAGAGATCGCCGTGGAAAGCCAGGGTAAGCGCAGCCCCGTGGTGCCAAATGACACAGAAGAAAATCGACAAAAGAATCGTCGCGTCCAAATCATTATTGAATAGACGCGCACATTTTTAAAAATACCAACTTTCAATTTTATGAATTTCGATACTCTCGAATCTTTCTTTACGCAATTATTTACCCAGCTGAGCAGCGAAGATAGTATGGCCATTATTATCTTTTTAGTGCTTACTTTTCTACTTGGTTTACTATTCGGCTGGTGGGCCGGTCGGAGCGGGAAGCGTAAATTGCGTAAAGCGCTGAAAGAAAAAGAATCTGCCCTGATTACCTTACAAGCAGAGTTTGATGCCCTGAAAGAAAAGCAAGAGCTTCGGGATCAGGAATACAAAGTGATGGCCGAAGAAAATGAGGCCTTCAAAGATCGCATCGCGCGCCTCGAAGATGATAAATCGGCTTTGCAAGGCGACCTCTATGCGAGCAAGGATCAGGTCGAAAAATTGCAGGCGGAGAGCTTAGCCAGCCTGAGTCGTATCGACGCGCTCAATGCGGAGTTAGTGGAAGCGCGCGAGCAAACACCAACGGTAGTGACGACCACTACCGAAACGGTTGGCCTCAATGAAGAGCAACTCCAGGAGATCAATCAGCTCCAAACCAATTATTCAAGTACTTTGGATCGCCTCTTGGCCGTTGAAGAAAAACTCAATCGCCTGGAAAGTGAAAACTCTGGACTACGCGCTGAGATTTCCTCTATGAAAGATACTTCGGCCATTGCCTTTTTGGACGAAGAACCTGCCGAAGAGGACGAAGAAATTGAAATGGCGGAATTAAATACTGGCGGAGATTCGGTCGCTTTCGCTCGCCAAGCTTTGAATAACGCGATGGGTACTCGCATCCCGATGGGAGCGATGGAAGATCGCGACGATTTGAAGCAAATCAACGGGATTGGTCCATTTATCGAAGATAAACTCAACGATGTTGGCATCTACACTTTTGAGCAAATTAGTCTGCTGGATGAAGAGTTGACGGACCATTTAACGGCAGCTATTCAATTCTTCCCCGGCCGTATCCAACGCGATGATTGGGTCGGACAGGCTAAGAAATTGATGGAAACATAAGTTTCTAAAGTCAAGATCTTTTTTGATGTACCCCGCATCATTGACCGGATAGTAATGGCTTCTAGATGTCGTTCTGTTTTCTGCTTTTTTGTATGAAACAGGTATTTTCTTGGTCTACGAACTTGCTTTTTTAAATAAAGACTTTCATCTTACCGTCCACTTATGAAGACATTTATCAACATTATCTCCATTATTATTATCGTCATTGGTAGCCAATGATGTAGGAGGTGGTGCATAAAAATAAACGCGAAAGCCGTTCTCCTGCGAGAACGGCTTTTTTTTTGCAAAAGAATTTAAAAGGATGATTCTCAATTAACTAGGAGAGGATTTTTTAGCGAAAGCTACTGATACATTTAGTCGGTTCTTTTATCAAAATATCTTCTTCTTAAGTAATTCGTACGTCTAAAAAATGGGTCTAAGTTTCGTAATGTGAGTGCTTTTAAATGATTGATTTTTAGTGGTTTGTGTTTCTTTTGACGGTTTAGCAATTGTAAAAACAGGATTATTTGACTTTATGTGCCTTTTTCGAAAAAATATTTTTGATACCCTTATTACACTAAGATGGAGCAAACGAACAAAACAATTCTGAATAAATATAGTCGGCGGATTACCCAAGATGACACGCAACCGGCTGCTCAAGCCATGCTACACGCCATTGGGTTGTCACCCGAAGATTTACAAAAGGCACAAGTCGGCATCGTCAGCACGGGCTGGGAAGGAAACCCCTGTAATATGCACCTCAATGATCTAGCGAAATTGATCAAGACCGGGGTGCAAACCGAAGATTTGATTGGCTTAATTTTTCATACGATTGGCGTCAGCGACGGTATGTCGATGGGGACGTCAGGCATGCGTTATTCCTTACCTTCTCGTGATATCATTGCCGATTCGATTGAAACGGTAGCCAGTGCGCAGTGGTACGACGGCATTGTCGCTGTAGTAGGTTGTGACAAAAATATGCCCGGTGCGATGATGGCACTTGGTCGACTCAATCGCCCCTCCGTTCTGGTATACGGCGGTACCATTAGCCCCGGCTGTCACGCCCAGCAA
Source organism: Saprospiraceae bacterium (assembly GCA_028285085.1). Taxonomy (GTDB): domain Bacteria; phylum Bacteroidota; class Bacteroidia; order Chitinophagales; family Saprospiraceae; genus JAHDHW01. The sequence goes on along the minus strand of JANQQI010000049.1, from coordinate 136,598 downwards.
AAGCTCGATATCGTGTCAGCCTTCGAAGCACTGGGGCAAAAAATTGCCGGGCAAATTACTGAGGAAGATTTCCGCGCCGTTGTGCAAAAGGCTTGCCCTGGCCCAGGTGCCTGTGGCGGAATGTACACCGCCAATACGATGGCTTCCGCTATCGAAGCCATGGGGATGAGCTTGCCTTTCAATTCATCTAATCCTGCCGTAAGTGATGCGAAGCAAGATGAATGCGGTCGCATTGGAAAAGCGATTCGCTACTTGCTGGAAAAAGATATTAAGCCGCGCGACATCATGACCCGCGAGGCCTTTGAAAATGCAATTACCTTAATTACTGTTCTGGGAGGCTCTACAAATGCGGTGTTACACCTGGTCGCTATGGCCAAAGCTGTTGAGGTACCACTTACTATCGACGATTTTCAAAAGATCGGTGATCGTACGCCTTTCCTGGCAGACCTCAAACCCAGCGGTCGATTCCTAATGGAAGATTTGCATAATGTCGGGGGAATTCCTGCGGTACTTAAACTATTGTTGGACGAAGGATACCTACACGGCGATTGTTTGACCGTAACTGGAAAGACAATGGCTGAAAATCTGGCGGATGTTACGCCACTGGCGGCCGGCCAAGAAGTCATCAAACCATTTACTAGTCCGATTAAAAGCACGGGCCACATCCAGATTCTCTATGGCAATCTGGCCGAAGAGGGAGCTGTAGCCAAGATCACGGGTAAGGAAGGAGAAACATTTACCGGCCGGGCCCGAGTGTTCAACGGTGAAGTGGCCGCTAACGAGGCCATCACTGCGGGAAGCATTCAGGCCGGCGAGGTTATCGTGATTCGCTACTGTGGCCCGAGGGGTGCACCTGGGATGCCGGAGATGCTAAAACCCACCTCGGCTATTATGGGGGCAGGATTAGGACAGTCGGTGGCCTTGATTACCGATGGCCGTTTTTCGGGAGGGACACACGGATTCGTGGTTGGTCATATTACCCCCGAAGCACAAAGTGGTGGATTATTAGCCCTGGTAGAAAATGGGGATCAAATTACGATTGATGCGGTGACTAATCGCTTAGAAGTGGCACTGGATGACCATGAAATTGCTCGCCGCCGAGCCGCATGGCAAGCACCCACTCTTGTCGCAACGAGCGGCATGCTAAAAAAATATGCAAAAATGGTTGCCTCGGCCAGCGAAGGTTGTGTAACCGACGAATAATACTATTTATTAAACCACATGCTCATGAAGCGAAAGTATCACTCCGATAAGGCAGGCTCAGCGCCTTTAACCAAGCACGGCACCAAAGTCAACGGTGCCGAAGCTATTCTCCTTTGCTTACTTGAAGAGGGAGTGGATACCATTTTTGGTTATCCCGGAGGCGCCATTATGCCGGTCTATGACTCTTTGTATCACTATCAGGATCGCTTGCGTCATATTTTGCCGCGGCACGAACAGGGGGCCATTCACGCTGCTGAAGGCTACGCCCGCGTGACGCGAAAAACGGGGGTATGCATGGCGACTTCCGGCCCGGGAGCTACTAATCTGGTCACGGGGCTATGTGATGCGATGATGGATTCAACACCGTTGGTTTGTATTACCGGGCAGGTCTACAGTCACGTGTTGGGATCGGATGCTTTTCAGGAGACGGATGTGGTAGGCTGTACGACTTCTATCACGAAGTGGAATTACCAAATTACCCGAGCGGAAGAAATTCCTGCCGTTTTCGCCAAGGCCTTTTACATTGCCAATTCGGGGCGTCCGGGACCAGTAGTGATTGACATTACGAAGGATGCGCAATTTGGAGAACTGCAGTTTTCGTATCAGCGCAATCCAGCGATTCGCAGTTATTTGCCGGCGAGCAAGGCTAAGCCGGAGGCGCTCCAAGCCGCCGCGAATCTCATTAATAATGCTCAAAAACCATTTGTATTAGCTGGACACGGTATTCAGATTGCGCACGCCCAAGATATTTTCCGTCAGTTTATTGAAAAAACGGGAATTCCGGTGGGATGTACCATTCATGGCTTGTCTTCTTTGCCTTCGGATCATCCACTGCACAAAGGCATGCTGGGGATGCATGGCAATTATGGCCCCAATGTTAAAACCAACGAATGTGATGTATTGATTGCCGTAGGGATGCGCTTTGATGATCGGGTAACCGGTGACTTAAAACGCTATGCGAAACAAGCTAAGGTGATTCATATCGAGATTGATCCTTCGGAAATAAATAAAAATGTTCGGGCAGATGTTCCACTTCTCGGGGATGCCCGCTTGGTACTGGAAGATCTACTGCCGTTGGTAGCGGAAAAGAGCTATCCCGCCTGGCTAGAAGAATTTGCGGCTTGCGAAGCTGAGGAGTACGAAAAAGTGATCAAGCGCGACCTGCAACCTTCGGCTGAAGGACAAATTAAAATGGGGCAGGTTGTACACCAATTGAGTGAAAAAACCAATGGAGAGGCTATTGTCACGACCGACGTTGGGCAACACCAAATGGTAGCCGCCCGCTATTATAAATATCGAGATACTAACCAATGGGTCTCCTCCGGTGGCGCTGGTACAATGGGCTATGGCTTGCCCGCCGCCTTCGGTGCTAAGCTTGCTAAACCAGACAAAGAGGTGCTGGCCTTTATTGGGGATGGCGGATTCCAAATGACGATCCAGGAGTTGGGAATGTGTGCGCAGTGGAATGTTGGCGTGAAAATCGTCCTGCTCGATAATGAGTATCTGGGGATGGTTCGCCAGTGGCAGCAACTTTTCTTTGATCGGCGCTATTCTTCGGTAGCATTACAAAATCCCGATTTTGTTAAGATTGCTGAAGGCTTTGGAGTAGCTGGCCGTGAGGTATCTGATCCTGCGGAATTGGATGCTGCTTTGGACGAACTCCTGGCGCACGAGGGACCTTTTTTGTTGCATGTACGAGTAGAAAAGGAGGAAAATATCTTTCCAATGGTACCGAGTGGTAGCTCGGTGGCTGAAATTCGTCTAGAGTAGGCGGACTCATTCTTTAAATCAGATTGCAGATGCAAAAGCAAGAATTTACCATTTCGGTCTTTACTGAAAATAAAACGGGCTTGATGACGCGCGTTGTGTCGGTCTTTACCCGGCGCCATATCAATATCGATAGTTTGACGACCTCCAAATCGTCCATGAAAGGCATTCACCGTTTCACCATTGTAATACAAGTAACAGAGGAAACAGTGCGCAAACTGGTGGCCCAGCTTGATAAGCAGGTCGATGTGCTCAAAGCCTTTTATTACCACAATCACGAAGTGGTATATCAGGAGATCGCACTTTACAAAGTCCCTACCGAAGCTTTTTCTAATGGTGACCAAGTGGAAGAGTTGATTCGGGCGCACAACGCTCGCATTCTCTCGGTGGAGCCCGAATACATCGTGGTGGAAAAGACAGGACATTCGAAAGAGACGGAAGCCCTTTTAAAAGAGTTTGATAAAATCGGTATTTATGAATTCGTTCGCTCCGGCCGCGTGGCTATTGTCAAGCCCATGGAACAATTGAATGCCTATTTGAAATCTCTAGAACAGGTCAACTCGATCTAATTATTGAACTGATTTACACTTATTCTAACTGTCCAAAAGTTTAGATCGATTCATTCTTTAAAAGTTATTACAAAAAAATTTTATCAAAATAGTTAATCAGAAAAATCATGGCAAAATTAAACTTCGGCGGCGTTGAAGAAAATGTTGTTACCCGGGATGAATTCCCGCTGGAAAAAGCCCGCGACATAATGAAAGACGAGACCATTGCGATCATTGGCTACGGGGTACAAGGCCCGGGTCAGGCGCTCAATCTCAAAGAAAATGGCTTCAATGTGATCGTTGGGCAACGACAGCCTTCACGATCTTACGATAAGGCAATTGCCGATGGCTTCGTCCCCGGCGAAACACTCTTTTCTATTGAAGAGGCGGTGCAACGCGCTACTGTAGTGCAGTACTTGCTATCGGATGCCGCCCAGATCGCCATGTGGGAAACCATCAAGCCTCACCTGACTGCGGGCAAGGCCTTGTACTTCTCTCATGGATTCGGAATTACCTATAAAGAGCGAACGGGCATTGTCCCTCCCGAAGATGTTGATGTGATTCTGGTAGCACCTAAAGGCTCGGGTACGAGCTTACGTCGTCTATTTCTCGAAGGGCGAGGCTTGAATTCAAGCTACGCGATCTTCCAGGATGCTACCGGCCGTGCTTTCGAACGGGTCATCGCACTGGGTATCGGTATTGGCTCGGGCTATTTGTTTGAAACGACTTTCCAAAAAGAAGTATATAGCGATTTAACCGGCGAGCGTGGCACCTTGATGGGGGCTATCGCGGGTATTTTTGAAGCGCAGTATAATGTATTACGCCAACGTGGTCATAGTCCCAGCGAAGCCTTCAATGAGACTGTGGAAGAGTTGACCCAAAGTCTGATGCCACTGGTTGCAGAAAATGGGATGGATTGGATGTACGCCAATTGCTCCACTACTGCTCAGCGAGGTGCGTTGGATTGGAAAAATAAGTTCCGCGATGCTGTAGCACCTGTTTTCGACGAATTGTACGATAGCGTTGCTACTGGGCAAGAAGCACAGCGATCTATTGATTCGAACAGTCAAGCGGATTACCGTGAAAAGCTGGAAGAAGAACTACGCGAGATACGTGAATCTGAAATGTGGCAGGCTGGTCGAACCGTACGCTCATTACGTCCCGAGAACGAAAAGGCTTCGGTCAAAGTTTAACCCCATGACCAGGCCCGTGCCCCGTACGCCGCTCATTGCGGTTGAGAATATCATCAAGGCCAAAGTACGTCTGAAAGATGTTGCTTTGCATACGCCTTTGATGCATAACCTGAACCTGTCAGATACTTTCGATTGCGAGATTTTTCTCAAACGAGAAGACTTGCAAAACGTCCGTTCGTATAAAGTACGTGGTGCGTACAATAAGATGGCGAGTATGCCCTTGGCGGATTTGCAGCGCGGTGTGGTTTGCGCCAGCGCCGGAAATCACGCTCAGGGTGTAGCGCTGGCTTGCCGCAAAATGGAAGTTCGCGGCACTATCTATATGCCTTCAACCACACCGTTGCAAAAAATCAGTAAGGTCCGTCTATTTGGCAAGGACTGGGTTGATATCCAATTGGACGGAGATACTTTTGACGCGGCCTACCAACAAGCGTTGATGGATTCGGAAGTCCACCAAAAAGTATTTGTGCATCCCTTCGATGATGTACGCGTTATGGAGGGGCAAGGGACTGTCGGTTTCGAAATCATGGATGATTTTAAGCACGGAGAGATCGATTACCTATTCGTGGCTATTGGTGGGGGAGGGCTGGCTTCTGGCTTGGGTAGTTACTTCAAGCAGATTAGTCCGCGAACTAAAATTATTGGCGTAGAGCCTAGCGGAGCGGCGGCAATGCACGCTGCTCTAGCTGCTGATCAGGTCGTCGATCTTGAGCAAATTGATCCCTTTGTAGATGGTGCAGCTGTGCAGCGGGTAGGGGAACACACCTTCAGTATTTGCCGACAAGTACTCGATGATGTGGTCTTAGTCCCGGAAGGCAAAGTCTGTTCAACGATTTTGCAACTGTACAATGAAGAAGCAATTGTCGCTGAGCCTGCAGGTGCTTTGACCATTGCCGCTCTGGATTTTTATCGTGAGCAGATCAAAGGGAAAAACGTCGTTTGTATTATTAGTGGTGGAAATAACGACATCACCCGGACGGAAGAAATCAAAGAACGCTCCTTGCTATATGAAGGCTTGAAGTATTATTTTATCATTCGTTTTCCACAGCGGGCAGGTGCATTGCGGGAGTTTTTGCATGTCCTCGGTGATGACGATGATATCACGCATTTCGAATACACTAAAAAGCATAATCGGGACTCTGGCCCGGCCCTGGTGGGCATCGAGCTCAAAAATCCCGATAATTATGCTGCCTTAATTCGTCGGATGGATGCGCAAGGCATTAACTATCAGCCACTCAACGACGATCCTATGCTTTTTGACTTATTGGTTTAATCCGTTCTTGGACATTCTTGGTCAAAGAACTGGTCTAATTTGGTTTTTCGTCTTGTCCCAAATCGGTCTTTCTCGCAAGGAGGGTGCAGTGGGCACCCGTGAATCGTCCCATTCGGGGCTGTCTTTTGGAATTAAGGATTTTATCTTTTGTAAAAAAGGATGAAAATGGACCTCCAAAGCGTGGCGCTTGGAGTTGATGAAATCACGAGCGATTTGATCGGCTTCATGTTTGGCGAGTTCTGCGATATTCTCCGGGAGTTGACAACGCCCGGCGATGTAGTTACCTACCAATTTCGCTTGTTGTTCTGCAATGGGCCAAACGGATCCTTGTGGTTGCACCAAGCCAAGGAAAAATAACCTGGAATGCTCGGGGTGGAACATGCGCAAATACAATTCAATGCGATCGGCTTCGCTATAGTCGATTAACTTTTTGTCAAAAAATGGAAAATTGATTTGATACCCAGTAGCGTACAAAATGGTGTCAAATTCCTCCCGATGGCCATCCGCAAAAGTGACGGTTTGATCTTCTACTCGTTGGATACCTTGGCGAGGATGAACCTTCCCGTGTCGAATTTTATACAATAGCTCTGAATTAACTACTGGATGGCAGCTATTGATTGGATAATCTGGGTTTTGTAATCCATAACGTCGATAGTCGCCAATTTGAAATCGCAAAGACCAGCGCTGAATGTATGACCGCATGGCACGCGGAAGATATTGCAGCATACCGTTGAAGGTATCCGTTGGGCGGCCCATCATAAATTTAGGGACGATGTAGTACGCTCGTCGCATACTAATGGATACCTCTTTTGCCACACGACTAATCTCCACGGCACAATCACAACCAGAGTTACCAGCACCAACGACGAGTACGCGCTCATCCTGGAAATCGCGATTCGTTTTGTATTGGTGGGTATGTAAAATACGCCCACTAAAGTTGCCAGGGAGTTTTGGGACACGTGCTTTGCTGTGATGACCATTAGCAATGATCAAATAATCGAACACTTGTACCATCCTTGGATTACCGAAGCTTAATTCCCAGCGTCCGTCGGGTAATGGCTGAGCCTGATGTACCGGGGTGTTAAAGCGAATGTAAGGCCTCAGTTTAAAACGATCGGCATAAGCTCTGAAATAATCCAATACCTGCTGGTGAGAAGGATAATCCGGATAGTGATCGGGCATTGGAAAGTCAGAAAATTCCGATTGTTTCTTAGAACTAATAATGTGAGTGGTTTCACAAACGCTAGAGTGTGATTCTCGGGCGGTATAAATCCAGGTACCACCTACCTGGCCATTCTTCTCAAAGCAGGTAATGTGTCGCACACCCGCCTGGATGAGGTGTTTGATAGCGGTAAGGCCGGAACATCCGGCACCAATAATCGCTACTTTCGGGTCTTGATTCATTTGTAGAGATTGAAATTACATTATGGTCTAGCCGCTCCGAAGTTTTTTATTATTATTTTTATTTCATTACTCGTCTCCGGGTCAATGAGACGTTCACTTTCTTTTCTGTGTATGCGCCAAATTCAAAAATCCTGGTACGAACGTTATGATACTTGGCTAATCATACTATTTGGTTCTATTTCTTTTTTGTTTTCCAGACAAACGGTTGATCCCTTGACCAGTGTGCGCTTCGGTGCCGGAACTGCGATTTTGCTCTTGGCCATTCTTCTCTTCGCTTGGCGCGGCAGCTTCCTCTGGCCCGTTACGCGCCCCGCAAAATGGTTTTTTGCCTTGAGCTTACTCGGGCTGATCTGGAAAGCACTTAGTCTTACCCAAGCGATCAATGTTCCCGAAGGCTTGTTTGCCTTGCTGCGTGCTAGCTGGCAACTGATGCTGGTCTGGTTCGTCTTTCAAATGATGATCCGGGAAGGATGGCATAGATTGGGCCGTGCCCTTGTACTTCTAAGCCTTTGTCAATCGTTAGCAGTTATTGTCCAGTATTACGGATGGGGATTGAGTCAATTACCGGGAAGCACAGATGGATTCCCTTTCGGCTTTATGGCTCACCGTAATCTTGTTGGCTCTTTTCTGCTCTATTTGCAGCCAGTTGTTTTTTGGGTATGGCTAACGGATCAAAAGAGGTGGAAAGCAATAGCAGCATTAGCAATGATATTGACTATAATTGGCCTTGTTTTATGTCAGAGCCGATCGCCCTGGCTGGCCGCAATTATTGCCGTAGTTGCTGTTTTTCCCGGATTATCTCTACTCAAAAAAGGCAAACTTCGTACCAACGTGCGTTGGCTACTAATTACTATGCCGCTTCTGTGCCTGCTTCTTGTCGGTATTGTCCGGCAAGACACAGAATTAAGCCATAATTTGAAAGCACGGGTGTCTTCGCTATGGTCACCATTGGCGGAGCATACCGATAATCCGGCGCAAGGAAGTATTCAATTACGCCTCCACATGTGGCAGCAAAGCTGGAAAATGTGGCAGGATCACCCCTTGATGGGGGTAGGTGCCGGCAATTGGCGCTTAGTAGCTCCGAGCTATCATCTCCCCGGTTTTAGTCTAAATGATTTCGGGCAGCACGTCAGTATGCGCCCTCACAACGATTATCTGCAAGTCGCGGCCGAAACTGGCTGGCCGGGTTTCTTGATTTTTGTAGGAAGTTGGGGATTACTATTCTGGATGTGTATTCAGCTGTGGCGCTCACCACAATCATCGTTAATGGGGCGAGTCTTATTGGCAGCTTTAGTGGTGATGGTAGTAGACATGGCGTTTAGCTTCCCGGCGGAGCGTATGGCTCATTTGAGTATGCAGGCATTGTACGCTGGGAGTATTCTAGGATTGTACGGTCGTTATAATAGAGACGATTTACAAGGTGGGAAAGTGAGCTTTGGTTGGTCGATTGCCTTAGTCTTGATTTTGGCCTTCAGCCTCTTTTTGGCACGAGAAAAATACCGCTTTGAAGGTCAGTTATTGCAATATCAAGCTTGGCATGCCGCCGGCCAATACGATCGAGTGATTCGGGCTTTGCCCCCGGATGATCCCCGGTGGGTAACCTACGGCCCGGTCGATAATTCATTACCGTTGTACGCTAGCATGGCTTATCAGGCGACCAAGCAACCCCAGAAAGCACTGGCGGCAGCTCGTTTGGCAGAGCAAATTGCGCCATATAGCGCCCGGCTTTGGAATACTTACGGCACGATCTACGTTGATTTGCAACAGTTTGATCAAGCCGTGGAGGCCCTGGAACGTGCACTCGCCATTGCACCTCGCTACGAAGTTGCCTTGAAAAATATCGCCATCGCTTATTTTAATGTTGGCAATTACATGGCTTGTATTCGTACAATCGAAAAGATAGATGTCGCAAATGATGATTTTATGATGGGCGTCTACGAAGAAGCTTGGCGTCGCCAAAAAGCCGTCGAGCAAAGCCAAAAATAAAGGGAGACCAGCAATCAGCCAGCCTCCCCATAACTTTTAAAGCAATGAGCTTTAACTATCTTTGATATCGTCGACTGCATCAGCCGCATCATCTGCAACTTCACCAGCGTCTTTTTTAAAACCATCAAACACATTTTTGGCTTCTTCAACTAAGTCAGAAAAAGACTCTGAGGTCTTTTCCTTTGCCTTGGCAGACATGTCTTTCGCGCCTTCTACTGCGTCCCCGGCGGTGTCCTTCACGGCGTCAACCGCATCGCCTGCTTTATCGGCGGCGTTAGCGGCTATGTCTTTTGCGCCTTCGACGACATCTCCAGCTTTGTCCTTCACGGCGTCAACCGCATCGCCTGCCTTATCGGCGGCGTTAGCAGCCATATCTTTTGCGCCTTCGACGACATCTCCAGCTTTGTCCTTCACGGCGTCGACTGCATCGCCTGCCTTATCGGCAGCATTTGCAGCCATATCTTTGGCACCATCAACCACATCCCCAGCGGTATCTTTCACCGCGTCAACGACATCCCCTGCTTTATCTTTTGCGGAATCAAAGGCGTCTCCGGCCATTTCAGCGGCATCACCCGCCATATCTTTTGCGGCGTCATAAGCATCGCCCGCTTTGTCCATTACTTTTGCGCCAACATCTTTGGCGATTTCCATGGCGTCGCCCGCCATCTCACTGGCCTTACTCGCCAAATCGCCGGTAGCTTCTGCTGCTTCTTCCATGACGTCTCCAGCGACATCGGCTACTTTGCTTCCTACATCCTTAGCAGTGTCTACTACATTTTCTATGGCGTCCCCCGCTTTATCCGCTACATCTTCGGCAACATCTTTAGCCGTTCCAAAAATCTTTTTGAAAAAATCTAGAAATCCCATGATAATTGTTTTTCGTAAATGAATAATGTTTGTTAGAAGATTGGATTGATTAGGGTATGTACAATGAAAAGTACATATATCAGGACTGTGTTGTGCATTGCGAAGTCACAACATGGGATTAAAATAATAAAAGATGAGCAGATTTTAGGCCCTGAGTAGCTGAAATTTAGCTCTCCTACCTTTAGGCCATGACTTGTTGTGCATTGACAATTCTAATAAATTCTTCGGTAAGCGTCGGTGATTGCATCTGCTTACGAAAGTTTTCCATACTATCATTATAGCATAATTGGCCTTTGTGAATAATCGCCAGATCATCACAGAGAAGGTCAACCTCACTCATGATATGAGAAGAAAAGATGACAGTTTTTCCTTCGTCTTTGCACTGCTTGATCAGCTTAATGATGTTCTCGGCCGTGATGACATCCAGCCCGGAAGTCGGTTCGTCAAAGATAACCACTGCCGGATCGTGGATAATTGTTCTTACAATCGATACCTTTTGCTTCATCCCGGTCGACAACTGGCCAATACGTTTCTTAGCGAAATCATGCATATCTAATAAACTGAACAGCTCATCGCGCCGCCGCTTAAAAATAGCACGGTCCATACCGTATAAGTCTGCAAAATATTGCACTACCTCATTAGGGGTCAGGCGTTGGTAAAGGCCGGTACTTCCGGTGAGAAAACCAATTGACTTGCGGACTTCGTGATCTTGTTGCATCACATCGTGGCCATTGACGATAATTTTTCCGCCCGTAGGTTTGAGAATCGTGGCGATCATACGGAGCGTCGTCGTTTTTCCGGCACCATTCGGACCAAGGAGAGAGAAAATCCGACCGGGTTCGCAGCGGAAACTTACATCATCGACTGCCAGAATCTCCTTATCCTTAGTATCAAGTTCTTTACGTTGCTGTTTGGATAATTTAAATGCTTTTGAAACGTTTTGAATGTCGATCATTTCGTGTGTTCTAGTTTTATCTACAAAGGTTCAGCCGTCGATTGTTTAAAGATCAGGCTGTATCTAAAAATAAGATTATCCGGCAAGTTGTTGCAGGCAATTGGGAAAATAACCAAAAACTGTTAGAAAAAATTAACGTTTAGAATAGAATCTTTTCACTTTTTATAATCTTGTGTTAAAAGTTAGAAAAGTTGCGGGGCTAGCCCTACCTTTGTGAAGAATAATGCATACTCAATTTAAGTTTATTGAAATGATGAAACGGATTAAACAAGTTATAATCGTAGCCGTAATGCTCGTTGGAATTGTAAGTGTGGCAACGGCTCAGAAATATGGACATCTCAACTCTGCGAATCTTTTAATGCAGATGCCTGCTGCGCAGGATGCGGATAAAGAATTGGCAAGCTTTCAAGAGACGAAAGTAAAAGAGATCGAAACAATTTATAAAGCTTGGGAAGCCAAAGCACTTGATTTTCAAAAGAAAATGGCTGAAGGGACCCTCGCTCAAATCGACGCTCAAAAGTTACAAGGTGAGCTAGAAACAGAGCGCCAAAGTATCATAACGAAGGAATCTGAAGTGCAACAGGCCGTTGCTGATAAGCGTAACGAACTGCTTCAACCCATCGTCGAAAAGATTAATCAAGCCATTGAGGATGTCGGAAAAGAGGGGAGCTACACCATGATTTTCGATACGAGCGTTTTCAACGCTATGCTTTATGTACGGGATGCTGATGATGTGATGGCACTCGTAAAAGCAAAATTGAACTTGCCTTAAAGTCAAAAGATATCTTATTTTGAAAGCAGTGATCGCAACCGCGGTTGCTGCTTTCTTCGTTTAAAAACTACCCCTTCACCATGAAAGTGTCCCCGGAAATCCTCAATCGTAAAGGCGCCCGAAAACTCAGCGAAATACCCGCCGAAGTGCTCGAGCTATTGAATCAAGGCGTAATGGAAACCAAGAATTTGGTTGAGTGGTTAGCGGTTGATCCGATGACGCTGTTGGAAAAAACACTAGATAAGCCACGCCGCGCTTGGTTTCCGGCTTTAAAAGCGGCTATCCTGGCAGAGCCAAAGCCGACTCAGATGAAGCTGACCAGAGTTCTGGGGAAAACGTTTTGGGAACAAGCCCAACAGCATCAAGAGATTGAGACGACGGAAAATTGGTTGATGACCCACGGCTCAGATATTATTCGCAGCTGGGCTTGCTTCTATATTGGATCTCAACCTTTGGATCTGGCTGGGAAGCTAGCAAAAATCAGGACCTTGGCTGCGGATCTCAATGCCGGGGTGCGCGAAGTAGCCTTTATGGCCGTCAAAGCGGATATTGCCGATCATTTGGATGAAGCAATCGCTTTGTTGACCTCTTGGATCGAGGAAACCGACGAAAACTTGCGCCGTTTTGCCGTCGAAGCAACGCGGCCCATCGGCGTTTGGACCAACAAGATCCAAATCTTGAAAGAACAACCGGAAAAAGGGTTGCCGCTGCTGGCCCCTTTGAAAGCTGATCCTTCGAAGTATGTACAAAATGCCGTCGCCAACTGGCTTAATGATGCCTCTAAAACCCGGCCGGATTGGGTACAAGCGGTCTGTGATGATTGGTTAGCAAGCTCGGATACTAAGGCGACTCAATACATCGTAAAACGCGCCTTGCGTACGATCAACAAAGCCTAGAGGAGCTACTTCCGGCGCTTACCCCAAATCCATTTTTTGACTAAACGAATGGTTATCGACTCATTTACCTCGACTTGACAACTTAAGCGAGGGTAGCCAAAACGCTTTGCGGCCCAATCGTGCCAATGTTTTGGCTGCGTTTCCCCAACTTCAATCCAGACCCCACAAGTGGCACATAAGCCATTACCTCGGCAATTGGCGCTTTGAGTCCAACGTGTGTAGGGCGTATGCTGTTGATCAAGCAGAGCCCGTCGCAAATTGGTGCCTTTGTGAACCGACCAACGATGCACTTCACCTGCGAGATCGATGAGGGTAATGGTAACCAGTTGATCGTGTTGATTCGACATGAAAACTTAACAGCAGCACTACTATTTGGTTGGAGAAGCCCCAAGCATTTTGACATCACTCGGGGCTTCACCGTGCTTTATCCGGCTATTTTGTCATCTCCAACGGGTGAAAGATTAGGATTAGGACGGAGTCGCTCGGCGGGAAAAGCATCCCAACGGAATGATTCGATAATGAATTGATGGATATACTTATTCTCGTTATCGCGGGGCTGTTTTAATTGTATGGTTTGTTTAAAAGGAATCATGACGCCCTCAACATCGCGAAAATCAGTAAAGCGTGCCGAGCTATAAAGGAAGCCCGTCATCGGCATATAATTATCACGAACAGTATGTGTGACGGCTTCAATCAAGCCACTCTCGGGATTAATCCAAAGTACGTATTGGTCATAATCTTTGGTACGCTTGTTTCCCCAGCTAACTAGAATTTTGTCCATCTCGATACCGTCTATTTTATCTGTGCCGTAATAGCGGATAAAGGGTGCACGTTGAAGGCGCAAGGCGAGCTCGTAGTAATAATGGTACGCAGCCAGGGCAAAAGAAATGCGTTTGTCATCTTTGACTTCCGTATTGTAACGGCCTTCTTCAATTTCGTAGTAATCCCAAGATTGAATCCCGGCGACAAATCCTTTTTTCTTGCCTTCCAAGACTTCTACTTGCCCATCAAAATCGCCAACAGTGAAGCGCATGGCCATTTTGTCTTTTTTCCAATTCCAAACATTCCCCATTTTTCCAAGTAACCCTTTCCAATGATCGACTCCGATCACTTCGTAAGTTGAGTAACGTGAAATTTGATCGAATCCTTGTGTTTTAATGGCTTGGTCAAGGAGTTGTCGCGCCTTATTTTCTGAATCGGCAGCTTGAGTTTCTTTTTTGATATCAGCAGTACGTAAATCTGCTATACCGCAGGCCGTAAAATGGATTGCTAAGCACAATACAAAGTATCTGAACATAATGGTGAAGGTTTTGATGAAAAATTAGACGATTGACGCGTTGAGGATACTTCGGTACTTTCTATCACTATTAGGAGATAACATCTGTAAAGACGTAGGCACCAAGTAGGAATGTTGATTAAACTTTGACCTGATGACTTTAATAGAAAAGGACGAAGGTCCTCAGTACTTCGATTAAAAAGGTACAGGACAAAGGTGCAGCGATGATGAATGGTTTGCTTATCAGATCAGCCCATTGATTTGTCATTTCAGCTCATGGCCGGAAGTGTTTTCGGTACGAAAGGTTGATGGGGCCAAGCCGTATACTTTTTGGAACAATTTGGAGAAGTGAGCGAGGTCTGTAAAACCACAATCAAATGCGATATCAGAAATGCGCAATGAGGTCCCTTTCAGTAATTGAACTGCTTTTTCCAACTTTCTTCCCCGGATATATTTTGCCGGCGAAGTACTATAGTGTTTGACAAATTCTCGTTTAAAAGAAGACAGACTTAGACAGCTCAGAGCTGCGAGTTCTTCCAGACTATAGTTATTGTACAAATTGGCTTCAATGACGGCCTTGAAATCAATCGCACTACGGCTAAATAAGCGATCGAGTAAGGATTGGATGATCTTGGCATTGTCCGTCTTGGCCAGTAAGAGAATCAATTCCTTAAGCTTGATTTTGAGTAACTCATCGCTGACTAGCTCAGGATGGTCAAAATAAAACAGTAGACTATCAATATAATTTTTGAGGAGTGTGGATGAAGGGATTTTCTGGTACGGAACGGGTTGAATTTTATCGACTTCGAGAAGGAAATTGGGCAATTCTTTGTCATAAATAGTTTTCAAAACCTCAGGATACAGATGAATAGCAATGGCTTCGCAGTATTCGACTTCTTGATCCACAAGAAATTCGCAGAGATAGTTCCCGCATTGTAAAACCAAACCGTCAGCCTGTGGAATCGCTACACGCTCTGTAGCGGTTACAACGGTAGTACAGCCAGAAAGGATGTAATAAAAGCATGCTTCATTAGGCATGGCAGCAATTAATCGGAAGGGTGGTTTAACGATCGCCTTTTCAAATACCTTTCGATTAAAAAGCTCAAACTGTTGGTGATCTCTGATCATAAATGCTAATCTTGATGGGAGCAAGATAACGCAATTATGGCAGGTCGATTTGGCAAATTAGCTCAAATCTTTGTTCGTTTGGAGGAGTAGCTTAGCGTGTTTTTCGCTGAAAACGCAAGAAGTTATTGAGCATGGAGATATCAACGACGCCGAGTAAAACATCCGTTTCATCGTAGACGGGCAAGATACTATAGCCTTTATGTTGCATCTTTTGAAAGATTTCAAAAAGCGAGGTATCCGGTTGGACTTTCTCGAAACGCTGGCTAGTATATTCCAGAATGGGAGCCTCAATATCATTCGTTTTACGTGCTTCGACCAAAAAAGCTTCATGTAGTACGCCGGCCACTTCCCGAGTGTCGTCGGTGACCAGAAAACTCTTTTCGAGACCATGCTGGAAGATTTCCAGCGCCTGGCTCATCGGCACATCAGCTGGAAGCAAAGTAAATTGCGTCCGCAATATTTCCGAAATAGGCGTGCCTTTCAACAAGCTCTCCATACGCACCATTCGATACTCTTGCATCGCGAGCATGAAGACGAAAATACCAATGAAAATGGAGGTGAGATGACCCGCATAAACCCCGTAAGCGACCATCATAATCCCGGCAAAATTACCCAGGTAGGCCGCAATGCGCGTCGCCTTGAGGCGGCCCCAACGAATGGCCAACAGGGCACGCAAAATACGGCCACCGTCCATTGGGAAAGCAGGGAGCAGATTGAAGCCCGCCAGCGTAATATTCCCCAAAATCAGGAATGGAATCACCTGAACCGGATCACTGAAATTACCAACATCGAGATGTGTCTTGAAATCCTGCAAAGAATAGATAAAGAAATACGGCAGCAAGACCAGTACAATCATAATATTGACAATAGGGCCGGCCAGGGCGATATAAAACTCTTGAATTGGTTTTTCAGGTAAGCGTTCAAGGCGCGCGACTCCGCCGATGGGGGAGAGGATAATGTCGCGGGTGTGGACCCCGTAGCGGCGCGCCGTGAGGGCATGCCCAAATTCGTGCAAAATCACACAGGCAAAGAGCGAAAGGATGAGTAAGGCAATCCATCCCATTGTTGACCAGTCCAGGCCGTAGGTTTGCCCTAAATAAAAGACGTAGACGCCCAATAGTGCGAAGGTCCAGTGGATTTCGACCGGAATTCCAGCAATAGTAGCAATTCGCCAGGCGCCTTTCATGTATCTAAATTTAAGGTTGATCTATTTTTGAAACGTAAGTTGACCGAAATAGGTTGTCTGGGAGTTGGAGAAAAACATATTCTTAGATTTTGGCCATTCTTCGCGTGAGAAGGAGACAAAAAAGAAGGTGACACCAGGGCCACCTTCTAATTCTTCCATCTTATGAATCTATGATAGGACGTTCTAAACCGTGACACCAGTAGGCGGCAGGATTGGAACGTAAAGATTGCCATTTCGAACAATATCACGCGAGATGACGAGGCGCTGAATTTCTGAAGTCCCTTCGTAAATCTGGGTAATCTTCGCATCGCGCATCAAGCGTTCTACGTGGTATTCTTTCACAAAGCCATAGCCACCGTGGATTTGTACGGCTTCTACGGTTTGGCGCATGGCCACCTCCGAGGCGTAAAGCTTAGCCATGGAACTAGCGGTGTCGTAATTCATATGCTGATCTTTCATCCAGGCCGCGCGGTACACCAGCAGGCGAGCCGCTTCGATTTCGGTAGCCATGTCGGCCAATTTGAACGCAATCGCTTGGTGCTTGCTGATCGGCTTACCGAAGGCCGCGCGTTCTTTGGAATAATCAACTGCTAATTCGTAGGCGCCGGCTGCAATGCCCAGAGCTTGAGCTGCAATTCCGATACGACCACCAGAAAGCACCTTCATTGCGAACTTAAAGCCAAAGCCATCTTCACCAATGCGATTCTCTTTAGGAACTTTCACGTCGGTATACATAATCGTGTGCGTATCCGAAGAGCGAATACCCAGCTTGTCTTCTTTTGCACCAATCGAAACACCATCCGAATCAGCTTCTACAATAAATACATTGATACCGCGGTGCCCTTTTTCCAAATCGGATTGAGCGACTACCAAGTGCAGTTTTGATGTACCACCGTTAGTGATCCAGTTTTTAGTACCGTTGAGGAGATAGTGATCGCCTTTATCGATCGCCGTCGTACGTTGGCTGGTGGCATCGCTACCTGCTTCGGGCTCTGATAGGCAAAAAGAGCCAATCCATTCACCGCTAGCCAACCTTGGAAGGTATTTTGCTTTTTGTTCTTCTGTGCCGAAGGTTTCGATTCCCCAACAAACCAGTGAATTGTTGACGGACATAATCACTGAGCAAGAATTGTCAATCTTGGAAATTTCTTCCATAGCTAGTACGTAGGATACAGAGTCCATTCCGCCACCGCCGTACTCCGGAGAGACCATCATGCCTAAAAAGCCAAGTTCTCCCATTTGACGGACCTGTTCAGTGGGGTAGATCATTTTACTATCGCGCTCAATGACTCCAGGTTTGAGCTCCTTCTGTGCAAAGTCGCGTGCCGCCGCCTGGACGGCTAATTGTTCTTCTGAAAGTTCGAATATCATGGTTTTGGTTAGGATTTTAAGTACCTATTAAATGTAGTGTAATAGCAAAAAAAATGCCTGGCAGCGAAATTACGCAAATTTGATGGCATTGTTGCTATAATTAGCTTTCGGGCATCTTGTTCAACAAAACGATGAGCTTAGGGTTGACCCTTGATTGTATAATTTCTGTAATGGAAAAGTAAAATTGTCAAAGTAATGAAAAGAAAGAGCCCCAAACTACCGTAGGCATAAGCAATACCCTCGCTGCCGTGGAAAAATGAAAGGGCGAATAAAGACAAGAAACTGATGCGAAAGAGGATGTTAATGAGTCGAAATACACTGGTCGCCCGGCCGTAAATTTGGTTGGGAATGGTACTGAATAGATAAACGATACGTTGGATGCGGGTACCGGCATTTGATAGGCCTAATAAAAAGCTCCCAATGTAAAATATCCAAACCTGTTTGGTTAACGTAAGAATGGCAAAGAGTAAGGTCGTTGCTGCCGTCATCATAATGATGGAAAGCGGAATATTGACTCGTCGGAAGATAGCGCGGATGGCTAGCCCGGCCATCAGTGACCCAAAAGCAAAGAAAAGCTCAGAGCTGGCGAAGACGGCACCGCTGGTTTGTAAATGTTCTTTCGTATAGATGGCTCCGAGATAATAAGACGTGATTAGTACGGTGACAAAAATAGAATGGGAAGCAATGCCGAAAATGAAGATGCCGGGTTGTTCAACTAGGTATTGATAGCCTACCTTTAAGCGTTGCCAAAGACTGCCAGTCTCTATTTTCCGTTCGGCAATGGGCTGATAACGAATTAATAATATTAAGCTAAAGGCGAGACCATAAGTCAAAGCATCCATAGCAATAATCTCGGTGATCGACCAAGGCTCAATCTGCCAAGACAGCTCCATCACCATCCCAAAGATGGTCAGTTGCCCATCAGTCGTTCCTTCCAAAAGCATCGCTGCTCCCGCCCCGGCCAACATGCTGGCAAATTGACCCTGTATTTCAATCAAAGATGTTACCCGGCCGTAGTACCGGGGCTCCGTGATCTCTTGGGCAAAAGCGTATAGATTAGGATAATGAAGGTTGTAGTTTAGAAAAGTAAACGCAAAAACGGCCGCTACGGCATACCAGGGCAACGCACCACTTTGATAACCGTAAAGCGCAACACCGCCTAATAGCAAGCCCGAGGCTACCGTCATGATGAGGAAGATATTACGGCGATTGTAGCGATCAATGAAAACACCACAATAGGGTACCCAAACTAATGACAGGATATTAGCAATGATAAAAATTAAACCGAAGCGTTGGGTGTCTTGCTGTTGTGCGAAATACCAAGGGATGGCGATCATGCTAATACCCTGAGCAATCCCAGAAATGGAATTGGCTAGGAACAATAGCAAAATGGCGCGTAAATTCTTCAAGGCAAACGAACTCTTTCCCTACAACACTTCCATTAAGGTGCGAAAAGCGACGAAGCGGTCTTTGTAGCGTTCGGTATGGTCCGCTTGCAGGCGCTTGGCGTGTTCGCGCTGGTAACGCTCGAATGTTTTCATGTCTTTACAAAAGTATTGGATGGCGTAAGTGACACCTTCTGGTTCTTCGTGCAAAATTCGACAGATTTTGTACTCTTCGAACAATCTCGTCGCCATGACATCAGGGATGTGAACCCCACGCATCCATCCTAGCCAGTCTGCGTGGGATTTGCGCTCAATTTTTACCGTTACGTTGTAAATGATCATAATGCTTCTTTCAACAGTTAATTATCATCTTGGTTGTGGCAAAGGTAAGATAATCACTGATCAATTCTTTAGTTGGCGCAGCAGCCACTCCCGCTCCGTTAGTGGATTGGCTTCCGTCATCTCAATGCGCAACTTTGCCCGTTCGTGTTCACTGTAGGGATTGTAACGGATCAACTTGGACATCAGGCGGATGAAATTGCGATAGTTATTGCGGTGATAACCAATTACTCGCTTTCGGGTAAGATAGGTGCGAAGGCTATCGAGCAAAGATTCCAAAGCATCGAACTCTTTTAGCTCGTAGTAGATTTTGGCCAGCATGTTTCTAGTATCAAGCTGTAAAAAGAGATCGTCGTAGGTAACATGCCGCAATGAGGCCATAGCTTGTTCGTAATGCCCTCGGCTGAAGTGGAGCTTAGCGAGATTGTAGTTGAAGTTGCTATCGCGATATTTTGGTAACAAAGTGTCACGATAGTTAAAGATAAATTGCTCGACCCAATTGTATTGTTCTAACCGCAGGCCCGCCGACACAATATTTTTGTAAGTGAAGCGCGAGATAAAACCCTCCAGAACGAAAATATCAAGCTGAAGCCCCAATTGGTAAAGCTCAAAGCTTTCCGCGACGTACTGCTCTTCGCCGTCGTTCATCCGCCGGATGCAGTAATTGATGGCAAAGAGAAAGATATCTTGTAACTCTTCGCTGCTGAATTGCTCGGTGGAGTTGACAATGGTTTGCTTTAGTGCGACAAAGTGCATCGACTCGGACTCCGTAAAAGCGCGATAAGCGTGGTAGTATACCGCGATGGCTGGGAAGTGGAGCCATTGCTTGCGCTCGCAAAGCTCTAGAATTGCCGGCACTAACTCAAGGGTGTAGTCCACCGAAAAGACATTGCGATGGGCCAGGGTCATACAGGCCCGCTTAAGTTTCTCGGCGGCGAATTGGAGGTCGAGTGCGTCGTTGAGTTTTTGTAAATTCAGAGGGACGACACGACCTTTAGCGGCCGCGAAGGTGTATTCTTCCCGGAGCAATTTGTAGGTGCGTTCGTGGTAGCTCGCGTCTCGTTGAGGGGATTGCTCCAGGGCGCGAGCGTTTCGCTTGGTGATTTGCTGGAAGTTTTGATCCATTTTCTTGCGACGGTAGGTTTCGGCGAGGAGCAGTTGCGCGGTACCAGGATCATTTTTGATGGCTTCGTGGATCAGAAAGGCTTCAATTGTTCGGCGGAGTTGTGTGTATAACTGTCGCAACAATGCATCGTCATAAGTATCGTTTTCGGGATAGATGAAGGCAAAAATACGTGGCTTTTCTAAGGCTTCAACTTGTCGATAGTGGTCGAGTAAGTATTCGTACAATCTCCTGACGTCCTCCCGCTTGTTGTGATAAGGGGATTGTACAAATCGCCGAAGCATCAACCGTTGATTTGTCGCCAAAGTATTAAAGAGTCGGTATAATTTACTTCCGAACATTTTTTAAATTTAAAGTACTGATTTATAATGGTTTTTTCAAAATGAAATTTCAACAATTAAAGCAAAGTGTTCTTTTATTCGGCTTGTACATTTGTCAATTTTGTAGTGTAGGCAGATGTACATCGCTTGAATTGATATTTCATTTGATCATTTTTAAGTACAAATAATATGAAAAACGAAACTATTTTATTAATGCGTAAGGGGTTGTTAGATAGGGTTTTATATGTTTTATTAGCCTTGCTCTTACCTGCTTTGACGAATGCCCAGGGGTGGAATCGACTCTATGATCTGGGCGATAACTTAAGACCTATCGGAGCCCCCATGGAGCTGATAACTGCAGCCAACGGTAATTACTTTGGTGTAGGAAGTGCAGAATTAATAAGTACCGGAGAGATCGCAAATTATATTATGAAGATAAATGGATCGGGTGACGTGCTCTGGATTGAATATGCTGAATCCGAGACCACAATTTACGAGGCAGGTAACTTATCTGATGGGTATTATTTGATGGACCATGTAGGAACCGTTCAAAAATTTGATGAGGACGGTAATATCGTCTGGGAAAACGAATCAACAACCTCTTTAGTATTTGATTATGTTGCTGTAAATGAGATGGGGGGGGTATACAAGGTTGAATATGGTGCAGGGGGGGGTGGAAGTACCGTTTTTCTGAAGGAAATCGATAGCAATGGGAACACTATAAATGGCATGGATATAACCAATAATATTAATCTGGGCAATATGTATGTTACCGGAGTTCTCAGAATGAATGATGGGAACCTTCTGTTGATTGGCCGACAATTTTCTACCGGAAATCACCATCCTTTTTTTAAAGCGATAACGACTCAGGGAGAATTATTATGGGAACAATATTATACTTCCATTAATGGGGTAGTTCGCAATCATAAACAATTGGCAGATGGTCGACTTGTATTTTTGGGTGATAACGCTCAGGGTGGTGTGATTTTATTCGAAACGGACCAACAAGGCAATCTTTTGTCGAATAATAACTTCCCGGATATTCAGGATTTTCCAGCGGAACTAATCGACAATAATGACGGCTCTTATTCCTTTGTAGGATCTACTTTTGAAGATGGACTTTATGTCCGATATTACCAAGTTACAAATACTGGAGACATACTACAGACGGTAGCGTACAATATGCCTGATCTTTATTGGCAGCAATATGTCATCAATATGGTGCCGACGGAGACAGGAGGCTATCTGTTTAGTAATTCCGCCTCAGCGATCGGGGATACCACTGATATGACCTACGTTTTATGGCGCACTGATGCGAACGGTGATATCTTCGCTAACCAACTCAAAGGCAATGTCTATCATGATCTAAATACAGATTGTCTACCGGATGCTGGCGAAATGGGCTTGGCCGGCTGGATTGTTTATGCCGATGGAGAGGATGATTTCTACGCCGTGACGGATGCCAATGGTGATTATCTAATGGAAGTGGACACGGGAGATTATGATTTAGAACTGATCTATCCTCTTCCGTATTGGCAAGCCTGTATCAATCCTTATTCCTTTTCGGTGGCTTTAGGAGATACAGTTGTCAGTGATTTCCCAACGCAATCCCTGACGGATTGTCCGGGTATGTATGTAGATATTTCAACTCCGGTGGTCCGCCATTGTATGGACGCTTATTATTATGTGCATTATTGTAATTATGGTACCCAGGATGCGACTGATGTCTATGTGGAAGTCACCATTGATCCGCTGTATACTTATTTGGGGGCATCTATCACTCCGACGTCTATTGTCGGTAACGTTTATACCTTTGATTTGGGAACCGTACCCGTTGGAGTTTGTGGCGACTTTACAATTGATGTGACACTGGCGGAATCCTGTGATGCTATCGTCATCGGGCAAACCTTCTGCATGGAGGCACATATTTTCCCGGATTCTCTTTGCTTGCCGGATACTTCGGGCTGGGATGGTTCGAGTATTGAGCTCACTGCCAATTGTACTGGAACGGAAGTCATCTTTGAGATCATTAATGTCGGAGAGGACATGGAAGGAGCGCCACGAGAATACATTGTAATTGAAGACAACATTATGTTTGATTCCGGGCTATTTCTATTAGCTTCTGGCCAGACGGAAGATGTTGGGTTTCCTGCGAATGGGAGTACCTACCGACTTGAAGCACAACAAGCCAACGGGCACCCTGGCAATAGTATGCCCGCTATCGTGATTGAAGGGTGTGATGCAGATGGCGATGGTGATTTTAGTATTGGTTATTACACACAGTTGCCAGAGAATGATGCAGATCCGTTTATTTCAATTGATTGTCAGGAAAGCACTGCACCTTATGATCCCAATGATAAGCGCGGTTACCCCAGCGGTTATGATGTAGAGCATTTCATTGCCGCAAATCAAGATATTGAGTACATCATCCGCTTTCAAAACCTTGGCAACGATACGGCTTTTGTCGTCATTGTGGAAGATCAGCTGGTTGCAGAACTTGATCCTACAACCGTTCGTCCCGGTGCGAGTAGCTTCCCCTATACTTTTCAAATCGTTGGTGATGGAAAATTGGTGTTCACTTTTGATCAAATCAAATTGCCACCAGAAAGCACCAACGAAGCCGGGTCGATTGGTTTTGTAAAATTCCGTGTATCCCAGCGGGCTGACTTAGAGGAGGGCACGGTGATTAATAACGAAGCGAATATCTTTTTTGATTTCAACGCGCCCATTCTCACCAACCAAACCTTACATACTGTGGCTTATGAATTTGTGACGGTCAGTAGTGAGGAAGTATATGTGCCCGGAGTAAACGTAAATGTATTCCCAAATCCATTTGTGGAGGCAGCAACATTAGAGGTTGAAGGCTACGAAACGACAATGTATACGCTTTATATATATGATCTTGCTGGTCGTCAGCTACGCTTGGAAAGACATGATCAATCAACGATTACGTTGCAACGTAAAGGACTAGCTGCCGGTGTATACACCTATCGCCTGGAAGCTGAAGGGCAGTTGATAGGTGTTGGAAAAATTGTTATTCAATAGACTATTTCCTGATTAAGCAAGAGATAATCCGCTGGTGTTTTGCCTTGTGCAATTCCTTCAGCGGATTTTTTATTACCCTAGGATGGCTAATTGCTCCAACAGCCACTTCCGCTCAATCAACGGATTGGTTTTTTCAATTTCTACTTTAAGCTTTTGCTTTTGTGCTCGACTGTAGGGATTAATTTTGACTAGCTTTTTGGTAAGGCGGATGATGTTGCGATAGTTGGCCTTGTGGTAACCCACGACATCCTTTCGCCCCAAATAAGCCCGGGTGCTTTCCAAAAAGGATTCTAAAACATCGTGATTATCCTGCTCGTAGAACATCTTGATCATCATCATCTTGGCGTTGAGGTTGAGCAGGATGTCATCGTATTCGACTTGCCCAAACAAGCGCAGCGCCTGATCGTAATCCTTTCTTTCAAAGTGCAGGCGCCCCTGGCTGTAGCTCACAAAGTTATCTCGATGCTTATCTTCCAGGTAAGGCTTGTAAGTGTCAATAAAAGAAGCAATCCAATCGTATTCTTTCAGCCGGGTGGCATTGGTCACGATGTTAATGAAAGTGTAGCGAGACAGGATGCCTTCGTTCATCAGTACCTGAGTCTCCAGCCCTAATCGATATAGCTCAAAGAGTTCTCGCAGATAATGGGGCATGCCCGCGTTGCTTCGCCCCACACAATAATTGATCGCCAGGAGGTAGATGTCGCGGATTTCTGACTTGGGAAACAAATGCCCGTGCTGAGTGATTTCTTGTTTAAGATTTAGGAAATGGGATTCATCCTCCTTTTCCGTTTGTGCCATGTAGCTGTAGTAGTAAATGGCAATAGCCGGATGTTCTAAGAACTCTCCCCCTTTCACTGCTTCGAGGACGTGATCTAGCATACCAATCCGGTAGGCCTGCTTTTTATATACCGCCTGGTGGGCTAGCATCAGACAGCTTTGCCGGAGTTTATCCGCGATATAGGTGACGTCCAGCGCATCTGACATCTCCTGCAAGTTCAATTCTAATCGCTTGACCCCGCTGAGATAATAATATTCTTCTTGTTGAATGAAATATTCATTTCGCAGATACTGACCATTGCGATATTCCTGTTGCGTCTGGAGCTTTTGGGTTTCCCGGATATTCTTCTGAAAAGGCTTATCAAGTTTGCGCTTTCGGTATACACTACTGAGCATGGTTTGGGCATGAACTTGATCTTGCTGAACTTCCTGATAGATGAAAAACGCTTCTACAGATTTTGTCGTGAAATAGATGGTTTGGCGCATTCGGGCATCAGAATAGGATGTTTTGGGGAATATCGCTTGAAAGACAGTAGCCTTTTCGAGTTGCTCATCGTTATGTAAATGCTGATCAAGTACCAGATATTCGTACAAATCGACCACATCCTGGCGCTGATTATGCGCCGGAGAATGCAGCCATTTGCGCAAATCGCGCACTTCTTTTTTAGAACAAGTCCTTAAAATGCGAACTAGTAGACTTTTTTTCATATCGAAAAACGACAATGTTTTCAACAAAAATACAATATTCGAGCCACTATTGTAATTGTAAGTTGTTGATAATTAGTGTTTTTTAAAAAGTATTATTTTAAAATAGGTAAAAAAGTGCTCAACAAATGCCTTTTTTTGTCTTTGTTCTTAGAGAGAAACTACACCATTTTTGTAACGTAATCAATATGTATTACTTCAATCGAATTTTCATGAGATCTGTGAATATAAAAAAGCGTACCAATAGCCATCGGGAACTCCCCCTCCTGATAGCTATTGGGCTTTTTCTTTTTTCGCAGGCCCTCCAGGCCCAGGGATGGGAATTTTACTATGGAGGTAATAACGAAGATGTTGCCAATAAGGTGCTGCAAACCCGTGATGAAGGGTTCATTACAGTTGGTCATACCAACTCCGCACCTGCCAGTGGCTTCGATATATATTTACTCCGTACCGATGTAGATGGCACCATTTTGTGGGAGCAGACGATTGGTTCGGCTTTAGCATTTGAATTTGGATATGGCATCACTGAAGCCCACGATGGCGGATTTGTAGTCGTTGGAGAAACGCTCGGTGGTGGTATGTTTGGCCAGCGGGATGTATACATGGCGAAAGTAGATTCCCTCGGTAATTTTGAGTGGGAGACTTCTTTCGGAACTGTGGAGGATGATCGTGGCTTGTCGGTGATTGCTACGGCTGATGGTGGTTACGCAATTACGGGTTCTCGTACGATCTTGGATAATCGGGATGTTTACATCATTAAAACCGATGTAGATGGTAATCTCGATTGGGAAGTTGGGTTTGGAAGTGTAGAAAATGATGAAGGTCGGGTTTTACTAGAAACCCCGGATGGTGACTTTATAATTGCCGGTGCTACCGGAGAGAATGAAAATAGTAATGTCTACGTCGTTAAAATAGATGGGACAGACCAATCAATCGCTTGGGCGGAAAACTACGGTGGATCTTCAAATGACATTGCCTACGATATGATCCGTACGTCAGATGGTCAATATTTGATCGCCGGTCGGACCAACAGCGTGAACAGTGACTTTTATGTTGTCCGTTTAACGGACCAAGGCACCTCAGCGCAAGTGACGCTGCTTGAAAGCTTTGGTGGGGCGTTACCCGAAGTGGCCTTCGGCATCACCGAAGCAGCTGACGGCAACTACGTACTCACTGGAACCATTGAAGTGTCTGCTTTGGATATCCAAGCTACATTGGTCAAGATTGATACGGATGGCGATATCATTTGGGATGTACAGTACGGTCGAGAGTTTGCTGATTTCGGAAGCTCAATCATTACCCGCAAAGATGGCGGCTTCTTGGTCGCAGGTAATTCCGCTACGGATTTATTGGCGTCTCCGGACTTAATGTTGATCAAAACGGACGCGGAAGGTGTCGTTCTGACCAACTATATCACCGGAGAAGTATTCTACGATTTGGTCAACGATTGCCAGCTGGATGGCGATGAAGAAGGCATCCACGATTGGGTGGTAGTGGCCAAAGGCAATGAAAAAACCTTTTACGGCGCAACGGATGCCGCCGGTAACTATAGCATCCGAGTAGAGCCAGGACAATACGAGGTGACGGTCGCACGGGCCAATGATTATTGGCAATCTTGCGTAGAGAGCTATCTCGTGGACTTTCCGGCTTCTTACGATACTTTGGTGCGCAACTTCGCTATCTGGCCGGATATTGACTGTACCGATCTGGAGGTAGATGTTTCAGCTACTTTCATTGAAGCTTGTGCCGAAGCCGAATACCAAGTTGACTTTTGCAACCACGGGACGACGCTGGCCACTGGAGTGGAGGTAGAAGTAGTGGTAGCCGCCAATTTGGAATACCTCAGTGTCGTTGGTGCCAGTTTGGTAGAGCTCAACGATAGTTTATACACTTTCAGTGTTACAGACTTGGCCGTGGGCCAATGCGAAGATTTTACGATTCGATTCAACACCGATTGTGATGCGCCACAGGGTGCCGTACACGGCCTCAAAGCACGCATCACCCCCGATGATATTTGCTTGCCTGATGATCCCGCTTGGAGTGGCGCTAGTGTAGCTGTAAATGGGTATTGTGATGGTGATTCTGTACACTTTGAGTTACAGAATGTGGGTATCCAGAGCATGTTAGAGGGCGTTAACTACATCGTAGTAGAAGATATTTTGATGGGCTTGCAAGAACCTGATGGTCCCGTACTCGAAAGCGGTGAGATCACTCGGGTATCATTCCCGGCCAACGGTAGCACGTATCGTTTGGTGGCTGAGCAAGTCGAAGGCCATCCCGGAGATAGCCGCCCTACTGTAGCTGTTGAAGGCTGCGAAGTGGGTGGTGGACCGTATACAACCGGCATTCATACGCAATTACCGGAAGATGATTACGATCATTTTCTCTCAACCGATTTTCAAGAAAGCATCCTTATCGATTCTAACCCGACTCAATTAAAGAGGGGCTATCCCAAAGGCTATGGCGATGAAGCAGAAATCGCAGCCGACACCGATTTGAAATATCATATTAAGTTCCAAAACACTGGAATCGATACGGCAATCAGGGTGGTGATCCGCGATACCTTATCTCCTTTCCTCGACCCACAAACGGTGCGTCTGGGAGCGAGTAGCCACGACTTCGAGTTCGAAGTCTACGGCGAAGGTATTCTAAAGTTCACCTTTAATAACATAATGTTAGTGGACAGTAGCGCTGACGAATCGCAATCTCATGGGTTTATCAAATACCGGATCTCCCAAAGACCTGATAATTCCATTGGAAGTGTGATTAAGAATGTTGCCGCTGTCTATTTTGATTACGACGAACCAGAAAATACCGGAAATGTGTGCCACAAGGTCGCAGGTATGGACTGGTCTGAATTTATAATCGTCAGTGATCAGGAAGTTTTTCTTCCGGGTCTTGACATTCGGGTTTATCCAAACCCATTCACCGATCTCACAACCTTTGAAATAGAGGGGCTCCCTGTTGAAAACCTCTATTTCAACATTTTTGATTTGTCAGGCCGATTGATTCGCAGAGAGGCGGTGAATAGCCAATATTTCCAATTGCATCGCGATGGGCTAAGCTCTGGGATGTACATTTACAAGTTCGAAGCGGAACATGTGATCTGGGGAACTGGCAAAATAATCGTAGACTAGATTTTAGCAAAGCATATAACAGCCCGCTAACTTCATATCATTAGCGGAAAAATTCATGAGATTATAATTCTGGCGAAGCCGGGTCATCCAAGCAGGTGATCCGGCTTCCTCTTTGAAAAGCAGTAGAAGACTAGGCGTAGGATTCGCTGACCAGTTTTCCGCCTTTCAATTGGATAATGCGATTGGTACGGCGGGCCAGCTCCAGATCGTGGGTGACCAGAACGAGGGTCGTTCCTGCTTCTTTATTAAGGTCGAAGATTAAGCTTTCGACCTTTTGGCTGGTCTCTTCATCCAAATTACCGGTAGGCTCATCGGCGAAGAGAATGCGCGGGCGGTTTGAAAAAGCACGAGCTAGAGAAATCCGCTGCTGCTCGCCACCGCTCAATTGGCTAGGGTAGTGATGGTGGCGTGCGGCCAGCCCAACACGATCCAGTAATTCCATCGCTATTTTACTGACATTACGTTCGCCGCGTAGCTCAAGTGGCACCATAACATTTTCCAGTGCGGTTAGAGTAGGGAGGAGTTGAAAATTCTGAAAGATAAAACCAACGTATTGGTTGCGGACTGCCGCGCGCTCGTCCTCATTGAGCTCATCCAGACGGATGCCATTGAGGATGACCGAGCCACTGCTCGCCCGATCCAGACCAGCACAAAGCCCTAGCAAAGTGGTTTTGCCACTACCAGAAGGCCCGACGATAGAAAAGGTTTCCCCCGCTTCAATCGCGAAACTGACATTATCAAGAACGGTGAGTTGGCGATTACCACTTTGGTATGTTTTCGTCAGGTGTTGTACTTCCAGCATAGAGTTAAAATGTGAATTTCGTGTTTAATGTCCTCTGTTGAACATCCGAAGTACGAGATAGGTTTTAGGGTGAAAGAAGAAGGTGGATCATCAGACTTCATGATCCACCTTCTGGAAGGTTAAAATTCGGCCTTGCCCGGTGTACGTGGGAAAGGAATAACGTCTCGGATGTTATCCATGCCAGTGATGAACTGAACGATTCGCTCGAAACCTAATCCAAAGCCGGCGTGTGGACAACCACCGAACTTGCGCAGGTCAAGATACCACCACAATTCCTCGGCGTGAATGTCCATTTCTTTGATTCGCGACTCGAGAATATCAAGTCGTTCTTCCCGCTGTGATCCACCAATGACTTCGCCAATGCCGGGGAAGAGCACATCCATCGCCGCTACCGTCTTATCGTCATCATTCATCCGCATATAAAAGGCTTTGATGTCTTTGGGATAATCACGAACGATAACGGGCTTCTGAAATTTCTTTTCCACCAACCAACGCTCATGCTCCGCTTGGAGGTCGCTCCCCCAGCTGGGTTCGAATTCAAAACGTCCTTTCTTGAAAGGCTTAGAACTCCGCAAAATGTTAATCGCTTCGGTGTAAGTGATCCGTTCAAAATCGTTATCAACCACGAAGCGTAAAGTATCGATCAATCCCATCGGACGGCGATCTTCTTTTTTCATTTGCTTCTCTAAATCCTGAATACGCTTATCCAGAATCGCCAGATCGTCGGGATAGTTTTCTAAAACATAGTTGATCAAGTATTTAGAAAAATCCTCGGCAAGATCCATGTTGTCGTGGATATCATAAAAGGCAACTTCCGGCTCGATCATCCAAAACTCAGCGAGGTGGCGGGAAGTATTTGAGTTCTCCGCCCGAAATGTAGGGCCGAAGGTATATACTTTACCAAGCGCTAAGGCGCCGATCTCGGCTTGCAGTTGCCCCGATACGGTCAAGTTAGTGGCTTTGCCAAAAAAATCGGCGCTCCAGTCCACTTCGCCATTTTCGTCAAGAGCCGGTTTGGCCGGATCGAGTGTTGTGACGCGGAACATTTCGCCGGCGCCTTCCGCATCGCTACCGGTAACGATCGGGCTATGCATATAGTAGTAGCCATGATCGTTGTAGTACTTGTGAATGGCAAAAGCAATAGCGTGACGGATGCGGAAAACGGCACTAAAGGTATTCGTACGCATGCGAAAGTGCGCCTTCTCACGGAGGAATTCCATCGTTTGGCGCTTGGGCTGCAACGGATAGGCCTCTGGATCAGAAGCCCCCAGAATCTCGATCTCTTCGGCTTGTAACTCTACCGATTGACCGCTACCTTGGGATTCCACCAATTGTCCTATCACTTTAATACAGGCATGGAAACTGACTTGCTTAATCAGGTCCTCCGAGAAATTTTCAAAATCAACAACAACTTGCAAATTATTGATCGTTGAACCATCGTTGAGGGCGATAAATCGTCGGGAGCGGAAAGCACGCACCCACCCCATGACGGTGACCTTGGTCCCCACCTCTGGTGATTGGAGTACGGTAGCAATTTCAGTTCTTCTGGACATGCTGATTTAAATTGTGAATAGTTAAAAATTGATTGTCAATAGGCTGAATCAAGTTCTTACTTCAACCTTGGTACCAATACGTAAGAACGACACATAAAGGTTCCGATTGGCCGTGCGAAATTAAATAGACTTGTGGCAATTTCAAAACTTTTAGGAAAGGCTCAACTATCGAGGAATCGGGCGCGTAATTCTGGTGTGGGCATCATACAAGATTCTTGTGCGCCAAACCAGCGGTAACGGTTACGGGAAATGAAATTATAAATGGCGTCGCGCAGAGGGCGCGGGACAATGATGAAGGCATAAAGTAGTTTCCACGGCCAGTTCATTCGGCGGGCGACTTCGAGCGCAGCAGTAGAGCGAAGATGTACCTTATCGCCGTCGACCAGAATAAAAGTGCGCAATTCACTGGTATCCAGATTTTGGCTGGCTAGTATCTTTTGGCCGAATTCGGATTGGAGGGCCGCAAAGCGGAACTTGGCCTGCTGGTCACGTTTGATAATAAACTGAACACTGGCATTGCACAGATTGCAAACCCCATCAAAGAGAATGATTGGATGCTCGTTTGAAGCTTTGTGATCAGTTAGAGACATTGCGACCGTTTTTATAGAAAACGCAATAAGGGAGGGCTTAGTTGCGAAAAACTACTGAAACAAAGCGCGGTATAATTCTTCTACTTTACCCAGTGTGAAAATATCGATAGCGTAACGATCGGTATCGAGCCCTTTGGTATTGTATTTTGAAATGAATATTTGACTAAAGCCTAATCTATCGGCTTCCTGGATACGCTGTTCAATGCGATTGACCGCCCGTATTTCTCCAGATAAACCGACCTCACCCGCAAAGCAGGTGTCGCGCGGAATAGCTACATCTTCTAGCGAAGAGATCAGCGCAGCTACGATACCCAGATCAATAGCTGGGTCATCGACCTTAATTCCTCCGGCGATGTTCAGAAAAACATCATTTTGACCAAAAGCAAAGCCCATACGTTTTTCCAGCACGGCCAACAGCATACTCAGTCGACGCAAATCAAAACCAGTGGCGGTACGCTGCGGTGTACCATAAACGGCAGTACTGACCAGAGCTTGCGTTTCAATTAGCATCGGCCGCATCCCTTCCATGGTGGCGGTGATGGCACTACCACTCAGATCTTCGTCCGTTTGTGACAGTAACAATTCCGACGGATTTGCTACTTCGCGCAGACCACTGGCCTGCATTTCGTAGATACCCATTTCGTCGGTGGAGCCAAAACGATTTTTGATCGTGCGCAGGATACGGTAAGTGTAATTGCGGTCTCCTTCAAACTGAAGGACGGCATCGACGATGTGTTCTAACAATTTAGGCCCGGCAATCGAACCATCCTTGGTGATGTGTCCGATGATGATCACCGGAATGTTAGTTTCTTTAGCAAAGCGCTGCAGCTCACCCGCACAATCTCGAACCTGCGACACGCTGCCCGGCGTCGAATCTAAATGCGGAGACGAGAGTGTCTGGATAGAATCGACAATGACTAGCTCCGGTTCTAATTGCTGTGCGTGGGATAAAATTTTGCTGGTGTTAGTTTCGGTGAGGATGAAACAGTTGGACTTTAATTGTCCGACGCGATCCGCACGCATTTTTATCTGTTCTTCACTTTCTTCGCCGGAGACATACAGGATACGCACAGGCACCGTCAGCGCCACCTGAAGCATCAGCGTTGACTTGCCAATCCCCGGTTGTCCTCCAATCAAAATGATTGAGCCGCTGACAATACCGCCCCCCAGTACGCGATTTAGCTCTTGATCAGGGGTGATCAAGCGTTGCGTTTGTCCACTTTGGATCTCAGGCAAGGCGATGGGTTGAGGGTGTGGTGTAGAACTACTCCCTTTCGATTTCCAACTTTGTTGCTTCTCCTCTTGTTTAGTTAACTTCTGAATCACCTCTTCTTGGTAGGTGTTCCATTCCCCGCAGGCGGGACATTGACCAATCCATTTAGGAGATTGGCTGCCACAGTTGGTGCATATATATATTTTCTTTACTTTTGCCACGTTCAACTCCCATTTTGATCTAGATAGTCATAAAAAAAGTTTTTTTAACACTTCCTTAACACTTTGAATCAAAAATGTATTCATCTTGTTGGAAGCAGATGCAGCTTAAGCTGAATAAAATTTCAGCGGATATAAAGCTGACCAACTTTTTTTCTGACTTTCAAGCTTGATTCTAATTTTTTATTTCCCCATTGCACAGCTAAACCATTAGGTTTAACTTAAATAATCAAAGGTGATTTCCTCATCGTAATGCTTAACTTTTAGTTAAAATTGTTAGCATTTAGATGATGTACGCCCATGAGTTATTTGTTTTTTTTTGTAAAATGTGACTTGGTAAAAAGGCCCCCGTCTTAAAGTCGAATTTTGCAAATGAGCAAATTTTTCTCAACCGAAAGGTAACAAGATTGTTTATAAATACTATACTCCGATTTGGAGAATTATAAACTACAAAAGTGTTAGTTAAGATATTCAAACCGATTAATGATCGGTTCTAAATAAAGAAATTGTTTTCATTTGGTTTTTTGGGGTTATACAGGGTACTGCGTAAGTTTTTACGTTGGTGCCCTGTTCTTTTTCCGGATAGGCTTATCGCTCGGCGCAACGAACACAGCGACTGCTCTCGGGCATGTATAGCAAGCGAGCGGGGGGGATAGGTTGTTCACAAATCGCACAGATACCAAAATCCGGGCGATCAATTTTAGAGAGGGCCACTTTTAGTTTAGCCAGCTGTCCACGAGCGGTACGCAGCGCGGCATCGGCTACACTTTTATTATTGATAGCATCCATTCGGCTTACCCGACCAATAGCATTCTCTGGGCCAATGGGGCGTGTCATTTCTTCGAGATCGACGATTTTACGTTCGGTTCGTTCAATCTTAGTAATGATTTTTTGACGTAAAGCGTCTTTATCAATTTGATCCATAAGTCCAATCTGTTTGAAATGTCCTTCATTTCACCCGTATCAAAGACACATTGAAGTGTTAAAGCAGTACACAAATTAAATCTTTTGTTGATGCGAGCGTATCTTTTGTATGGAATTTGTATTATAAAATTAAGGGACTCCTTCCCACATCCCCAAACACTTACAAGACTTAGCTACCAACGATTTATTCTATTACCTCATTTTAATCGGTCAGAACGATCAATATGAAACAATAATACGATTTGAATCAAGTCAATTGGACATATGTGGCAGACAAGGGTAAGAAACACCAGGTCGGACTCATGCACGGTGCACAGAGTGGCCATTTGCTGGTGTATTGTGACGCACGTATTCTATTGATTGATTTCAGCGTATTAGACACTAAAACCTATTCTTTCTTCATCGATGAGCAGCTTTGCGAAATTGAAATCGAGAAAAAGGGTAATCAGTTCCTCTACGGTTTTGAGATTAACAAAACGGCGGACACCCCCCGAAATCGGATGCGCAAGAAGATCGAGAAGCGCCATTTTTTACAAGGTGTTTCCACTTTAGGAGGTGTTTTGGTGGTGATTGCACTATCGGTTTATGGACTGCTCCATTGGAATAAACAACAGAGTAGGGGAGCTGTAGCGCAGCGGATGCTAGCCGAGAATGGGCAGGAAGGTAAAGGACGTATTTCCGAGTTGTCCGCTTCTGAAGCCGTCTATTTTTATATCGTTGATGGCCAATCTTATTCTTCGGAAACTGATTTGGAAGAAGCCCCCGTCATCATCTTAGAAAATGGAATGCCCCTTGAAAAGGGGGATGAGTTTGTGGTCACCTACGTTCCCGATCATCCCGAATGGAACGAAATTGACTATAATCGGCCAACATCCCAGCAGATTACACGCTATCATCAACGGGCCATTGATCAGCATTTATCAATCAATCCACAAGTGGATTCATCATTGGCGGTATGTATGGTCAATATTGCTTTCGAACTGAAAGGCGTGTCGGGCTTAGCGGATTTCTATTTTCAAAAAGCCAATCCCGAAGAGAACCCACAGAATAATGAACTTACCTATAAGCGCCTCGTAAGAGATCTGCCTTTTCAAAATCGTGAGAAACGGTGCTGGGAGTAAACTTTCAATCCAAGTTGATTTAGCTGAAAATCCAAATAAACACACTTTGGTATCTGCAAAATTGAGTAATTTTGCCAGCTCAAAGAATCATAAACATTGACTGTGGAATATCTGGCACAACATATTGAAAGTTTGATTTTTACGACTGAGCATCCAGTGACGGAGGAAGAGATCAGGAGTTGTTTGGAAGAAACTTTTGAAACCACTTTTGCAGAAGAAGATATTTTGAATGCGATTGAGCAACTCAAAGCACGCTACCAAGCGCAGGAATTTGCCTTTGAATTGGTCGAGATCGCAGAGGGCTTCCAATTTTTGACCAAAGGGGCTTATCACCAAACGGTGGGCACTTATTTGCGGCAAACGACAAAAAAACGCCTGTCGCGCGCTGCTATTGAGACCTTATCAATTATTGCTTACAAGCAACCGGTGGCGAAGAGTGAAATGGAAAAAATCCGAGGTGTGAGCTGCGATTATTCCATTCAGAAACTATTAGAGAAGGAGCTTGTTACTATTCTTGGGCGAAGTGACGGTCCCGGCCGACCGCTCGTTTATGGTACGACGGAGAAGTTTATGGACTATTTTGGGATCAAAAGTTTAAAAGACTTACCCAAGCCCAAAGATTTTAAAGCCCCCGACAGTGAAATCGGTGAAGCGGCACCTATCGAAGAGGAGGTACAACGAGAAGATGATAAGGCCTCCGATGAGGGCGGTAGTCCGGTCAGCGATAGTGGGGAAGAAGAATAATTATTTAGGCCCGAATGGCCGATAAAAGTTGCAATCATCATGGATAAACCATTAGTGAATCGCGTTGCTGCAAGTGGATTGATTACGATAAATCTGGAAGACTTCTTCCCGGAAGGTGAGGTCGCGACCTTTGATTTGAAGGATTATCTATTCATGGAGCTCATCTTAAAAGAAAAGGATTTCCGTGAAGCACTTAAAGCACACGATTGGTCTCAATATCAAGATAAAAATCTCCTCGTTTACTGTTCTACCGATGCGATCGTACCGATCTGGGCTTACATGTTGGTGACCGCATACGCTGAACCTTTCGCTCGTCGCATCTTTCAAGGCGACGAGGAAAACTTTTACAAAGTTTGCTTTATGGAGGCACTGGCACAGCTCGATGGCGCTGAATACGAGCAAAAACGTATCGTGATCAAAGGCTGTAGCGATAAGCCTGTACCTCCGGCTGCTTATGTAGACTTGACCCGCAAGCTACGTCCCTTCGCGCAAAGTATTATGTACGGTGAGCCTTGCTCTACGGTTCCCATTTTTAAGCGTCCCCGTAAATTGAAATAGGAGGAGTTCTCTGAATTATAATTTAACGGCTGATTACTTTCTGTTGTACAAAAAGTAGGGAATATCTATTTTATTTTCTGGCGAATTCATACTTTGGCCCGGCATTAGCTGGTTTAAATTATATTGACTGATATTTAAAATAGAGTATGATGTGGCGAGCGCTTTCTCTTTTTCTTCTGGTACTGGTTGCTTTTGGTAGTTTTACCTTATTTAGTGCTTATAGTAACGAATCCAATTTAACTCCAAGCCGAGATAGTATTGATGTTTCAGATAAACAGTTGCCCCAAACGGTGCACAGCATCGATTTAGATAAACCTTTTTCCTTTGCGGAAGAACGTGTCCCTACTGATATATTTGATATTCGTGAACGATTGGATCGAGAGCTACTGCGCAGTGCTTATTGGCATTCCAATACGGTGCTCAACTTGAAGCGCGCCCGGCGGTTCTTTCCGGTGATTGAACGTATTCTTGCCGAGAATGAAGTGCCTGCAGATTTCAAATACCTGGCGGTCGCCGAAAGTGATCTGAGCAATGCGGTTTCGCCCGCCGGTGCCAAGGGGGTCTGGCAGTTTATGAAAGGCACAGGTCGTGAATATGGCTTGGAAGTTAATAATGAAGTGGATGAACGTTACCACCTTGAAAAATCAACTACTGCTGCTTGCAAATATCTGAAAAGCTTGAAAAAACGCTTTGGCAGTTGGACCATGGCGGCGGCAGCCTACAATATGGGCGGTAGTCGCCTCAATCGCGAAGCAAATGTTCAAAGGGGCGCCAGCTACTACGACCTCAATCTAAATCAGGAGACGGCACGCTATGTATTTCGTATCCTTGCTTTGAAAGAAATCATGAGTGATCCCGAAGCTTTCGGTTTTTTCATCGACGAGAAGGATAAATACCCTCCACTGGATAGCTTTTATGAAGTTGAAGTCAAAGAAGGGATACCAAACTTGGGAGATTTCGCGCAAAAATATGGCATCAGTTACCGGCAGCTCAAAGTATATAATCCGTGGTTGATCAGCTCTAAGCTAACCAATAAGAGTAAAAAGACTTATCAGGTACGAATTCCGAAATAAGTAAAATTTTTACACTCATAAAAAAGGGCCGCTACAATAACGTAGCGGCCCTTTTTTAGTATTAGTGGACAGGTTGAAACAATTACTCTTTCATCCCCGTCGTCGTCTTCATTTTCTGATAAGTTTGTAAGCCACAATTCAGTAATTCGTTGTAATCTTCCCAATCGCTCCAACCTTGCATATAACCTACCGGGCGGGCAAGGACCTGCTCCTCGGGACTCATTAAAACGTATAAAG
Organism: Saprospiraceae bacterium; assembly: GCA_028285085.1. Classification (GTDB taxonomy): domain Bacteria; phylum Bacteroidota; class Bacteroidia; order Chitinophagales; family Saprospiraceae; genus JAHDHW01. Next base: position 98,909 of record JANQQI010000049.1, on the reverse strand, counting down.
GCTGAGAGTTCTGGGCAAAGTTGACGATCTGAAAATCGGCCCATTTATTACCCACAGTTCGAATCTTGTTTTTACGCTGCTTGGAAATCAAGGTTTCCGGCAGTGGATCACGCGAGTCGACATAGAGTGAAATTAAGACAAAATTCTGATCGATATTATTACGGACTGGATCAACGACCCAGATGTGATCTTCTGTTTTTCGGCAATTGACGCATCCGTAGCCAGTAAAATCCAAGAGAATCGGCATGTTATTTTCGCGCGCGTAGCTCAATCCTTCGTAGTAATCTTTGAAGCAATCCAAGTTATTCGCACATTTAGTGAAAGACGGGTACTCTGCCTTAATTGCAGGATCTACTTCAGGCTCTGGTAAGAAAAAGTTGTAGACCGAAGGTGGCGCTAGTCCACTCAACAAGCTAGGAGAGTTGTAGGACTTGGTCACATCGTTGTAAGTGAAACCAGTGGCGATGTAAATCGTCAAAGCTGCAAAAACAGCCGCAAAAGTACCCCGCACCGCACCGATTTTCTTTAATGGACTATCGTGTGGGAAGCGAATAAATCCTAGCAAATATAGCGTAGTCAGGAAGCCGATAACGACCCAAAGACCAACAAAGAGTTCATATTTCAAGATACCCCAGTGGTAGAGGTAATCGGCTACTGAGAAGAATTTCAGAGCTAAAGCAACCTCCAGGAATCCAAGTACGACTTTTACTGAAGTCATCCATCCTCCCGAACTTGGCAGTGAGTTCAACCAGGCCGGGAAGGCAGCAAATAGACCAAATGGTAAGGCCAAAGCCGTAGAGAAGCCAAGCATTACGGTGAATGGCCCCAGCTGGCTCTTTGCCGATTCTACGATAGCCGTTCCGATAATTGGTCCTGTACAGCTAAAAGAGACAATCGCCAAAGTAGCCGCCATAAAGAAAATCCCGAGTAGTCCACCCTTGTCGGCCATGGTATCACTTTGATTGGCCAATGAGCTGGGCAAGGTGATTTCGAAATAACCGAAAAACGAAATGGCAAAGACTATAAACAGTGTGAAGAACAATAGATTTGGTAACCAGTGTGTCGACAAGAGGTTAAGGGCCTCTTCACCGAAAAGTGCGGTGATCAACAAACCAAGTGCAACGTAGATCACAATGATGGACAAACCGTAGGTTAGACCATTACGAATCCCTTCTGCTCGGGTTTTACTGCCCTTGGTGAAAAAGCTTACCGTCAATGGAATCATTGGGAAAACACATGGTGTAAGCAGGGCAATCAGTCCGCCCGCGAAACCAAAAATAAAGGTCCAAAGAAGGTTGTTGCTAGATTGATCTTCGCCACCACAATCACCGACCGGATCTTTGTAGGTAACCAAGATATTACCAATTTCTTGGTTGATGGTATCACCCGAAATGTTTTCACCGCTTCCACTTTTAGCGGCATCGACCATTGCGATAGCTGCTTCATTAAAGTAGACTTTACCAGCGGCTGCATCAAGGTAGTAATCGACATCTTCTTTGATACATTTCGTATCATCACAGGTTTGATAGCTGAAGTAACCGGATATTCCTTGACTAGGATCGTTGACTTTGATTGCTTGTGAGAAGGTAACCATTTTTGAAAACTTGGCGACCTCCATATCGAAGACTTTATCGTATACTGTTTTTAGATTGTCTGACTCTTTAGTATCGCCTACGAGTTCATAATGATCCGCTGGATCGTAGAGAAATTCAGTAGGGAGTGGGCCATCGTCACTTTCTTGGTGCTGGGAATAAACATACCAACCATCTATGATCTCCCCTGAATAGTTGACTTCGTAGTTACCGTCGGCGCGTTTTTTGACACTTCCCGACCAAATAACTGGGGTCAGGGGGCCTCCACCATTGCCTCCGGCATTTAGTTCAGGTGTGCCAGCTTCCGAAGAATTGACAGCTGCTTTATTGTTGTCCGCAATGATCGTGTTTTGTTCTTTTGATAATTCGGGAGCACTTGCGACTTCACCCTCCGCTTTATCCGTTTTAGGCTGCGCAGCACCCTGATCGGCGGGGAGCGTCGCTTTTAACGCAAAGTTGAAATCAACGTCGGTAGGTGGTAAGCAACGGGAATCATCACAGGTCATATAGGTCAAATAGCCACTGATCGGCTTAGATAAATCATTGACGGTCACCCGTTGGGTAAAAATGGCCTTTTTCTTGAATTTAATTACATTCATATCGAAGACCTTATCATAGCCCTCTTTGCGATTGCCACTTTCTGCATTTTTACCAGCCAGGCTGTAGTGATCACCATTGTCCCACTCGAAACTCGTTCGAACCGGGCCATCGTCACTTTCGAGATATTGGGAATAGATCGACCAGCCGTCATCAATCTTAGCTGTGAAGATCAGGTCGAATTCGTTAGCACTGATCTGCTTGTAGCCGGTATCCCATTTTACTGGCGTAAATACCTGGGCAGAGCTAACGGAAATCATACCGAATAGGAAGAGAAGCATCGAAGTGAATCTCATATTATCAGGTTTAGTTAGTTAGTGTTAGGTGGTTTAATATTCAAGAACAAATCGGATAACATTTGTATTAAATCTGTATCCGAAAATTCCCTAATCGGACAACTAAAAATCTACAACATATCGCCCCGCAAGAATCATGCTTTCTTGGGCAAGGAGTAGCTTTTTAATAAACGATGAAATCTATTTTAATCGCCCTTCCTTAATGAGTATAGAAATATAAGGTGTCGGATAATACAAATGGCAGCAAGTCCATGCTCACTGCCATAGCTTTGGAATAATTTCAAATTAACAAAGATTTCGGCAGAGGAGAAGTCCCTTAACGCTTTTTAAATCATCTTTAACAGAAATCCGACAATAAATAAGGCCTTGTTAAGACTCCTCAGAGTGGATTTGTAAGAGTTGCAGAAAAGCGACTCTTAACCGAAGATGAAAAGAACGCTAGATTTTCCTGAATTAGGGATTAGCTTTTAAGATAAAACACCGCTTGTGGTAAGCAACGACTCGAATAAGTGTCGACCATCCGTATTGCCTAATGTTACTTCAGAAGCCCGCTCGGGATGAGGCATCATCCCAAAGACATTACGGTCTTGATTGCAAATACCCGCAATGTGCCGCTCCGCACCATTGGGATTAGCATCGGCATTGGTCTGGCCATGCTCATCGCAGTAGGTAAAAAGAATCTGATCGTTGGCCGCTAGTTCATCCAGTACTGCATGGGAGGCGTGATAACGTCCTTCGGCGTGTGCAATTGGAATTTTTAGAACTTGATCTTTGGCTAATTGTGAGGTGATGGCCGAGTTAGTTGTTTCCGTTTTTAGAAACACATTTTTGCAAATGAATTTCTGGTTGTGATTGCGAAGGAGTGCGCCGGGCAGCAAACCGGCCTCACAAAGGATTTGAAAACCATTGCAGATGCCCCAAACATAGCCACCGTTGTTGGCAAAGTCGATGACGGCCTGCATGATTGGTGAAAATCGAGCAATGGCACCGGCACGTAAATAGTCTCCGTAGGAAAAGCCACCGGGTAAGACGATGCAATCGCCTTTTTCAAAGCCAGGTAAGCTCGTGTTTTTGTGCCAAAGTTTGACCACTTCTTGCTGCATAACAGAACCAAGAACGTGGATCATATCATCATCACAATTGGAACCGGGAAAGACTACTACGCCGAATTTCATAAACTATTGATTTTTGAAAGTACAAAAGTAAGAAAATCTTAATCGACAGATAGCTACCAAGCAGGAGAATTTCGCAAGCTAAGTGAGCAATAAGGGCTTAAACTGCAAAATGAGCACTAAGGCGAGCAGGAGCAAGTGTAAGGTCTCCGCAATTTGTGGCCGCAGCTGTTGAAAACTGAACGCTAGGAAGATTGCCAGCGGCGGTACTGTGATGAGCAAATGAGACAGCTGCAGATGTGCTTGGAACAAGATGGTAAAACTACTCAGCAACAACGCCCAATACAGAATGCTAATATACTTTTGTGCCTGGATATTGCGCTTGGCGGTATTGCTGCCAAAACTTGCAAGCGCCAAGAGAATGATCAAAGCCCACCCTCCGAGTTTAATATATAATTCCAGGTTACCGGGTGCTTGGAAATCCAGAAATCCAAAATTTTGACCAAACTGAGTCTGGAAATAATAGTCCATTTGATCAAACCAGAAGTAATAAGTTCCCGCCAGAAAAAATGGAACGAGATAACCTATGAATAAAATGAGGAGCTCACCCGGGCGGAAGGCACGAAGTTGAGCGATACCAATAATAGCCAGCAGGAGGAAAACGAGGGTTGAACTGTAGCACATACTGGCCATGGCGATCCAAAAGCCAATATTGAAAATCTGACCTGCGGTGTCGCTTTTGCGGTAAACGCCAAAGAGTTCGTAGAACATCAACAAGATAAAGCTATTGGCCAGTAGCAAGGGCGAAAAAGATAGAAATTCCGGGATGACGCTGGCCAGCAGAATGTAGAACAAACCCGGGAGCAAAGAAATCTCACGGGCCATTCGGTAGCGAGCAACAATGACATTAACTAGGACGCCCTGTAGAAAGACGATCAGAAGGCCAGTAATCTGAAAAAGCGGGCCACTGGTACCGATTAGGTGATAGATCAAGTTGCTAAGAATCCCTTGATCTTGTAATAGAATCTCTGGAGGAGGCTGTACGAAAATAGCACCTCGGACTAACAGCACGTAAGCCAGGAGAAACAGATTGAAGGCCAGTTGATTGGTTCGAAATAGACTGAGCACTATCGCTTGGATCGGTGAATAATGAGGCCAAATTTAACCAAAAAACCAAGAGTGTGCGGTTCAGATATGTAGAATTTTGTAAAAATTAGCTGGATAAAATGAGCCTGAGAATGGAAGGGTAGTTTAGTTTAATTTGTTGAAAATCAGTAAATAGTAATTATAGATTACGTGTTGGGAATGCGATGTTCTTAAAAAAACAATTTGCACTTATAATACAAAACTGTAATATTAGAAATGTCATTTCCCCTTAGTTAACCTAACATATATTGAACAAGATTAGAGTAGAGGACCTTACCAGGCTTGACCATCACCATTAATATTGCTCTTCGATGAAAAGAACTACCTGGTAAGGGTAGGCTATGTATTTCTATTATTTCAGTACTCTAAAAATTAAAGTAATTATGGCAAATTCAATTTGTTTGTCTTCGGACATGACTCAGCTAATGATTATTGACGAAAATGGGAACGTTACGAATCAAGATGAATTGGCAGGGGATGGTCTGATTGTTTCACTCGACTCAACGGGAAACCTTCAGTGCGCTAAGGCTTCTTCACCAGCTAGTGGTAGTACTTTTAGTGAACCATTGGCTAGTAGTCAATTGACACTGACCTATCACGAACCAAGCCAAGAGTTGTATATTATTGGAGTGATAGATATTGATGGTACTTTACGTACTGCAGAACAGAGTTTCCCATTAAGTACTGGAAATTCTGCCCAAATCTCCGTGGATGGAGGAATGCTTAAGATGGAAAGTATCGTTTAGTAATTTTCATCTCGAATGAGTTCAATCAATGGACGATTCGTTATTTTACTATTCACCCACAGAAGTAACTCATCGGCACCGGGAATCGCTTTGGTTCCCGGTGTTATTTCTTTTAGATAACTTTGTAATTCCTCTAGGACTTTCTTTCTTTCATAATCAGGGCTATTCAGCAGTTTCTTCATTCGGCTAACAATTTCTAATTCGAAACCCCTTTCACTTTTCTTTTTGCGCTTAGAGGTTTCTTGACTGCTGAATCGATAAGTGGCTCTTAGCAAGCTTTCAAGTATTTCACTATCACTACCTATTTCGAAATGACAAATAATGTTGAGTAATCGACTTAAGAATTGGATGTCGTGCCGATAGACTTTTGGTGTCTCATTGATAATTTTACTTAGCCAAGTGAGACAATGATGATACTGCTCAGTAGAGAAATAGTAAATGGCAATATTACCCATCAAGGAAAGACTACTACTTTTATTGGATTGGTATTTATCCATTTCTGCTTGAATATGCTCGATGAGTTGTTGGCCTCCTTCTATATCACCAACATTCATGTAATACAGTAACTTGGTGATAGAAACCTTTTGAAAAAGGATACTTTGTTCATGAAAATTTTTGGGTTCTTCTCTTTCAAGCTTTTCAATAAGCGGTAATACCTCGTTAAATTGCTTATTACTGTAATAGGAGTTGATTAAATTGGACATTGCTATTCGGTAGCTTGTAAAGTTTTCTTCTTTGATTTGAGGGCGTTCGTCCCACCATTCAACCAGTAGATGACAATATCCTATTGTTTTTTTAGCTTGACCTAAAAGTTCATGGTAGAAGATGAGTAAAGAGTAATAATAATATAACGTGTAACTAGACATTGAAGAAGTATCACGTTGCTCTAATTCCTGAACCTTTAATTTTAGCAATTCCTTGCTGGCAGTATCTTTTACCTTAAACGTCTGAATAACTTTAATCATAGAGTCATCCATAGAATCGAGGTAGTGAAACTCTTCTCTTAACTGATCTATCAAGCCTTGTTTCTCTTCCTTCAATGCACCTAACTGCTCATCATAACGTTTTTCTTTAAGGTGTAATGTAATTACCCGCTCAATCAGATTAATCTCCAAAAGTGCCAGTGCATCCTGATAATGATCCGCCTGCTTGCGGGCTTTCTTGAGCATTTTTAAGGCTTGACTATAAAGACCACGCTCACGCAAGTAGCCAGCGTCCAGGATCATCTCTTTGATCTGGGCGTTAGCGGACTTCTCACTACGATAGTGGCGTAGACTCTTAAGAATGGCCTGGTAGAGATAGCGCTTTTCTGAAGGCAGATGATCGATAAACTTCTCTTTGCGGAATTTATGACGAAGATGAGCCTCGTCGTATTCATCCATATCATTGAGAGCATCGAACAATTTGAGATAATTGCTGCTGCGTTTCTCACCACTACGTTTGGCCTCCATTTTAAAGTATCGCTTTTCGGACTTACTCATGGACTGAATAAGACTGAACAGCTCGTCTCTCCCTGTAATCATTTGCTGTTTGCTTCCTTTGATAACTAATTTCTAGCGCTTTTTTGGGGTTAGAACTCCTATTTCAACAAGCTTTAAGAACTGTAAAATATTGCTTTGGAAATTTGATCTATTTTTTTGTAAGATGATAGTGTAATTTACTGATAGTCAAATTTTTATAGCTTATGGGTATGGAGGTTTGCTTGATGAAACGGGCCTTTGAAAAGGCATGACTAAGTGTTGTTTTTAGACCTTAGAAGTCCAATTTTACAAAATTTACGGGTTTTTTCACCCTTCGCTTTGCATTTATCTTTGGATTCGTAAGAAAAGTAGTTTTAAAGTGTGTATCCGTTGCAATGAGGAAACTGATCCAGAATTAGGGCTAAAATCTTTCTTCGGGAGCAGTTTTCTCTTTTTAACAAAAGTACAAAATTAACCTCAACCTATAAGGTATGCGTTGCCAAAGAGATTTATATCATCTCATCAAGTCTATGACTAAGGCAGAAAAGCGACAATTCAAATTGTTCGCGACCCAGCATGCCCGTAAAGATTCTAATAATTATGTGTTGCTCTTCGATGCCGTTGACCGGCAAGAAGTGTACGATGAAGAGAAGCTTCGCCGAAAGCTCCGTAAGTATAACTTCAGTAAGAGCCTCGCCAAGACCAAGTACCTCCTTTATGAACTCATTCTGCGCATGCTGCGCCAGTTATATGACGGCCGTACAACTGTGAGTAAAATTCAGGGGCTGTTGGAAGCATCAGAGGTGTTGCGTTCCAAAGGCCTCTATCAACAATCGATGGTTAGCCTGCAAAAAGCCAAGAAACTTTGCCTGACTTTCGAGGCTAGCCAATGGTATCTCAGAGTGCTCGATCAAGAAAAGCTGCTCATTGGTTATCTAAATCAGAATAATGTGGCGCGTAGTATGCGTAACTGGTTGGATAGCTACCGGGAGAAAAGTTCTAGTTTTGCCGCTGAGCAACAGTTAGAACAATTGCTGATGCAGAGTCGGATATTATTCGAGGTGTCTCGCAATTATCAGATGGATGAATTGGCTTTTAACTTTAAAAGCATCTTATCTGACCCATTGCTCGACAAAGCTCGGCAACCAAGTACTTTTCTGGGGCAGGCTTACTATCTCGAAATTTATGCACTACGCGCGCAAACGTTGCACGATGTGCCCGCTGCTGCGCGCTGTTACGATGAGCTTTTCGACCTTTGGCAAGCGCATGCAGAGTACGCAGAATTTTACCGAGATGCTTTTATCCGATTAAATACGAGCTATTTAAGTTATTGTGCGGCGACTCGTCAGAGTGGCCCACATTATGCGACGGCCCTGAAAAATATTCAGCGTGTCGCCGTCGCTCAGCCCGAAGAACGGCATCGTTATATGTTGCTGTCCTACAGTCACGATTTCATCTGCCATTTGGCGATGGAGCGTATCGAATGTTGCCGCATGCGTTTTTTGGCGGTGAATGATTATTTGAATGCAGGACACGGGCGCTTGCTCGACCAATCGACACTGCTTAATCTCTACTTCCATCTGGGAGTATTCCACTTCATTGATGGTGAATACGATGAGGCACAGGCGATGATTCGTCAAATTATGGCGATCGATAAGAAATGTGACTATCCAAATATTCAAAACTTCTGCAGATTAATCGGACTGATGATTCGTTACGAAGAGCAAGAATTCGATCTGTTAGAATACGATATAATGACAACGCATCGCTTTTTAGCTAAGCACAAACAGGTCCAGCCCATCGAAAAGCTGGTACTCAATGTTGTCAAGAAATTGATTCGGGTCAAACACAGTCGCGAAGCCACAAACTTATTCATTGATTTTTACAGCCAGTTGCAAGATTTGCAGAAGAGTTGGCAGGAACCATTAGAGCTGACGGCGGGCAGTGCGTTTTACCGATGGGTACGCGATAAGTTGCCGCAGCACAAAAATCGCGTTATCAATTGACCCAATTATAATCTCATGATCTTTGTTTGATTTGTACTACCCCGAAAAACCCTTCTTCCCTATTGTTCTCTCTCTAAAGTCTTAAACCCGGCATCCCCGCCGGGTTTTTGCATTTTAAGCAAGAGGTTTTGTAATCCAAGTGTTAAATTTTATCTTGTGAAGAACATACTACCCCTGAGAAAATGATGACTAAAGAGCAAAAGTATCACTACGTAGTGAGTAGCTACGAAGATGTAAAGGCTAAGAACATAATACTCCAACAGATTGATTGGGAAATACGAAATGTCCTAAGTAGGCCGAGTATAGCTGTTCATGAACATGAACTTGATCATATCATTAGTTTAATTGCTCGATTAAACAGTTAGTACTTTCTAATAGAAAAGCTACTGTCAATTTGTTAAAATTATTTTCATTTTTTTCTGCAATAGCTTTAAATAAATGAAGTCCATCTTCATAAAATTTTGAAGCAAGTTTAGTCATGACGAGGTTTCGCTTGGCTAAATTCAGCCTTTGAGCAACTAAACAGCCATGGATTTGCTCTAAGAATAATTTTATCTCGAAAGCATATCTTTTAATAATACTCGTGTCAGATCCTACTATGATTTGTGCTGCGATATAATCAGCTATGTGATCAAGGTTGTTAAGTAACCAAGTTGCTGCGTCATGGTATTGAGATCTTGGGGATAAGTCTTGTTCGATACGATGTACCTGACGATTACTTTCTTCGAGTCTGCTTTGGATTTGACTATTAAAAGCAGGGATATCGTCGAAGCCTGGTAGTTGTTTATTCGTAAGAGATGGCGTTTCCATGGAAAGGTTTTGATTTTTGAAAAAAAGTAAAGGTGTTTCTTCGTCTCTCTCAAAATTCCCTGCTAGTCTCATGGTTGTTCGGCCTAAACGAAAACACGTTTCAATTTTTGCGTTTAGAGCTAAGCCCTCATAAAATCCTATTGAAAAATTGATAGCATCTTGAGGGGTAGTATGATTGCTTGAGCCAAGCACATAAGGAACATATTTCCCAACACTTGCTCCAATGTTTTTACTCATGCAACGATTAAAAATGGCACAATCAATTTTGATTTCAGTACTCAACGTTTCAAACAATTCATCCAAATCACGATCGTTGATTATTACTGATCCATTATGGTTTTTGGTAACAATCCCTTTCTCTGTGCCTTGGCCTGAAAAGTGAAATAAATAAACATTTGGCTTATGCTTTAGTAAACTAAATAGTAAATTGTTGGGCTGTATTGCAAAATGCGAAACTAGGTTGAAATCACTATCTGAATTACCTACTTTTTCTTTTATCTCATCAAATTCATATTCAGTTTGCTGCTCATTGGCTTCGGGGATTGCCGAAAAATAAGTGATAGTCTTTTTCATTTTGTCTGCTGGTTAAAATACATGATTAGTCGTTCATCTGAACGACAGTATCAGATCTCACCGCATGTTGTTTAGGGAAGGAATAGAAAATTTGCTCCAATCCTAAAGTTAGACAAAATGAGCTACTTTATATTATTTTTTATAACAATATTAATTCATAAATGCTTCTAGAGGGCGGAAACCAAGCACAAGTTAAAACATTTCTATTTAATTATAAACAAAATGTTGGATTAAGGATAAATTTTTTGTTTTAGTATGCGTTGTTTTTAGATGTCTTGGTTTTTTAAAAACGTTAAACTTACATCTACTAATTCCTGAGCATGAGGCGTTAAGATCGTCTGATCATAAGGATGACTTCCACCAAAAACATGGTTGGCCCCTTCGATGAGATGTAATTGTGCTGAGGCGTGCTGTTGTTGCAGATAATGGGCGGCACGCTCGGGAACGGCTTCGTCTTCAGTGCCATGGATGACAAGCAACGGCTGTGACATCTTGGATAGCGCATATTCTACATCATAAGTGGGCTGGTGCGCGAGAAAATCTTCGTAAAATTGATAATAGACGGGCATCTCTTGACCTGTGCGGCCATTGATAATATGATAGATGCCCTTATCTTGCCAGTCGGCTACCATTTGAGGGTTTTGCCAAGCGTAATCCAGGCGATCCACGGCGGCCCAAGTGATCAGGGAACGAATACGTGGTTCAAGGCTGGTCTTGACGATACCAATGCCGCCGCCTCGACTGTGGCCGATGAGATGGATGCGATTAAGGTCAGACTCGTCGGCCGGTAAGCTCGGAAGCCAATCCAAGACACTGCCAATATCTGCGAGTTCTTTGCTGTAGTTGTTGTGGCCGAAGGCTTCCAGGTCTCCAAAATGAGCTGGATCGGCCGGTGTTGTACCGTTATGCGAGAAGTTGAATTTAATAAACACAAAACCGGCTGCGGCGAACTGCTCGGCGATCAAATGCCAGAAGCCCCAATCTTTGAAGCCTTTGATGCCGTGAGCGAAAAGTACGATAGGTTTAGGCTGACCATTGGCGAGATAGTAAGCATCAAGGACGACGGGGCGGCCATGCTGACCGGCAACAATAACATTTCTTTCGGTGTTCATTCTCTAAAGCTGACTTTTGAAGTATCTTGTGCTAAAATTAAGCATTTATGGTCAAATCGCTGGATACGATCAAAGCGCCAATTGAGACAGAGCTGAAAGCTTTCGAAGCCCACTTTCGGGATTCGATGGCCAGTAAGGTGCCGCTTTTGGACAAGATCACCTACTATATCGTACAGCGGAAGGGGAAGCAAATGCGGCCGATGTTTGTCTTCCTTAGTGCCAAGCTCTGTGGTGAAACGGGCGATTCGACCTATACTGCCGCCTCATTGGTAGAGATTCTGCACACGGCTACCCTGGTGCACGATGATGTGGTTGACGATGCTTACAAACGCCGTGGTTTTTTCTCGATTAGTGCGTTGTGGAAAAATAAAATTGCAGTCCTCGTTGGTGATTATCTCTTCTCGAAAGGGATGCTCATGGCGCTCGATAATAGTGAGTTTAAGCTGCTACAGATCGTATCGGGAGCCGTGCGTGATATGATCGAAGGAGAGCTTTTGCAAGCGCAAAAAGCCCGTCGCCTCGACATCAACGAAGATATCTACTACGAGATCATTCGCCAGAAGACAGCGTCCTTGATTGCCTCGGCTTGTAGTGCCGGAGCTGCTTCCACTACGGAAGACCCGGAGCTCGTTGAACGCATGCGTCTTTTTGGAGAGAAGATCGGCATTGCCTTCCAAATCCGCGATGATCTATTTGATTATGGCAGTATCGATGTGGGAAAGCCACTCGGCATCGACATCAAGGAAAAGAAGATGACTTTGCCTCTGATCTATGCTTTGGATAATTGCTCCAATTCGGAGAAAAAGCATATCATTCGACTCATTAAAAAACATAGCGAGGACAAGATCAAGGTCCGTGAGGTCATTGAGTTTGTCCGCAACAGCGGTGGCTTGGAATACGCGCAGCAAGCGATGCTCGACTATCGTGCTGCAGCTTTTGAATTGCTACATACCTTTCCTGAATCTCCCGTCCGAAATTCGCTCGAAGAGTTGGTGACTTATGTGACGGAGCGGAAGCGGTAAAAGTCCTTATTTTACCAATCAGTTTCATGCTTAAATACCTACTCCTTCTTATCTGTTTTTTGACCCTCTTAAACTGTCAACCAACTCCGTTAGTATCCAATGAGTCAAGCCGTGCACAGATGGTAGCGACGGAGGCAAGTGTGTATTTTGCGACCTTCGCGGAGCGCGAAGATTGGGAAAAGTTATTGTCGTTTTATCGAGAGGACTTGATTTTTGAAGATGTGCTTTTGCAATTACATCTGGATAGCTTGTGGCAATTTGAGCGGTTCTATAATTGGCCAGATACCGCTTTTCGTAAATTGTATCCCGAGCAGAAGCATCTGAATATTCACAACTTGGTAGCTAATGATAGTGTAGCTGTAGCCCAGGGCGTCCTCAATCCATTTTATTATTACGGTAAACGAGTGGATACGGACTGGGGGATGAATTTCACGATCTGGTTGTATTTTGATAAGGGTTTAAAAATTTACAAACAAATCGACTGGTTTGAATATAACCCCACGGTCATGCAAAGTGTCTTAGATCGCTATCATAAAGAGGGCGTGGATAAAATCCCGGATTGGTTGGATCTATCGCGATAAAGCGTTGCATTATTGATTTAGCCAGGCTTTGACCAAAGGGCGATTTCGGCGACTGACTCTGACCTCGATATTGTTAGATAATTTAAGCTGACTACCATCTGCCGACAGCCCTTGTGTGTGTTCACGATTGACGATGATAGATCGATGGGTTTGGATAAACTGCTGCTGATCCAGTTCTTGCAGGGTTTTTTGCAGACTTTGGCGCAGTAGGAAAAAACCTTCGGTGGTGTAGATTTTTAAATAATGATCAGCGCTTTCGAAATAAATAATATTCTCTACTGCTACTTTAGCTGTATTACCTTTCAAATCTTTGAGGAGTAAGTCCTGAGGATAGTCAGACTGTATTTTGTTTGGGACCGTTGGAGGGGTGAGGTGATTGTTTTCTAATGTACGTATGTGCTGTTCCAAATATCGCTTTCGGATAAAAAGGGTTAGAATAGTGATCAGGACCAATCCAATGCTAATGGTATTAAATAGCAATTTGCCAAGTAGGGGCAAAAACGGAGCATCGGTTTTATCGAGATAGGAAAAGATGGCGTTAGCAAAACCAATTAAAACGAGAACAAAAAAGTGATAGGTGAATTCGTGACGTAGGGTCCACTTGGCAAACCATTTTTTAAAAAGGAATCGTTTGAAAAAAAGATGACTACCTAAAATAACGCTTGTTGTCAATGCCCCATAAATAATGCCGATCCGTAAAAGTGGCTTGAATGATAACTGATCTAAATCAAAAGGGCGAAGAACAATCAAAAATAAACCCACAATAGTACCGTAGGTTAATGATTGAGAGACACTTTTACGCACACTGATAGATCGAGGATATGGTGATCCGAAATCCATAGTTTAAGGCGAATGGGTACACATAAATGTAAATCGAAGTTTTTAAAAAACGACGATCCGGTAACAGCATTTGCAATTCATTAACAAGCATTCGGATAGTATCTGCCAGTCTTACTTGGTCCATTTATACCTCAACGTCAAGCGAATTCGGCGGGTATCGATTTTGCGTCGACTGTCATTCGTTAAGTCACTAAGACGCAGTTCTGACTGTTCGACAAGGGTATTGAAAATATCCGAAATGGATAGGGTCATGCGTAATTTAGAGGACCACTGTTTTTGTAACCCGAGATCAAAATAGTATTGCGCCAATTGTCGGCCTTGTACTTCTATTTCAGGGCCTTGATAAACGCCAAGTAAGGCAATTTGCCAACCCTCATCCCATTCCCACTCCTGGTTGAGCTTTAGTTGATAACTCAGGCCGGCATTACTTAGAGATTCGTCACTGAAATCATTCTGGAAGGCTAGGGCACCACCACTGAGCTTCCAGAAATCGAGCAAATGCCAACTGAAGGTGGCGTCAAGGCCATAAAAATGCAAGCGATCCAAATTGACGGGCTGCACAATTTGGATGCCATTAGCATTCAAGGTAGACAGGCGTTGAATAAGTCCCTGGTACTGCTTGTAAAATAGATTGGTGCTGAATTTAAGTCGCTCCCAGCTGCGTAGATAACCTAAGTTAAAGGAGTGAATATATTCCGGTAATAAACCGGGATTACCCAGCGCGATCCGAAACGGCTGAGAGATATCTACGAAGGGATTCAAGCGTCCCGGCGATGGGCGGTTAATCTGCCGCGCGTAAGCGAATTGAACTTCATCGACGTCGGACAGTTGAAAGCCGAGTTGGGCCGATGGGAAAAGATTAAAAATGGATCGAGTGAAGGATTGCCCGGCGGGAACTTCGGTACCGTATTGGCTGGCCATATTTTCGACCCGTAGTCCAACTTCAAATTGCCAGTTAGACCAGCGTTGGTTAAGCTGGAAATAAGCAGAGAGAATATTGTCTTCGTAATCAAAAACATTTTCCTGGAATAGTTCTTCCTTGAAACTACCCGTGATAGAATCGATCAGCTGGAACGTGAAATCCTGCCTAATAATCCTGCTGATCCACTGGCTGCCGAGGCTGTAGGTGCCCCGGGCCAGTGGACGAGTTAAAGCAAAATCCAGTATAATTCGTTGATTGAAATCTTTAAAATGTGTACGCCCGCCCGCAAAGTCTTGATCGTCA
This sequence comes from Saprospiraceae bacterium, assembly GCA_028285085.1. GTDB lineage: Bacteria > Bacteroidota > Bacteroidia > Chitinophagales > Saprospiraceae > JAHDHW01. The sequence continues at coordinate 83,791 of JANQQI010000049.1, read as the reverse complement.
ATGATATCAATTCGCTCAATAATTTCATCTTCGTTAGAATAGAGATACTCCGCGAAGGCTTGAAGCTTATTGATTTGATCTGGCTCGGATTGAAACGCTAAATTCACGACGACGCCTTCGTTTTCTTCCGGTTCATCGATTTCAGTAAGCCGTCGTTCGGTAACCTGAGCATTCGTGGTGCTAATGCGTTCTTCGCTGTGTTCAGAAGACTTATCACGTGTGCGCAAAACACCACTTAGCGTAAAGTAGGCATGGTCGTTAAGGAAATAATCGGTACCTAATTCAATACGATGGCGCAGGTCATCGCGTTCGCCTTCGCTCTCGCCTTTGATCGTGGTTTGGGTACTGTCGACTACTTGCCAACGCGTATTTTCACTGTCTGAGAATCGTAAATTGCGTCGACTGCTGTAATTGAGAAAAAGATTGATGCGATCCTTTCGATAATTCAGTGCCGGACGAATACCGTAGCGCCCGCGTTGATCGACATAGGTTTCAAGGCTGATCTGACCGCCTCTTTGGGTCTCTTTTTTTAAAACAATATTAATGATCCCCGCGCCACCTTGTGGATTGTCTTTGGCTGAGGGCTGGGTGATAATCTCAACACGCTCTACGGCAGAAGCATCTAACTGCGCTAAAAAACGGGCGCCCTGCAAAGCCGCCAAGCCTGAAGGCCGCCCGTTGATCAAAATTTGAAAATCACTCCGGCCTCTGAGGCTAATATCTCCTTCGGGACTTACTGTCAACATGGGAGCGGATTTAAGCAAATCCACCACCGTGCCACCACTGGCGATAGCGGATTGATCGGCATTGATTGTAAATGTGTTGAGCTGATGTTGAAGCGATAATTTATCCGCGGTCACCTCTACCGTTTCCAATTGCTGCGTGGAGCTGGTGAGCAAACAAGTGATCTGCTCGTTACTTTGGAGATCGATGGACTGAGAAAATAGATCATAAAGCAAATGCTTGGCCTGCAAGATATAAGCCCCCCGGGATAATTCCGTCATTTCAAATTGTCCCTCTTCATCACTGACTGCGCCTGCGACAAAACTGCTATCGGATTGATTCATCAGAACGACTGTGGCAAAAGCGATACCCTGTTGTTGATCATCGGATATAATTCCTGTAATTCGTAATCCCTGCCCGTGCGCCGCCGTCCAACTAACGAGCAAAATAAGAAAGTAAAGTAGACGCATTAATCAGCTTTTTGATTGGGTGTGGCTTGCTCTAAGTAAAAGATACCGTTTAGCACTTGTTGGGGATTTTTATCCTTGATTCGATTGTCTAATTGTTGCAAATGTACGTTTTCGGTCAGCATGAAATCTACAAATTGATAAGGTTGTTGTTGAGCATGTAGATGAGCTTCCAGGCTACCTTCCGTCGCTGGAGATAAAACTTGACTTGCTTTTCCGGGCCGTCCAATATCCCCTTCGTAGGCAGTGATCCCCAAGCTATACAAATCGGAATCGGGGATCAACTGCCGAAGGGTGCCTGTTCCACCCAGAACAATTATTTTTTCATCCTTTAAAGAATAGTCTAGTAACCAGCGAAAATTATTGAGTGTGCTAGAGTCACGATGCTGTTCAACTTGTTGTGATCGTAAAGCAGGCGGCGCAAAGGCACGTAAATATTCAAGTTCAGCAAACCATTGCATATTGGTCAGAAGACGTTGACTAAATGCCGGTGCTTCAGTCGCTACGGACAATTCTTGCAGGCGTGAGCGTAGTTGTTGAAAATCGTCTTCTGTGAGATTTTTCAATCGCTTGGGGGATGTCCAGAGAGCATCCAATTGTTGAAAAGTTGTTGGTGAGGCCTGAATCCTTAGCGTCTTCTGCTGTTCTTGTAAATAAGCCAGCAAGGTATCTTTGGCGTGGCGGTGAAATTGACAGCTCATTCCAGTTACCTCCAGAGGCTTTTCGGTTCGTTGTGTATGCGCCAAATAACTGAGCAAGGCCTGTATGGCGGTGCTTTGACGCCAAACGGCGTATAAGTTTTGGCCGGCTACCTGTGGATTTCCATGTTGTAAAGCTTGATTCATCAACTCGCCTTCAAAAAGCCCAATCGGCCAAACCATCACATTGAAACCTTTTTGCTCGTGTAAGTATCGGATGATCTGCGCCATGCTGGCGTAGGTGGCACCGTCCTTACCTTGTCCCCACTCCAAGAGTTGGACCATGGGGCGATCTCCGATGGCTTCACCTAGTTGAGATAAATCGGGGAGGTTATTATGCCAACTCACCGGTGGTAAGCGCAGGAAATCATCATTAGTGATTGCTCGGCCTAATACCTTTGGACTATCCCAATCCTGCTCAATCACCCAGCGACCATCCTGCCGCTCAAGCAGGATATGAAAATAACCGTAATAGACGAGCGCCGTTTGATCGGGTTTGATAATGTCGATTTTATAACAACCCGTTTCGTAAGCATGGTTATCGTGTACGGTACGATATTCAAAACGCAACTCGATGGATTGCTGATAGCCTTCTCGTTTGGCCCGGGTAAACCAGGCTTCGTTTTGTTCTGCATAAGTATCCCGATAGCGGATATCTTTTCTGCTCAATCGGAGTAAGTCAGGGCCATGCAAGGCATTGAAGGACGTATAATCAAATTCGGTATAGGCTTTCATAAAGGGCAGCCACACCTCTTGATTAATGGTGTATTGTGCATTCTGGGCCGTAACGGTGTGTGAACCGATTAGTAAGAGATAGCTAGATACAATTAAAAATATTCGGAGCATCGTGTTGTTTTTAAATCCGGGCTTAAAGAGGGACTGCAATTGAAAAAGGGTGCAATTCGGCCTCCATCAAATGATTAACGATTGCAGGATCATTATGCATGATTTGCTCGGCAATGGCCTGCGTTGATGCATAAATAATTGCAATGCCAAAAATGCGTTTATCATCTACAGGGTAGGCCGTTCGGCCCGCTAAGACTAATTGGTTTTTGGCTTTCAGATCAATGAAATATTGCCAATGATCAGTTGCTATTTTCTGAGTGGCCTCATCCCAGCTTTCCGGGTTTTGAAAAGGCGGCTTCAACTTGAGCACGTAGATAAAGGTCTGTGGTGGAGCAGTTTGCATATCAATGGGCGCTAATGTTTTTTTTTGGTATTCGTATTTCGGAGCTTTTGAGCTTTTTGGACATAAAAAGAGCGAGTATTTGGTGGCGCATTTTCAACGGCTTTCTCGTAATATTCGGCGGCTTTTTGTAATTGTCCATCGGCTTCGTATCCCCGGGCTAGTCCGGCAAAGGTGAGGAAATCATCGTTGGGGTAGCGTGCTCGGTTACGCTCGAAGACAGCAACGGCGTCTTTGGTGCGTCCTTTTTTGATGAGATAACGACCGTAGCGATGGAGCTCTCTCATGGTGGCATAGCCAAATCCTGCTTCTAATACGGCCTGCGCTTCATCCATGCGGCCCATTTTTTCTAAAATCTGACTTTTTGTAAAGTGATTCGTCAGGGTAGGGGTGGCACCCATGCCTCCTGAAATGGAACGATTGGCCCATTCGAGGCCTTCTTCGAGATTGACATTGTTGTAAGCGCAGTAACCAGCCGCCTGATCCCAGTTACGCCAGTCAAAGACCGCTTGGCCTTTTAGCTCGTTTCGGAAACGCTCGAATACGATTTCGTGCAGATCAAGACTTACCTCAAATCCGACTTTGAGTTTAGCCCAGTGGAGTTGTACCATAACACTAGTGTCTGTAGCATTGGTAAACTCATATTGGAGGGATTCACGAAAAGGTGCTGTGGAGGGCTGTACTTCGACGCGAAGTGCATCTTGCTGAGGGTCGTAGCTGTAGCTTCCCCAGGCAGTATTGTCTTTTGAAAAAATGATGGTCCAGTTTTCCTGCCCCGGAATCATGAATAACCCATAGGTGCCTTTAGTCAAATCCTGCCCTTCGATTCGTACATCATGAGTAAAAGCAATGGTCGTATTTTCATTGGCGCCGGCTCGCCAGGGCCGCTCTGCTTCGTATGACACCAAGTCTCCCCAAATAGTCCGACCTTTTGTGGCTGGGCGATGATAATCAATGGTGATATCAGAGATGCCCACTCGTTGACTAACCATGGCTTTCGGACTTGGGCGAGGGAAGCTAAGACTTTGAGCAATAAGATTTCCAAAAAGGAAAATAAAGAAGACAGGCGTTAGCGCGATGCGCCATCGTAAATTGAGCATACCAAGACGAATTAAAGCGTTGAATAAATGTTTGTGAGTTGCCTGAAGGATATACAACGCATCCAATAGAGAAGGATGCTGTTGATGTACTAGTACATGCAATGATGCATTTTTTTAGCTGATCACCGTAGAATATGACGTAACTGGTGGGATAAATGACGCGGATGGTCATGAGTATGATCATGAATGACAAAAGGAAGGTGTTGGAAATACCTCATTAAGGCTCAAACTTTAGCGTCTTGTAGTTTACATATTTTCGCAAAAGAGGAGGAATCTACATTAAAAAACACAATAATCATGCAACACAGTTGCAAATGTAGACTTGCCAATATATATTTGCATCATTGTTGCATTTTAAACTGATGTAGAAATGAAAGCCTTAAATTTTAAATCCTATTTTTTATTTTTTTTAGCCTTTGGTGTCTTAGCCTTCTCTGGATGTAATAATGACGATGATGAAGACGATCATATGCATGAAGACAACAAAGTAACGATTACTATTCTTGAGCCAGCTGCGGATGAAGTGGTTGCTGATGCTTCGGATGTACACATTCATATAAAATTTGAAGCGACTGATGAAAACCACGAAGTAGAGATCAACCTGCATACTGAAGACGATCCTTCTACCTCCATTGCTCCTTTCCCAATCGATGAACATGATCATGATCAGGTGATTGAAAAGGTGTATGATCTGGATTTATCGTCCTATCCTGCTGGAACAGAATTCCACCTAGAGGTATCTGCTTGTGAAGATCATGACTGTGAATCTAAAGCAAATGCAGATGTTGAATTTTCAATTCAGTAGAGTTGAATTGAGAAATGTATCTATAGAATATTAATAGTAAGCATACATTTTCAGTTAAGTAAACGTTTTAAGATATAGCGATATCGAACACTAATTCGATATCGCTTTTCTTTATATCGAGATGAAGTGGGAGAAGATTAAGTGCTTTATATAAAGTTAGATGATGATCTAAATAAAAGGTGAGAAGAGACATAAATCTATTGATGGTTTTAGATACTATTTTCCAGCTATCCTATCCACAGGAAGAAGAAAAACTGAATTATTATTGTCGCCATTTGCCGCCAAAAGGTACCTTGACACTAATCACTATATTGCGACCCTGTTCGGGAATATTCAACAAACGATATCGACTGAGGTGATTAAGATAGTTAGTATCAAATAGGTTTTGTACCTGAAGATTGACTTGTAAAGCTTGTTGTCCCCACTTTAGTTCTACCCCGGCCCCAATTTGCCACAGCTGATAAGCCGGTGTAGGCTGTTCGGAGCGATCTACCCGGTTTGGCCGACTAGCTGCCGCGTGGAACTGATGCCCGATTTCTACAAAATAATGCTTCAACCAGCCCTTTTGCTCTATTTCGTATTTCAGATCACTCCGCAAAGCGGGCTGTGGCGTGAAAGGCAGTGCCAGTCGAGTATCCAGATTATAAGTATGCACAAAATCAGCGGTCTGGGCTACACTTAGCCCGCGCCATACTTGCCAAGCCCACTGGACTTCAAACCCGGTATAAATGGCGTCGTCTTGTCGGTACTGAAATATTTGCCCGGCTTCGGGGAGTGGCGAAAAACGCGCTGGTGCCGTCGGCCCTAGATAAATATAATTGTCGAAATAGTTAAAATAGGTAGCGGCGGAGCCACTGAAGTTTTCGAAAGTCCAATCCACACTTAAATCAGCCTGGTAGCCATGCTCTGACTTCAAGTCTGCGGTACCGCGCTCATGTCGGAACGTCCCGTGATGGATACCATTGGATACCGTTTCGGAAGGGTAGGGTACCCGGAAGCTTTTGCCCAAATTGGCTTTAAGCTGCATACGGCCATCTAAGAGCTCGATATTCATTCCCGCTGAGGCCGACCAGTTGAAGAAAGGATCATCCGTGATCGGCGCGATCAGGGAATCTGTGATATTTTCGTTGCTATCCCAGACCCATTGCCGGAAGAAGTCAGAATCGTTGTGCCCATAATCTAGGCGGAGTCCACCGTTGATGATAATGTTTTCCTTTAAACGTTGTTCACGCAGGATGAAGGCACCGCTACGGAAAGTGCGAAAATTGGGGAGCAAAAACTCAAAACCACCACGCTCGTTGCGTTGCCATTGGACATTCGCACCGTATATCATTTTACTTTCATCGGGGAGGTGCTGTTCGTAGTGGATATTAGCACTCAGAGTTCTCAAGCGTAGTTGAATCGCCAGCGTATTTCCGGGATCAATCTGTGAGCTGGGGATACTGTGGAATTCCGGGAAAGAAAATTCTCGTCGGTTATTATATTGATAACCAATGTTGATGTTTAAATGATCCTCTTCGTTAATAGCCAGTGTCTGATTGAGGGCAATGCGGTAATGATCGACTTCTTGTTTTGGGATGTCGATATCACGGTTGTTGCCATCATCGGTGAGTGCATAAGCACGTGGAATACCTACTGCTCCGGCGAAAAGACCGGCTTCGAGGCTGTAGCGACTCATCGAAATACGTGTGATACCCCAATCGCGCTTGAGGCCGGCATTGAGGTGAATATTTTGCTCGCGCCCGGCCGTGTTTTTAAGCCGCTCATTTAAAATCGGGAGGTCGAAACTGTTGTAAACAAAGCGATTAGCTGGCACCCGATAATCACTAAATGCTTGCTCACTATAACGTGCCATTAGGAACCAGTCATTGATGTTAAAGCCGAGCTTGACGGAGCCGGCCCAATGCTCATTATTTGTTTTGTGGAGTGCGGTGATGCTACCACCGTAAGTGTTGCGAACGGGAATCCGGCCAGGCATCACATTAATGACCCCGCCGAGGCCATCGGAGCCATATTGTAAGGAGGCGGGACCCTTGATGATTTCGACCCGCTCTACATCGAATTGATCTAGTTCCAATCCATGATCCGCCCCCCATTGCTGGCTCTCTTGTTTGATCCCTTGATTGTTGACAATGATACGGTTAAAGGCCAAGCCGCGAATCACAGGCTTGGCAATGCCTACTCCCACATTAATCGCGCTGATGCCTGGTATTTTTTCGATAGACTTGGCAAAGGTTCCCTGTAGGTTACGCTCAAGTAAGGTCTCGTTAAAATGCTCTGTGGCTAATGTTTGTTCCTGTTTGGCGTGCTCATCCGTGACGGTGACCGCATCCAGAAAAGCAGTTTGCGGTTGAAGTTGAATGCGTAAAGCATCTGGCCGTTGGTTATTCTCAATTTTGATGGCTTGGCTATGCGTATCGTGCCCCAAATAAAAGATTTGCAAACGATACTGCCCTGGATTAGGTTGAGGCAGGCTGAATGCACCAGTGGCATCGGTCGTGGTGTTTAGACTATCAGGTAAAAGTAAAACCGTGGCCCCCGCCAAGGGAAGTTGTTCCTGATCGTATACTATTCCACTAATTTGGCCCCAGCTAAGGGTCTGGATGGCCAGCCAAATGCTCCAACTACAAATTAATCTTAAGCCCATATCGCAAAGTTAGAATTATTTCTGCAACAGCGTTGCATCAAACTGTTTCTCCTCTTACATTTTGTTGTTTTCCTGAAGATGCAATGCTATCTTCGAGCCGCTTACCAGACTAATATTAGACAAATAGGATGTGTTGCCTGTTTGTCTCGATCCTATCGTACTCATCGGTAGAGTTTCTTAGAAATTATTTAAAAATACTTATTGTGAAGTGGACGATTTGCTATCTGCTGTTTGCGATGCTTTTTTTAGGCTATTGCCAACAAACAGCAATGGAAGAGGTCTCTGGAGTAGACGGTGAGGCCTTGGCCAAAGTGTATTGTAGTAGCTGTCATTTGTATCCCGAACCGACCTTATTAGATCGAAAGAGTTGGGAGAACTATATTTTGCCACGCATGGGATATATGCTTGGTATCTACCCGGATTCCATCACCCGAGAAAGCCTCATTGAAGCTGGCCCCGGAGGAGCACGCGTAAAACAGCAGGATATCTATCCAGAAACCCCTCGTTTAGAAGAAGACACATGGTCAGCCATTCGTGCTTTTTATCTCGATGGTGCCCCGGATAGCTTGACGCTCTCGTCACTCGCTTTGGATACCTTATCCGCTTGGCCTTTTCGTATTCAGATCCCAGAGTTGCGTCTATCTCCACCGAGTACCACCTTAGTGCGATTTGATCGAGCCGGTGGGGTGTTTCTTGGAGATGCGCATACTCAGGCGTTTTACCAACTGGATGAGGCATTAGCGCTACGGCGCGCCGCCAATGTCCGTGAGGGAGCCGTGTGGTTGGAAGACTTACCAGAGGCCTATCGCTTATGTGTGATGGGCAGCTTTTCCCCGGTTGATGCGCCGATGGGGATGATCATGGAGTTGCCCAAAGCTGCGGCGCCACCACGGGTTTTGATTGATGGCCTACAGCGCCCGGTGCATCATACTACGGCGGACTTGAACCAAGATGGTTTGGATGACCTAGTGGTTTGTGAATTTGCGAAATGGACCGGCCGTCTCGCTTGGTGGGCACAGCAGCCGGACGGGCAATATGTAGCACACACCTTGCGTGCCCGGCCGGGCGCTACGAAGGCCTATGTTGTAGATCTGAATGATGATAATTTACCGGATATCATAGCTTTATTCGGTCAAGGTGACGAAGGGATTTTTGCCTATTATAACGAAGGAGATGGGCAATTTCGAGAAGAGATTTTATTACGGTTTCCGGCGGTATATGGATCGAGTTACTTCCAGTTATTTGATTATGATGGTGATGCCCATCCCGATATTTTATATACGGCTGGTGACAATGCTGATTTTCCTCCAATTATCAAACCGTATCACGGCATCTATATTTTTCGGAATAATGGTCAGCAAAAATTTGAGCAGGTCTTCTTTCAACCACTACCGGGAGCTTACTCGGCCCAAGCTGCAGACTTTGACTTAGATGGGGATCTGGATATTGCTGCAATTAGTTTTTTCCCGGATTTTAGCGATCAACGCCAGCGCGGTATCGTATTTTTAGATAATCGGGGAAAAGCTAATTATCACCTTACAAGATCAGAACAGCTACCGCCCGGCCGCTGGATAGTGATGGATGTAGCCGATGCCGACGGAGATCTTGACCCGGATATTTTGGTGGGGTCACTCGCTTTCGAAGCAGTAGGTTACCCCAAATTAGTACAAGAATGGGTGAATGCCGGCGTTCCGTTTGTTTTGCTCGAAAATGCGATAGATAGCGGACAAAAATAATTGCTATTGCAACAACGTTGCATAGAATGTGTTATCTTCGTAATAGTTAACTAGTTGATAATTCAAAGAATCAAATGCGCATGAGATCTTGGTCAGTCTATATTCTAGGATGTACGATGCTTTGCTTAACAGCTTGTGCGGATGCGGATTGGATTGATACGACGCTTCCAAGTTTGAAATTTAATGCCTTGGCACCGGCGCCGCGTACACTTGAGGTATGTGGAGCTATGGAAGATTCAGTTTTTCAATTAATGAGCGGGGAGCAGTTAAATTTGGATTTGCTATTCCGAGATGATATTGGATTGTCACAATATAAAATTGATATTCATTCTAATTTTGATTGCCATGGACATGGCGGGGGGAGCGTCCCCGGGGTTGTCTTGCCTAATATTGATAATCAAACGGAAGATTGGAGCATCCTGCAAATCGAAAGTATTAGTGGTCTCCAACAATCTATACAATTAACCCTTGATGTTCCCGATAATGTTACTGCTGGAAATTACCATTTTGGCTTGCGCGTTGTCGATGAAGCGGGCAATGATGACCCAATAGGCAATATTTATTCGATTAAACTGCGCAATGCTCGTGATACCATTGCACCTGAGATAAGTATTGACAATCCCGCCACAAGCAGCCTTTCTGCCAGCCGCGGAAGCAACCTGCGTTTTATTGGCGAACTCACCGATAATTATTCACTTAGTGAGGGGGGGAATGGTCTAGTCTATATCAATCTTCTCGAAATTTCAACCGGAAATACATTTAATACCAATGCCGTCTTTGGCTTGGATGATGATGTGGAAAAGGTTTATGGTTTTGACTTTGAAATGACGATTCCTACCACGATTCAGCCCGGTGCTTATCGTCTTATTCTCGGCGCAGCCGACGGGGTACGTAATCTAGCGAATTCACGTGTATTTGATTTAGAGGTCACCGATTGACCAGACGATTCCTTTCCTGTAAATCTTTCTCTGGCTGGAGAAACATCCAACAAAAATATCCTTATCTTACTGGCTGCAAAAAAACAAGCCTAACGATATGAAAGCCATCATTCCCGTAGCTGGTGCGGGTACGCGTTTGCGGCCCCATACCTACACGCAACCTAAACCGCTGATTCCGGTTGCGGGAAAAACCATTATTTCCTTCATTATTGATCAATTGGTCGCCGTCGGGATTAATGATTTTGTATTTATCATTGGCTATCTCGGCGAAAAGATTCAGCTCTACCTCGAAAACGAATATCCCGAACTTAGTAAAACGTTTGTCCAGCAAAATAGCCGCGAAGGTAGTGCCCATGCTATTTGGATGGCCCGCGAGGCCATTGCTGATACGAGCGAAGTCTTCATCGTCTTTGGTGATACGATTATTGATATGGATATCCAAAAAGTGTTGGATCAGGAGACGTCTTGTTTGTGTGTAAAAGAGGTAACGGATCCGCGTGAGTTTGGGGTAGTGGAATATGACGACGCGGGCTTCGTGCGTAAGGTGGTGGAAAAACCAACGATTCCCAAGTCGAATATGGCAATGGTGGGCTTTTATAAAATCAAAGAAGTCGATATTTTATTACAAGTCGTTGATGACCATATTCAAAATGATGTACGTACCCTTGGCGAATATCAACTGACGGACGCCTTAATGGGAATGATCAACCGAGGGGTGAAATTCAACACGATTCCGGTTAATAATTGGTTTGATTGTGGTAAAAAAGAGATTTTGTTAGAGACCAACGCGATGCTCCTTGATCGTGAAGGCTACGCTTCCTCGAATTTACCTACTTACGATAATGCAATTATCATTCACCCGGTGAGTATTGGTGAAAATTGTGTGATCTCGAATAGCATCATTGGTCCCCACGTAACTATTGGCAGCAACGTCCAAATTCGGCATTCCATTATCAAAGAGTCCATCATTGGTAACTACGCCTCCATCAGCGAAATTTTATTGACGCATTCACTGGTCGGGAGCGACGCTGCAATCAAAGGCCCGAGTCAAAGCCTCAACATCGGAGATAATACTGAGATTGATTTGAGCTAGTCAATATACTAGCCCACTTCTGATTAAATGAGGATAGCTTTTAAAAAAGCCTTATTTTATCCCAAAATTTTTATTTCACCTTCGCTAATGTGAATAGTGCGTAGCTCATCGGTCCGAGTAGTGATATCACTAGTTGCATTTTCCAGCCGAAGCACACCGCGAGGACATACCGCAGAGCAAATACCACAACCGACACAGGAAGCGCGCACGATATCCTGTCCGCGCTGTGCATAAGAACGCACATCGATTCCCATTTCACAGTAAGTCGAACAGTTGCCACAAGAGATACATTGACCACCGTTGGTGGTGATTCGGAAGCGAGATTTAAAGCGCTGTACCAAGCCCATGAGTCCCGCCAGCGGGCAGCCGAAGCGGCACCACACACGATTCCCCATCAAGGGATAAAAGCCGGTACCCACTATGCCCGAGAACATTGATCCCACAAAGAAACCATACCAAGAACGTACGTTGTAGCTATCAAAGAACAGGATATTGGAGCTTCCTGTCCAATAGGTATAAAGCACCATTCCGGTCATAATTATCGCAAAAACGAGCACTCCATGGATAATATAACGCTCGTATTTCCACGCTTTTAAGCTTTTATCGGAAAGTTGGCGATAAGGATCTCCTAAGGTTTCGGCCAGGCCACCACAGCCACAGACCCACGAACAATACCAGCGCTTCCCATAAATGTAAGTAAACATAGGAACGGCTACGAGGGTCAATACTACTCCCCAGATAAACATAATCGTGCCGACGCTTGTCCCCCAACCTGCAATGGCAAATTCGGTACCCTGTCCGACCATTTTGTTAATGCTATCACCGTAGTAAAAGTCATAATCGAGCGGCCAGGCATTTTTCAAATCCATGTAAGGCTGGTTCAAGCGTACTAAGAATTCGGGGATTAAAAATGCAAAGGCGGTTTGAAAGAAAACAACCGAGGTGGTTCGAATGAGTTGATAGCGATTATGGCGATATTTGATGAGCATTCGGATGCCCATCACAATCATCACTAAGGTATACAGAAAGCCATAAAGGAACCAGCGACTAGCGGGTCCGCCATTGAGCGAACGACTGATCGGGTCAAGCATCAAGGTCCAATTGGTGATGTACTCCGGGAAGAAATAGAGCAAGACATAAAAACTAATCAAAAAGATACCAACCACGAGGCCAATCCAACCCAGTCCTTTGGTGGCTGTAACGGTGCGCGATTGGCTACCATCAATGTTCTTTTCACGACTGCGCTTCGCTATTCGATAAACAAAAAACGCAGTCAGGACCATAGTGATGATAGCCGCTAGAAGATATTTGAATACGCCCACCAGAACCGTAGCCAATAAGGCACCTCCCAGGAAAACCATACGTGGCGTAAAAGTAATCCCTCGTGTGGCTGAGCTGAGATAAATATGATTGTTTTTGATGCCCGGGATGAGCTGTAGATCCGGGAGGAAATAAAGCAACGCACCTACCGCTCCAAGGATCATACTTAAAACAAAAAATAAGGTTGTATTCCCCGGTAGCAGACCTCCGGCAGAATATTTGGTGAGTGTAAAAAGGTATTCATCTACATCCGTTACCGACATCCGAAAATCCCATTCACTGACCCCTTCGGGTAGGTTAGTCGCATTCCAAATATTATTAGCGGGATCAACGCCGGAGCGGGTTTCTAAGTCAATGCGTGCCGCTTCCAATTTAGGTCGCATGGCACTTACAAAGCCAATATTCCCACTAAAAGGGGTGCTTAAAAGATCGCCGGCTTGCTTTTGAATCGCTTCTCGATGATACTCCTTGCTCACGTGTTTGGTGAGGACTTCATTGGTCAGCGTATGATTGCTGAAAGTCAGTGATAAAACAAATATGAGTAGTGAAAAAACAAAGAGGCCGAGGCCAATATTTTTGATCGCTTTCATTTTATAAGTTGGATGTAAGGTTTTTGAAACGGATATTCGAAACACGAGGAGGGTTTATCCTCTCAAGAACTGCAATACGGCATCAAGTCGGCGCTTTTTCTTCAATTGCAGATTTTTGCCACTTTGTTGATTATAAATAGCTAATACCTCTTTTTCGTATTGGCGGTAAAACTCTGGATCGAAATTAGCGAGGCTCAGGTCTTGCAATACTTTTTCAATATGCACCTGATCGCGAATCCATTTTTCACAAACTTCGTGGCGATAGCGGACCCCCATCAGGTTGAACCCAAGGATAGTGCCTTGCTCGCGTTCGTAAACAATGCGAATACTCATGCGTCCGTTGGCGTGTTCCCAATAGATAGATTGATGATTTTCGGGTGGGCGTGCCAGTACTGTGCCGTAAACTTGGTACTCGATATCAAAAAACTTGGCGGAGTTAAACCAAATGCCCGGATCGTAGGCGATTTTTTGACCACAAATGTTGTAAGCTACCGTTTCGCCCATCATCCGGCCGGTATACCAAATTGCTTCGATCGGCCGGCGGCCGGGCAAGGCCTCGAATCGTTGGGCACAGTCACCAATCGCGTACACATCAGCGATATTGGTCTCTAGATATTCATTCACCATCACCCCACGCTGGGTCTCGATCCCGGAATTTTCCAAAAAGCCAGTGTTCGGGCTCACGCCCGCCGTAAGCCCCACATAGCCGCAATCAATGGTTTCATCCTTGTTCGTGATGACGCCCTTGGCAGTACCTTGACCATCATCGATAATCTCTTTCAGCTCAGTCGATAAACGTAAATCAATATCATTTTCCTGAATGTGACGGGTAACCATAGCTGATTCTTCGGCGGGTAAGACACCATTCCAATAGCTGTTTTCTCTCACGAGGAAAGTAACCGGAATATGCCGCGAGTGAAACATCTCCGCCATTTCAATACCAATTAAGCCACCACCAATGATGACTGCACGCTTTAACTGGTCACTATAAGCTTCCATTTGCTCCAAATCCTGATAGCTGTAAAGGCCACCAACCCCTTTGAGATCTTGTCCGGGCCAGCCAAATTTGTTGGATTTTGAGCCGCAGGCGATAATAAGTTTATCGTAGGCCAGAGGCTCACCGTTTTGGATCATCAATTGCTTATTGGCGGTATCTACGCGCTCAACGTAAGCTCTCAAGAGCTCAATACGATTCTTTTCCCAGAACCAGTTCTCGTAAGGCTTGGTATCCTCATAGCGCATATGCCCCATGTAAATATACATCAGCGCGGTACGGGAAAAGAAATGATCAGTTTCGGCGGAGATGACGGTGATACGGTGATCGCTCAACTTGCGGATGAAACGGGCGGCGGTAATTCCACTAATACCGTTTCCGATAATGACAACGTGCATGGTAAATCAGCGTTTAGTTGGTTTTGTGCATTTAAGATACCAATTAATCGCAATAACCATCCTGCAAGTTGTCCGAATTAAGCACAAGGCGTTCAACTTGTCTGGTCAAGGACAAGGAATAAGTTTGGAAGAAGACAGAAGGAAACGACCTGAGGGAATTACGCAGGATATTCCACGTAATTGCGTGGTGTTTCGTAAAGACGGACACCTAGCTCATAGCGATCATCCAATTTTGCTCTAAGTTTTTGCCAAATGACGTAGCAAATATTCTCTGCGGTGGGGTTGAGGTTGCGAAATTCTTCGGTATCTAAATTGAGATTTTTATGGTCAAAACGGCGTTCAACCTCTTCGCGGATCAGGTCTCTCAGGATTTTTAAATCAATAAGGTAGCCCGTCTCGGGATCTACCTCGCCGCTGACTTTTACCTCCAACTCATAATTGTGGCCGTGATAATTGGCATTATTGCAAAGGCCAAACACTTGCTGATTGCGCTCATCGGACCAAGCGGGGTTGTGTAAACGATGTGCTGCATTGAAATGAGCTTTTCTATATACCGCGATTTTCATAAGATCAATTGTGATTTAAAGCTATGAACTGATTTGAACTTTTGGAAATAAACTAAAAGTAAATGCTTGATTTTCAAGACGAAGCTTAATTTGAAGAGTATAGCCGGAGGCTACATGACGAAAAATAGCTGAAGTATCTGGAAGTCAATGATTTCGCTTTTAGATAGTTAGAATAAGTTTAAATCAGTTCTATAACAAACGGAAATAAGGAGAGTTGATAGAAAACTATCTTAATTTTATGTATCCATTCTCCCCCAATAGCCGTTTAGTAAGTCTGGAATAAAATATGTACTTTTACACAAATGTCAGCAATGACCTCGATACATCAATTTGTAGTAGAAAGAATAGACGGAGAGCAGATTAATTTTGCAGATTTTAAAGGTAAAAAAATAATGGTGGTTAATGTAGCATCGCAATGCGGCTATACCCATCAATATCAGCAGTTACAAGAGCTCTATACGGAGTTCCAAAATCAATTAATGATTATCGGTTTTCCTGCAAACGACTTCGGTCGACAGGAGCCCGGAACAAATGCTGAAATACAGACCTTTTGTACGTTAAATTATGGCGTGACCTTTCCAATGGCCGCCAAAATTGCTATAAATGAACATCCGGTTTACCGGTGGTTGACCCAAAAATCACTTAATGGCCAACTGGATAGTGAAGTGAGTTGGAACTTTCAAAAGTATCTACTCGATGAAGACGGACAATTGGTTGCTTTTTACCCTTCGTCGGTAAGTCCGGTCGATGAGCGTATTCTCGATTGGATCGCCACCTAACGCCTATCGCAACGTGTATACAGGTTAATGCTGATAATCAATTCAGATTGTAAATAGAATACAGTCTGCATTTTACGATTATCAAAGCAGGTCTATGCTGTTTGGAGATGTTATTGGTCAGGATGTCGTAAAGCAACAGCTACGGCAGGGTGTGCAATCTGAGCGCATTCCACACGCCCAGTTATTTCTGGGGCCACAAGGCAGTGGAAAGTTAGCTCTGGCGATTGCTTTTGCCCGTTATATCCTCTGTACAGATCGCCAAGATGGAGATGCCTGCAATCAATGTCCGGCCTGTTTGAAATCGGCCCGACTGATCCACCCGGATTTACATTTTTCCTTTCCCTTTACCGGCGCATCGCGCACTAGTAACGATTTCCTTACAGAATGGCGCTCCTCCGTTTTGGAGAATCCATACCAAAACATCAACCAGTGGTTGCAAGCCATCAATGCTGAGAATAAACAAGGGAATATCAATAAGGAAGAATGCCTCAATATTATCCGAAAATTAAGTCTAAAATCCTTTGAGAGCGATTATAAAATATTGATTATTTGGTTGCCCGAATACCTGGGAAAAGAAGGCAACCGCTTGCTTAAGCTCATCGAAGAACCTCCCGAGCGTACCTTTTTTGTATTGGTCGCCGAGCAGCAGGAGAAGATTTTAAATACCATCTTATCCCGCTGCCAATTAGTTAAGATACCTGCCCTCAGTGACGATGAGATCGTGGCTGGCTTGCAGGCGCGCGAACAGTTGCCCTCGGATCGGGTGTCGACTATCGCTCGTCTCGCCAACGGAAATTTCAACGAAGCCCAAAACCTCATCGCGCAAAGTGAAAACGACTACGCCCGCCTCTTCTTAGAATGGATGCGGAAGTGCTACATCGGTAATGGCGTAGAGCTGGTCACTTGGGTAGAACAATTTGCGACCATCGGGCGGGAAAATCAAAAGCAGTTTATGCGTTATGCCTTGCATTTTATGCGAGAGTATATGCAGGTGAAACTTGGGACGACGAGCAACGTACGTCTACCAGAGACCGAATTAAAAACGGCCCAAAACCTAACCAAGGTGATCGGGATTGATCAAGTAGGACAAATCTCTGCCTTGTTGGACGACTGCTTTTATTATGTAGAACGGAACGCAAATCCGAAAGTCCTCTTTCTGAATGCGTCCATTAAAATGCACCAATTATTAAAACCCAGGGTAGCCGTAAGCGGATAAATGATCCCCAGGTGATCATCCATAGCGCTAACGAATGAAAATGATCTTTCGAACGACTACTCAAAAAATATATAAACATGGGATGTTCTAGCTGTTCCACAGGAAAAGATGGCAAACCCGGCGGCTGTAAGAGCAACGGTGGGTGTGCAACGGGCGGTTGTAATCGCTTGAATACCTACGACTGGCTGGCGACGATGGAGTTGCAGGATGCGGTTAAATTCGACATCATTGAAGTCAGTTTCAAAAACGGATCTCGTAAGGGATTTTATCATAATCCACCTCATACCCGCGCCATTATTGGCGATCAGGTCGTCGTTGAATCGGCCAGCGGATACGATATCGGCCATATTTCCCTCACCGGAGAATTGGTTCGTTTGCAAATGAAGAAAAAGAAGGTTACCGAAGAAGCCGTCATGCATGGGGTTATTCGCATCGCGAATCCCCGCGATTTAGAAAGACTGGAAGAAGCGCGCGGATTGGAAAAACAAACGATGGTTCGCTCTCGGGTAATCGCCCGAACGTTGGGCCTGGAAATGAAAATCGGAGATGTCGAATATCAGGGAGATAAACGAAAAGCGACCTTTTACTATACCGCTGAGGGGCGTGTGGACTTCCGTGAATTGATCCGGCATTATGCGAAAGAATTCCGCGTAAAAATTGAGATGCGACAAATTGGAGCACGTCAGGAATCAGCCCGCATCGGAGGACTGGGGTCCTGTGGTCGCGAGCTGTGCTGTTCTACCTGGCTATCGGATTTCAAATCGGTATCTACCGCTGCGGCCCGTTATCAGAATCTGGCCATCAACCAAGCCAAGTTATCCGGCCAATGTGGTCGTTTAAAGTGCTGCTTGAATTATGAACTAGATACCTACATGGACGCACTGGAGCGATTTCCACGTCAGGCAGATAAATTGTACACCAGCGTCGGAACTGCTACTTTAGTCAAAACCGATATTTTTAAAGGCTTGATGTACTACGCGTATTTTGATCAGAAGGAGCGTGGCAATAAATTTATCGCACTAGATGTAGAGCGCGCCAAGGAAATTCAGGCGATGAATAAAGAGGGTGAAAAACCAGTGGATTTAGTAGATATTAAAAGCTTGGCCGACACCGATGATGACGCCATGCAAGAACTGGACTTCGAAGATGTAACGGGCTTCATCGAATTACCACCCGAGAAGCGTCGCAAAAAACGTCGCAATCGCAACCGTAAGCGCTCCGGCAACAAAGCCAAATCCGAAAATGGACAGGCGAAGACCAATACGCCGACCAAGGGTAAACCTAAATCGCAGGGTAAGCCAGCGTCGAAGCAGAAGAAAGAAACCCCTAAAGCCGCTGATGGCAAGGAAAAGCCCAAATCTGGCAACAATAAAAAACGTCGCGGTCGCGGGGGGAATAACCGTCGAAGGGGCAATAATGATAATCGCAAAAAAGATGATAATACGAAAAAGGACTAGCCTGTCAATTAACTTTTGAAATTGACAAAAACCATTAGAACGAAACAGTTGTTTTTCAATTGAATTGTTCTAATGGTTTTTTAATTTCGGGCTGTCAAAGCAATTTGCATAATCTAAAACCAAATCGCAGTAGTCATATGCTGCATGACCAAAATACAAACGAATGAAATTCGATCTGACGATTATTGGCTCTGGCCCTGGGGGCTATGTCGCTGCCATCCGAGCCGCCCAATTGGGGATGAATACCGCCATTATTGAGCGCTATAATACACTCGGGGGTACTTGTTTGAACGTAGGCTGTATCCCTTCCAAGGCACTACTCGATTCTTCGGAGCATTATCACAACGCTCGTGATAAATTCGAAACGCACGGTATCGATGTCAAAGGACTATCCGTGAATATGCCACAGATGATCAAACGAAAGGATGAAGTAGTGGAACAAACGACTAAAGGGGTCGATTTTTTGATGAAGAAAAACAAAATCACCGTTTTTCATGGCCACGGGAGTTTCGTCACGGCCAATAAAATCAAGATCACTAAATCTGACGGGAGTAGCGAAGAAATTGAAACGGAGAAGGCGATTATCGCTACCGGTTCAAAGCCAATTACACCGGCAGCGTTTAACTATGATAAAAAACGCGTCATCACTTCCACGGAGGCACTTAACATTACTAAAGTGCCCAAGCGTATGGTCATTATTGGTGGAGGTGTAATCGGACTGGAGCTTGGCTCGGTCTACGCCCGCCTCGGTACCGAGGTTGACGTGATTGAATACATGGATCGCATCATTCCGGGTATGGATCGTGATTGTGGTAAAGAATTACAGCGTGCCTTGAAAAAGATTGGTGTTCGTTTCCATCTGAAGCACGCAGTGACCGATGTAAAAGCAACTTCACGCTCCGTGACGGTCACTTATCGTAAGCGCGATACCGAAGATGATTTAACGATCAAGGCGGATTATTGCTTGATTGCTATTGGCCGCCGTGCTTATACGGATAACTTGGGACTCGAAAATGTAGGGATTAAAACGGATGATCGTGGCCGAGTGGAAGTCAATGAAAATCTCGAAACTAATGTCTCCGGCATTTACGCTATCGGTGATGTGATCAAAGGCGTGATGCTCGCACATAAAGCTGAGGAAGAAGGGGTATTCGTGGCTGAGCATTTAGCTGGTCAGCATCCACACATCGATTATAATCTTATCCCCGGCGTTGTCTACACTTGGCCAGAGGTTGCTGCGGTAGGTAAAACGGAGGACCAGCTAAAGGAAGCCGGTGTGGCTTATAAGGTAGGGAAGTTCCCATTCAAGGCGCTCGGGCGTGCCCGGGCGAGCATGGATACCGCAGGAATGATCAAGGTACTTGCGGATGCAGAGACGGACGAGGTACTGGGTGTACATATGGTCGGTCCCCGAGTAGCGGATATTATCGCCGAGGCAGTTGCCCTGATGGAATTCCGTGCTTCGGCCGAAGATATTGCGCGTATTAGCCATGCGCATCCGACATTTACGGAAGCCTTCAAAGAGGCGGCTTTAGATGCTACGGAAAAACGAGCCTTGCACATCTAAGTATGCTCAATCCGAGTGCGATCGCTTGGTTACTAAGCCGAGTGATCGCACTCATTTCTTAAATCGCCGAGCTGGAACGAACTTTAAGCTGCTCATCGGCTTTCTCTGATAACCAGCGCTTGGCCGCCACGGCCTTACACTTCTGAATCTGAGCCTGGATTTTCTCTGTAGCCTGACGGTCGCCCGGCCGAATGTTCGACAACTTCTTGATGAAGCGAAGTACATTTAGATACTGTTGTTTCACCTCTCGTGAAATATGTCGATTGCGCCGGAGATAGATTCGAAAACTATCCAAGAGCGAGTCCATCGCAATATATTCCTTCAGCTCGTAGTAAGTTTTCAACAGCAATAATTTCCCGCCGAGTGAATGTACAAGCGTCCGGTATTCCACTTCTCGCAATTGCTCAATCACTCGCTCGTAATCTCCACTGTAAAAGTAAACCTTGGCCAGATTGTAAATGCGATCATTATCCTGATTCTCTTTCGGGAGGCGATCCGTGAAATCCTGAATAAATTCCTCTACCCAGTCGAATACTTTAAGATGAAGACCGACCGAAATAATGTTTTTATAGTTCTGAGGGGAGATGTTTTCATTTTCTAAAATCAGCCCCGTCTCAATCTGCATTTTAAAGAGTTGAAAGAGCTGCTGGAAATAATCATCACGACCAGTATTGATTTTGGTATCAATACAATAGTTCTTTAAATGGGTAAATAAGGTGCGCATCTCATCTTCCTGAAAAGTCGTTGAAAGGTTTTTTACCAAGCTTTTGAGTTGATAAAAGTGAGATTCTTCCTCGGGTTCCAAGAGCATATTGGTCACCAAATAAAATGCGTGGATGGCTGGCTCATCGAGATAATTATCTCGGACGTGGGCTAGGAAATCAGGAAAGAGATCGATATCGGCCGCCGTCGAGAGAAACTTGCTGTATCCGAGCAGATCGCAGTAATTTTTTAATTTACTCAGGATATAATAGCAATCGAGATGATAGTCAGATTGCTTGGCGTGGTTGAGTGTAATATTCTTTTTGAGGGTCCGCTCTTCAAATTCGTGCCGATGGTAGGATACCAATTGCATGAGATAATGAAAATCTCGATTCCCCAGTCCGCGTTTTTCCTGCTGTTGTTGTACTTGCCGAATGATTCCGTTGAAGTGCTTTTCTAATTCTGGCGATTTAATCGCTTGGAGCAGTAAGTTTTGTTCTAGAAAGGGTTCCGCTTTATACTGTCGGTAAGCTAAATAGCTGTAAGCCATTTTTGTTAAATCCGAACTCAATCGCCGCATAATTGGATCTTGGTAGGGGAGGTCAGGATTGAGCTCTGCCCAGATTTGCTGCTTTTGCATAGACTCGGCCGGACGTTCTTCCCGCAAATACGACTCGACGATCCTGAACAAGTTGACCAGGGTCGTGTTTTCATTCAGGAAGGGAGATTCTAGATATTTCCCAAACTGATTGAGATCTGCCCGGCTAAATGTTCCCAGCAAAGAAAGCAACTTACTACTTAGCATACACCGAAATTAGAAAAAATAATCAAAATAAATGCGATTTGATTGTCGTTTTAAAAAATTGATAATCAGTTTGTTGTATAAGGGGTTGGTTGAAAGGGGGATTGTACAAAAATATTCAATTGTCCTTTTATTATCCAGTAAATAATTGCATTTTTGTTAAGAATCCTATTAAAAATCCGCTTATGAAGGTGATTTCGACACTCAAAAATTGGTCAAGCGCACTCTTGCTCCTCTGCCTCCCGGCCTTATCATGGGCACAGTGTGAAGCCGATTTTTCCTATGCAGACTATGCTGGCCCCCTGCCTCAAGTAGGTGGAATAACCTTTACAAACCTATCTTCTGGTGACTTCACGTATACCAGTTGGAATTTCGGTGATGGAAATGTCATTACTGAAGCGGGTAGTGTAATCGATCACTTTTATGATGAAGGAGGATATTATAATGTTACCCTCAGTGTATGGAGTGATGATATCAGCACTTGTTTTGCTGAATACACCACCCAGATTTTTGTGATGATCACTGACGATCCTTGTGATCAGTTAGATTGCGTATGGCCGGGTGATGCTAATGGCGATACCCGAGCCGATTTGCAGGATTTATTAAATATTGGATTAGGATTCGAACAAGAAGGCCCTGCTCGCGAGGATGCTTCCAATGAGTGGTACGGACAACCGGCTGAGGATTGGATACAGGAAACAGCAGACGGTGTAAACTACAAGCACCTCGATTGTAATGGAGATGGCGTTATCAATCAATGGGATATCATCGCGGTAAATCACAACTATGTGCAGATGGAAAATGGCACGACTATTACTGAATCAGGTGGTGCTCCCCTCTATCTTGAATTCGATGTCGATACCATTTACATTAATGATATTACCTCAGAAACAGTAGAAATTAATGCGGGCCTGATGTTCGGCCGCAGTGATTATCAATTGGATAATGTACACGGACTGGCCTTCTACCTCACATTTGACCATGCCTTTATTGTAGAGGACACCATGGTAGCGATGGATTACAACGAGACGAGTTTCTTTGGGGATCCTAATCAGAGTTTGTACTATGCGATTGATGGTCAGGATGGTCAAGTTGATGCTGCCGTCACCCGTAAGAATAGCTCTGGTGCTGCAGGTTATGGTCGATTGGCGAACTTTAGCTTCATCATCGATAGTGATATCATCGATGGCCGGGTGACTCCGGATGGCAGTCCAACGGTATTATTTGAGGTTGATCTTAGCGTAGTTGGGGTTATTGACGATGAAGGTAATGAAGTGGATGTAAGTCTTTCCGAAGAATCGGCTCAAGTGGTATTCATTAAGAGTCCGACAACCCGCGTCAATGATCCTGAGCTCAATGCTCAAATTGAAATGTTCCCGAATCCAGCTAAGGAATCCGTACAGGTTGATTTAGGTAGTTTGGATGTTCAGGAGTTAGAAGTTGTCAACCTACTTGGACAATCGCTATACCGCACGCAGACAATCAATCCACAAATGGAACTTGACTTGCGAGCGTACGAAGCTGGAATTTATTTCCTACAGTTCCGTACTGAACAAGGAACAGCGATTAAGCGTCTGGTTGTAGAGTAAGAAATAAGGCAAATTACAGCTGCCCGAAAAATTTGGGCAAAAAGGGAAGTATCCACCGGATGCTTCCCTTTTTTAGTTGGTAATGCTCGAAGTGTAACAATAGACTATACCTAAGCGCTTACTCGATGCGGATTTACGTATTTTAAAAAAAGTTTAACTTTTTCCAGTCTTACCGAACGAATTTGTAAGACAGTGCGTTGGATATAGTGACATTGAAAAACTAAAGCAGAAACTAAAACAACTAAGCTATGAAAATGAGAAACCCATTGGGGTTCTTGCGTATGCAAGGACTGACCATCCTGTCCAACGATTCTCTTAATCACATCCGAGGGGGTACCCAAAACACACTCCCAGTAACCACTAGCCACAATGACAATACCATTGTTGTTGTAGACGTAATCGACTCTTGAGCGAAGGGAAGAGAGGTCTTCCTCTGATGTAGAAAAAGGCATGCTTACTGAAAAGTAAGTGTGTCTTTTTTAGTTTTTACCAGCGACGACAATCACGATCTCGCCTTTTACTTTTTTCTCGTTATAATGCGTGATCAATTTGGAAAGTGGTGCGGTGCGAAGATCTTCGTGTAACTTACTGATTTCTCTGGCAACGCAAGCCTGGCGCTCCGCTCCGCAGTGTTCGCTCAACTGCTGTAGACATTTGAGCAGCCGGTGAGGCGATTCGTAAAGTATAAAAGTATCGCTGAGCGTTGCTAGATATTGTAAGCGCGTTTGGCGGCCTTTTTTGTGGGGCAGGAAGCCTTCGAAGTGAAATCGATTGGCGGGAAGGCCACTGGCTACCAGGGCTGGAATAAGCGCCGTGGCGCCAGGCAGGCATTCTACTTTAATCTCCGCCTGCCGGCAAGCCCTGACCAATAAAAATCCAGGATCGGAAATACCTGGGGTGCCGGCATCTGAGACTAAAGCCATCGTGGCGCCGGCCTGCAGCCGCTCTACAATGCCCTCAGTGCTAGAGTGTTCATTGTGCGCATGATATGCCCGGAGCGGCGTTTGAATATCGTAGTGCTTAAGTAACCGACCGGAAGTGCGGGTGTCTTCCGCCAGAATTAAATCTACATCGCGCAGTACATTGAGTGCACGCAGCGTAATATCCTCCAGATTGCCAATTGGCGTCGGTACAAGGTAGAGCATAGGTTACTCTACCGTCGACAAAGTGTAAGAGTAGGTTTCCATAATGACGTTGGACAGGAGCTTCTTACAGGCCGTTTCCACCTTTTCGGTAGCAGCGTTTTCTGAATCAGCCTCCAGAGTCATTTTGATGTGTTTCCCTATGCGGATATCTTCCACGCCATCAATGTCGAGATGTTTCATATTATTCGCGACCGTCTTGCCTTGTGGATCGAGCAATTCTTTATGTGGCATTACATCAATTTCAGCTAAGAACTTCATGCTTGTCTTTTTTTAAAACAAAAGTAATGATAGAATAGATGACGTATACTAAAATGAGAACAGAAAAAGCAATTTCTTTTACGACTAATAAGAGCAGGACCGACAGGATGACAAAAATGTAACGGAACTCATTACCCTGCCAGGCAAAGCTTTTAAATTTGAAACCTTTCATCGGGATTTCAGAAATAAGTAAATACGAAAAGGCCAGCGCCACGGCGTACAGAAAATAGGGCTGAAGAATCCATTCCCGCATCCCTTCCGAATTTTGCTCGTAGATCAGCATTAAGCCACACACAAACATCGTCGCCGAAGGCGTGGGCAAGCCGATAAAGTTCTCCGACTGCCGGGTATCCAAATTAAACTTCGCCAGTCGCCAGCAGGCAAAAATGGATACCAGAAATCCAGGTAAAGCCTCCCAAACGATGGTGGCCTCCAGAGCGCCAGCAGTGCCGTACCAAGAGATGCTCAAAAGTTGATAAAGGATAGCTCCCGGAACAACTCCGAAAGAGACCATATCCGCTAATGAGTCAATCTCTTTTCCAAAAGGAGAGTTGACGCCTAATGCACGGGCGACCATGCCGTCCGTATAATCCGCGATGCCGCCCACCATCAAAAAAATGAAAGCCGGAATGAACATCAGTTTGAATATACAAACCAATGCACAGCAGCCACAAAAGAGATTGAGCAGCGTAATGATATTTGGTATTTTACTTCGCATCTGTTTCTTCTCCCGCAAAAGTAGCATTTTTGGTTCAGGGATTTACAGCATTAAGTCATAATTTAGCGGCTTCCGGTCAACGGCGTTGATTACAGGGCAAAAAATTACCTCAATTGTCAGCATTCGGATTATTTGTTTGCACTTTTTGCCCGCCTTCCACCGTTGATATTGACAAATGATCATGTATGAGATACCATTTTCAACTCTTATTCTTCCTGTTGCTCATTCCTGCCCTTGAGGTCTTGGCGCAACCCGTTAACGACGAATGTGCCGCAGCAATTATTTTGGATGATTTATCAAATTGGTGTTCTCCTAACGCCGCATACACAACCGTGGATGCTACCGCTTCACCCGAACCGGTTCCAAACTGTTTCCCACAAGATGAAACCAATGATGTCTGGTTTGCTTTTGTAGCCCAGGCCAATACGATCAATATTACCGTTAATGGAAACACCACGAATGGCGGTGGGACTTTACAGAATCCACAGTTATCTGTTTATAGCGGTAGTTGCGGCGCCGGATTAGTCGAGTTAGAGTGTATTTCTGATGCATTTAATCTTAATACTGTTGAAACCTTCGTCAATCCTTTGACCATTGGGCAGACCTATTTTATTCGAGTCGATGCCCGGAATAATAGTACAGGAACCTTCCAGCTTTGTATAAATAATTTTAATCAAATTCCGGAGCCATCCTCGGACTGCTCCGATGGGGTTATCCTTTGTGATAAATCTCCTTTCACAGTACAAAGTGTGCTGGGAGCCGGGAACGACATCAACGAAGTAGATCCCAATTCTTGTATTCAATCCGAAATTAGTTCGGTCTGGTATAAATGGACTTGTGATCAACCCGGTAGCCTGACTTTTACTTTGTCGCCTAATCAGCCTACCGATGATCTTGATTTTGCGGTGTATGAACTTCCAAACGGTATTAATAATTGCAATATCAAGAATATCATTCGCTGCATGGCCTCCGGGGAAAATGTTGGCGAGCCTTTCGAAAATTGGGAGCCTTGTACCGGTAATACCGGCCTCAGCCTTAATGATAATGACACGGAAGAGCTGCCGGGCTGCCAGGCAGGTAACAATAATTTTGCCTCGGCCGTCAATATGGTAGCCGGACGTAGCTACGCCCTCGTGATCAACAATTTTAGTAATACCGGTAGTGGTTTCTCCATTACCTGGGGGGGGACGGGGACCTTCGTTGGCCCTCTGGCCGATTTCATGATCGATCCTAGTGAAGGTGTACTTTGTGAGGAGCAGGTTGCAGTGATTGATGCCTCAAGCTTTGATGCGGGTAATATCGTGGGCTGGGATTGGAATTTTGGCGCCGGAGCGGATCCGCTGACGGCCAATACGCAGGGACCACACGACGTGACTTACAATTCTGTCGGCCTTAAATCGGTCGTATTGACGGTCGAAACGGACGAAGGTTGTATCGTGACCAAAGTCATCGAGCTCGAAATTGAAGCTTGTTGTGATGAGCTGGATTTGGAAATCAGTCTGGACGAAGCCAATGATCCTATTTGTAATGGCGAAGAGAATGGGAGCATTGCTCTATCGGCTACCGGAGGAACGCCGCTATATGAATACAGTTTAGATGGCAACTCCTTTATTGGCTTGTCGAGTTTTAGTATGCTGGCGGCTGGCGATTACGAAGTATTTGTTCGGGATATTAAGGGCTGCCTGGATTCGATTGATGTCCGTTTAATCGACCCGCCACCTTTAATTGTGGATGCCGGAGAGGATGTCACTATTGATTTGGCGACACAAACAGATTTACAGGCGGTGGTTTCACCTTTTCAGGCACAAGTTGATTATTCCTGGCTACCGGATACCCTTTTATCGTGTTTCGATTGTCCTGATCCTTCCGCCTTTCCAGTTAATACGACGGTTTATACCGTTACTGTAGTGGATGAAGATGGCTGTTCGGATAGTGATGATGTAACGATCTTTGTCATTAAAAACCGACCCATATACATTCCAAATGCATTTACTCCCAATGGGGATGGTTCTAATGATTTTTTCACGATCTATGGTGGTCCGGCCGCTCGACGAATCGAAACCCTGCGCATTTTTAATCGTTGGGGGGCATTGGTTTACGAAGGGCAAGATTTACCCTTAGGAGAAGAACCCTTGGGGTGGGATGGTCGTTTCAAAGGAAAGGAAGTGACGCCGGATGTTTTTGCATTTTACGCGGTAGTGGAATTTATTGATGATGAAAAAGTGCTTTTTGAGGGCTCTATCACAGTATTGAAATAGAAACATTGAATTATCTAAAAGTATGTCTATTCATCGGTTTTCGAATCTGATCCTCTTTCTATTTGTTCTGAATATCGCCTATTTAGTAACGGGTTGTGAAAACGATATTGACGCGGTCAATGCCTTCATTGAACAGGAGCAACTCACCACGGAAACCGCCCGAGATGTAAAAATGATTTACAGCGATTCAGCCGTAGTTCGAGTCCAGATTGAAGGTCCAAAGATGATTCGCTATCTGGATCGCAACGATCCTCGACAAGAGTTTGTGGAAGGGGTTCGGGTCGTATTTTACACCCCGGCCCAAAAATTGCAAAGTATTTTAACAGCGAAAAAGGCGGTACGCTTCGAGCGCCGCAACGAAATTGTAGTGAGCGATAGCGTTGTTTGGGAAAGTACAGAGGGGGAGCGTCTGGAAACCGAAGAGTTGATCTGGGAGGAAAGCAAAGAACGGGTCTACTCCAATAAGTTTGTTAAAATTACTCAACCGGACGATGTGATATACGGCTATGGTTTCGAAACTAATCAGGATTTTACGCGCTGGACGATCAACGCCTTCAAAGGAGATTTAGGCGTAAAAGACGAAGAGAAAGAACAAGAATAAATCCTTATATTGGAAAAAGATAGAATAGAGGAACAAACCGTTTCGTATCCTTTTTCCATATTCTAATGGCCCAATCGATTTTAATTACTGTCAAGCAAATACATGCTGCTGTTTACCATCCTGCTATTTTTGTTTCTATCGGCTTTGTTTTCTGGTACGGAGATCGCTTTTATCTCGGCCAGTAAGCTACGGGTGGAATTAAAACGTAGTCAGGGCTCACGACAGGGGACCATTCTTGCGCGTTTCTTTGATAATCCGACCGGCTTTTTAAGCACCATGCTGGTTGGTAATAATATCGCCCTGGTTGTTTTTACCTCCTTGGTTTCTGCCCCCTTGACTCTCTTTTTTCAAGATTATTTTAACTTCCCAGTCGATAGTATTCTGCTTCTTTTTATCAATACTGTCATTATCACTATCGTGGTATTGATCTTTGGAGAGTTTCTACCCAAAACCTTTTTCCGGTTATACGCTAACGAAATTTTATACATTCTTGCCTTCCCGCTGGAGCTATTACGCATTCTACTTTACGTACCAGCTTGGGTGATGACTAAGTTATCAAATTTGCTGCTCCGTATTTTCCTGCGGACCCCGGTCAATCAAACCGAGAATGTCATTACCCGTCTTGATTTGGAGAATTTCATTAAAGACACGGAAGTGATCGACATGGACGAAGATATTGATACCTCCTTATTTGGACGTGCTTTGCATTTGCGCCACGTCAAGGTGAAAGAATGTATGGTGCCACGCACCGAGATTGTCAGTATCGATGAGAGTGCTTCGCTAGATGAACTGCGTCAATTGATTATCGAAACCAATATGTCACGTATCATTATCATTCAAGACGAAATCGATAATGTACTGGGTTATGTACACCATCTACAGCTCCTGGAAAAACCAATGACAATCAAGGAAATTGTATTACCAGTACCTTTCGTGCCCGAGGTGATGAAGGTGCGCGATTTAATGAATCGCTTCACTAAGGATGATATCAATATCGCGTGCGTGGTTGATGAGTTTGGTGGCGTATCGGGTATTATTACCCTTGAAGATATTCTTGAAGAGATTTTTGGTGAAATCGAAGATGAGCATGACCAAGAAGAGTATCTGGAAATCGAAGTATCCGAAAATGAGTACATCTTCTCCGGCCGACTGGAAATTGATTATCTCAACGAAAAATATGAACATCTGGATTTCCCGGAAGGGGAATACCATACCTTATCCGGTTATTTGGTGATGACCACCGAGACCATTCCCGAGCAAGGCGCGGAGTTAGAATTGAACGGCTATCTCTTCATTCTCGAATTGGTAAGTGATACAAAAATTGAGACCGTTCGGGTCAAAAAGTTAGCAACAGAGGTATGAGAAGATGGATCAGCGATATTTTTTACTCTTTTCCGATGCGGCTGTTAATGCTGCACTTTCGTAATAATTTATTGCTGATTACGAGTTGGATTTTAATCGGCCTGATGATGACCGGCAATTTGGGGCAGATGTTCGGTATCCGCTATCTATTTCTCGCGCCCGAATACCTCGGAACCGTCGACTTTTGGAGCTTCTTCTTCCTCGGGCTGGCCTTTGGCGGATTTTTTATGACCTGGAATTTGACCACTTATCTGCTCGATGCGCATCATTTTCCCTTTTTAGCCTCTTTGGCGCGGCCGTTCACCAAGTTCATTCTTAATAATTTAATCATCCCACTTATTTTTTTGACCATTTATTTGGTCTACACCATTCGCTTTCAATCTTACAGCGAACTTTGGGATAGTTATACCATTTTCTCAAATTGTGTAGGCTTTATCTTTGGTCTCTCAACTTTGATCTTGTTCTCTGCGATTTATTTCTATTTTACAAATAAGGATATTTTAAGTTTTTTAAAAATTCAGGGACGAGATACGCCTGAGATGTTGCGTCACATTGCGCCGGGGCGACGTCATATCGACCTGGAAGTGATTCGTTCGGAGAAGAAGAAGTGGCGGGTAGATACTTATCTCACCGAAGCCTTTCGGCCTCGTTTAGTGCGCAGTGTCGCGCATTATGATTCAAAAGATTTATTTCGAGTCTTTCGCCAAAATCACGTCAATGCTTTGATTGTCCAATTATTTGGATTGATCGTCCTAATTGGATTGGGCTACTTGATTGACAACCCTTATTTCCGTATCCCGGCCGGAGCGAGCATCCTAATCCTTGGGAGTGTGTTCTTGGCCATTATTGGTGCAGTGACTTATTGGTTTGATCAATGGCGAATCACGGCGATGGTGGTGCTCTTACTGGGGATCAATTATGTAACCAGCTTTGAGATGTTCAACCATAAGAATAAAGCTTATGGGATGAACTACAAGGGAGAAACGAGTGCGTATTCCTACGAACAATTGGATAGCTTGCGCCGTCCTCAATTAGTGGATACAGATAAGGCGGCTACAATCAATATTCTTGAAACCTGGAAAGACAAAGTAGCCACTCCAGAACGAGAAAAACCCAAAATGGTCATCCTCTGTGTCAGTGGTGGCGGACTAAAATCTGCGACATGGGCTATGCAGGTCATTCAGCAATCCGACAGCCTGTTGGCCGGTGACTTATTGGCTCATACGACCTTGATCACCGGAGCCTCGGGGGGGATGATTGGCGCCGCTTATCTGCGAGAATTACTGCTTCAAAAAAAGCTGGGAGAGGATATTCATCTCTACGACCAGAAGTATATCGACAACGTAGCCAGCGATTTGTTGAATTCACTAGCCTTCACAATTGTGTCTAACGACATCTTTCTTCCATGGACTGATTTTGAAACCGGTGGATATACCTATCGCAAGGATCGGGGTTATATTTTTGAAAAACAGCTCAACGAAAATACCAATTTCGCTTTCACTAAGAATATTGGCGACTACCGTCCTTTCGAACAGCGGGCAGATATTCCCATGCTTTTTATCACCCCCGCAATTGTCAACGACGGGCGACGTATGGTCATCTCTCCGCAAGGGGTAACTTATATGATGGTTGCTCCCATTGGTGTGGATCGACCGAAGGTAATCGAAGTCGATGCCGTTGATTTTGGACGTTTGTTTGCTAAGCAAGGAGCCGATCAAATGCGCTTTTCTACGGCCTTGCGTATGAATGCCACTTACCCTTATATTTTGCCAAACGTGTTCCTGCCCAGTGAGCCAGGGATTGAAGTGATGGATGCTGGCTTTCGGGATAATTTTGGTATTCTGTCCGCTGCGCGCTTCGTTCATGTTTTCAAGGATTGGATTAAGGAAAACACCAGCGGTGTAGTATTCATGCAGATCAGTAGTCTTGAAAAAATCGAAGAAATTAGCGTGACGGATGATCAAGGGGTACTGGAATCAGTGTTGAATCCACTCGGTATTGCGGGACAAATCCTAAATCTACAAGACTACGAACAGGATAATAGTGTTGGTCTACTGTACGATTTATTAGGTGAAGAACAATTTGAATTGATTCGCTTTATTTATCATCCGGGCAAGAACAACGAGCGCGCCTCGGTTACTTTTCATCTGACGCAACGCGAAAAAAACGATATTCTTAATTCGTTTTACCTGCCGGAAAATCAACGCAGCTTACGCCGCCTGGTGACGCTGATGCAAGGACCGGAGGATTTACGGGATTGAAATACTATATTGAATTTCGGATTGTTTTGTGATAACAGTATTTTTTAATAGTTTAGGATAAAAGATTAAACTATTAAAGCTAGAAATGTGTGTAGAGTTAAATTTTAGTTAGAGAAGTGAATTAAGTTTTTGGAACTAGAAATCAATAATTATTTTGCTTTAAGACAGTTGAAATAAGATTAAATCACTTCAGAAAGTGAAAAATCTGATCGTGAAAATAAAGCTTGAATATACCCTATATTTTACGGCAAAAAATGACTAATTCGAACAATAATAAACAAAACAATCGAGACTACAATCGTGGGTTTTGGGCGGAACTGTGGATTGCAGTTAAGAATATTTATATTGCTGGAGCTACGATTATTGCAATCGTTATAACTTCTATTTATCATTTTACCCAAAGTAACGATGATGCTTTTATCTACCTCGAAATATTTATAGGGGCTATTTTTTTGATTGCTTTTTGTATTGCATTATATCGTTGGTGGGAAAATATGGCCTTTAATAACAAAATATTATTAGAGAACTTATTGAAAGAAGAACAGGAAAGCAAGGAATTCTTGCAACAGGATTACAACAAACAAATTACAAATCTAAAGCAACAGCATGCTGAAGAGGTTGCTAAATATGAAGACAAGCTAAAACAATTAGAAAAGATCGATCGCTATTGCAATATTTCTAATCACTTTGCTAATGAGTATCCTAAAGTAGTTAAAATAGAAAAGCAAAATGGTACAGCGGGGGTTAGATCTAACTTGTGGTATCTGTTTGTTAATACCCGCGATTTTAAAACTTGCAAACAAAAAATCATTAATTGTATTCAAGGACTAAATTCTGAGGAAGTACGACTTCATAATGTAGAAATTTGGTCTTTACTTGGTGCCTCAGAGCTATTAGTGAAATTCCGATCCAGTTTTAATATGGCGTATAATTTTGAGGAGACCTTATTTGAAACCTTAAAAAGACCCATACCCATTATTGATATTACACTAAAGGAAGAATTTGTTGGGGATTCAAGTAGTGTATTGGAATCTACTCATCGAAACAAAAAAGGATTACAACTTATCAACTGCACTTTTGAGCGTGTATTAGAAAGAAAGCAGAATACTAGTTTTCTACCAGGGAAGTTACTGTATATGCAAAATATTAACCATAATATGCGCTCTATCAAGGTGTTTATAAAATTTCACTTTGATAAAAATAACCATTATAATGATCACATCATTCGAGAGGTATTGAGGGGGTTTGATGAAACAGTCGAATTATTTACAATTTGTGAACATAGTAAAAGCGGAGAACTGAAGTTTATCATTATTGAAGCCCATTATCCATGTGGAAGATTTAATGATCTATTCAAACTATCCCAGGATTTGGAAAATAGTTTAACCGCAGAAATGGTTAAAGAAACGTATATTGGTTATGCAGGTGGGCCGATGGCTCAGCTAAATAGAGTACATGCTTGAAATCAATAAAAACCCTTCAAAGATTGTTGTTGTTGGCGATCGAATTTTCTTGCCATTTGAATTACTTCCGAATGGTCAATGGACGAGTAAGAATATACTTGATCAACTCTACTGTGATAAAAAAAGTTGTTTGATTATCATCTGCTCCGGCTCCTTGATCTTGGATGGCCAACTATGGTCCGCTCGACACTTAATTATTTTATCTTTAAATCTATTGCGGTTCACTTCTGAAGAGGGGTGTAAGGGGTATTTAATATTAAGTGATGACGAGCTTCCTGAAGATCAAAACCTTAAGAGTGTCGAGATGGACAACTCATTATCGTATTTTGATAAATATAAGGCATCAATTAGGAAGATCAACTTTTCTGGATTAGAAAGGTACTTAGCACCTTGGAGTTTCTATTTTGCTAGCATTCCATTTAGTGAGAATATTAAATTGCACGAACATTGGCAACTCACTAACTTCTTAATATTTGTGGGTAAACCAGATGAAAAACTAGGTTATCTAATATTGCAGGATCAAGGGACAATAAAAACTGAACCACTGTATGCACATGATTTTGCTATTGTTTATCCTCATGTCATCCACAACGTTTGTGCAAAATGTGAAGATCAGAACCTCGATTTTTTAATCGTTAATAACTCACCTTCAGATTATGAATCAGATCATGACTCTGATTACCATAATTTAGAATCAATTCAATACTCTGAGCTCGAAAAATCATCTCGCTACGACCATAAGAGTCATTTGATCACTGCCAAAATATCGTAAAATGAAGATATCAGATCATATCTGGATCAATGGTGTGTTTTCACGAGAACACCAACACCGTCCTGCTATTGCGTCGCATTCATTTCAATACGGTGTTGGTGTTTTTGATGGGATTATGGCTTATTGGAATGTTGATCACTACCACCTTCATTTAGGGCCACAACATTACGAACGATTTATCACCTCATCACGTCAATTAGGATTTAAGTGTACATATTCTTCTGAAACCTTGGTTCAGGCGACATATGAGTTATTAAACCAACATCCTTCAGGTAAATATTATGTTCGTCCAATTATTTATCGTCCTGATGCACAAATTATGCTAACGGGAGATTTCAACCAAACTACCGAGAATGTGGTCATTTCTTTGATGGAAATTCCGATCAACCATAAGGTGCAACCCATCAAATGCGAAATTTCTGAACATCTACGTGTAAGTGGAAGAGCAATACCGGTCCAGTGGAAAGTTTTTGCTGCTTATACTAATAGTTATTTAGCGAGAATAACTGCTGAACAAAATGGCTTTGATGATGGTATTATGCTCAATAGCAATGGCGACATCTGCGAAGCATCGGCTGCAAATATTTTTTTTATTGATGAAAATAATACTCTGGTAACACCATTTATTACAAAAGATATCTTTCCTGGGTTAACACGAACGTTTATTATCAACTTGGCTAAAAGTAGTGGTTTGCAGGTTGTCGAACGCACAATAAAAGCAACTGAGGTTAGCTTGTTTTTAGCTGCCTTTTTGGCTGCCACCTTGATGGAAATCAAACCAATTTATCAGATTGCCTCTCACCAAATGCAGTCAGAAAATCATCCGGTGATACAGTTAATTCGTCAAAAATTTACGGAGGCAATTAGTGTCTGATGCCTTGGGAAGGAGGTCGCAATGGGATAGGTAAAAGTTTGAACAACAAAATATTAATTCCTATTTCCTTGTCGCAGCTACGATAATCCTCCTCAACTGAATTTGGCATATTTGACTAGTGAATTTCTGAATCATGAAATCAATACTGATCGTTTGCTTTACGATTTGCCCGTTTTTGCTATTTGGGCAAGTGCTATTGTGGGGTACCGTGCTGGATCAATCGACCAAGGCCCCGCTGCCCCTGGCCAATGTC
This sequence comes from Saprospiraceae bacterium, assembly GCA_028285085.1. GTDB lineage: Bacteria > Bacteroidota > Bacteroidia > Chitinophagales > Saprospiraceae > JAHDHW01. The sequence goes on along the minus strand of JANQQI010000049.1, from coordinate 48,453 downwards.
TTTGTTGGTTACACCACAGCGGGAGGCATCACTGATGCTCAGGGGCGCTTCGAATTAGAAGTCATGCCGGGCGAAGTCGAGTTAATTGTGTCCTTCGTGGGCTACGAAACTTACCAAAAGAAATTCATCCTTACTGCTACCGAAGGTAATGCACTGACAATCGTCCTCAAGCCGCTTATTGTCGATTTGGCTACGGTAGAAGTGACCGCGCAAAGGCGTAAAAAGCGCAAACGTTATCTTAAACGCTTCACCTCAGCCTTGTTCGGGCGAACGACCTTCGCCCGCCACTGCGAATTGAAAAATCCTGAGGTGCTGGATTTTCAGTACGAAGGCAAATTACTCACCGCTTCGGCTCGAGACTTACTCGAAATCGACAATCAAGCTTTGGGCTATAAGTTGTATTTCTTGCTCGAAAGCTTTCGCCAAAAAGGAGATGAAGTGACTTACTCCGGCAAGCCTTACTTTGTTCCTTTAGAGGCACAAAATATACGGGAGCAGGAGCGCTGGGTGGCGCATCGTCAGCAGGCATATCGTGGGTCTCTGCCGCATTTCTTGCGAGCCCTCGTTCGGGATGAGCTGGCTGCCGAAGGCTTCCTGCTCAAGCGAGCAATTTTAAAGCCGGACCGAAGCCTGGAAATTGTTGAAGCTTTGCAAGCTAAGGATATCATTCAGAATGGGCATAAGGATTGGATTCGCCAATTACAATACGAAGGGCTATTACAAGTAGTGTATACCGAAGAGGAGGATCCGTTTGCCAGAAAACAAGCTGCAATTAATGCGGCGCCGGGACAATTGGGCCAAGCTGCCGAACGGGAGATGATTCAGCAAGAGTTTAAACAACTGGGGGACGGACAGCCACAAGTGTCGTACTTATTTATGCGCAAGTCGTCCGTTCCGTTAGATAGCTCCGGGTATTTACTCCGGCCAGAGCTATTGGTTGAATATGGTTATTGGAGCAACGAAAGAGTAGCCGACTTGCTGCCGCGTGATTATGGTTTGGACTTGGTACCAACGGTAACAAAACGCGACAGCTTTCCACCTTTGCACGGCTTTCGGATGCAACATTTGCGGATTCCTTATGCTGAAATCAAGCGGGGCGGACCGCCCCGCGGTGGCATCCCGGCAATTGATCAGCCACATTTTGTAAAGGCGGTTAAGGCTGATTTTTTGTCGGACGATGATCCTATACTGGGAGTCGTGATAAATGGGGAAGCTCGGGCGTATCCAGTTCGAATCATGGATTATCACGAAATCGTAAACGACTATTTTGGTGACCAAGCCGTGGCCGTTACCTACTGCCCGCTTTGTGGTAGCGGGATGACCTTTGTAGCTGAAGTGGGAGAGCGCAGCCGGACTTTTGGTGTATCCGGCTTATTGTATAATAGTGATGTCTTGCTATATGATCGAGAAACAGAATCGCTCTGGTCACAAATTTTAGGTCAGGCGATCTCGGGGCCCGCATCGGGTGCCCAATTGCAGCTACTCCCGACCTTGCATACTACCTGGAGTGCTTGGCGTGCAAAATATCCTCAAACTAAGGTCTTGTCAACTAACACTGGATATGTGCGGAATTATACCGGCAGTGCCTACGCCGATTACCATCGCAATGACCAATTAATGTTTCCGGTGGCCCAGGAAAATTCTCAGCTAGCCCGAAAGGCTAAGGTGATTGGCCTTTCGCTCAATAGTCTTCACAAGGCTTATCCTTTGAAGGATTTAGCTAAGGCAAAACAGTCCCCGATTTTGGATGAATTAGGAGGACTAACCATTCAAATTCATTTTGATACCTCTTCTCAGGCTGTACAAATCACGAATGCCGAAGGGCAGCTGCTCCCAGCTACTCGACTTTATTGGTTCGCCTGGTTTGCCTTCCATCCCGATACAGAAGTGTACAAGTTTAAAAAGTAAAAGCGGGTATTGTTGTGTTGGACGTTTAGTTGGATGGCTGAGACTGAGATTCGTCATCGTTAATCTGCGATTTAAAATCACGAACATTGTTTATCTTGCTGAGGATGACGACTGAATTGCAACAATTAGCCAATACGCTAGATGGAGAATTATTCAGCGATGAATTAATGCGTCGCCTCTACGCTACGGATGCTTCCGTTTACCGGGAGTTACCTCTAGCCGTAGCTTATCCTAAGTCTATTGAGGATGTTCAACGATTGGTACATTTCGCTCGGGCCAATCAGACTTCGCTCATTCCCCGAGCGGCGGGGACTTCTCTGGCCGGGCAATGTGTAGGAACGGGAGTCGTGGTGGATGTCTCTCGCTACTTCAATTCGATTCTGGAGCTAAATGCTGAGGAACGTTGGGTGCGAGTACAGCCCGGTGTGATCCGAGATGAGTTGAATGCCTTTTTAAAACCCCATGGCTTATTTTTTGGTCCCAATACTTCCACTGCCAATCGGTGTATGCTCGGTGGGATGGTGGGAAATAATTCATGTGGCAGTACCTCTATTGTATATGGCAGCACCCGTGATCGAACGCTAGCGTTACGCACGGTGCTTAGTGATGGCGCCGAGCACGTTTTCGAAAAAGAAAATGCTCAGCAGTTTGAGGCGCAAATGAAGGTGGAAGGTTTGCTCGGGCAGATTTATCAAAATACTTATACAGCACTCGCCGATGCTGAAGTCCAATCTGAAATTCGTCGTGCTTACCCTCGGCCGGAGATTCATCGCCGAAACACAGGCTACGCCCTTGACTTGTTGATCGATACCACTGTATTTCAATCTGAAGGCCGGCCATTCAACTTTTGTGAATTGCTCTGTGGCTCCGAAGGCACATTGGCTTTTACGACAGAAATTAAGCTTGCCCTTGACCCCTTACCACCACCGGCAGGAGTTGTGGTTGCCGCTCATTTTTCGGATTTATTTGAGTCCTTGCGAGCGGTTTTAGTAGCGATGGAACAGGAACTGTACGCATGCGAATTAATGGATAGGATCATTCTCGAATGTACTAAGGGGAATTTAGAACAGCAAAAAAACCGATTCTTCGTAGAGGGCGATCCTGCGGCTATCTTATTACTCGAAGTGAGAGCCGAAACGATGGATGCTGCCCGAGCAAAGGCGAATGCTTTAATCGACCATCTGAAATCACATCAATTTGGAGATACTTTTCCGATCATCGAAGGTGCCGACATGAAGAAAGTCTGGGATTTGCGAAAGGCGGGGCTGGGGCTCTTAGCCAATATTCCCGGTGATCCTAAAGCGGTGGCATGTATTGAGGATACGGCAGTTGCTTTGCCAGATTTGCCCGCCTACATTGAAGAGTTCGCCAAATTGATGGAGCGTTTTGGACAAGAGGCGGTGTATTATGCTCATGCCGGAGCAGGAGAATTGCATTTGCGCCCTATTCTGAATTTGAAGAAAAGCCAGGACGTGGCACTCTTTCGCCAAATTAGCGAGGCGTCGGCTCGTTTGGTGAAAAAGTATGGTGGCTCGATGAGTGGCGAACACGGTGATGGACGGGTACGCGCTGAGTTTATTCCGTTGGTTTTGGGAGAGAAGAATTATGAATTATTAAAACGCTGTAAGCAAATTTGGGACCCTCAGGGCATTTTTAATCCAGGGAAAATTGTCGATGCACCACCGATGGATGAATCGCTGCGCTATATCCCTGATGAACCAACTCGAGAGATTGATACCGTTTTTGACTTCTCGGCAACCGGCGGCATTTTACGGGCGGCAGAAAAATGCAATGGCTCGGGGGATTGCCGCAAGTTGAGCTTGTCCGGTGGAACGATGTGTCCGAGTTATCGAGCGACGCGGGCCGAAAAGGATACCACTCGCGCCCGCGCCAATGCCTTGCGTGAATTTCTCACACAAAGCGCCAAAGACAATGTATTTGATCATCCCGAGCTCAAGGAAGTGATGGACCTCTGTTTGTCTTGTAAGGGTTGTACGTCTGAATGTCCTTCCAATGTGGATATGGCGACCTTGAAGGCGGAGTTTTTGCACCAATATTATCAAACGAACGGTGTTCCCTTGCGGGCGCGACTCTTTAGCCGTATTGCAGATTTAAACAGTCTGGCGATTCGCCTGCCTGCTTTGAGTAATTTCTTTTTGCGACAACCATTACTAAAAAAACTTTTGGGGATTGCGCCCCAGCGGCAGTTGCCTAGGCTGCACACTCATAGCTTGCGGCGATGGTATCAGCGGCATTACTCACCACCCAAACAAGTACTGCGAACCGTTTACTTCTTTTGTGATGAATTCACAAATTTTAATGATGTTTCGATTGGCATAAAAGCAATTCAACTACTTAGCCATTTGGGCTACGATGTGCAAATACCTGCCCACCGCGAAAGTGGCCGCGCTGCGATTTCAAAAGGTATGCTGCGACGTGCTCAGCAGCTCGCCAACGAAAATGTCGCCGAATTGAATCCTCTGATCAATAGTGAGCAGCCCCTGCTGGGACTCGAACCTTCTGCGATATTAACTTTCCGTGATGAGTATCCGCGTTTGGTCCGTGAAGACCTGCGTGGACAAGCGAAGGAACTTGGCGAGCATTGCTTGCTTATTGATACTTTTTTGAGCCGGGAAATTCAAGCTGGCCGAATTAGTGCGGAATCATTTGATAAGGCGCCCCGGCGGATTCTTTTGCACGGGCATTGCCACCAAAAAGCATTGGCATCCGTAGAACATTCGGCCTGGATGTTATGCTTGCCGGAGCAAACTACAGTAGAAGTCATGCCAACGGGTTGCTGTGGGATGGCCGGGTCTTTTGGCTATGAGGCGGAGCACTATGAAGTGAGCCAACAGGTCGGAGAATTAGTTTTATTTCCTACGGTCCGGCGCGCCAATGCGCAAACAATTATCGCAGCACCAGGTACAAGTTGCCGCCATCAAATTGCCGATGGTACGGGCCGAAAGGCCTTGCATCCCGTCGAAATTTTGTACGATGCGTTAGTGACTAAGTGACCTTGGCTTTGCGAACAATTCGATGTACTAGAGAAGGGAAAAAGCGCTTGAGATAAACAGGGATGGTTTCTTTGCCTCCCATCACAACTTCCATTTTATTGCGTTCGATTGCTCGGAGAATTCGACGGGCACATTCTTCGGCGCTCATGCCTTGATCTGTCGCCTCATCCATACTGTTTTGCGGACGTCCGTCGGCTGTTAATGCATTTTTAGACACATTGGTACGAACAAAGCCAGGACAAATCAGCGTGACCTTGATTTGATCATCGTGGTGCTCCATTCGCAGCGCATCGAAAAAACCATGCAGTGCATGCTTCGCACCACAATAGCCCGACCGCATAGGTGCCGCAAATTTACCCATTAAACTTGTGACAACACCAATATGACCGCTGCCTTGTTTAACCATATAAGGCAAAGCAGCTTTTGTAATTGCGACCGTGCCGAGGTAGTCAATTTTGACGAGTCTTTCGTAAACAGCCATTTCTGTATCGATGACTTTGGAGCGTTGACTGATGCCTCCGTTATTGAGTAAAATATCGATGCGTCCAAAATGGTCTACAACTTGGGCCGCCTTTTGTGGCATATCGTCGTGATCGGCTAAATCGAGTGGTAAAACGAGAACTTGTTCGTCGGGCAATTGGCAGGCTGCTTTGACGCGTTGGAGCTCAGCTTCGCGGCGAGAGGAAAGTACTAAGCGACAGTTGTTTTTCGCGCAAGCATAGGCAAGTGCTTCGCCAATACCGGATGAGGCGCCGGTGATCCAGACGACTTTGTTTTGGAGTTGCGACATATTATTTTTTGGATCTGTTATTTCCCTTTGATGCGTTCCCAGAGCTGACCAAACATATCGCCGCTAGGTTGTTCACGTGTTTGTTTGGCCTGGAGTTCACCGTTTTCTTCCGTTAAGATAAAGCGAAAAATATAATCACTCTCTTTTTCTGCAACTTCACCAAAGACACCGTATCGTAAATCATTGAATTGTAAGCCGCCACTATCTCTTTCAATGACATTATAATAATTGTTCGAAAACCATTTCAAGGTTTCAATCGAATGGTCTGTTTCGTGTCCGTGTAACAAATGGCGATTTTTGGGAAAAATCACCCAAGTGGTAATTCGTTTTTCTTTATCAAAGAAAGAATACAAACCTCGATAATAAGCCGTATCTCCTTCCGCAATACAGTTCCAAAGCACATTATTCATAATGGTTGGAGCGGTCATGTAGCGTTTGTATTGGATGTTTTCGTGGGCTAAGGAGTTTTCAAACATTTGATTAATACGATACTTATTGTAAAAGCCAAACATCAAGTAAGATGTGCTGAGTACAATGCCTGCGATATTAATCCATTTCCTGGCTGGCCGGTGACGTGCCAAGCGACTAGCGATGACCACACAAATGATAAAGGGCAGCGTGTAAATAGGATCGACTACCGAAATGTTGTTAAACGCCACGCGGTAGTCAGAAAATGGTTGAAATAGCTGCGTACCATAGAGCGTGCAGGCATCGAGTAGGGGATGAGTGAAAATGGCCCAGAAGAACAATTTTACCCAGTCCATGCGACTGGTATTAATGCTTTCTTCTGGCTGATTGGGATAGTAAGACCTCCAAAACCATCGACCAGCCAGACCAATGATCAGCAAGCATAACGCCATCATACCCCAACTTGGGCCACTACCTGTGAGAATTGGAATTACATTGATGCCGGTAACGATGAGGAATAAAAAGAGCAGGGAAGATGAAATGACCCAAAGCTTGTAACTTTGCCTCTGATACAATCCGCTTTTATAAAGTCGATGTACGAGCCATCCAAACAAAAAAGGTGCGGTAAATGCAAAAAAGAAAGAATGGGTGATCGCTCGGTGAAAGGCTAATGCGCTCATCTCATCCATAAAAAAGTTAGAGAGAATGTCGAGATCGGGGATTGTCCCGCCGACGGCGCCCCAAAGCATGGCGCGATTGCCTACTTTTTTGCCAAGTACCATTTCACCGACGGCGGCGCCGAGGGTGATTTGCGTCAATGAATCCATCTAATCTTTTATCCCAGTTTTTCCTGTAAATACTGTCCAGTGTAAGAAGCTTTGACATTTACTAAATCCTCGGGACGACCTTGGAATACTAATTGTCCACCATCCTTGCCCGCTCCGGGGCCAAGATCAATAACCCAATCGGCAGACTTAATGACTTCCATATTATGCTCTACAACCAATACGGTATGTCCCTTCTCAACCAATGCATTTAGTGCATCTAACAAGCGACGAATATCGTGGAAGTGTAGACCAGTTGTAGGTTCGTCAAAAATGAAAAGAATTTTTTCGGTGCTGCGTTCTTTACCCAGAAAAGAGGCCAGCTTTACCCGCTGGGCTTCCCCACCGGATAAGGTGCTGGACGATTGTCCGAGCTTGATGTAGCCCAGCCCCACATCGTAGAGCGGCCGGATTTTAGAAACAACATCCTTCGCATCCGCGAAAAACTCTAAAGCTTCCTCTACACTAAGGTTGAGAATCTCAAAAATGTTTTTGCCTTTATACTGAACATCCAGGACTTCTTGTCGGAAACGCTGGCCTTTACAATCTTCACATACCAGCCGAACGTCGGCCAGAAACTGCATTTCGATCACCAGTTCACCTTCACCTTTACAAGTTTCACAGCGGCCACCCTCTACGTTGAAGGAAAAATGCTTGGGCTTGAATCCGCGTATTTTGGATAATTGCTGATTGGACATCAAACCGCGAATCGCATCGTAAGCTTTGACGTAAGTCACTGGATTCGAGCGGCTTGATTTGCCTAGTGGATGCTGACTAATCATCTCCACCCGCGTGATTTGCTTCAAATCGCCCTTAAGTGCGCTGTGCGTACCGGGGGCCGAAGGATGGGGCTCGCCCAAATGTCTTTTGAGGGCCGGATACAAGATTTGCTTTACCAATGTCGTCTTTCCACTACCGGATACCCCACTGACGACAATCAGATTGTTGAGTGGAAACTGGACATTAATTTTTTGCAAATTATGTTGGCTGGCTCCTTCGATGTGAATCGAATTGATGAATTTGCGGCGAGTCGTAGGCACAGGAATTTCCATGCGCCCGCTCATATATTTGGTGGTTAAACTATCAGCTGCTTCCTGATAAATATCTTCAAATGGCCCGGCAAAAACGACCTCACCACCGTGGATACCCGCGGCAGGCCCAATATCGATCAAATAATCTGCCGCTCGAATGATATCCTCCTCGTGCTCAACGACGACGACGGTATTGCCCAAGTCGCGCAAAGCACGGAGTACTTTGACGAGTCGATTAGTATCTCGCGGGTGCAGCCCTACACTAGGTTCATCAAGAATATAGAGCGAGCTAGTCAGGTTGCTACCCAGAGTCCGCGTCAAATTGATACGCTGCGTCTCTCCACCACTGAGGGTCGATGAAACACGTGACAAAGTCAAGTACCCCAGTCCTACATCGCACATAAATTGTAAGCGATTAGTGATTTCGAGGATAATCCGCTTGGCGATCTTTCTATCGTGATCGCTGACATTCATTTGCTCGAAGAAGCCAAGTAGCTCATTGATGGGCATTTGGGTGAGTTCAGAGATCGGACGACCATCTACCTTGACGTAGGATGCCTCTTTGCGGAGTCGACTGCCATCACAAGTAGGACAGGTCGTGCGGCCTCGATAACGCGCCAGCATCACCCGATTTTGAATCTTATAGGTTTTGGCTTCTAGTTCTTCAAAGTAAGTGTCGATGCCTTCAAAGTAATCGTTACCGGTCCAGAGCAGGCGTTGCTCCTTGCGGCTTAAATCCTGATAAGGGCGGTGTACCGGAAAGTCAAAATGGTGCGCATTTTGGGTTAACTGAACTAGCCATTGCCCCCCTTTTTCCCCACGCCAACAGGCAATTGCGCCTTCGTAAACCGATTTAGACTGATCCGGGATGACCTTTTTTTCATCAATTCCCATCACGCGGCCATAGCCTTCACATTGTGGGCAGGCCCCGTAGGGATTATTGTAGTTGAATAATTGCGGGCTAGGTTCCAAAAAGATTAAACCATCCAGCTCAAAGCGATTATTGAAGCCTTGCACTTCGTGCTCCATCATATCGACAATGCATTCTCCCTCGCTTTCATAAAAAGCGGTTTGGATAGAATCCGCGATACGCTTCAGGTTGTCCTCATCATCCGTCTTGACTACAAAGCGGTCGATCAAAATACGTAAACCTTGATCGGCATAAGCTGAAAGTGGTTGTTGTAAATCAAGCTGGTCACCTTCAAGCAAATCTTCGATGCGATAGAGTTGATCTTCGAACCAGATACGTGTATATCCTTTTTGGAGCAAAAGGTTGAATTCTTGCTCAAGTAATCGATCCTTGTACTTGTTTTGCAAAGGAACGAACAATTGGACTTTTGTGCCTTCCGCAAAACTCTGGATATAATCAACGACGTCGGAGACTTCATGCTTCTTAACTAACTCTCCCGATACGGGGGAAAAGGTCTTACCAATTCGAGCGTACAATAAGCGGAGATAGTCATAAACTTCGGTTAATGAGCCTACCGTCGAACGGGCATTGCTGGTGCTCACTTTCTGTTCGATAGCAATAGCTGGACAAATACCTTTGATGAAATCAACGTCTGGCTTTTTCATACGCATGAGAAACTGGCGAGCGTAAGAGCTCAAGCTCTCAACGTAACGGCGTTGCCCTTCCGCGTAAAGGGTATCCATGGTAATCGAGGATTTACCTGATCCAGATACCCCTGTGACAACCACTAATTGGTTGCGCGGTATACTTAAGTTGATGTTTTTCAAGTTATTAGCACGGGCCCCTTTGATGAAAATGGCATCCTTTGTGGCGAGTTGCTCATTTTTTTCTAGCGCTACAGCCTCCTTTTTCCTTGACATACTATATATTTATCTTTCGAACATTAACAAGAGGATGAAATTAGAGTTTTCTATTCAAACAACAAAAAAGAAAATAGCTGTGAAATTAACTTATCTACTCCTACTTTCCCTTCTTTTCTCTAACCTATTGCTTGCTCAGGATCAGCAACATGTTTTTTCAGAAGAAGCACCTCGACAAGTGGGCCTGAACGTAACGGCCTTCGTGAAAAACTTCATTACTCCCAATGAGCAGCCGACTGTGCCCGATCAAGGAGTCGATTTTTGGTTTCGTAAGATGCGCAGCCCCGGAAAAAATAGTCGATTTGGCGTAGGACTTGGCTTTACGCAAACGAGTTTTGATAGTAATAAATTCAATTCCCTGACTTTGCAATTGCGGGGTGGACAAGAATTCTATCGGGACTTTGCGCGACGGTGGCGAGCCTATATCGGTTGGGATACAGGCATTCTTTTTAATCGAAGTGTGACCGATTTTGATCTGGGAGAAGAATTTATTGCTACAGACTTTACGACGGGTTTTGGAATGGTACTCGGCGTACAATGGGCCATCAATAAACACTTATCGTTAAGTACCGAGGCCCAATATTCTCTTTTTGGTACTTTTTCGAAACAAGATGAAGATAGTGCAACGACCTTTGGGTTAATGATGCAACAGCCTGTTTCTCTGCAACTTAACTATCATTATTAGTCAAAAGGCCGATTTTGAATTTTGGGGCTTTTTGCGAATTATTGTAGGGAAGAGGTTGATTTTTTAGAAAAAGATTGCAATCTTTGAACCTCACACGCAATAACATAGATTTTGTTAAAAACGTGTTAAGATGAGTTAAAACTATACTAATCGCTAGGATTATTGAAGAATTTGGACTTATCTTTGGAGCATACTCAACGAATCAACTTCAGTTTTCAATTCAAATTTCTTAATTAAACAAGTCATCTATACGAAGTAACTTTTACACTAAAATATTTTTTCGATCTCTGTAAAAAATAGGATAGTTATGCAAGTTACACCGTTTAGCGACCAGCAGCTTATTGCCCGTTACCTCGAAGGTGATGAGCGTTCTTTCGAAGAGTTACTCTCTCGCCACAAGCAAAAAATTTACACTTCCATTTATCTTTTTGTGAAGGATCAAAGCCTGGCTGAAGACATTTTCCAAGAAGTCTTCATCAAGATTATTGATACTTTGCGCAAAGGGAAGTACAACCACGAAGGCAAGTTTGTACAGTGGGCCATGCGTATCTCATACAATATGTGTGTGGATTACTTCCGTCGTACGAAACGTCGTCCCAAAGTAGCCCCCACGGAGACTTTCGATATTTTCGATGTACTCCAGGTGACGGACGATAATGCCGAACAGCGCATCATTAAAAGCCAAACGCACGAGCGGATTCGCCATTTAGTAGATCAGTTGCCACCAGAGCAACGCGAAGTCGTCATCCTGCGTCACTACGCTGATATGAGTTTCAAAGAAATCGCGAAATTGACCCGCGTGAGCATCAACACTGCTCTGGGCCGTATGCGATATGCTTTGATTAATATCCGCAAAATGGTAGAACAAAAAGAAGTTATTCTCCAGTAATATCCCCGACCAAACCATAACCAGGAGGGCGTAGCTTGTATACGCTATCAAAAAAAGTGGGAGTCATGCGCTTTAGCTGTCGTATGGCTCCTGCTTTTTTTAGCGACTCATTTTCAGGCGAGCATAGTCTTTGGCAAAGTAAGTAATGATTACGTCGGCACCAGCCCGGTGAATACTCGTTAGTGTTTCTGGCATGGCTTCTTCGTAAACCAACCAGCCATTGCGACAAGCGGCAGTGAGCATTGCACATTCACCGCTCACATGATAAGCGGCAATGGGTAGCTCAAAGTTGGTCTTCAGCAAGTGGATCACATCGAGATAATTAAGCGCAGGTTTCACCATGAGAAAATCAGCGCCTTCTTGAGTATCTAGTTCCGCCTCGATCAATGCCTCGCGTTGATTGGCCGGATCCATTTGATAAGTTTTTTTGTCTTTTGGGATATCCTCACTGGCGCGGGGCGCGCTATCCAATGCATCCCGAAACGGACCATAGAAGGCACTGGCATATTTGGCCGTGTATGACATGATACCTGTATCTGTAAATCCCGCCTGATCCAGCGCTTCCCGCATATAACCGACCCGACCATCCATCATATCTGAAGGGCCAAGGATGTCAAAGCCGGCTTCAGCTTGAGCCACGGCCATACGCGCTAAAATGGGGAGCGTTTCGTTATTTTGAATTTTTCCAGCGCGTACCACACCATCGTGTCCATCTATGCTGTAAGGGTCCATCGCCACATCACTGATGAGGCAAGCTTCGGGAAAACGTTGTTTGATCTGGCGCGCGGCTTGGAGATAAAAATTATTCGGGTGATAACTATGCGTTGCCATTTTGTCCTTATGCTCCTCGGCAATGGCCGGAAAGAGAATGAAGTTGGTCAAGCCAAGTGACAGGCAGCTCTCAATCTCGATTAACGCTTCATCGATCGATAGACGAAAATTACCCGGTAAGGAAGGGACTTCCTGACGAATGTTTTTCCCATCAATCAGGAATAAAGGATACACCAAGTGATCAGTTGCTAACACTGTTTCTCGTACTAATCCTCGGATGGCGGTAGATTGTCGGTTTCGTCTTGGTCGTCTTAGCATAATGTTGTGTAGCGTTATTTTTTAGGATTTTTCGGAACAGGATCATCTCCATGCGGCCCCCAGGGATGGCATTTCCCAATCCGTTTCATACCTAGCCAGATCCCTTTAAAGACGCCCCATTCTTCAATGGCTTGTACCATATAATGAGAGCAAGTGGGTTGAAAACGGCATTTTGGACCCAAGAGCGGAGAGATCGCAATTTGATAAAAGCGAATGGGAAGAATAAATATTTTTTTAAAAAAGGTAGAAATAAAGCGCATAGCTATGGTTAATTCACTTCAATAAGTGACGGCTGATTATCGTGAAAAATCTATGATCTAAAAGTCAACTTTATCGGAAGTTTGTTCTGCTTTGAACATAAAATAGCCCTGCTGATCTCCTGGCCCACTGATTTGTACAATATTGACTTGATCGTTGAAGACTTCAAGTAAAAGCTGATTGGTAACTTCCAGACTAGACAACTGATTCACGTCTGCAATTTCCATATAACACCACATGGCTTGCAAATCGTCGGATTGTTCCTTACCTAGAAAAGTATAGGCTTTTTGTTCTCCATTAACAACCAGGCGAAATCCTTGTTTCAAATAATCCGCAATATATTCTTCTGCCTGAGGACTTTCTTTTTCAGTGCAAATGTGCAATTTATCCTTCCCTTGTCGCCGAAGTGCTTCTTCAAAGTCATCGATAAAAAGATGCATTGTGATCTGCAATGCCTTTTCAGATTCATTATAATCAATGATACATTTACTAATATGAAAGTCATGAACCGGTGGCGTATGGGTAGCTACAGCGTCTATCATCCCCAAAATACAAAACACAAAAAGCAACAAGTAAGATTTCATCATAATTGATCAATTAGTAAATATATAGCAACGATACTAACGCTTGAAGATAAGACCATGATCCACAAACGCTGATTAATTTTCAAAATATTAAACGCAATAAACGATACCACTAGTATTAGGCCGACGATAGCAAGCTGGCCCAATTCAATGCCTATATTGAAGGCCAATAGCTGCGTTACAAGCTGATTTTCCTGCCCCGGCATTAAGCTGGATTTCAGAAAATTCGAAAATCCCATCCCGTGTATCAAACCAAAAATCAATGCCATCAGATAATTTAAGCTGATCTTATTATTGGTGGAAGGACGATGCAGAAAAATGTTGTACAAACAGGTCAAAATGATGGTGATAGGAATGAGCAGTTCGATAGTGCGCTGGGGAAAACTAATCCAATCCAATACCGCTAGGGCCAAAGTAATACTATGCCCAATGGTAAAAGCTGTGACGAGAATAGTTACGCTTTTCCACTCGGCAAGCCGGTAAATAGCGCACAAGGCGACAACGAAAAGCATATGATCGTAAGCCTCAAGGTCCGATATGTGGTCGAAACCGAGCTTTAAATAAGTTGAAAAAGAGGATGACATGTTGGATGATTTCCGGTAAAGTTAAGGAATTCCCTACGAGGATTATCCTACTCATTTCGATGAGTTGCTGGCGAGTAAAAGCAAGAGTGCCCGGACATTGTGATAAGGGGCTTTCCAAGGACCTGCCTTTTGATCAGTGTAGATGGCTTCGCCTGCTCGATTAACACGCCAGCGCCATTCCCCCTGCGCTAAATCTAGGATGCATCGCTTTGTAAACTGCCAAATTCGATACATCGCTTCGGAATAAACAACCTGTTGTGTGCGTTGATAAGCGTGCAAAAAACCAACCATCGCCTCGGCCTGCGGCCACCAATGCTTATCCGTATTTCGCAGGCCCTCCAGATCAGCTTCGTAGAGCAAACCGCCATCGGGATCTAAGCCGTATTCAAGCGTATGTTGTGCCAAGTCATTGGCGACTTGGTGCACCGTTCGTAATAATGATTCATCGCTTAGTACCTCAGCCGCTTCGACCAGCAGCCAGCTAGCTTCGATATCATGACCGAATGAAATTTCGGTTGATTTCAATTGCCAATGTTCATCAAAGAAAAGGTGTAACCGACTGCGCTCGGCATCGAGAAAACGCTGCAAGAAACATTGAATTAACTGTGCTAAAGCAGCTTCTAAATCCAAGCCGGGATATACACGATACAAATTGGTATAGGCCTCCAGAATATGAAGGTGTGTGTTCATCGTCTTCGCCTCGTTGGCATCGAGATCGCTAAGACGAAGATCCTCACGCGGCGACCAATCGCGATTGAAAGCTTCAAAGTAACCACCTTGCGCCTTATCGTAGCTGTGTTTTTCAATCGATTGATAGAGTGCTAAGGCTAGATCAAAACTGGCTTGGTCACCAGTCAATTGGAAGTATTCGCTGAAAGCATAAATTCCAAAAGCCTGTGCGTAAATCTGCTTTTTGTCTTCTATGATGATGCCCTTTGCATCGAGCATCCAGTAAAGCCCACCGAATTCCTGATCCCAAAAATGGATGCGTAGATAGTCGAATGCTTGTTTCGCCAGGGCAGTCAAGGTGTCTACTCGATGGCCTGCCCTGGCCGCTGCGGAAAATGTCCACAAAATTCTACTGTGCTGGATAATGCCTTTGGGCGCATCTTCCGAGCGGGTATTGTCTTGAGCGATGCTGCCCCAAAAACCACCGTTAGTAGAATCGGGACTGTGGGTAATCCACCATTCTAAAACACGCTCAAGTTCAGCGGCAATTTCTGCCTGGAATGATACAAATGAGGTTGACTGTTGTTTCATAAGTTGGGCCTATTGACCCAATATTCTTAAGTTGCGATTGATAAGTGCTTTGCGTGTTTGAACACTAGCTGCGGAGCGTAAGCCGTCGGGTGGCGTGTTCATCACATAATCTACCAGCTGATCAATGGTGGAAGTCGCGACATGTAAGCGCGTATCAGAAGAAGCATAGTAGATAAATACTTCGTTGCGCTCATTGACAATCCAGCCGTTAGAAAAAAGAACATTAGAGACATCTCCTACACGTTCTTCCCCTTCGGGAGCCAGGAAGTGTCCCGCGGGCTCGTAAATAACCCGCCAGGGTTCCGCTAAATCGGTCATGAAAAGATAGAGCACGTAACGAAGACCTGCGGCGGTATTGCGTACCCCATGGGCGAGATGTAGCCACCCATGCTTGGTTTTGATAGGTGCTGGCCCCTGACCATTTTTTACTTCTTTGATTGTATGATAGACTTTGTTGTCGAGGATAAACTCACTGCGGACATGGGCATTTTCAATATCATTAGCAATACCCCAGCCAATACCGCCACCAGCGCCTACAGTGATGAAACCATCCTGTGGCCGGGTGTAAAACGCATATTTTTGATCAATAAATTCAGGATGTAAAACGACATTACGTTGTTGGCCAGAGGCCGTGAGTAAATCGGGGAGGCGCTCCCATTTGATTAAATCCTGAGTTCGGGCAATACCGCATTGGGCTACTGCTTGAGAAGTATTACCGGGAGGTGCTTGAGGATCTTTTCTTTCGGTGCAAAACAGGCCATAAATCCAGCCATCCTCGTGCATCACCAAGCGCATATCGTAAACATTAACGTCGGGGTTTTCGGTTTCCGGCATCGTAACGGGGTACTCCCAAAAACGGAAATTATCTATACCATTGGCGCTTTCCGCGATCGCAAAAAACGACTTGCGATCGTTCCCTTCTACTCTTACGGCTAGCAGATACTTGCCATCTAAATAAATGGCTCCAGCGTTAAAGGCTGCGTTAATCCCTTGCCGTTCCATGAAATAGGGATTGGTCGCCGGATTGAAATCGTAGCGCCAAAATAATGGCGTATGGTCAGCAGTAACAACGGGATGTTGATAGCGTTGGTAAATGCCATTATGGTGTTCGGTGGGCCGGTTAGGGCGTTGAATCAGCTTTTCGTGTTGGTCGTGTAAAGCTGCGTAGCGTGTTTCAAACACTGTTTTTTGATTGGCCTTTGTCATTGGTTTCTTCATGGTTAGTTGGTTTTTGTCGCTAAATCCTCCGGGTAGTCTTCTAATTTATCATACCAATTATATTTTAAAATGACCATACAGACTCCTATCACGAGTAAGCTGATCCAAAGATAAGTGTATGCTTGGATGACTAGAAAAATAGGCGCAGCAGTGAGGGCACTTTGCCAAATAATTCCAATAGCGACATTAAACATATCTCTTCCAAATTGGCGATTGAGTTTCAGGGCCGGTTCTTCCTGAGCTAATTTTTTGTAAATGGGTTTCCAAAATCCCCATGGACGTACTTTTTTATAAAATTGCTTTAAAACGGCTTCATCATCTGGTGGGGTCATTAAGCTAGCAATAATTGCACTGATGGTAGAAACAATGAGGATGATAGGGAAACTTTCTAATGCACTTAGTTGCGAAATATCGTAAAGTAAGGCGCTTAGACCCGTTGATGATATTGATAAGCCTAACAATTCAGCGTAAGGAATGGTTAACACAAATGCCGTTAAAATCCCCGAAAGCATGCCCCAAAAGTAGCCTTGTCCATTAAAACGCCACCAATACCATTTCAAAAAATTGGAAGCTGTATAACCACCATAAAGCGCAGAGACGATCCAGCCAATTAAATCATTGAGCGAACTGACAAATAAGCCGATGATGGTTCCGATGACGACAAATAGAAATGATACGGCATAACTCCAGTTGATGTAGGTTTTGTCGGAGGCATTCGGATTGAAATAACGTTTGTAAATATCGTTGACTACGTAAGCCGGAGCGGCGTTGACGGTAGCCGCAAAGGTAGACATAAAAGCAGCAATGAGGCCAGCGATGAGCAAACCCAGTAGCCCGGCCGGCACAAAGTTTTTCAAAGCAAATGGCAGGATCAACTCAAAATCGATTTGATCACCCATGCCTTGCAAATCATCCATGAAAAAAACTAAGGCTAAGACTGTGAGGCCGGCGATGAGCATGTAGCGTGGAAATAATAAGACCAAACTCACTAATCCGCTCATCTTGGCGGCAGCTTTGGGGCTACGGGCGCTGAGTACCCGTTGCATATCATAGTTCGGAGCAGGGCCCGCCATACTTTGGAGATAGCCTTTGAAGAGGATCATCATAAAAAATATAGTGAATAGCTCCCAACCATCGTTTTTGATTTTTTGATTGGCGCTATCGAGGATGCCTGTCCAATCCAGGTCAAGGGTCCAGCCAAAAAAGATATTGGTCCAACCATCCGGGATGAAGGGCGCCAACATATCCGGCGACACCTTATTCATCGCGATAATACCGACCGCAACACAGGCGATGGTCATGATAAAAAACTGAAGGACTTCGGTAAATACCACACTGAACATCCCGCCTTTAACCACATACATCGTGGTGATCGCGGTAATGATGAGGCCATAATAGATATCATTGAGATAGGGATCCGCGGATAATTCCCAAGGGAGAAAAACTGCCGCAAATTTGCCAATACCGATGAAGCCATAAGCTAAAAAGCCGATGACGTTGATGAGTGCAAAAATAACGACGATAATGTGCGAGAGATTAGCACCCCGATCGGTCCCAAAACGAAATTTGATCCATTCTGCACCGGTCATCACCCCCGAGCGTCTTAGCCAGACCGAGAGAAAGATCATGAGGAAGATTTGGTTGAAAACGGGCCATAGCCAAGGGATAAAAACACTTTTTAATCCATAAATAAATAATAACCCGACCATCCACATGGTCCCACTGATGTCAAACATCCCCGAAGCATTCGATAACCCCAGCATATACCACGGAATTGAATTACCCCCGAGGAAATACGAATTGATATTCTTTGACGCCCGATTGGAAATCCAAAATCCAATGAAGACCGTCAGAATGAGGTAACCAATGATGATCGAGATGTCGAGGGTACTAAGCTGCATAAGTTATCTTAGTCGGTTATTGTAGATCCCGGAGGAACAGCGTACTAGAATCTTGATAAAATCGGACAAAATCATCTGCGCTTTTGTGACCGGGGTAAGGGCCATAGTGATGACTAAGCCGGGCATTTCGCCATACTAAAGCCCAGGCAATTCGGCCTTTTACCGGCTCCGCGGTGATGGCTACCAAGAGTGTCGCCGTCCACCAATCAGCTTCGGGAACGGTTTCGTAGCCCGTCTCGGTCAAAGCTGCTACCTTTTCCTTCTCCTCCGCAAGCTCAACGAGGATTTGCAGTCGCTCGGTAAGCTTTTGCGTTTTTCCAAAGCGGCCGACATCGCGATAATCATCGAGTCCCAGAATATCCACGTAATCGTCGCCGGGATAAAATTTTAAATAGTGCTCACGATCAGAGAAAACATCAGGAGAGTAGGCATAAAGCAGATTATGCACTCCTTTTTCATCTTTTAAATAATCTACTGTGAATCGCCAAAGCGCAATATACTCCTCCGCACTACAATACGGCTTACCCCACCAAAACCAACGGCCGGTATGTTCGTGAAATGGTCGGAAGATAATGGGGATGCGATGTCCGAAGAAGCGTCGACTTTTTAAGCTCTTCACAAAGTCCGCAAAGAGATCGAGTTTATTGCGATACCAATCATGTTTTTCACCACCGGGCAAGATCGCAGCGACGGCCGGGGTTGTATCCCAGGAGTCGCCGCCCGATACGGGGTTGTCCAGGTGCCAGCTAATGGTATTAATGCCGCCTTTACGATGGGCCCGTTTGATCCATTGTCGCATCTGCTGAAAATCTACAGTGTCGATATTGAAGCTGTACTTTCCCAGTTTGCTCATATCCCAGCCGTAGACGGCGGGAAAGTCACCGCAAACGTCAGCTACATCAGAGCGCCAACGCTCTCCCTTCCAGCCAATACCGTAGGCTACGGCATCCTCTTGTCCAAAAAGAAACTGCTCGGACTGTCCGATCTGCCAAAGTTTAACGTAAAGGGATTGGGTTTGACGACTAGCATCTTCATCCGCTAGTTTGAGCTGGATTTGGTGTTCTTGGTTCGAAAAAGCCATGCTAAGTGATACGAATACCAGCAGGGCTAAAGCATGGATTGCTACCTTAGACCTCATGAAAGGGGATAGTTGGTTTTGTCAACATATTAAGTTAGAGAATTTCAATCGAGAATGGTAGGTGAAGCTATTTTAAATTCACCAACCGCAAAAGATTGAGCGGGAAAGTATCAACTTGAGGGTATTTTAACATAAATATTTGGCTCGGGATACAGCCAATGAGCAGGTTGGAAAGGAAGAATGTGCTCTATGGATGAGCACAAAATAGAAAAGTGTAAATCGAAGGAATGAAAAAACGCGATTACTTTTTATTCAATCGCTGCGTGGTAACAATTTTATTATTACTATCCACCAATTGCACTAAATAACGACCACGTGGCAATTCGGAGATATTGTATTTGTTGTGATTTTCGATCTTGAATGAACGTACTTTACGACCCAAAATATTAAAGACAAAAATCTGATTGACATTGGTCGCGTCAGTCAAAGCGAAGTAGTCAGAAGCAGGGTTGGGATAAACGGAAATACGTTTCACTCGATTATTAGCAGGCTGAGTTACTGGTTTCTGAGCCGGTGCCGTGTTATTGTCGGTGTAGCTGATATTGTCACTATAAGGGCACTGGTCACAATCGCTATTTTGCGCTTGCAAGCTTAGTCCAAACAGAACAGCAAAACAAAACAGTAGTAGATTTTTTTTCATTCCTTCAAAAGTTTTTCGGGTCGTTTGCTTTAAAATACACTTTTCACAATAACAATACAAGAATCGAAGGCTTGGTTTAAACTTTTCTTAACTAAAAGAAGACAATATTGCAGGTTTACGTTGTATAGCGCTACAAAAATTGCACCAGCCTCAATGAGTACTTACAAATGAATAAGTATGGATATGTACGAAAGGTAGGATGTTTTGGATTTCGGCTTTTCGCCTTACGAGTAAGAATATTTCGTTTTTTTTGATTGCCTTACCATTTTATCCTTCAGGATTTGTGACAGGATATATGAAAAATCCGCTACCAAATGTACACACAAATCGGGGCGGAAGCCATCCGGCCCGTGACAAAACATCTAGCAGATATTTTGCTATACTTTAATGACTTTTTTATTGTTGAATAGTTGCAGGTTGAAAAGGATTTAAACCATCATTGAGTAATTATTCCTTGCTGCCATCAAATTCGAATCGATTCCAATGCTGATAACCACCACTTGGAGCGGCAGATCCGGTGAGTAAAACGCCTAGCTGCAACTTCTCTTGATCAGGCGCGAAGGTGTACGTGACGTTAGAGTAGCTTTGGGATAATCTATAAGTCTGCTGATCGGCAGAATAAACAAAGGGATGTTCAAACCAGCTAATTTCCGGTGTGATTTCAATGAAGTCATCACCAACTTTTGATACGGTGAAAGTGGCCTGATAGGTGGTGTCTAGGTGTTGCTCTCCGTTCATTTCAGAGTAACTGAAACCTGTCAAGTGCATCGTGCCGGAATAATCTCCAACGACTTCATTGCGGGGGTCGACGAGTAATCCTTCGGTTTTGTCTTTTGTACAGTGGGTAAGGAAGACGATACAAATTAGAGAAAGGCTAATCGCCTTTGGTAGGAAAATGGTGTTTTTCATAACAGATATTTTTATGGAATTTAAGAGATTTTCAGCATCTAAACTGCTCAATACTTTACGTATGTAAATATTTTGTGGAATAAAATAAGGATGATGAATAGAGAAGCAGATATAGGGTGAGGATGTATTAAAAAGAAGAGAAGAAGACTTAAAAATTTGTTAAACAAGCTAAAGAAACTCAACTTTTAGGTCAAAAATCCATCTATATAGTAAAAGCGATTTTGCGTTACAACGTAATCCTTAACACCATGAAAAAGACCTTTGCAACACGGCTAGAAGCGATCGAATGGATTGCCAGCCAGGCTCGGGATGAGGGGCAGTTTGAGGTGTGGCGCGAGCAATTGAACTTCAACTACATTTACTCCGGAACTTATTTTGTCGATGCCAATGCGCCTCAGGAAGAGGTGAGTTGGTTGGAAGATGAAGAATAAGGGACAGCTGCTATGAACTTAGAATAGTCTTAGCTGTCCCGTTTGTTTTTTCTTTTTAGCCTGACTGCGCCGATTTTCTAATCGGCTTTGGCTATCAAATACTGTCCGCCCGCCGAGTAGATTCGATTCGGCCCATTCTTTTTCCACAAAATCTTCAAACTTATCATTAGGAACAAAGTGCTGCTCAATGCGGCGTGCCGTTTTGTGTAGACTTTTGATCGCTTGCTGCTTGTCGGTGCGACCGAGCTTGGCCCGCTCCACGGCTCTCTGCAAAGTCGTAATCGCTTCATCGTATACCTTGGTGGGAACGGGGAAGGGGTGTCCATCTTTGCCACCGTGCGCGAAGGAAAAGCGCGCGGGGTCTTCGAAGCGCGAAGGTGTACCGTGGATGACCTCGCTGACCAAGGTCAGCGATTGAATAGTGCGCGGCCCAACCCCTTGCAATAATAACAAAGACTCGAAATCTTGTAAGTCCTGATCGTAAGCCATCGCAATGATGCTACCCAGTCGTTTTAGATCAAGGTCTTTTGCTTTGACATCATGATGAGCAGGCATCCGAATTTTTCGCATCTCTTCGATCATTCTGGTGGGGTGGTGGTTGGCGATTTGTAGGATACCCTGATGGGTGTGACCTGCATCCTGATGTGTCAGATTGAGGATGAGTCCTTGGGGTTGACCACACACAGAGCTATGTGGATCATTGATGAACGATTCGAAGGCCTGCGAATGCCAATGGTAGCGCCGCGCGTAGCCATTGTGCTCGTTCATGCCCTGCTGAATGACGGCCCATTCGCCTTCGTCGGTGACGATGAAAGAATGCAAGTAAATCTGAAAACCATCTTGTAGGGCAGTATTATCGATTTTGGCGCTGAGGCGGCTACAACGCGCCAGATGCTGGCCGTCGAGGCCGGTTCGCTCACCCACCTGCATGAGTTCTCGTGGTGTTTTGCGACTATGGCGGCCGCGCCCACCGCAGACATAGATGCCTAGCTCGCGGGCAATAGGATTGAGCCCCCGTTTGAGCGCACCCACCACTGAGGTCGTAATCCCGGAGGAATGCCAATCCATACCCAAGACAGCACCGAAGGATTGAAACCAAAGTGGATCACTGAGCTTGCGGAGGAATTCACCTTTGCCGTATTCTAAAACAATTGACTCCACAATGGCCCGGCCGAGGGTACTCATCCGGCTAGCTAGCCAGGCCGGTACCCGGCCGTAGTGTAATGGCAAGTCTGCGTGCTTTCCTTGCATATTAAAAATAATTGTTTTAAAATATATTCAAAATTAAAACAAATATTTTAAAAATGAAATAGCAAATCCGTTTAAAAACGACTACCTTGTTCGACGATTCAATGACTAGAAAATATGCCACAAGACATTACCAATAGAAAGGATATCGAACATTTGGTCGAACAGTTTTATCAGGAGGCGGTAAGCGATGCACAAATCGGTCATTTTTTCGAAGGCGTTATTGCCAAAGGATTGGAAAAACACCTTCCAACGATCTGTGATTTCTGGGAATCAGTGCTATTACAGCAACCAGTTTATAAAGGAAATCCGATGTTGAAGCATATTGCGCTTGATAAGGAAAAGCCGTTTTCTCCGGCGCATTTCCAACGCTGGATTCAGTTGTGGGAAATGACCGTTGATACTTTATTTCAAGGCCCCGTGGCGGAGGAAGCCAAGCGTCGGGCGCAGATGATGGGGCAGTTGATGCTTTACAAGATTGAACAAAGCCGAAACCCAGGCTTCATTCAATAAAACCATTCCTGAATGTCATTCGCATCAAGTCCTTACAGATTAGAATAATTCATGAAGTAGCCAAGCGTGAGGAGAATCAGGCTATATTGAAGGGGCAGCCAAAGCAAATCTTCAGTCCGATTTCTTAATAAGAAGAACAGCATACTTGGGATATAAGCGTATTTAAAGAAGCGCAATAAGTCGAAGGGAATATCAATTAGGCTCCACTGCGCATTAGCCATCGCTAATTTGTAATAATAGGTGATAACAACCGCACCTAAAAAGGCGACTACCGGTAGGAAGATGCCACTAAATAGCCATAAAATTATTGGCCAAGGTTTAATCTTTAGCTGAGTGAGTCGACCCGGCCCGCCGTAATGCCAAAATCCAAAAAGACTCAACACAGATAGTCCTAAAAATAGCCATGACATGCTTCTCTGATTCTTTTTTAGCTGCGCATAGGTCATTACACTTTTCCGCTCAAAACCATCCTCATATTGACTAATGGCATGTAATTCTCCTTCATGGTAATGCTCTGTTTTTATCAACTGCCCTGACGTATCGAAATGCTGCCAGCTATCCGTTTCTAATCCTTCCTGATATTGACCGGTTTGAAAGAGATGCCCCTTGGCAGACCATTGGTAATATGGCCCGTGTAATTGTCCATTTTGAATACCAAAATTAATTTGAAAACTATCGGTTTTACACGTCAAGCGAGCTTTGGGTAATAAGCTGAACGAGTAGGGCTTCATCCAGTAATTTGCGTGAAAGGTGTCTAATTCGTTCTTGATGTAGAGGTATTGCTGTAAAAAATCCGAGGGAGCGGCTTTTCTTTCTGCTCGGAGGCGATGATTCATACGTACTCTTCCCGCAAGGGTGCTTCTATCTTCACTCGAGTGAAAATAATAATAGTTAAATCCAATGACGGTTAAGATGGAGTCTTGTATGTACTGCCATTCATCAGAGATATACCCGATATTGAAGCCAAATTTAGAGTATTCATCTGGGCCATAGATAGAATACGAAAAATGGGTAGTGTCCAAGCCTTCCAGATCAAAAGCAACAATAAATGGACGAGGCAAGCGCGCCGGGATGGGCCGTTCGGGGGGACAGGCGGTAAGCAGTAAGATGAAAGGCAGTAGCCAACGAAATGAAGAATAAGCTTTAATAATGGTTTTAGTTTTAGGGTGTTCCTTTTGGAAAAGATGCAGCTTATGCTATTTTTGGTGTTTACCGTTACAGAGAAATTAGTCTTAAAAATGTAATGG
This sequence comes from Saprospiraceae bacterium, assembly GCA_028285085.1. GTDB lineage: Bacteria > Bacteroidota > Bacteroidia > Chitinophagales > Saprospiraceae > JAHDHW01. The sequence goes on along the minus strand of JANQQI010000049.1, from coordinate 24,054 downwards.
TCGGTTTTGAGTAAAAAGCCAATTTTCAACACCAATTAAAAATACCCATTTATGTACGTACGACGGAATATCAAGTGGAACGTCATTTTGCGTTTTGCCTGGATGAATTTACTGTTTTTTACGATCTGGGGAACAGCCGTAGTCTGGGTCCACCATTATTTTGACCATCAGGGGACCAACATTGCAATTCCATTCTTGCCATTGAGTACGATTGGTATCGCGGTAGCCTTTTACTTGGGATTCAAGAACAACTCTGCATATGATCGATTTTGGGAGGCACGCAAAATTTGGGGTGGGATTGTCAACTATAGCCGAACCTGGGGAAATCAGGTCAAAAGTTTTATCACGCGCCATGAATCCACCGAAAGTATTTCTTCAGCTGAACTCCAGGACATTCACCAGCGGCTAATCTATCGACATATCGCTTGGTTGTATGCGTTGACGATGCAATTGCGTATGCCTACCAGCTTCAGTCTCAAGCATACAAAAAGTGTAAAAACATATTCGAAAGGCAGCCCGGAACGGGAGCACTGGGATAAAGATGTCGGAAAGTTATTGGATGAAAAGGAATACGCGGATTTAATCGAGCGACGTAATACGGCAACGCAATTGATTCGTCGCCAAGGGGAAGAACTGAAAAACCTTCTAGAGCATAAAGGACTGTTGAATCATTTTCGACACATGGAGATGATGCGTGTATTGGAAGAGTTCTACAATCTACAAGGTAAGTGCGAACGAATTAAAAATACCCCCTTCCCACGCCAGTATGCTTTCTTTAGCAAAATTTTCACTTGGATTTTCATTATCCTGTTGCCCTTTGGCTTGGTGGGTCAATTCGCAGAAATGGGGCACGCGTTCAGCTTTTTGACGATTCCATTCAGCGTTTTGATCTCGTGGATTTTTGTGACCATGGAAATTGTGGGGGACAATAGCGAGGATCCCTTCGAAAATTTTGTGAATGATGTTCCGATGACGGCACTAAGTCGAACTATTGAAATTGATTTACGAGAGATGTTGGGTGAGACAGAGCTGCCACCTAAAGTTCAACCCGTCAACGATATTCTGCTTTAAAGTCCGATGATCTTGCTTGGTCACCCAGATGGCCAAGCAAGATATCTACTTGCCTTTTGACAAATCCACCGCTTCTCTAATTTTACGAGCCAGTTCGGCAATAGGCGGCACGATCACGAACTCAATGCGGCGATTGATCGCTTGTCCCTCTTTGGTCGCATTGGAGCTACGGGGCGCAAATTCGCCTTTGGCCGCAATCATTAGCTGACTGGTACTAAGATCGTATTCATCGATCATCGTCTTGACGACGGTTGCGGCTTGCAGCGCACTAAAGTTCCAATTATCCTTATAGCGCCGGCTGTCTTTGGGCGGTCGATTGTCCGTATGCCCGGTAATGTAGACTTGGTAGTTGGGATAACGTTCAAGCACGCCACTTATCTTTTCTAATAATACATAACCATCATCCAATAGTCGGGTGGCACTATTGCGGCGGAAGAGACTATCCTGCGATAACGCCACGGCTAATTGATCGTAACGGCGATAGACCTGAATGGCCGTTTCTGTATGATCGCTGAAGGCCTCGGTAATATTTTCGTTGAGTTGCTTGAAGACGGACTCCTGTTGATCGATTAGCTCCATCGTTGTGCGTAATTGCTGCTTCAGCTCTTGAATGCTTTGGTCGCGCTCTAGGACTAGGTTTCGGAGTTGCTGTTCCTGAGATTCGGAGCGACTGCCCATGCTTTCCATTTGCTGCTCTAAGTGATCGATACGACTCTGGAGTTCGTCGCGCAAACCTACGAGCACATTATTTTCTCCTTTGCGCTCCGCCAATTGCAACTGTAGATCGAAGATCTTGGCTCTGGAGGTATCAACTTGATATTCGAGCTGCTGTACCTGTGCTTGATGGGCGGTGGTCAGACTATCAAGTGCCGCCCGATGCTTTTTGTTGCTAACACAGGAGGACAGAAATAGGAAAAGCAAAAGAAAACTGAAAAGGCGCATGCTTTTGAAATCTGATGAAAGGCAAAACTATGGTCTAAGATGTGAATTTCAAAGCCCGGAATATAGGAAATAGACAACGACCGATTGATCTGGACAACCAATCGGTCGTTGGTTTAGAGGATTATCGCATGCGGAAACTGGACGCACCGAGCACTCCAATATCCGTATAGACGATGACTCGGTAGTAGCCTTTGCGCAGTCGTTTGTCCAATTCGTGGGAGAAAGACAGGCGCTGGTTAGCACCGATATTGACCTCCTTTTGTTCTGCGGCAATGATGTCGTTGGCCTGGCCATTAACGACAACCTGTGCTTTAATTGGATTCTCCAGCTGGATCGGCGTTGCTTTTTCGTCGGTGATGACGAGGTATAGCGGCCGTACGCCCTGATATTTTTCTGGGACGTTGGTGAGGTCAAAACTGGCTTTGATACGCTTCGCGCGCCGGCCCTTGACGGTCACCTTCGAGCGGCGACGCTCCACTTCCACCTGGAAAGCAGTGGCTTTAAAATTGGCCAGAGTCAGCTTGTCTAATTCCGATTGCATGGTGCGATTGAGATTAGCCAAAGCGAGGTTGTCTTCACGCGCTTTGGATAAATCGACTTTCAAAAGTCCGGCTTCTTCGCGCAAGGCTTCATTTTCGGTTTGCAGATCAACAATCTGATTTTCCAATTCTGATTTAGCTGCGAGCAGAGATTGGATTTGGGCGCGTAGCCCCTCCGCATTGTCAACGCTACGTACTTGCTGGCGATTGAGTTGGCGGATAGTCGCATCACGGCGCACGAGGCGCGCTTGCGCATCAGTCAAAGAACTGGAGAGCGAGTCATTTTCAATGGTCAGTACTTCATAGGCGAGGGCGAGGCTATCGACTTCTGCTTCCAATTCGGTTTTGAGACTTTCTAGGCCGGAAATTTCCGATTCCATCTTGTCATTTTCGACCGCGAGCTTTTCTTTATCTTTTTTCAAACCATATCCCCACCAACCTACACCGGCGAGTAGGAGAGCCAGAATAATGGCGACTACGGTTAATACATTTCTTGTATTCATAAGGTGTGTTTTTGACTTAAGAGACTTCTGTTCAACGAAAATACGATCCTGATTCGTATTTCTTGCGGTAAGATACCGAATCGATTATGGTTGGAAAAATTTTTACCCCCCCCTGAATGAATGAAATCCTCGCTTGAATAAAAGATGAGCAAGTCCAAGGGATGGTGTTAAAATCGGAAAGTACAGTGTAACCAATCCAGCATTAGCAAGTATTTATCTTTTAAAAGATAAAACAGCTCGCCTCAAGCCGCTCTACTATCAATCTCTACGAGGGTGACAAAAGCGGTAGTCCATTTTTTTCTAAAAACTAATTTATTTTAAAATGATCTCAACGAGAATTCTTACCCTAGTTATGCCCTTGGTTTTACTCTTTTCGATCTGGTCGTGGTGGCCAACTTATGGGCAAAAAAGGACTGAAACGACCGTTCTGGCGGCTAATGAATACCTGGATTCCCTCCGTAGTCGTAAATCGCTTCCGGGCTTATCCGCGGCTATTGCGATGAAAGGCAAAATTGTGTGGTCTAATGCTTCGGGCTATACTGATTTGCCGAATAAAGTACCTGCCACCCCTAATACGATCTACCGAATCGCTTCGGTTTCTAAAGTCGTGACGATTGGGGCGATGTTGAAAATGCTTGAAGATCAAACCTTAGCACTAGATCAAAGTATCGATGCGTATCTTGACTTTCCACAGGGAAAAAATATCACACTAAGACATCTGGCTGCTCACACGGCTGGTATCCGTCATTATTATTACGATGAAAGAGAAGATTTATATCCCCATTTTTCGAGTGTCAGCGAAGCAATTAACGTATTCAAAAATGATCCATTAGAATCTCAACCCGGCGATAAATATGGATATTCCAGCTATGGTATTGATCTAATCGGGGCGATCATTGAAAAGCAATCCGGGATGACCTTTGAAGACTATGTTCGAAAAACGGTGCTTAACCCTTTGAATATGTCAAATACCTTTTTTCAAATACCGCAAGGGAAAGGAAAACAACTGTCCAAATTTTATGAAGATGAACAGGCGGAGGTCGCGGTGATGGATTTGAGTTACAATATCCCCGGAGGCGGAATGTATTCGACGGTGGAAGATTTGGCGAAATACGGTGCTGCTTATTTGGATGGTACTTTTATTTCAGAGGATTTAAAATCGAAGACCTTTACAAAATCCACGCTCAATAATGGAGAGCAAACGACCTATGGCTTGGGATGGATCATCCAGGATTTGGATAATGGGCAACAGGTATATTATCACGATGGGCATATGGACGGTACACATTCAGTTTTACTCTTGATTCCCGAAATGGATTTGAGTATCGCTATGATCTCCAACCGAGGCAGTAACTGGGGAGCAACAGAGGCGCTGGAATTGGCCTGTTTGTATCAAGGCGAGCAGGATTGCCCTTCCGTGGTTCTTGCACCGGGCATGGATCCGGCTTATATCCAACAAACCTTTCAAAATCTTTCCATGACATTTGCCAATTGGCAAACGTCAACCCAAAGTAAAGATCGGAATGCTCTGGCGAGTTTGATCGCTTCTGATTTTAACAGCAAGCAATGGCCAAGCAAGCATTCGTATTTGGACTTTTTAGTAAATCAGGGATCAAGTTTTACACTCTCTAATCAGGATATCAGTCTCAAAGGGTTAGCAGATGGCGATAAGGCCTATATCCGAACCCTTCAGTTCGATAATTATCAGTCCGAAAAGAATTGGTATTTAGTATTAAGATTAGAAAAAGGAGATTGGCAAATTATAGGTATGGAAGCATTCAAATAGGATTTGATCTGTACTACGCCAGTCACAAGTGCTTCAATCGAAAGAGCCATCACCCCTTGGGCGATGGCTCTTAGCAGATAGTTTAGTTGTCTGAATTATTCTTCCATAATCATTGCGAAAATGATTGATATGTAAAACCTTTATTGGTAAACTCATTTCAAGGCTAAATGTTGTTAAATGAACGAGGTTTATTGGAATAAGACGCACCAAAAAAGAAACGCCGGACTCGAAAGCCCGGCGTTACCTAAAATTGGATTAGTATGAAATGTCTTTTTGAAAAAATGGATTTAGGCAGCAAGCCGTATGGCACGTTAATCCTTGGGGTTGTTATCTCACTGCCTTCATCCATCGTACGTCCACTATGATTTGGTGGACTCATCGTCATTTTATCTTTATTCCAAGTCCGTTTAGACTCAGACCACTTTTTAATTTCCAGATTTAATCCGATTCGATTCATCTTCCAAACCAGATCTACGCTTGCGCACTTTTACCCGATTGTTACCCAACAAGTAGGAAAAGTTGATGCGGAAGCGGCGGCTGTCCCAGCCTCCTCGTGTATCGATATACAATTCGCCAAAAGTACTTTCGCCTGTCCAGCGGTTGCTCAAGAAAATATCGCTAATTCCAATACGCAAATTGCCTCGGCCGTCCAATATTTTTTTCTGGATACCGGCATCAATACTCCAAATTTCATCGGTTTCGAAGTTGCCACCCCAGAGAGAAGGCGAACTATACCAACCGGAAACTTCTAGTGACAAATCCCAAGGCAGGCGGAAGGTGTGCTGGCTATAAACGTTGAAAGCTTTTACATTCAAATCAATAGTCTTGCCATCTCCAAACTCACCTCGGTTCTCCTGAATGTACCCCGTCAAGTTGGTATAACTGCTCCACCATTTAGTGATCGGCACAGCACCACTCACACTAAGATTAAAGTTGTATTGCTCGGCTAAATTCAACCAAGTGATAAAGCTCGCTTTCTCACCGAAGGTATCTGTTTGTCGAGTGATCACATCTTTGGTATGGCTGAAACCAATGCTGGTATTAATTGAGTAATTCCAGGTGTGGGTCAGCTGTACACTATTGGTATATTCTGGATTTAGGAAAGGGTTACCCTTTTCGAAGGTTAATTCATCAAGTTTATTTTCAAAAGGATTCAAATCCTGATAGTTCGGACGATTGATTCGGCGACTATAGGTCAATTGTAGACTATTCTTAGGATTAAGGCTGTAGGATAATCCCGCAGAAGGGAAGAAGTCGACGTACGAGCGGGACACATTATTATCCTCATTATCCTGCATACTTTGTAGATCACCTTCCGAATTCGTTTGCTCTACACGCAGACCTACCTGTACGCCAAGGCCTTTAATTTGACGGCTAAAATTAACGTAGGCCGCGTTGACATTTTCCTCGTAAGTAAAAGTGTTGCTTCGACTTAGATCCAACTCCTTATTATTATCATTAGTCAGATTGTAAAAATCAAAGGTATTATCGGTGGACACAAAGGCCGACTTCAAACCAGTACTCAATTGTCCACCCAGTAGTGGCGTTTCCACATCTACTTTGGCCGTGTAAATATCAATGTCAGTTGGCGTATCGAAGAAATAGTTACGCTCCGTCAACAAAAACGCACCGGTTGGATCAAGGTATTGATTAGGCTGGGTTTGGGTAGCCTCAGAACGATATAAGCCATAATCTGCATCAAAATTGACCGTGGTCCCTTTCTTATTATCCAGGCGATAATTCATATTAAAGGTCAAATTCGTGCGATTGCTGTTCGAACGAGAATTGGAGACCAACAAGCTGTCAATGACATCTTGATTTATCATAGAAATTTCGGTGCGACTATTACTCGCCGAACGATCATCTCCGATGTTACCATCTACCATAAAACCGATCGTGTTTTTCTGATCGAGATAATAGTCAGCTCCGGCTTTGAAGTTGTGACCAGACCAGGCACTTTCATCATTGTTCCTTTGGTCGAACAGTTGGCCAAATTGGACACGATAGAGCTCAAAGAAGTTAGTGTTTTCACCGTCGTAGTAACTGTAGTTACCAAATACGTTGAGATTTTTTGTACGATAATTAGAATTAATGGAGCCATTATACTGGGCACGATTACCAATAGAGTAACCGAGACTAACATTTGCATTGGCACCCAAACTCTTATCTTTTTTCAGGCGAATATTGATGATGCCACCGGTACCTTCTGCATCGTATTTCGCCGAAGGATTGGTGATGATTTCGATATTATCGATCTGCTCCGCACGCATGGATTTAAGGTAAGCCGCAAGATCGGCGGTACTCAACGGAGAAGGCTTACCGTCAATATATACTTGCACACTGCTCTTGCCGAGCATGCTGATATTGTCGTTGTTATCTACCACTACGCCCGGTGCTTTTTTCAATAATTCCAGGGCGTCACTACCCGAAGCGTTAATACTTCCTTCGACGTTGAAGACCATTTTATCCGGCTTCATTTCGAGGAGTGGGCGTTGCGCCGTTACGGTAACTTCGCTTAATTCGTTAGCCGTTGGCTGAATTTGAATGGTAGAGAGTTCATAGTCGCTATTTAATTCGAATATTTCTGATTGGTAGGGAGGCATACCGACATAAGTTGCTTTGACCCAGTAACTGGCCGCGGGGATTCCCTTGAACGTAAATTGGCCATCGTCGTCGGAGAGTTCTACTTTGACCATGGTACTATCTGCTGCTGCATAAAGAATGATATTTGCAAAAGCGAGGGGTTGGTTTTCAGCGTCAATGATTTTCCCGGAGATGGATTGGGCGGAGGTAAGACTGACTATACTACATAAAAGAATAAACAGCGTTGATATTTTTTTCATGACAAATTTAAGTTTGGAGTTCGTGGTTTTAACGCTTGCAAATTATTCTCTTGTAGATTGGTGGTATCGGATTTTTCGACCAATGACCAGCTTTTTTCCGATCAATTTTTTTAGCGATTTTTCGCTGTTGCAGGCGTATAAAATAAACAGACAGAAGCTTATCCAATGTGTTGCAAACGTTAGTCGAGGAAAGTGGGCCGTTAGTCGTAAACGAACCTAAATCGACTCGTTTAAAGCCACCCAAAAACAAAAATTGAGTTTGAGGAGAAAGTAGTTTGAATATTTAAATATCGTATTCGCCCCTCGTGTTATCTCAGAAAAAAGTCAAAGTATCGTCTTAATTTCTGCATGCCTTTCAAATCCATTTCACAAAAACTATCTTTAAGCCAAACGCGCAGATTATGACTTTACTCTATCTTAAAGCATTGCACATCTTTGGTTTTGTGGCCTGGTTCGCGGGCTTATTTTATCTGGTACGCATGTTTGTTTACCACGTTGAGGCGGCCGATAAGGCCGAGCCAGAGCGAGCCATTCTCCAAAAGCAGTTCAACTTAATGGAATGGCGGGTGTATAAAATTATTTGTAATCCGGCCATGATGATTACCTGGACTTGTGGATTGGGAATGCTTTACATGAATGGGATGGAATGGTTTAAATTGAATAGTTGGATGCACATCAAGATCCTCCTGCTGATCTTGCTCACCGTCTATCACGTTTACACTAAATCCATTATTAGAAAATTAGAGAAAGGAGAACTGCCGTTCAATTCTTTTCAGTTTCGTTTACTTAATGAAGTCCCGACTTTATTCTTATTAGCGATTGTCCTACTTGCCGTTATTAAAAACAATCTCAATTTTCTTTATGCTTTTGGAGGAATCTTAGCTTTTGGTTTTGTGCTATACATGGCGACTAAAGCGTATAAACGCAGGCGGGAACGCGGAAAAGGATAAGACTACCGCCATTGCCAATTTAGTGCTTCCACCTTTGGAATATTGTATTCCTCTGCCACCTGATTGAGGTAAGCATTAAATAACGCTACATCAGGTATTTTCTCTTTGGGGAAGATCAAGGTCTCCTCTGTGTGTAGCCGAAGATAAAAGTGAGTATCTAATTCCGTGATAGAATGCAAAGCAGAATTGCTGATGCGAGATTCACTATCCTTATGGATCGCAAGTATATCGGTTTTTAAAAAAGTAAATTGGACGGACTGTCCAATCTTTCCCTTGTAGTTATTTTGAATATACTGTTGATAGTGGCGCTTGTATCGCCAACGCGAATAAAAAGGGTAGAATATAATTGTGATAATAGTAAAGAAAACAAAGTAGTAGAAAATAACTTGATTATCTCTGAGGATAAAGGCGCTGAGTATGAATAATAACGCGGTCATCAACCACGAGCGACGTCGTTTTTGCTTGATTTGTGGTGAAATAGAAGCGATATATAATTGGTGCTTCAGGTAATCCGAAATATCGAGTGTAAGATTAAATTGTATCTGTTCTAACATGTAATTATTATTCTACTTACACGGTGCCTTTCATAAAATGAAGTAAAGTTAATTATCTTTAAACAGATATTCCTCAATCAGATTCAAATCTAAAAATGAAAAAAGTACCCTCTAATCGTCGTCAATTTATACGCCAAGCTGCCATCACTGGTACGGCTCTGGGATTGTTACCACTCACAAATATTGCTTGTATGTTTGATCCTAAAAGTCCTTATCTCGATACGCTGGGCTTACAGCTTTGGAGCGTGCGTAATCAATTGGAACAAGATGCCGCAGGCACCCTGAAATCATTGGCCAATATGGGCTATCGTCAGGTAGAGTTGATGGATGTACGACAGCTGCCAACTCTAAAACCGATTGCCGATGATCTGGGACTGGCTGTCAATAGTTCCTTTATGCTTTGGACAACCATCACCGGTAATTGGGATGCGGTGCCGCACGAGACGGATCAAACCTATTCTTTTGATCAGATACTTGAAGATGCAAAAGGTGCTGGGCTGGATCATTTGGTGTTTGGTTATTTGATGAAAGCTGAACGGGAAAAGATTGATGATTATAAAAAAATATGTGATCAACTGAACCAAGCCGGTGAGAAAGCAGCGGCTGCGGGTATTCAGCTTTGTTATCACAATCATTCTTTTGAATTTGGACCGCTGGATGGTGAAGTACCTTTCGAGGTACTGATCGAGCGATTGGATCCTCAATTGGTGCAATTTGAATTGGATATTTTCTGGGCGAGTTTGGGCGGATATGATCCTTTGGAGTTGACTAATCGCTTGGGTAAACGTGTTCGCTTGCTCCATCTTAAAGATAAACTCAAAGGTGCGTCGGTCAATTACGACGAGGGCACAGTCGATCCTGGCACTTTCAAAGAATTAGGCAATGGTGAAATTGATATTCGCGCTATCGTACAGGCCGGCGAAAAAAATGGCGTGAAATACTGCTTCGTCGAGCAAGATCACTCACCCGACCCAATCAATAGTGTAACCGAAAGTATCGAATTTATGCGGCAGAGTTAATGCTGTGGGTTAGATTTCAAGAACGATTTTACCAAATTGCAAGCCTTGATCCATGCGATCCAAGGCGGCGACACCTTCCCGTAGCGGAAATACCTGATCGATGACGGGTTGAATACGGTGGGTGTTCACTAAATCGAGCATGCCGCGGAAGTCTTCATCGTTGCCCATAGTAGAACCAAAAATGGAAAGTTGCTTCCAAAAAATAATCTGAGGGTTTAGGTTTTGAATGTTACCCCGTGTGCCGCCGTAGAAAGCAATGCGTCCTCCGGGATTACAGATCTTTGGAAAATTGGCGAAGCCTGCACCGCCTGCGCTGTCAATTACCACATCGAATCCGCCACCAGCTTTTGCGAGCAGAGCTTTGTGCCATTGTTCGGCTTTATAATTGACGCCTCCCTTGGCACCAAGCACAATGGCTTTTTCAATCTTGGCTTCAGATCCCGAAGTAACGAAAACCTCAGCACCCAACGCCACGGCAAATTGCATGGCAAAGAGAGCGACGCCACCGCCAACTCCGGAGATGAGCACTCGCTCTCCGACTTGTAATTGGCATTTAGTAAACAACGCTCGATAAGCGGTCAACCCCGCCAACGGCAAAGCCGCTGCTTCTGCAAAACTAAGGTGGCCCGGCTTATCGTATATTTGAGAAGTGGGGACGACCACTTGTTCGGCGAAAGTACCATTACTGGGCATGCCCAGAATGCTGTAATCTTCGGCTTGTACGTTGGGATTATCCCCCCAGCTTAAGCTTGGATTGATGAGAACTTCGCGATCTCCGACCAGCCCGGCACCGTCCGAGCCAAGAATGACAGGATAACTAATTTTAGGATATAAACTTTGTGTGATATAAACATCGCGATGATTGAGAGCGGCTGCTTTAAGCTGGACCACGACTTCATTTTCTGCGGGCGTCGGGTCGGCAACTGATTTATGAATTGGCGCTTGATCTTTGGCTTCTAATACTAGGGCATGCATAGTGGAAAAAATTTAGTCAGAAAAGTACGACATTTTTTGCCTCTGGTCGTCACATTTTCTAAATTATCCACATGAGAACGAAAAGGACCCAAATGAGCTTACTAACTCGGGCTGACTATTCGGAAATGCTCGAAATGTTTAACGAAAAAGATACCTTCAAATACATTGGTCCTCTCCGAAATAAAACCGAATCAGAATACCGTGAATATTTGGATGCCAAGCTGGAAGAAGTCCAACAAGGCAAAGGGTATTACTGGATAGTACGACTGGCAGATGATGAAACCTTTGTTGGTGCCATCAACCTGAACCCGTCTCGCAGTAATAACCGAATGCAATTGGGCTTTCAATTCAAGCGCCAGTTTTGGGGGCAAGGCTTTGCCTACGAAACAGCCAAGATCGCACTAGATTATGGCGTGCAAATTGCCGGACTAAAAACGATTTACGGGTTTTACCAAAAAGAAAATATTGCTTCGGGTAAAATACTGGAAAAGCTGGGCTTTGTTTACCACGAAAGTATTCCCGCAGCCGGAGAGGACGTGATCCTCGAAGTTGTTAAATTTACCACCAACGAGAACCTTATCGACCATGAGTGAGACTCCCATTCGACCGATCAAAAAGATCCTGATTGCGAATCGAGGTGAGATCGCCATCCGCGTGATGCGCGCCGCTTCAGAAATGAAAATTCGAACAGTAGCGATTTATACTTTTGAGGATCGCTATTCGCTGCACCGCTACAAAGCTGACGAAGCTTATAGAATTGGTGAGAAAGATGACCCTTTAAAACCCTATCTCGATATCGAAGCGATTATTGAGACGGCCACTAGGAATGATGTGGATGCCATCCACCCTGGCTACGGTTTTTTATCAGAAAACGTAAACTTTGCTCGGCGGTGCCGGGAAGCAGGGATCATTTTCATTGGCCCGGCACCCGAAGTGATGGATAAACTCGGTGATAAAGTTGCCGCCAAGACTATTGCTCGTGAGGTCGGCGTCCCATTAATTGAAGATAGCCGCGAAGATCTGATCAATGAGGAAGTGCTTTTGGCCGAGGCTAAGCGTATTGGGTTTCCAATTATGGTCAAAGCGGCGGCTGGAGGCGGCGGTCGGGGAATGCGTGTCGTGCGTGATACCGAGTCTCTGCTGCGAGAATACAAAGAAGCGAAAGGCGAAGCCAAAACGGCCTTTGGAAATGATACTATTTTTCTCGAAAAATTTATCGAAAGTCCCAAGCACATCGAAGTGCAAATCCTCGGTGATTTACACGGTAATCTGGTCCATTTGTTTGAGCGGGATTGTTCCGTACAACGCCGTTTTCAAAAAGTAGTAGAAGTAGCACCTTCGGTGAATTTGAAGGAGAGCACGCGAGAAGCCTTGTACGAATATGCACTAAAAATTACACGTCACGTGGGCTATACGGTGGCTGGTACGGTTGAATTTTTGGTGGACCAAGAGCAGAATATTTATTTCATTGAAGTGAATCCACGCATTCAGGTAGAGCATACGATTACGGAAGAGATTACGGGGATTGATATCGTGCGATCTCAGATATTGATTGCGATGGGGTATCCGCTGGATCACCCACGAATCAATATACAAGGCCAAGAATCCATCACCTGTAGCGGCTACGCCATTCAATGTCGAATCACTACGGAAGATCCTTCGCAGGATTTCAAACCGGATTACGGTACTTTGATTGCCTATCGTTCGGCTAGTGGTTTTGGTATTCGACTGGATGCTGGAAGCGCTTATCCGGGCGCTAAAATTTCTCCTTTCTTTGATAGCCTTTTGGTGAAAGTAACGGCTTGGGGACGGAGTCTATCGGAATCTTCGCTACGCCTACATCGGGCCTTGCGAGAATTTCGCATCCGTGGGGTGAAGACCAATATTGGTTTTGTCTTGAATTTGCTACAAAACGAAACTTTTCAAAATGGCGCCGCAACGGTCAAGTTTATTGAAACCCACCCGGAGTTGCTGAGCCCGCCTAATTGGCGTGATCGAGGAACGAAGCTATTACGTTATTTGGCGAATGTGATCGTGAATAAGAACCCAGATGTAAAGCGGATTGATGAGCACCAAGTCTTTTTAAAACCTAAAGTACCGATTTTCGATCCGCAGGCTCCGATGCCGAAAGGGACTAAAGATCGGCTCACTGAACTCGGACCGGATGCATTTTGTCAATGGTTAAGAAGCGAAAAGGCGATTCAGTATACTGATACTACCTTTCGTGATGCGCATCAATCGTTGCTGGCGACGCGTGTCCGAACTTACGATATGGAACGCGTAGCCGAGAGCTTCGCCCGTCACATCGGTGGGCAGTTGTTTTCCATGGAAGTTTGGGGCGGGGCGACCTTTGATGTGGCGTTGCGCTTTTTGAAGGAGTCGCCTTGGCAACGCCTCGAATACATCCGCGCCGCTGCGCCCAATGTACTGCTCCAAATGTTACTCCGCGGCTCAAATGCTGTCGGTTACGCCGCTTATCCCGATAACTTGATCGAAGCTTTTGTAGAGAAGGCATGGTCGACCGGCATTGACGTCTTCCGAATCTTTGATTCCCTAAATTGGGTGGAAGCCATGACGACGAGCATTCGGACCGTGCGCGAGCGAACTGGGGCCATTGCAGAGGCTTGCATTTGCTATACCGGTGATATCACCGATCCCCAACGGACGCGCTACACCTTGCAATATTATCTTGATTTGGCGCGTCGCCTCGAAGATGCTGGTGCTCATATGATCGGAATTAAGGATATGGCGGGACTTCTGAAACCTTATGCTGCCGAATTGTTGATCAATGAGTTGCGCAAGGTCACCAGCTTGCCGCTGCACTTGCATACACACGATACCGCTTCGATTCAATCAGCGACTTATTTAAAAGCCATCGAAAGTGGTGTCGATGTTATTGACGTGGCAATCAGTTCGATGTCTGGCCTGACCTCTCAACCTAGCTTTAATTCCATGGTGGCGATGATGCAAGGGCACGAGCGAGAGCAAGCGATTGATCTGCCAAAACTCAATGAATTTTCAAATTATTGGGAAGCGGTACGTCGATTTTATTATCCTTTTGAAACGGAGCTACGATCCGGGACTGCGAGTGTGTATGAGCACGAAATTCCGGGCGGGCAGTATTCGAATCTTCGCCCGCAGGCGCGAGGTTTGGGGCTGGAAGATCAGTTTGAAACGATCAAAAAGAACTATCGTATTGTCAATGATTTATTTGGAGATTTAGTCAAAGTCACGCCTTCTTCCAAGGTAGTCGGAGACATGGCCATGTTTATGACCGCCAATCAACTGAGTAAAGAGGATATTTTTACCAAAGGTGCGACGCTGGCCTTTCCCGATAGTGTCAAAGCACTGATGCGAGGTGATTTAGGGCAGATGGAAGGTGGCTTTCCTACCGAAATACAGCGAATTGTATTGCAAGGAGAAACGCCCTACACCAATCGGCCTAACGCGCATTTAGCACCAATTGATTTTGCGGCAGAATTTCCTGCTTTTCAGGCAAAGTTTGGTAAATATTGGGACGAACGAGATTTCCTATCCTATAAATTATATCCGAAAGTTTTCACCGACTTCGCGGCACATCAGGATCAATACGGCGATGTATTTAAGCTACCATCACTCACTTTCTTCTATGGGCTGAAACCAAATGAGGAAATTCTGGTGCAATTAGATAAGGGAAAAACGATCTTGATTAAATACCTCAATATGACTGAGCCTACCGAGCAGGGTAATCGCTTGGTATTCTTCAGCCTGAACGGCCAAACCCGTTCGGTAGAAGTTCGGGATCAAACGATTCAAAGCTCAGTGGCGATTAATCGAAAGGCCGAGCGGGATTCGGAGATCGGAGCGCCATTGCAGGGGAATTTATCCCAAATTTTGGTCGCCGAAGGCGATACCGTGGAAGTTAATACACCGCTTTTTGTCATCGAAGCGATGAAGATGGAAAGCACCATTACGTCGCCGAAGGCCGGCGTTGTACGAAAGGTGTTCTTATCCGAGCGCACCATGGTAGAGCAAAATGACGTGGTGGTGGAAATCGAGTAGGGGAGAGCGACCAGTATTACAAACAAAACGCCCGATTAAGATAGCTTTAATCGGGCGTTTATATTTTTTCAAGGCTTGAATCTAAAACATCTTGCCTTGGCCGTTAGTATCAATATCAAAATCAATGGAATCTCCGGCTTTTAGTTTTTGATCCAACGAAGAGGATTCAATTTTTCGGATGCCGGTAAGACGCTGCTCACTCACTTTATTCCCTAAAGCCTTCCAGCCTTTAACATCAATGAGTTCGGCGACTTTCAACTCGCCTTCGATTTTTTTCGACTTCACTTTCATGCTATACTGGATTTGTGGTGCTGCTTCGATAGAGGCGAACAGCAGCTTAGTCGAGCGATGATCGGTGATGTAGTTGAAACGCTGATTATTCTTACTGGTTTCTACCTTAAAGCGTTTGACCATGGTCCAACCTTTGTTGCCGTCGTAGTAAACGGCACTGATGATGGTCTCGGGATCGAACTTACCGATATGGATAATTTCTTTGGGATCAAAACGGCGGGTTAAGTCGAAATCTGAAATTTCGTAACTACCATCTTTGTAGAGGAGTAAAATAGAGTTACCTGTATCAAAGTCACCGAGGAAGATGCCACGGTCATCGGTATTCAATCGACCACTCACTTCATCCATCCAGACCTTCTGGGCTCCTAGCGTTGATTTACCCACTTCCAGTTGAGTAATTTTTCGAACCGGATAGACCGTTAGAATATTTCCTTTCGAGGCCCGGCCTTTGATATCGAGATCATTGAAATCGTATTCAAATGATTTCTTGCGGGCGCGGCTACTTTGACTCAGCAAAACACTGATTACTTCGGATTCGCCGTTTGGATTCGCTGTGAAGTAAAGCAGTTTGGACCCTTTTTGGCCGGTGGTCAGATCGTATGCT
Organism: Saprospiraceae bacterium; assembly: GCA_028285085.1. Taxonomy (GTDB): domain Bacteria; phylum Bacteroidota; class Bacteroidia; order Chitinophagales; family Saprospiraceae; genus JAHDHW01. The sequence continues at coordinate 7,936 of JANQQI010000049.1, read as the reverse complement.
TTGTCACGCGTAATGGCTTTAACGTTGAATCGCTTAGCCATTGAGCGGCCGGTTTTTCCATCGAGGTACACCATATTATAAGTGGTTCGCTCGTCGCCTTTTTTCCAGACATTAACGTGGATAATATCCTTACCTACAAATACTTTATCGGAGATACGTACGACTTGGAACTTCCCATCTTTACGAAATACGATGATGTCATCGATGTCCGAGCAGTCGCAGACGAATTCGTCTTTTTTCATGCCCGTGCCGATGAAGCCTTCTTTGCGATTAACGTAAAGCTTAGCGTTGTTGGCGACGACCGCCGCCGCTTGGATGGTATCGAACTCCGTAATCTTTGTTTTCCGCTCTTTACCTTTGCCATATTTCTCGAGCAGGCGTTCGAAATGCGCAATAGTGAACTCCGTCAAATTCGCCAGGTCATGTTTAACCTGCTTTAGCTCTTCTTCCAAGCGAGCGATCAATTCGTCGGCTTTAAAACTATTGAACTTAGAGATACGCTTGATTTTGATCTCCGTCAGACGAACAATATCTGCTTCGGTGATGTCACGCATCAAGCGCAGGCGCTTATCAGATTTTGTAGGCTTATCTTTTGGCGTGGCGATATATTTCTCCAGCTCACGATCGATGGTTTCGATAACGGCTTCCCAGGTTTCGCATTCTTCGATTTCACGGTACACTCGATTTTCGATAAAGATCTTTTCGAGGCTGGCAAAGTGCCATTTCTCTTCGAGTTCTCCTTTCTTGATTTCCAGTTCCTGGCGCAGTAATTCCCGTGTCTGCTCGGTACAGGTATGTAGGATTTCTTCAACGGTCAGAAAGTGAGGTTTATCGTTGATGATCACGCAAGCATTCGGTGAAATCGAGATCTCGCAATTGGAAAAAGCGTAGAGTGCATCCATCGTGACATCGGGAGAGATACCCGAGGCTAGTTCGATCAGGATTTCCACATCCTTGGCCGTATTATCTACTACTTTTTTAATCTTAATCTTCCCTTTGTCATTAGCCTTGATGATGCTATCGATCAAGTTGGACGTTGTCGTCGCATAAGGTAATTCTCGAATTGCAAGGGTATTTTTATCAACCTGTTCGATTTTAGCGCGTACACGCACTTTCCCACCACGTTTTCCACCGTTATAATTAGACACATCAACCAACCCGCCATTGCTGAAGTCGGGATAAATTTTCACCCGTTTACCTTGGAGAATTTTGATGGAGGCCTTGATCAATTCATTGAAGTTATGAGGTAGAATCTTGGTAGACAAACCTACCGCAATACCATCGGCACCCTGGGAGAGTAGCAGTGGAAATTTGACCGGAAGATTGATCGGTTCATTTTTCCGACCGTCATAAGACAATTGCCATTCAGTGACTTGCGGATTGAAAACAACATCGAGTGCAAATTTAGTCAAGCGAGCTTCAATATAACGTGAAGCGGCCGCTCGGTCACCAGTACGGGTATCACCCCAGTTCCCTTGACAATCAATGAGGAGATCTTTTTGACCAAGGTTGACCAGCGCATCCCCGATTGCGGCATCCCCGTGAGGGTGAAACGCCATCGTTTGCCCAATGATATTCGCTACCTTATGATAACGGCCATCATCCATTTCTTTCATGGCGTGTAGTATCCGGCGTTGTACCGGTTTCAGGCCGTCTTCAATTGACGGTACCGCGCGCTCCAGAATCACGTAGGAAGCATAGTCCAGGAAATAGTCCTGATACATTCCCTTCAGCGTGACTACCTGCTCATCGGCCTGTCCGTTCGACTGGCCATTATTTTGTCCGTTTTCTGTACTCATATCTACCTATGACTTCATTCTTATACAAAGAACGCAATTTGAGAAAAATCCACCATAACTCCATACGAGAATTTGCCCCAATTGCTACATTTTAGAGGGTAAAGTTAGTAAAAAAGAAAGACTTGTTAAATTATTTGTTTTAAAAATGGGAAATTGTTTTAAAATGTGTTTGGGCATACCTGCTTATGAGTTCCCCGTTGTGGAGCCTATGCATGATTAGACTATTGACGAAAGACACCAAAGATGTGGAATATCGAATAGTTGGTTAGACTTTATTTAAATATTCAAATCTCTTTACCCTTTTTATACTTGATCCTTGATACGCACCTTCTCCAATTCCAATTTTAAACTGCGGAAATTGCGGGCCTGCATCGGGACAAGTGGTAAGCGGACCTCATTGGTTTGAATAATCCCGAGGATTTCGAGTGCAGATTTGATCCCGGCAGGATTACCATCGACGTAGAGCCAATGGTGAATACGATAAAGCAGTTGATTCAAATGACGGGCTGTGGCGAGATCGTCATTGCGTAGGGCCCGACACATATCGGCGAATTGAGCAGGAAAAGCATTCGCGATTACTGAAATAACGCCTTGGCCCCCGCTGGCGATGAGTGAAAAAGCCGTAGGATCGTCACCAGAAAGAACGGAGAAGCCTTGCGGCCGTTTGTTGATCAATTCCATGCCCTGCGGAATATTGCCAGAGGCTTCCTTTACGGCAACGAAGCTTGAAGAGGCTTCGGCCAGACGGATGATCGTCTCTGGCAACACATTCGAGGCAGTGCGCCCCGGAACATTGTAAATAATGATAGGCCGGGGGCTGTGCTTGGCCATTTGCATATAATGCTGGAAGATGCCTTCCTGAGTAGGTTTGTTGTAAGACGGGCTACTCGATAGAATGCCATCGATACCGTCGAAGTCGAAATCTTTAAGGACATCGACAATCTTTGCGGTGTAATTGCTGCCAAAGAGGCCCGCCACGATTGGAAGTCGACCGGCGTTGACCTTGATTGTAAAGCGCAAAACCTGTAGGCATTCGGCGCGATTGAGCGTCACTGCTTCGCCAGTGGTGCCAAGCGACACCAAATAATCCACACCGCCTGCGATCACATGCTCGATCAGGCGTTCGAGGCTCTCAAAATCAATCTTCCCGTCCCGAAAAGGGGTGACGAGCGCTACCCCGGTGCCGTTAAACGTGGGTTGTTTCATGCTCATTGCGATTCATGCGGTTTAGAAAAAAGTCGACCTCTTTCAGATACTTCGATAGGTTTGCACTTTTAGAAGTATCGATCATCAGGTCGTAGCAATACGTATTATCCGTATACGGACCGACGCGAAGTTGGGCGTGCGACAAAGCTGCAATATACTCCAACGGCAATATCGGCTTGCGATAGACGCTGATCAATATATCAAAAGCCTGATTCGTAAAGGCCTTCGTGTCATCGGTATTTGGGCGTTCCAGCCAATCGGTACCAGAGCGGTTAAAGGCCTTAAAAGAGAAAGCGCCGGGGTCTTGTTTATTATTAAAAAACCCTAACAACTGTACCTTTTTGCCTTTACGTTTGATCTGATGGCTATAATCTTCGACGATGTCACGATCCGCCGGCTCGGTGGCATCGAAAAGAATGCCTACGGATTTGGCCAATGCGAAACTCGTGGGGGTACGTCGAACATCTAATTTTCGCATCATCTTCTGCAGAAAATATTCACGTACCTGTGTCTGCCAATTGCGGATAATGCCCATAATTTCTAGTTTATTGGGACAATGAGGGGTTGAATAGCAGGGTTTATTTCTCCTCTTCTACCGTCACTTCCTTTTCATCATAAACGCCCATCGTACCGAATTTATTGATTCGGGCTTCGATGCGATCATCGGGATCCATCTCCAGCAGCTCGTTCAGTTCTTTCTTCAAGTGGCGTTTCAAGGCCTTAGTCATCTCGATCGGTGCAGAATGGGCACCACCAAGCGGCTCTTTGACGATACCGTCAATCAGACCGAAAGAGTGCATATGCTCAGCGGTCAATTTGAGGGCTTCGGCGGCTTGTTCTTTGTAGTCCCAGCTGCGCCAGAGGATCGAAGAGCAGGATTCGGGCGAGATCACGGAATACCAGGTGTTTTCGAGCATAAAGACGCGGTCGCCCAGTCCGATGCCGATAGCACCACCGGATGCACCTTCGCCAATGACGTAGCAAAGGATCGGCACACGTAGCTGCGCCATCTCGAATAGATTGCGTGCAATCGCTTCGGCCTGGCCCCGCTCCTCGGCTTCGAGTCCGGGATAAGCACCCGGCGTGTCGATCAAGCAAAGGATCGGCAGATTGAAGCGCTCAGCCATCTTCATCAGGCGTAGCGCTTTACGATAGCCTTCCGGGTTGGCCATCCCAAAATTGCGGTATTGACGCATCTTGGTGTTGACCCCTTTTTGGTGGCCGATTACGACCATATTTTGGCCATCGATATTCGCCAGTCCGCCCACAATCGCCTTATCATCTCCATAGTAGCGGTCGCCATGCAGCTCCACAAACTTCTTGGACATCTGATTGATATAGTATAAGGTGTAGGGACGTTCCGGGTGGCGCGACAGCTGTACTTTTTGCCAGCCGGTCAGGTTGCTATATATCTCTTTGCGTTGGTTTTTGATCTTCGCTTCCAGTTCTTTCACCTTATCCGACACATCAATATCACCCGCCTCACCCACTTGTCGGATCTTTTCCAACTGTTGATAGAGATTTTCAAGCGGTTTTTCGAACTCTAAAAAAACCATAAGGAATTACATTTTAAGCTGCCCTTGCGTGCATGCAGGATGCTGTTTCCAGGCTATTATTTGGGAATTCTCTCCATTACAAAATTAGTAATAAGGCGGCAGGAAACGAGACGGCGGCAAACTTTTTTTATTTTTTTTCAAAATGGGTTGATTCTTTCAGAAAACTGGCTTACATTTGCAATCGCTGATGACAAAAGCGTCATTCAATCAACTTTTAAATTCTCAAATTGAAGGTTGATCATCATAAAAAATTGGTCTGGTAGTTCAGTTGGTTAGAATACCTGCCTGTCACGCAGGGGGTCGCGGGTTCGAGTCCCGTCCAGACCGCAGAAAGCCTCAACGCAAGTTGGGGCTTTTGTGTTTTTAGGCAGATGGTATTGTACACTATCTTAAAACTATTGCCAATCAATCCTCAGGTAATAGTTCCTCTATAACCTTCTGTATTTCTTTCACAACAGCGAAGTAAGCCTCATCTCGGTCCTCCATACTGCTAATAGGAGTATTATCTCTTGGAATAGCTTGAAATTGCCCAAATGGAAGGGGTGTCCATAAGCATCTACGTACAATAATTGGAATTGTCTTTGCTTCGCCGGCATTACTTCTTTCCATAGCACGTTTCATTTCAATACTATAACAAAGTTCAGATTGAATAAATGAGGCACTAATGAAAAGCAGGATTATATCTGCTGAGTTCAAATTTGTTTCAATTTCTTTTCTCCAATCTTCACCCGCCTCAATCTGCCGATCTTCCCAAATCTCGACTTTGTTAAGGCGTCTTAATGGTGCTAAATGCTCTAATAATTCATTTTTGTATGTTTCGTCTTTATGAGAGTATGAGATGAAAATTTTGACTTTTTTTACTGACTCGTTTGACATGGCTTTTGAATTTCTTAATGATCTAATACCTTTTTCTTGTTCTGGCCTATCATCGAGTTGATTCTCATTCGTTTGAAAGAATTCATGAAAATCTTCAACGTTTACTTTGTTGTTATTTTTGGCGAGAGATTCCTGAATGTTTTTACTCCTGAGTGTCTCTAGGTCAGAGTATAAAATGAAATCTTTCCCATTGACAGAGACGTATTTTTTAGGAGGTTGTATTGATTGATGCAATTCATTAAACTCTTCCAGTATTTTATCTAATACTTCTTTTCTTTGATTACCAATAACCTTAATAAATATCCCTTCTGTATCTTTTTCTAAAGAAATCTCTTGATCAATTTTCTTTTGTTCGATTAATACATTGGTTTGGTTATAATTAAAGGTTAATCCCTTTTTCCAAATTTCGCTTTCTTTAACGAGGTGCTTTGCACGAACTACAAAGCGATGTATAATTGATTCATTCAAAAAAGGGTACTGGAAAATAGTACATAGGATATCATCTTTTATGTTGTCAAGAGCACTAGGTATATAAGAGCGTTTTTCTGGTAGTAGCTGTGGGGCTATATAAAATGGATTATCGTCATCATCATTTGTCTTAAAACAGATTTCACAGGATTCCATAAATGATAAAAATATCTTGCATTCATCAATGGTATAATCAGTCCAGATATCATTAACCAAGTCTTCTAAAGAAAATTTTCCATCTCCTCTTTGTAAATATTTCCGATAAATGAGATTTCTATCAAATAGCGTGTAGACTGCCTCAATTACCCACTTCTGGTTTAGGATAATTCGGTTGTTAAAAAGATTGGCGCGGTAAAAAAGAACTCCGGTATTGTGTAAATATCGCAATAGTGAAGAGCGAGATATATTTCTGACTTTTTCTTTATTACAAATGCCAGTGAACTTCTTGAATGAAATATCTTCTTGTTTTTTTGCTAAGTCTAGAATTTTTTCTCGGACATTAAACCATTGTAACGGCATTTCCATACCTAATTCTGGCATAGCTTGGCAAGCCATTTTAATCTTTTGTTTTAGTGATTCGATACCGATAGCACTAGCAGCACTTACTCTGGCAGTATCAATGATGTTATCGTAAATGTCATCGAGTCCATCCAAATACGAGGTAGAAATTTTACGATCTCGGTCAATTTTATTTTGAACAATAATGACCGGACTATTTTTACTTAAGGTTGAGATATAATTTAGCCAATGAGATAAACGAAAATTTTTGTATTTAATCTTTGGATCAATTTCATCCGGCACTTCATTTTTTTCTTCTGTTCTTACATCCCAAACAAGTAAGTATAAGGCTCTAGATTGCATGAATAGTCGATGCGTTGAATGATAAATATCCTGACCTCCAAAATCCCAAATATTCAGTTGTATTGCTCCTGGCTCATTATCTTTTTTGATATCAAGACTTAATCGTTCTAATTGAATGGCATGCGTAGTAGGTTTGTTTAGGATATATTGTCGATTCATCAAACAATCAACAATACAAGATTTTCCAACTCGTCCATTTCCAATAATGATGAGTTTTATATCGTGGTTTTCTTTTTTGTCATATTCTAAATCATTGAACCAGTTTTTTGCATCCAACGAGCAGTTGAATTGATTTACAATCTCGTATGGTAAATTGATTATTGGGTTGTTCTGGATCATAAGATGATTAAGAAAGTTAATATCCAGGATTTCTTTAATAAAATGTTTTATTCGATTGGAGCTAAGGTTGAGGGACGATAAATTCGAGAGATTTTTGATGAATGAGATATCTTCTATTTGATTGGAGCTAAGGTAGAGGGACGATAAATTCGAGAGATTCTTTATAAAGGAAATATCTTCTATTCGATTGGAGCTAAGGTTGAGGGACGATAAATTCGAGAGACTCTTGATGAAGGAGATATCTTTTATTCGATTGGAGCTAAGGTTGAGGGATGATAAATTCGAGAGACTCTTGATGAATGAAAAGTCCTTAATATTTGGATTGGAGCGAAGGTAGAGGGACAATAAATTCGAGAGATTCTGGATGAAGGAGAAGTCCTTAATATTTGGATTGGAGCTAAGGTCGAGGGACGATAAACTCGAGAGATTCTGGATGAATGAGATATCTTTTATTCGATTGGAGCTAAGGTTGAGGGACGATAAATTTGAGAGATTTTTGATGAATGAGATATCTTCTATTCGATTGGAGCTAAGGTCGAGGGACGATAAGTTCGAGAGATTCTTGATGAATGAGAAGTCCTTAATATTTGGATTGGAGCTAAGGTAGAGGGACGATAAATTCGAGAGATTCTGGATAAATGAGAAGTCCTTAATATTTGGATTGGAGCTAAGGTCGAGGGACGATAAATTCGAGAGATTCTGGATGAATGAGATATCTTCTATTCGATTGGAGCTAAGGTCGAGGGACGATAAGTTCGAGAGATTCTGGATGAAGGAAATATCTTCTATTCGATTGGAGCTAAGGTAGAGGGACGATAAATTCGAGAGATT
>JANQQI010000026.1 GCA_028285085.1 Saprospiraceae bacterium | reverse complement strand
ATGCCTTTTTTAGCTGTCAGGACGGATTGGAACTGCCACTCTTGGCTTGTGGTGAGAGTGTACCTCCACCTACCATGTTTACCGCACCGGCTGACTTATGCCTCAATGATGGCGTACAAAGTAATCTTAGCGGTGGCACGCCAACCGGAGGGGTCTATAGTGGTCCCGGTGTGATCGATGACGGTAATGGCATGACCTATGATTTTGATCCCGCTATCGCTGGAGTTGGTACCCATACTATTACTTATACGGCAAATGGCGAAGCTGCTTCTGATGATATTGAGGTATTTGCCGTTCCAAATGTTAATTTATCTACTGTGAACGCCTATTGTTTGGATGCTCCTATTCAAAATGCTCCAATCACTGGTGGATCACCCAACGGTGGGGTGTACAGTGGCCCTGGGGTGACAGATAATGGATTGGGAACAGGCTACAACTTAGATCCTACCGTTGGCGGCCCCGGTACAATCACCATTACTTATACTTTCACTGACTTAAATGGTTGTACAGGTGTTGCCACCAGCGATATTGAAATTATTGACTGTGATTACGAAATTTCAGAAGCTTGTAGTTGCTTGGATAATGCAACCATTCTGGATTTGGACAATCAAACCGGAGGAGACGATGGCCAGTTTTCGGAAACCATTCGAATGGTGGGCACTAATGGTAACTTTCTCCCGGTAGGCCAGACTTGGACCGTTACTGCCGCCAGCGGTGCGTTTGATGCGTATAATATTCCTGCGGTAGGTACGCAAAGTGATGGTGTACCCGTGCCAACCGGAGAAGATGGTGTATTGAATTTTGATGAAATGAATAGTTATTTCTTAACTTTTGTCCATATTGACCAACAGCCCTATTCAATTACTATCGAAGGCCCATTCGCTGCTGGTAGTGCCGCTAATCAGAGCTTCACAATCAGCAATCAATGCCAGTATCCTAATCCAATTTTCAATCCGGCTCTACTCGGATCCTACTGTGCAGCTGATCCGGCCGTGACGCTCGGAGGCATTGATCAAAATGGTGAAGGAGCGGATAATGTCTCGTTTACGATTGATGGCAACCCTGCTACTTCTCTAGACCCTTCTGCACTTTCACCGGGTACGCACACGGTGGTGATGAGCTTCGATGGTGCAGCTGATAATAATAATGGTATCTCGCCCGATGGTGGAACGACACCCGCTAGCCCCGGATGTACCCAAGATGTACAGACGGTGGTCGAAATAATTGCAGGTGCTCCGCCTGAAATTACCTGCCCGGACGATAATTTTGGTTTAGCTCCCGGATGTAATCCTAGCTTACCAGCCGGTACGACACAATTCAATACACTGGAATCCACTGGCCCCAATCCTGCCTGGCCTACGGTTAGTGAAGGTTGTGGTATGGTCACAGTAACCTTTTCAGATATGACCGAAGAGGTAAATTGTGTCCAAACGGTAAGCAGAACCTATACGGCAACGGATGCTTTAGGAAATACAGATGAGTGTACTCAAACCTTCACCTTCACGGTAGATACCGATCCACCCATGTTTACGTCTAGCCCAATGGACGTAACGGTCGAATGTGATATGATCCCTGATGCACCGGATGTCATGGCTACGGATAACTGTCCGGCAGGCGTTGGAGAAGAGATTTTTATCAATGAATTCCACTACGATAATTCTAGTACTGATGTTGGAGAGTTCGTAGAAGTCGCTGGAACTGCCGGATTTGATTTGAGCAATTGCCAAATTGTCCTTTATAATGGCAATGGAGGTGCTTCATATAATACGGTTAACCTTTCAGGTATGATCGATGATGAAAGCAATGGCTATGGTGCAGTATCTTTTTCTATCGCAGGTATTCAGAATGGATCACCGGATGGTATTGCCTTAGTTTGTAATGATGAACTTATTGAATTCATTAGTTATGAAGGCAGTTTTATGGCAACGGATGGCGCGGCCTCTGGCATGATGTCTACGGACGTTGGCGTATCTGAGCCGAGTAATTCAGCCGTTGGAAACTCACTGCAGAAAACCGGAATGGGATGTCTATCTGGTGATTTCAATTGGAGTGGCCCGTCTGCCGAATCTCCTGGCTCTTTGAACACTAATCAAATGATTGATCCATCTTGTTCGCAGGATGGCCCTCTCGTAGAATTGGATGAGAATATTGTTCCAGGTATTTGTCCAAATGATTACATTATCATGCGGACCTGGACCGCAACTGATGCGTGTGGTAACACCGCTACGACCATGCAATCAGTTAAGGTGGAAGATAATACACCACCAACCTTTACCTCTGATTTGCCAATGAATATGAGTATTGAGTGTGATCAACTCCAAGATCCGCCGGTATTGGAGGCAATGGACAATTGTACAGAGGGTACGATTATCGCCATGTTTAACGAAAACTTTGTGGAAGGCGACTGCCCTCAAGCAGGCGTTCTGACGCGTACCTGGATGGCCACCGATGCATGCGGTAATACAGCTACTCACGTGCAAATGATCACCTTAGACGATACGACACCCCCAACTTTTATGGTTCCCGGACCAGTGACCTTGAGTTGTGATGATGATCCAGAAGATATAGAGCTTACCGGAGAGCCAACCATGGTTATGGATAATTGTGATCCGGGAGGCGGCGCTACACCTAGTTCCATTTGGATCAATGAAATCCATTATGATAATGTAAGTACGGATGTAGGAGAGTTTGTAGAAGTGGCGGGTACTGCGGGTATCGACTTGAGTGATTTTGAAATAGTATTATATAATGGTAATGGAGGAACAACTTACAATACTGTTGCTTTAAGCGGAACGATCGATGACGAAGGCAGTGGATTTGGAGCTGTTTCCTTTGCCATTGCCGGTATTCAAAATGGAGCACCAGATGGTTTGGCTCTAGTCCAAGGCGGCACTAATGTCATTGAATTCTTGAGTTACGAAGGAAGCTTTACTGCGACCAACGGCCCCGCAAACGGTGCGACCTCTACCGATATCGGGGTGGAAGAAACCGGAAGCACTTTGGCTGGACAATCAGTTCAACGAACTGGAATGGGGACCGTAGGTAGTGATTTCAACTGGGTAGGTCCAATAGGGGAATCTCCCGGTAGTTTGAACGCCGATCAAATGCCGGTGGCTCCGCCACCAACTGAAGGCTTGTTGACTCAGTTCTTCGATAGTTTCGAACCTACCTGTGGAGGTCTATTGGATATCATTACGCGTACTTGGACGGTGACGGATGCTTGTGGCAATGTAGCGACTCAAACGCAAACGATCTCTATCATAGATGATACACCACCGAGCTTTACCATTCCAGCGGATATCACCATTGAGTGTAGTGATGATATCACTGACCTCACGGTGACCGGAGACGTTAGCAACGTCATGGATAATTGTGATCCGAACCCAATGGTCATGTATAATGATGTTGAAAATCTCAACGGCTGTGGTGGCTATACCGGAACCGTCGAACGAATTTGGATGGCTACCGATGCTTGTGGTAACAACAGTACGCCACAGACACAAACCATTACTATCGTCGATACTACTGATCCAACCTTTACGGTACCAGCGGATGTGACCATTGAATGTGATGACGATCCTACTGACTTGTCGCTCACCGGTGATGTAACCGATGCCATGGATAATTGTACCGGAGTGAGTGCGATGGATATTTGGATCAACGAATTCCATTACGATAACGCCAGTTCGGATGTTGGTGAATTCATTGAGGTGGCCGGCACAGAAGGGTTAGACTTGTCTATTTACAGCTTCGTGTTGTACAATGGTGCAAATGGCTTGACTTATAATACGATTAGCCTCAGTGGAATGATTGATGCAGAAAGCAATGGCTTTGGTGCGGTCTCTTTTGCTGTAGCGGGTATCCAAAACGGTTCACCCGATGGAATTGCTCTGGTACGAAATGGAACCAATGTCTTAGAATTCCTGAGCTATGAAGGTTCGTTTATGGCAATGAATGGCCCGGCTAATGGCATGATGTCGACGGATATTGGCATCAGTGAAGGTGGGGCGACAGCGATTGGTCAGTCATTACAACTTATTGGCACCGGAAGTACTGGAGCTGACTTCACATGGAGTGGCCCAACTGATGAATCTCCGGGTATGCTCAACGCCGAGCAAACACTCAATGCAGTTCCCGGCCCGTCTAGTATGTTAATGATTTCTTCTAACGATGAATCTATCCTGACAACTTGTGACGGAGGGTCGATTTCTCGGACCTGGACGGTGACGGATGCCTGTGGTAACAACAATGTTCAGGTGCAAACCATTACCGTCAATCCACCCCCTGCGCCAATCATCGAATGTATTCCAAATGCAACGGTGGAATGCGAAGAAGATATCATGGTTTCCGAAGAGGATGTGACCGTAATTTCATCCTGTGTGGATTTCGAAATCATTATCCGTGGGCCAGCGATCTATGGTAATCCGGGTTGTAATACCGCGATTTATGAATACTCCTACACGGTAGTAGATGAATGTGGTAATTCTGATCAATGTACGCGATTTATTACCATTGAAAACGATGGCCCAACGATTACCTGTCCTCCGGGTGGGGTAGTGGAGTGTCGTGATGATATTGTTGTAAGTCCCAACAATGCTAGTTTCACCACAAGCTGTGATTACGATGCTACAGTCGCAATTTCCGGTCCGGTAGTCGATGGCCCCGATGGCTGTCCAGGCACCACCTACACTTATACCTACAAAGTGACCGACGAGTGTGGCCGTATGGCAAGCTGTGAGCAGGTCTTTACCATTGGAGACAATGATGGTCCAACGATTCAGGCCCCTGCGGATCAATTCATCGAGTGTGCTTACCAGATCAACGTTAATCCAAACTTTGCGACGGTGACCACCAGCTGTGATGCAGACTTTGAGGTCACCGTCAGCGAACCGGTGATTAATGGACCAGCCGATTGTCCGGGGACGACTTACACTTTTACGTACACCGTTACGGATGCTTGTGGTCGCACCGCTAGCGATATTCGCATCTTCACCATTAGCAACGAAGGACCAATTGTAGAGTGTCCTAATAACTTGTTCCTGAATTGTGAAGATTTTGCGGGCGATGCTTTAGAGGCGAAGATTCAAGCTTGGCTCTCTTCGGCTTCTGCGGAAAGCTCTTGCGGTATTCCAGCTACGGTCACGAATAACTACAATCCGAATACGCTGGGCTTGTGTATTTCGAATCCATTTACTGATGTTACCTTCTTCGCCACCGATGCTTGTGGCCGCACCTCTAGTTGTATGGCGACCATCATTATCGCAGATACTGAGGCGCCTTCCATTAAGCAGGAAGCTTCTGATGCCAGCGCCAGCTGCTTCGACAACTTCCAGTTGGAATTCCAGCAATGGCTGGCTATCCAAGGCGGAGCGGTAGCGATTGATGCATGCTGGGAAAATGTTTCTTGGTCCACCATTCCGGCCTTTCCAACGATCAACTGTAATGGAGGCTTTGGTTCTACTACGGTAACTTTTGTGGCCACGGATGGCTGCGGTAATTCCGCCACCACGACCGCGACCTTTACAGTCGTTGCCGGTACCTTGTCTCCTGGATCTGATCCAGCAATGGTGCTTACTGAAGAAGATACACCTAAAGTGCTACGCTTGCTCCAGAACCGTCCGAATCCATTTAAGTACGAAACGACTATTGGATTCTATCTACCGGAAGCTGGCGAAGCCAACTTGAGCATCTTCGATGTTTCTGGTCGTCTGCTGCATCAGTTTAAGGATACTTACACCAGTGGATATAATGAAGTAGTGATCAATCGCGCCGACTTACCAGCCGCAGGAGTGATGTACTATCGCTTGGACTGTGAAAGTGGTTCGGCTTCGAAGAAAATGATCTTATTAGATTAAGCGAAATTTGAATGATTATAAAGCCTTTCCTGAGTTAAATTCGGGAAAGGCTTTTGTTTTCATAACGATTTGGAGTTTTTTTTGAAATTTTTATACTAAGCTGTTCAATATTTGTATATTAGCGATTACAGAACCAACAACATCTTCACAAAAACAAACAGGACTAACAGGACCAACTTTTTCCTCTCAGTCCATTCTAATTCTATCAGCTAATTAAATTTATATATAGTTAAGGCTGATAAAAGCACAAGTACAAATACCATTTGGGATAAGTAAATAAAAAGAGCAAGGTCGATTCGAATAGTATTCGATTGGCAGATACACGCTACTAATTACATTTAGAATATTCCTTGATTAAGGGAGATTTAATTCGTTTTTAATAATTGTGTATTTGTTGACATTCTTCTTTTTTAAATTTTACTAAAACCACTTAAATATTTGTATATTAGAATTGTATTTTCTCCCATGACATCTTCACTAAACCGCCTTTTCTTTAGCGGTTACGCACTATGTTCCAAAAACTGCACGCATTATCGGATACCATTAAATCAGATAATATTTCATAAACATTTTGAGAAAACGACCTAAACAAATCTATTGACCGGTTTGTGTCAAACACTCAACTATTAATTAAGCTACTTTCAAACAATCGAATTCTCTTGATCACCTTTATTTCAAGGTGTCTAGAGATCATTTAGGGCACATTTGATATTCTGAATTATTATGATCGGATGTAAAGTCGACTAGATTTTACAAGCCATTCTTATACCTAATTTAGAAATAATGTGACCTATGAAAGATCCACCCTGTAATTGTTTGTCTCTGACCAGACTCCTGTCTGGATGGGGATGAGTATTCGATTATTTTTTTATAAATCTCTATTATAAATCTGTTCCAACTATAGATATACTAATTCTGAATTTTAGAATGAAGCTAATAGTCGCTACAAAATATTTTTCATCATATTTTTTTATTAAACCTTAAATGACCAATGAATCGCACATTTATTTTTTCTAGGTGGATGTCGAAAAAGGTACTTTTTCTAGTCCTACTTTATTTTATGACAAGTACAGCTGGTTTTTCCCAGCTAAATATTGGTGGTGAGCCGAAGAGTTTTTCAGAAAGTGTAAAAAGTGATATCCCTAAAGCAGTTATGCCCAGAATGGATGTTACCAAGGCAAAAGAAGAAGACTTAACAAATACTGCTAAAAATAAACCATGGCGTATCGGTTTACCTATTCCGGTTGATTATAATCTTGGAAATTCTGGTACCTGGGATGAACTACCAAACGGTGATCGTATTTGGCGATTGAGCATAAGTAGTCCTGAAGCTTTGTCAATTAGTTTACTGTATAATGATTTTTATCTGCCTCCTGGTGCCTTAATGTATTTGTACAATGAACAAAAGACGCAGGTGTTAGGTGCTTTTACCGAAAGAAATAATAAGCCTACCCGCCAATTTGCCACGGCATTGACGCACGGTGATATGGTGACCATCGAGTATTACGAACCACAAGCTGTTCGTGGACAAGGTGCAATTGCTATTTCTCAGGTAGGACATATTTACCGGGGAATGGACAGCCAAGAAGAAGACAATGCCAGCCTGGGCAACTCAGGTAATTGTCAAGTAGATGTTAATTGCTCGGAAGGAAATGCTTGGCAAAATCAAAAGAAAGGCGTTGCTAAGATCTTGATTAACGGTACTGGGCTTTGCACAGGTTCTTTGATTAATAACGTTGAGCAGGATTGCCGGCCACTTTTCTTGACCGCTGACCACTGCTTAGGCAACGTTGATGCGATTGCAAATCCTAATGCGCCGGGCTGGGTTTTTTACTGGAACTTTGAGCGAACAGGCTGTGCCAATGTTGGTGATCCAGTTGATGATACTCAGACAACTTCAGGTGCAGTACTTTTAGCGAATGCCGGAGAAGAAATTAACGCACCGATGGAAGATCCCGCAGCAGCTTCTGATTTTGCATTATTCCTCTTGGATGAAAATCCAGCAGACTCCTATGATGTATACTTCAATGGTTTTGATGCCTCCGGTGCTACCGGTATGGGAGGAGTAGGTATTCATCATCCTGCAGGAGATGCCAAGAAAATTGCTACGCATAACATCACACCAGCTTCTGTAGTTAACAACAACTACTGGCGTATTTTGCCGTGGTCAGTTACGGCTAATGGGCAAAGTGTGACAGAAGGTGGATCTTCTGGATCACCTCTGTTTAATCCTACGGGATTGATCATTGGTCAATTGTTTGGAGGATTTGCGGGTGGCCAACCCAACTGTAGTGATCCCGATAATGATGAAGGCGATTACGGGCGAATGGATGTTTCCTGGAACTTTGGTGCTACCGCTACCCGCCGATTACGTGATCACTTAGATCCAATGAATACCGGGACGACTATCGTATCGGGACAAGATGGCAGTGTTTGTTGTAATTTGGACGTTAGTTGTGCTTTGATTACCGATCAAACCCTGACTTGTCGCGCTGATTTACCACCAGTTGATTTTGATCTACCGATCATTATTGAATCTTGTGGTGATCCGATTTTGTCCGCGCTGACGATCATTCCTGGTAACTCTGGTTGCCCCGGTGATGAGGTTACGATTACGCGTACTTACTTTATCCAGGACCAGCAAGGTAACATGGCAGAATGTATGCAAACCTTTACGGTAATTAGCAACAATGGTCCAACCATTTCTTGTCCTTCTAACCAAACGGTAACCTGTGCTGCGGATATTTCCGTGAGTGCTTCTGATGCAACTGTTACTGCTGATTGTGGTACGCCATCAGTTACAGTAAATGGTCCGGTCATTAATGGCGATCCCGACTGTGATGGCACGACTTATACTTACACTTACACCGTTACGGATTTCTGTAACCGCATGGCGAGCTGTGATCAGGTATTCACCATTTCAAATGCGGCGCCGACTATTGTCTGTGCACCAAATGAAATCGTTGAATGTGTATCTGATATCAATCCTTCGGCCGCTGATGTAACCACAACGACTGCATGTACGCTTGGCTCCACCTTGGATATTTCTGATCCGGTGATTATTGGCCCAGCCGGTTGTGACGGTACCGTTTATCAATATACTTATACCATTACCGATGACTGCGGTCGTTCCGCAAGTTGTATGCGTAGTTATACATTGGATAATGATGGTCCAACTATTAGCTGTCCGGCTTCGATTACTTTTGAGTGCGAAGAAGACATTATGGTAGATGCTAACGATGCCAACGTTGTAGTAGCTTGTGGTCTGGATTTCCAGATTAAGTTAGATGGTCCTGAGATTTTTGGTATCCAAGGATGTGCTGGTTCGGTTTACCAATACACTTATACTGTCATGGATGAGTGTGGACGTTCAGCGTCTTGTGTTCAATTTGTGAGCTTGGCTAATGATGGACCAACGATTACTTGTCCTCCGGGTGAGACAGTAGAGTGTAGCGCCGATATCATGGTGAATCCAAATAACGCCGCAGTGACTACTTCTTGTGGTTATGACTTTGATGTTATGATTTCTGGTCCGGTGATCGATGGAAATGCAGATTGCCCGGGAAGTACTTACACTTATACTTATCGCGTACTGGATGAATGTGGTCGCTCTGCAACATGTGAACAAGTGTTTACCATTGGTAATAACGATGGCCCAACTATTGAAGCGCCTGCTGATCAACTCATCGAATGTGATTACCAAGCTAATGTTAATCCTGATTATGCTATGGTAACGACCAGCTGCGGTCAAGACTTTGATGTTACGGTAAGTGAGCCGGTGCAAAGCGGTCCTGCAAATTGTCCAGGTACCACTTACACCTATACTTATACCGTAACAGATGCCTGTGGTCGTTCCGCAAGTGATGTCCGTGTGTTCACTATTGCTAATGATGGACCGGAAATTGAATGCCCGAATCCATTATTCCTGAACTGTGAAGATTTCACCAGTGGAAGTTTACAAGCTAAAATCCAAGCGTGGTTGTCTACTGCTTCGGCTAGAAGCTCTTGTGGTTTCTCTCTGGGCGTGACAAATACTTACAATCCATTTAGCTTGGGTATGTGTACCTCTAATCCGTTTACTAATGTCACTTTCTTTGCTACGGACGATTGTGGTCGTACGACAAGCTGCCAGAGCACGATCATTATGGCAGATACAGAGCCACCAGTCGTATTTGAAGAAGCTAGCGATGATATGGCAAGCTGCTACGACAACTTCCAGGGAGAGTTCCAAATGTGGTTAGCAGAGCGCGGCGGTGCCGTTATCCTCGACGCTTGCTGGGATAACTTGAGCTGGTCAACGATTCCATCTTTCCCAACCATTAACTGTAACGGTGGTATGGGCTCTACTACAGTGACTTTCCGTGCAACGGATGGTTGTGGTAACTTTGCGACAACGACAGCTACCTTCACCGTAATGGCCGGTAACAATTTGATCGATTCGGAAGATGAGGCCGAAATTGCTGAGATCGGTATTACCGAAGAACAAGGTGATAATGTCCTTCTCTACCAAAACCGTCCTAACCCGTTCAAAGGGCAGACGACTATTGGTTTCTATCTACCAGAAAGCCAAACAGCTAGTCTGACGGTTTATGATATCAGTGGCCGAGTCTTGAAAGTGATCCAGTCGAATTATGACTCGGGTTACAACGAAGTCAATATCGACCGTGCTGAATTACCAGTTTCTGGTATGTTGTTGTACCGTTTGGATACCGCTGAAGGTTCATTTGTGAAGAAAATGATTGTATTGGATTAATCACAACTGGTTTGGATTAACCAATCCTGCTATCTCAAACGCATATGGTTTAGCCTCGTTATCGGGGCTAAACCTTTTTTTATGAATAAAGGACATGTCCTGACTTTTAATTGAAAAGAGGTTTTGTATTGAAAATGAGAGGTTTAGGAACTAGCTCCAGAGAGCGTAGGGTGTGTGAAAGAGAAAAAATTAATTTTTTTAAAAAAAAGTAATTTTCTACCCAACCCTTTTAGGCATTGTAGCGGTCTATACAAATAGATGATCTGGATTGAGTTGGATGAAAGATTGAGGTTGTGATGACTTTATGCGGAACATTGCCTAATTTAGTAGGTATATAGAGATACCTTAAAATTAGGAATAACCAAAACTGAATCCAGAAAGTAGTTAAACTTTATGTTTAAGACCCGAAACAACAATTACTCTGAAGAAGAACTCGTCGCCGGTTGTCTGCGTAACGAGAGAAAATATCAGGAGTACTTGTACCGTCGGTATTTTGCTACGATGATGAGTATGTGTTTGAGGTACACCGACGATCGGGACATCGCAATGCAAATTGTAAACAATGGATTTTTGCGCGTATTTAAAAAGTTAAGTACGTTTTCCTTCAAAGGTTCTCTGGAAGGCTGGATACGTAAACTCGTTTACCACAGCCTTTCAGAATATTTTAAAAAACATTCCCGTTATCTCCAATTTTTGGTTTTCGAAGAACGGGATTCTCAGATAAACGAAACCGCTTTGAGCAAAATGTACGAAGATGATTTGCTTAAAATGGTCGATTCCTTACCACCAGCCTCCCGAGAGGTATTTCGCCTCTATGCGATCGAGGGCTATACCCATGTCGAAATTGCTAAGTCTATTGGCATTAGTGTAGGTACATCCAAATGGCATCTTGCTTCGGCTCGAAAGCGTCTTAAGTTGTTAATTGAGAAAAACTATAATTCTATACTTCATGCAGGGTAACGAACGACATAGCTCTGAGATGGATCCACAATTTGTGGATCAGGCCTGGGGAGAGATGAGTGCCATGCTCGACCGGGAAATGCCGGTGACGCAGGTCCCTTCGACCGGACACTCCGCTTTTCGTCGATATGGACTTCTGCTTTTAGTTTTGGTGATCGGTTTTGCTGCCGGAGTAGGCACTATGCTTTACTGGCAACCAACTACTCCCGATGCTTTGCAACCACCTTTCGAGCAGCCTAAAAATGAAACGCCTACAATGGCGCCTCCGGCTGTTGCTCAAGCGGAATTTATTCCACAAGCGCGCTCCGATATTGCTTCTAATGCGTCCTCGGTGGCTGCTACGCCCACTAGAGGCGGCACGTCATCGACTAACGATCCACTTGATTCATCAACTAAAACCACGAATTATAGCTCAAAAATTTACACTTCCAACCCGGATCATACCGCTAAAGAAAATAATTTAGGACAAGTTGCGACGATTCCTGTCGAACAAGAGTCAAATCGAAGTATTAAGGATTTGCCTACTATGCTGACTGAGGCAGCGACTAATGATAGGCGCACGCAAATATTGCCCTTAGCAGATTTAGATAAAACTTCCGTGTCATTGCAAGTGGACGAACACATCCATGAAATGTCATCACTTGTTTTCCCAGAACGTTCTGAACGCTTGCGGTTTGGCTTGATGGTGAGTGTGCATTCGGCACCTTTAGCTAAGGTAAGCGGTGCCTCCGCGGGATTCAATGTCGAATACCAGTTAGATGATCGCTTTGCAGTTCGCTCCGGGATCAGCTATACAATGTATCGGGACTTTTTTAATCAAAATAATGATTATACTCCCTACATTATTGACCCTACTTTTGATCTTAATGGAGAGTTGTTTGATCAATACAGCACCACCGAATCTTCGAAAAACGTAAACGTGCGGCCGGTTAGTCAAATGGAATACGTTGAGATGCCTGTCGCCTTAGTTTATCAGGCTAGCGATCGTTGGAGAATTAATCTGGGGGTAAAAATGTCCTATCTGCTCAGCGTTCGAGATTATGGTCGCGTCAATCGACATGACAGCAATGGCGGATTTAATAATCCGAGTCCGACGACACCGATTGCTTCAAATGAAACGTCTATTAATGATTTGCTTTACCAGGGATTGCGCAAATTTGACTTTGCTACCGTAATTGGTATTGGCTTTTATCCACGACCAAATTATGGACTGGAAGTACGTTTTAATCGGGGAATGGTAGATTACACCAAAGATAAGTTCTGGAATATACGCCAAATCAACGCCAACCGATCTTTCGAGTTGGGTATGCATTATAACTTCTAATTAATATTTTGCTTTTTACTTAAGGTATACTAATACTCATTAGTGTACAACAAAGTCATCCTTTTTTGAGGGATGACTTTTCGGTTTTAGGCTACTAGCTGAGTCTTTGGCACTTACCTATTGCATTTAATGTGAATTTAATTTAACTTTGAATTTACATTAAGTTAACATTAGGGGTTGGCCAATTTGCCTCCTTTCTGGTCACAACCCTTGTTCATCAATATTTCTTATTCCCCAAGCGTGTTGGTGATCACCACAGTGGAAAAGATTTTAGAACTGAAAATGAAGGTATTATGCGAGATGTGGGCTTTGTATTTATCCTATTATTGATTACTGGATTGAATTTGGATGCACAATCAAAAATGGTTTTGCACACTACTGTTGCTTCAAATGAGCTTAATAATGAGTTAACATTAGACCGCGCTAAGAAAAGTGGGCGAACGATTCCATTTGATTTAGTGGGTGGACTAATTTTTTTGAAAGCGGAAATGGAAGGCCAGACGAGTAACTTCATCCTTGATACCGGTGCACCTACCGTTATTCTAAACGGCGGAGAACAGGTTCATCAAGATGCCGATAGCTATGCTACAGGAATCAATGGAACAATTGCGATTCAAACCAAGCAATTGAGAAGTTTTCGCTTGGGAGCAATAGAAAAATTTGCCCTGAAGGTTATGATGACAGATTTCACCCGGCTTGAGGCCGTTACCGAGCAGGATATTGAAGGATTGATTGGACAAGAAGTGATCCGGCATGAAGAAATTCTACTAGATTATGATCAGCAAGAATTTCACATCTTACCCAAGCGACACCGAAAATCTTATCAAGATTTGGAGGTGGTCGAAGAACTTAAATTTAAGCTTTGGGAGCATTTGGTGGTCATCAAAGCTGAAATCGACGGTAAGACCTATCACTTTGGTATCGACTCCGGCGCGGAGATTAATCTGTTGGATGAGAATCTGAAAGCGAAAATTAATCCAGCTGTACTATCCAAAGAAAGCAATCTTTCACTGTACGGTATCGAACAACAGGGAAAAGCGGCTACTGCAGCCTTCGTTGATACCTTAAAAATCAAGGATGTAAAGCTGGAAGATATGGAATTTGTCTTTACCGATATCTCTCATATCAACGCACACTACAATCTTGAGTTGGATGGTATTTTGGGGTACCCCTTCCTCAGCGCAGCTATTTTTAGTATCGACTTCCGCAAAAAACGACTACGCGTTTGGGAGCGTGAGACGATTGCCGAGGCTAAAACAGACCACTAATATTTCCATCCTCATCGATGTCAATATGTTCGGCGGAGGGCACGGCGGGTAGACCGGGCATCCGCATCATATTGCCGGTAATCGGAACGAGAAATCCGGCTCCGGCGGCAATTTCAATCTCACGAACGGTGATCGTAAAACCTTGGGGGCGCCCCAGAAGCGCAGGATTATCAGATAGCGACTTTTGTGTTTTCGCGATGCAAACCGGGAGTTGATCTAATCCCAGCCGTTTAATTTTTCGCAAGTCAGATTTCGCCTTGGAGGTGTAAGCCACACCATCCGCACCGTAAATTTTAGTGGCTACTGCTTGGATTTTCTCTTCTACGGGCTGATCCCAACGGTAGGTAGGCTCAAATGGTCCCGTTGAAGACTCTACGGCAGCGACCACTTTTTGGGCGAGTGTCTCAGCTCCTTCGCCACCTTTTCCCCAAACTTCGGTAATCACTGCGGGTACGCCCATTTCGCGGCATTTATTGGCAATGATTTCCAGCTCTTCGTCGGAATCACTCACAAATTTATTGATAGCAACGACTGCGTTCAGCCCAAATTGAACTGCATTTTCGAGGTGTTTTTCCAGATTCCCAAGCCCTTTGGCAACCGCTTCTGGCTGCGGCTCTTTTAGGGTATCGAGCGCGGCTCCGCCGTGGTATTTCAAGGCCCGGACAGTAGCAACGATGACGACAGCTTTGGGAGAAAGCCCACTACTTTGGCATTTAATATCCAAAAACTTCTCAGCGCCCAAATCAAAACCAAAGCCCGCCTCGGTGACCACATAATCGGACAGTGACAATCCCATACGAGTAGCGATGACGGAATTGGTCCCTTGCGCAATATTAGCAAAAGGCCCCCCGTGGATAATTGCCGGATTGCCTTCGATGGTTTGAACTAAATTAGGTTTTACGGCATCCTTGAGGAGCGCGGCCATGGCACCTTGGGCATTGAGGTCGCGCGCGTAAACCGGGCTACGATCTTTGCGTAAACCGACCAGGATATTGCCTAAGCGGCGCTTCAGATCAGTCATATCATCTGCCAGGCAGAGGATCGCCATAATTTCGGAGGCTGCCGTGATATCGAAGCCAGATTCTCGTGGAACGCCCGAGCCCGTTCCTCCCAAGCCGAGCACGATTTTTCGTAGTGATCGGTCATTCATATCGAAAACGCGCTTCCAAAGAATCGTTCGAGGATCAATATCCAGTGATCGGGTTTTACTCTGGATATTATTATCGATTAGCGCAGCTAATAGATTGTGAGCTTTTTCGATCGCCGCAAAATCACCGGTAAAATGCAGATTAATATCTTCCATTGGTAGCACTTGAGAATAGCCACCACCGGTAGCACCACCTTTGATGCCGAAAACCGGTCCTAAAGATGGTTCACGTAGTACTACCATGGCCTGCTTGCCAATGCGATTCAGGCCTTGCGTCAGGCCAATGGACATCGTCGTTTTGCCTTCCCCGGCGGGAGTAGGGGAGATGGCTGAAACAAGGATGAGGTTGTTTTGCTTGACTTTATCGGGCTGAATGAGTGATAATGGAAGCTTAGCTTTGTAATGGCCGTATAGGTGGAGATCTTTTTCGTCGATGCCGATTTGAGTGGCAATGTCTTTAATTGGTTGCAGACTAATAGACTGGGCGATTTCGATATCGGTTGGCATTTGGTGTTGGTTTTGTGAGGTGAAAGATAAGCTTTTCGGGCAATAGCACCAATTGAGGGCTCATTAAAAAACCCGTACTGTTGCAGCACGGGTTTGGCTTTTAAATCGGTTGATTTCTTATAAATGTAATTTCTCTTTTCTATCTAATAAAATGGCTTCAGTTTCTTCACGCTCGGGATCCGGTACACAACAATCTACTGGGCAAACTGCAGCACATTGAGGCTCCTCGTGGAAGCCCATACACTCTGTACATTTATCGGGAACGATATAATAAAAATCTTCTTCAACGGGGGCTTGTTGGTCATCAACGCCAACTTCGGCTCCGGTTTCCAGTACGTAAGTCCCTTTGACTTCAGTACCGTCAGAAATTGCCCATTCAACCCCACCTTCGTAAATAGCATTATTGGGGCATTCTGGCTCGCAGGCCCCGCAGTTAATGCATTCATCGGTAATCATAATTGCCATAGCACTGAAATATTTTTGAGATCGTCGTTTTACTTTAATACTTCGACCTAAATTTTTAACACGAATAAAAAGAATATGTTCTGTAAGAACGAGTGCAAATTTAGTGCTATAATTGGGAAGTAATCAAGTCTAATTATACATTTTATTGTAATAAAAAAGTGCTAATACCATGAGTAGCGGATATTCTAAACGGCCGTTGGTGAAAAAATTAGGGATAAAAGAAGGCTTTAAAGTCCGCTTAGTCTTGGCTCCACCTCATTTTTTGAACTTATTAGATCCCATTCCTGAAGCGGTTGAATTTATGTCTGATGCTTCTGAAGCTGTTGATTATATCCATTTATTTGCAAAAGATGTCGCTACTTTTGAACAGTACTTTTTAACACTTAAAGACGAAATCAAAAAGGATGGAATGATTTGGGTTTCCTGGTATAAAAAGAGTTCAAAAATCCCTACGGATATGAGTGAGGATGTGATTCGAAATATGGCCCTCAGCTTAGGCTTAGTGGATGTGAAAGTGTGTGCTGTAGATGAGCAATGGTCGGGCTTGAAAATTGTCTGGCGAAAAGAGAATCGATAAAAAAAGCCCAGCATTTTGTTGAATGCCAGGGCTTTAGGTATATGACTAAGAAATACTTCCGGTTTATTCTTTAAGTTTTATTTTACGATTCTAAAGTTGAAAGGATACTCATAATCTTCTCCACGATTAGCTTTTACCGCTGCAACAACGCAAAGAATGAGATTCAAAAGTACCGCAATCGGCAGGAGTACTATTCCAATTAGAATCAAGCACATCAGACCCGTCAGGATCATAATAATTGTCATCGTAATCTGGAAATTAAGGGCCTCTTTTGCGTGCTCTACAATGTATTCAGACTTTTCGCGATTGATCAGCCAAATCACTAGAGGTAAAGCGATATTGCCAAGTGGAATAAAAGAAGCGGCTAAAATGCCAAGATGTGAAAAGGTGGCCCAAACTCTTTCGTCTGATTCCGAGATTTGATGATATTCTGTGCTATCCATGGTTTAATGAGTTTATCGTGATTGAATAACCTCAATCTCTGATTTTCGATGACAAAGGACAGTTTTCTTAGACAAAACCAAGGCGCAAATCGCTGAAATTAATAATTCAGCAAAGAATCGACTGTGATTTGGGATATTGGAGTAATAGAATAATTGAGTTCTTTGAATCGACGAGCTTCATACATTAACTGTCCCCGAACATCTAATAAAGTATCTTTTAGATCAGATTCTTCCTCCGATTCAATGAAATAGCGATAATGGAAAAGCCCGGTTTTAGGATCATAATGAAAATCCAGTCCATTCTGCAAGCGATAGTCGATACTGAATTGACCATCAGTTACAGTATAGGCGGGTTGATCGCTAAACATGTCAAAGCTATTTGATGGAACCAGTTGATTCTGATCGAGGCGAATAACTTTCAAAGCTTCGGCGGAGCAAGTATGGCAAGTCGTCATACTACCAACTAAAGCGTAAAGCGAAGAATCTGGTAAGGGATAAATAGCGGTCCACTGCATGCCATCACTCAACGGTGTGGCATATACTTTTCCTTCAGGCGTACGCCACTGTAGAATAGACCGAAAAGGGTGTGCAGAACTAAGTTGGTGCTTTTCCCAGCTATAAACTCTAAGATCATAATGGGCATCAATCGCTAAGCGATCACTGATTAATTCATCCATTACGTAATCAAAAGATTCAGCTTGCCGCAAGAATGTCAAAATGCAACTATCGAGTCGCTCTTCCATGAGGTATAGGCTATCCTCATCCGGCGTATTGTACAAATCAATACCAAAATAAGCTTGCTGGGCTTGCAAGATGGCCTCAATACCGGGAATAGAATCGTATTGGGGGAATACCTCGGAATGAGTCTTAGATACGCTGATTGATGTTTCTAATTCCTCTCCACTCAAGATCAAACACCAAATCAATGCTAAGCTAGCAAACATCCCTTCAACGACGATTAGTTAACCACTGTGAATCAGCTTCACCCGGGACTTGCAAGTGATTGAGGTGTTGTTCATATAGGTATACGCCAAATTGGGCGGCGACTTCCTGCTCATCTTCTGTTCCATTTTGCATCTGTTTGGGATCAAAATGTTGCTTCACGAATTGCGTATCAAACTGGCCGCTCAGAAAGGCATCGTGTTCGAGCACGAAAGTGCCGAAGGGGAGGGTAGTGGCTACGCCTTCAATCGTATAATTTTCAATAGCGATGAGCATACGCTGAATAGCCTCCGCGCGATTCTTTCCGTAAGTAATCAGCTTGGCAATCATCGGATCATAGTAAATGGGAATGTCCATTCCTTCGGTATAACCATCGTCGAGGCGAATGCCTTCGCCCGTGGGAGGGAGATAACGCTCTAATTTTCCAACACTCGGTAAAAAGTTATTGGCGGGATCCTCGGCATAAACTCTTAATTCGAGCGCGTGGCCATTAATTTTCAAATCCTCTTGCTGGATTTCCAGCGCTTCGCCCCGTGCAATTTTGATTTGCTCTTCTACCAAATCTACACCAGTGATTAACTCAGTTACAGGGTGCTCGACTTGGAGGCGGGTATTCATTTCGAGGAAATAAAAATTGAGGTCTTTATCGATCAGAAATTCAACGGTGCCGGCGCCGAGATAATCACAGGCCTTGGCCACCTTGACGGCGGCTTCGCCCATTGCTTTGCGTACCTCCGGGGTAAGCACTGCCGAAGGCGCTTCTTCAACGACCTTTTGGTGACGACGTTGGATACTGCACTCCCGTTCAAAAAGATAGAGGGTATGCCCATTACTATCGGCTAAAACCTGAATTTCAATATGGCGCGGTGAAGCGATATACTTTTCTACAAAAACGGATCCGTCTCCAAAGGCCGATTGAGCCTCACTGATAGCCCGAGCCATTTGCTCCTCCAATTCCTCCGGTTGCTCAACGATACGCATCCCTTTTCCACCACCCCCGGCTGATGCTTTGATCAGGATAGGGTAGCCAATCTGATTCGCAATGGACTTGGCCACTTCCGGGTCGGTGACGGCTTCATCGATCCCCGGCACCATAGGAATATCGTATTGCTTCACGGCATCTTTGGCGGCGAGCTTACTCCCCATGATTTCAATACTTTCGGGGCCCGGCCCAATAAAAGTAATACCGCTCGCCGTAACGGCACGGGCAAAATCCGCGTTTTCACTTAAAAATCCATAACCCGGATGAATGCCATCAACGTCGAGTCGTTTGGCGGCTGCAATGATCTCATTTCCTTTAAGGTAAGACTCAGAAGAAGGCGCTGGTCCTAAAAAGACAGCTTCATCGGCAAAGCGAACGTGGGGTGCTTCTCGATCAGCTTCTGAGTACACAGCTACGGTTTGGATGCCCATTTGACGGGCAGTACGCATCACGCGTAGGGCAATTTCTCCTCGATTAGCGACTAGTATTTTTTTCATATTTGGCGTTCAGGTCAGGTATTTTATAAGAGAGGTCTAAAGCTATAGCTTCGAGAGGTAAATTCCATGTTTTTTTAAAAAAGAATGAAGGTGTGGATGAAGTATTTTTAATTGGTTAATCAAAAACGGATAAGCTGATCATTTTTGTCGTACATGAGATACGAAAAGTAAGTGCCATTGGTCAATGCAACAATTCGTTGAGCTTGTCTAGGAGTAAAGGGGTGAAAGGATGCTTTTGATAACGCCAATGCTCTAGGCTTTCTACCCAACGTATGCCTTGAATGGCATTAGTAAGAAAAACACCGTCGGCTTCAGCGAGCTCTTCCAAAGGCCATGTACCTTCTTTTACCTTGATGGATTGGGCTTGTGCGAGTTCGATGATCAGCTGCCGCATGGTTCCGGGAAGTAAACCGGTAGAGGCCGCAGGGGTGTGTAAAATGTTTTGGCGAATGAAAAAGAGGTTGGCATTTGCGGTTTCTGCCAGGTGACCTTGCTCATTACATAAAATACAATTGTCCCAGCCTTGATTTTGGAAGTAAATACTGGCCAAAATGTAAGGGAGGCTATTCATCGTTTTTGCCCCGAGGGTGGGAGTGTAGGAAGGTAGGGTGACCGTAGGGCAAAATCCAAGCTGTAGACCATTTGGCTGAAGCTTGAATATTGGTTCTGGGTGAGGCTCAGCGGATATAAGAAATTGGGGCTGGTGATTGTGGGGCAGATACTTTCCCCCAAAAGCGCGGAAAACATTAAGCCGAACGCGAAAATCACCTTCGATCGTACCAAGCTTTTCAATTTCGCTACGGAAAAATGCTGAATTATAATGCTCGGGCCGTTCTAAGGACAAGGTGGCCATTCCGCCAAATAAACGTTCAAGGTGTCGTTCCAAGAAAGGCATCTTCCCGGCGAAGACACGCAGGCTCTCGAAGAGACCATCGCCGTAGTTAAACGCGCGATTGTTGGCTTGAAGCAGCGGATGCTCATCCATGTAAAGTTGCCCGTTGAAATTGATCATACCCTAATGTTGACTCTTCAAATAGGCGTTTACGAGCAGGCGAATATCTCGTCGCAAATCGCTTTCATCTTCTTTGCTCGGTTCTTGAATGGATAATACTCCTTCGCTATCACTTTTGAGTACTTCAATATCAAGCCCTCGCAGGAGAAAATCATTGAGCATGACCTGGTATTCTGCTTGGTCATCGAGTGGCTGGCCGTTGATCATCCAGTTTTTAGTGTTAGCATCCCAGTCCACTTTATCGCGTTGCAAATAGGCACCTCGACCTTTTTTTCGCTCCCCTTCATCCAAAACGGCTCGGACTAGCTGTCCACGCATTTTTACCTGCAACACGCTTCCTCCGTAAGGCATCGTACGAATCATATCATATTGGGTAATTGTCCCGGATAGCTGATCATCCAGTCGGATTGAACCGCTATTCAAAATGCTACAGTCGTTCTGATTTTGTACCGACCAGCTCATGGCTTTGGTAATAACTGCTCCGAGATTAGTTTGGCCGTGGCGTATTTTGCTTTCTCGGCCATCCAAGGGCTGGTCTACCGTAACGATTTCTTCGTTAGGATCAAATCCTGCACTTTGAAAAGTTTCTATGGCAATCTGATTCCATTTTTGCACGACTGCATCCGTTTTACTTTCCATGGGTAAACTAGGATCAATGGGGACGAGCTGTGAATCGAGAGTATAGGTTTTTGTGTTTTTATTGTACTTCAGTCGATGAACGTAAGCTGTTTTGGCATTAGCATCCGCTTTGGTCAGTCTCACGTTGCCGACTTGGTGCACCATGTGATGATGATCGTGGCCCCCCATTAGGAGTGGTACTTCTTGTACTTTCTTCGCCAGAGCGAGATCCTGCTCTTCTTCCAGATGGGTAATGCCGATGATCACATCTACTTCACTTCTCAGTCGCTTAATAGCTTTCAGGGCTTCCTCTTCGTGATCTTTGTACATCACATAATCTTGAGGATTTGAATCCAACGTGACGCCAAAAAGCCCAACTTTAAGCTGGGTGCCGTCGCTATCCTGAATCTCCCACACCCAGGTATCGGGAATGGCTGTGACCTGACCACCATTTTTGATTTCAAAAGGCGTGATGCTTTGGGGTGTTTTATGTAGAACATTAGAACTGACCCAGGCAAATGTTGATTCATTGAGCCGCTTTTGTAGCTCTTTTTCCTTGAGATCAAATTCGTGATTACCAAAGGTGACCAGATCAATTCCACAGGCGTTCATCACCTCAATCATTTGCTTCCCTTTGATGGGATCGCCCTGGTAACGCAAAGTACCAATCACCGAAGGATTCAAAAAATCACCGGCCAGAATGCTGAGTGTATTGGGGTTTTCCGCCAACAATTGCTGACGCAAACTCGCCACTCTTGCCATACCGCCAACCTTGCCACCACCTAGGGGCGCAATTTCGTATACATCATTAATCTGCAAAAAAATCAATTCGATCTGCCCATCGTCCGTTGCAGAACTGAGCTTTTTGCTACTTTGACATTGCCAGAGTAATGGCAAAATGATTAGTAATAAAAATTGGACTTGTTTGGTCATGGCTTGAGGATTAGTGGAGGGGCTAAAAATAGCAAAAGCCCGTGTGAATTGGAATCGAGAGAAGGATTTTCCCGTGAAAATACGCATTGATTACATACCGGTAAAGTAACTCAAGTCGGGATTGATAAACTGATATGAGAAGAAATAATGAATTGAACGGCAAGATGATTTGACTAAGCTAATACGCTTTCCTACGGGAGAGGGGACATTATTTTAAAATAAAGTCTAATACAAACCTGCCCGGAGATAAGCAAGCTGTTAGGGAAATCACTATTTTAGCGGCAGACTTAACCAAAAAGCACGAATGAAGCAAAGTAGTGGCTCTTCTAAATTACTGTGGCAGCCGACCGATGCATTCCTAAAGCAATCAAACCTCGCCCATTATCGGCAATGGTTGGCGGATCAAACTCAGTTACAATTCGAAAATTATGATGATTTGTGGCAATGGTCGGTGGATGAACCATCCGCTTTTTGGGAAAGCCTTTGGCAGTACTTTGGGATAATTAGCCATTCACCTTATCGCGCGGTGATGTCAACCGATGCTATGCCAAATACGCGCTGGTTTGAAGGCAGTACGCTGAATTATGCCGAGCACGTATTTCGTCAGGCACAAAGCGGTCAACCAGCCATTTTATTTCAATCCGAGCGGCAAGGCCCCACGGAAATCAGTTGGGCTCAACTTACCACGCAGGTAGCGGCCTTTCAGGCTTTTTTGCAAAGCAAAGGCATTGGAAAAGGGGACCGGGTGGTTGCCTTTATTCCCAACATCCCGGAAGCGACCGTAGCCTTTCTCGCGACGATTTCGCTGGGGGCAATCTGGTCGAGCTGTTCCCCCGATTTTGGCTCAAATAGCGTTGTGGATCGTTTTCAGCAGATCGAACCGAAAGTGCTTATCGCCGTAGATGGATACCAATATAATGGTAAGCCTTATCACAAGGCCGACGTGGTACAAGAAATCATTGAAAAAATCCCCAGCCTAGAAACGGTGGTCTACTTACCCTATTTAGAGGAAGAAGGCTCAGAATCCGAAATTCCGTCGGCTGTCCTTTGGTCAGAGGCATTGCGAACGCCTCATGATGGTCAGCCGCGCTTTGTTGCAGTACCTTTTGATCACCCGATTTGGGTGCTTTACTCTTCGGGGACTACGGGCATTCCCAAGGCGATTACCCATAGCCACGGCGGTGTTCTTTTAGAACATTTAAAGTATTTAAGTTTTCATAATGATGTGCATCCCGGAGAGCGCTTCTTTTGGTTTTCGACGACGGGCTGGATGATGTGGAATTTTGTGCAAGCAGCTCTCCTGAAAGGGGCTACTATCGTTTTGTACGATGGGAGTCCGGGCTACCCTGACCTGGGGATGCTCTGGCGATTAATTGAAGAGGCTGGAATCCATCATTTTGGGACGAGTGCACCATTTTTGGTGGCTTGTATGAAAAAACAGCTCGAACCAGGCCAAGAGTACAATTTATCAACTTTGCGGTCAATTGGTTCGACGGGCTCACCTTTACCACCCGAGGCATTTGACTGGGTATACGCTAAGGTTAAATCCGAGGTATGGTTATGCTCCATGAGTGGCGGCACGGATGTTTGTACCGCGTTTGTGGGAGGCTGCCCGGAGAAGCCGCTTTATGAAGGTGAAATCCAGTGCCGAACGTTAGGTTGCAGTCTGTACGCATTTGATGAAAAAGGAGAGGCTGTAGTCGGAGAGGTGGGGGAGATGGTGATTACCCAAGCGATGCCCTCAATGCCGATTTATTTTTGGAATGATCCGGGTAAAGCCCGTTACTTGGCGTCTTATTTCGAGATGTATCCCGGTGCCATCTGGCGGCATGGGGATTGGGTTCAGATTACACCGCAGGGGAGCTTAGTTATCATGGGGCGATCCGATGCGACCTTGAACCGACACGGAGTACGAATTGGTACCAGCGAAATTTATCGCGCCTTGAATCTGATTCCAGAACTAGAAGATTGTCTGATTGTCAACCTGGAATTAGAAGGTGGTAACCACTACATGCCCTTATTTGCCAAACTGAACTCAGGCATTCAATTAGACGATCATTTAAAACAAAAAATCAATACCACCCTCCGTTCGGAATATACCCCTCGCCATGTGCCCGATGAGATCGTTGAGGTGGCAGAAATTCCTTACACGATTAGTGGTAAAAAATTGGAAGCACCGGTCAAAAAAATACTCCTCGGTATTCCGGTGAGCAAGGCGGCTAACCGGGATTCGATGAAAAATCCCGAATCTTTGACCTTTTTTGTGCAATTTGCCCAACAATTACAGACCGGTGAAAAGAAATAGTATATGACTGCGAAGCGCATACCGATAAAGCTTTTTATGGCTTATGCCGATTCTAAGACGGATGAGGATTTAAAAGTGCAACTTGAAAAACACCTCTTTTTCCTGCGGCGGCAAGGCATGATTGAGACTTGGGATCAAATGAAACTTGTAGGGGGCGATGAAGTGGAAAAAGAAATTACCCATCAGTTAGAAGAGGCGCAAATCATTCTGTTGCTGGTTAGTGTAGACTTTTTCAACAGTCCCAACTTTGAGAAAATCCGTGAAATTGCCTTGCGGCGCTACGCAGACGAAAATAAGCCGGCTCACGTAATTCCAGTGATGCTCCGCAAAGTGTATTGGGAATTGAGTGCTTTTGCTAAGTTTAAGGTGCTCCCTTCCGAGAAATATCCGGTTAAAGATCGATACTGGCAAGACGCCGACGAGGCCTTGACGATCGTGGTCAATGAAATCATGCGGGTGGTACAACTGCTGCAAGCCAATAAAACCGAACAACTTCAGGATTACAAATCTGCCATTAGTATTAAAAACGTGCAAGGGGCTGCTGGGTCCAACGAAAAAGGTGGCCTGCAGAATACTTTGATTGAAGATCAGGAAGAGAAGCACGAGTTGCTGGATGATTACCTTAAGAAAACGACCTCATCAGATACTTTTAGGATTGCCGATGTAGAATTCTCGAAAGCGGAATTGCTTTTGAAAAAGGCGGTCTTGCTCCATCAGGAAGGCATTATCGCTTCGGATACACAGACCCAGCTCGACAAATTGAGCCGGGCCTACCAATTACTGCAACAAGCCCGGCGCCTAGAACCTAAAAATATTGCTGTTCTCTTGGAAATGGCGCAAATTCTGATTGTCCTCACCCCGGATGATACTAGTGATGAGGCCGAAATTCTGCAGCAGATCGAGAAAATACTCGGAGGGCAAATGCTCAACGAAGAGGAGACCTTCTACCTTGCCCAGACGCGCTATTTGCTAGCAACTTCAGATACCGAAAAGCTGGATTTGATACTGTTGAAAAAAGCGAGAGAGGCTTTTCAAAAATTGGGTAATGCTGAATGGGTGAGCGATTGTGATGAGATGATCCGATTGGCGGAAGATCGTAATAAAAAGAATAGTCCGCCACCTTTGCCCCGACAGTCTACGCCTCAATATGGCTATGCGATGCCTAATACGCCTCCACCGCCGCAACCTTTCAATCCTATCGGCAATTGGCGGGTGGAAATTCATAGCCTCATTCCCAATACGATGAAACTGAATTGCTATCAGAATGGAAGTATGGATGGTTATCAGGGCTTTTTGCCGTTCAGCGGTACTTGGAATTTTCAACCTCCTTATTTGTATCTACAAGGCTACATGAGTGGCTTCCCGGTTGGATTTGGGGTGCAAATTCAGTATGAGCAAAATGGTATCTTTCATGGCGTGGGCACTGATGGCTACAATTATGTGTTTCATCGAGAGCATGCCGGCCACCAGGGGGGAAGTACCGGGAGCGGCATGCGTGGTATGCGATAAACCTTGCTAAGATGATGATTTTACGCTTCGCTTTCTTATTATTCCTCGGCTGGATTTGTAACAGTGCCATAGCCCAACCATTTGCTCATGCCCCGTTGACCAAGCAAGGGAAAGTCAAATCAATTACCGAGTGGGTCCGTCCTAACCTCAAGCAAAAAGGGCAAAAAGGCGCAATTAGTCAATTCAATCCGCAAGGCCAACTCGTTGCCTACGCCTTGCCGGTCGACACTTCTTTATTTAATACGACCTTTCAATATGACGCTTCCGGTCGTTTGCTCGAAAAGCAAGAGGGGAAAGGCAAAGACACTCGTTTGACCCGTTACCAATACCAAAAAGATAAAACGATTGAGTATATTTTGTTTCGGGAGAAGGAAACACGAGTACTTTATTTTTATGATAAAAAAAGACGTCTTTTAGAAAAGAAAACCTACCAAAGAGGTCTGGAATTGGGGCCAAAATACCTGCCCGCCGAGCGTGTTCTGTACCAATACAACCCACGGGATAGCTTACAAAAAGAGGTGATTTATGCCTATGATTTGCCTTCTGGTAAAATGAGTCAACGGACTAATGTGTATAAATATCATCCTGGCCACGGGCGTTTGATCAAAAAAGTAGAAAATGACTTTGATGGGCAAGCCAGAATTATTACCGATTATACTTACCTCACCAATGGACAGCTACACCGAAAGCATCGATACCATCGACTTGACGATGCTTTGATCAGCACTGAATACTTATATCAAAATGGGGTGTTGTGGCAAGAAATCCAGTATGACGGTGCCTTTCGTCATGTAAAAATTTACGTCGAAGGACGACTCATTCGACTCCGGACTTATCTTGATGATGAAATCTATCGAGTGGTAGATTACCAGTGGAACTATTATTAACTCTGGTTGAGTAACTTTTCTAAAAGACTGGTCTCGATTTCTATCATTGGATTACTGATTTAGTCTTTCAATTTGAGGGTACTACCGTAGCGCTCCGCTTCTTCGTATGGAACACCAATTAGCTCTTCCAGCAACAGCTTCGCCAGCTTAAGATCCGTTTCTGCTTTGATTTTGGATTCTTTGGCGTTAATGTAGGATTGTGAAGCTTGTGAGAAATCCTCGAAATTCGCTTTGTCCGTTTTAAATAGCTCACCTACCAGCTCATAATTTTGGTAAGCTTCTTCTTCTGCTTCGGTGCGGGCTTTAAGGATATCGATAGAAGAAAGGTATTCGTAATAACGTTTGATGACGAGCGCACGCAATTCTAGTTTTAGCAAATTGATGTTGTACTCCGTAATCTTTCTACGTTCTTGGGCGATGCGTACTTCTTTGGAACGGTTAAGCAGTGTACCCAAATCAACGGTGGCGCTTAAATTCCAAAGTGGCTGGGCCACGAAAAGCGGATCGTCATAATTGTAAATCAAGTTGCTGAGGCTGATTTCGTTCAGACTGAATTGTGCCGACAACTTATTCATCCATTCATTTTTGGTGAGTGAGACCTCCGTTTTTGCAATCTCCAGATTACTATTCAGGATTTTACCCTGGGGATTGTTTTTCCATGCCAACTGGACCAGATAATCTTCGAAAGTTTTGGGACGGCTCTCATCGCCGGGTACAACTTTGTTGAAATCGACCTGCTGGGCCGAAAGGGTACTCGTGCCCAGCAAACAGCAAGTGAAGGATAAAATGAGGGTTAAACGGTAGTAGCGTCTCATGTTTTGTTGTTGTTCAATTTTTGTACCGAAGACAGGTAATTACTGATTTTGCTCCAATTCAGTGTCCTCGGTTGCCGTATATCGGTTTTTGATCGGCTTTTTCTCGTAATATTTTTGATAGTGCGGGTCGAAATCTTTGAGACGGACCATAATACCCAAAAGGGAATAAAAAATAATGCTCGTTGGGAGCTGAACGATAGCTTCCTGTGGATAGCTCGCTAAAGTCAGTACAAAAAAGAAGACCGTGATGCCTAGGTAAATGACTTTAATTTCGGGATCTTTTACCCGGAGGTAGTACTTTACACTGGTAGTGAGAATGACAAATAGCACCCACATGTACACAATCAGGCCAGTCCATCCTAATTCCACCGCTACTCGAACAAAACCACTATCGTGCGGAAATTGAGCTAGCATTGAATTAGGAGTGAAACGACGTCCCCAGAGTCCGGTACTACCCAGCCCTCCTCCAAAAGGGTGCGTGTGAATAAATGGCTGAATTCGTTTTTGATTTTCGAAGCGCACATTCATAGTATCACCGCTAGTGTCTGGGTCAAATGCAGATTGGATACGGAACAAGACCGCATTTGAGGTCCCTTTCATCATCAAGCCGGCTCCAAGGATGAAAAACATGAAACCAGCCATGATATATTCTTTTCTCAAAGTCAGTAATACAAAAATGACGATTCCAAAAGGGAACAATACGACTGGGGTGCGTGAACCACCGTACGCCATACTCATAAGCATTAAGAGGGCTGATACGAGTAAGACACCTTTGATGAAAAGTCGATATGGCCCCGTCGCCAGCGAGATGCAGATCAAAGCCCCGTAGGCCATGACAATTCCGTATGTTGTAGGATCAGAAAAGAAAGAGAAAATCCGCATGCGTCCCCATTGTACAATCAATTGATAGCGCTCTGGGTCGGACATCAACCACGCGATCTCTGTACTAGAAAAGCCAATAAATTCTTGTTTGAGGCCATAGAGTGCCGCGAGGAGTAACATCGCCAGAATGACCTTTAGAATCGTTTTGATGGCCATCTTGCTTGTCAGTGCATAGCAAGCGATAAAGAACAAAAGGTTCTGCCCGGCCATACTCCGTACAGTGTAGAGCCAAGCCATCTTCGAGCCTGCAACCGGGTTGGCGACTTGAATCAAATTGATGAAAATCCAGATCAACACAGGAATAGTGACCGGATTTCTCAAAAAACTCCAATCCCGCTTTCGGATTTGATTGACCAAAATACTGAAGATCATGACGAACATCATCGCATCCAAAAGGGTCCCAATGGGCGCATTGACATGTTTTCCAATAAACTGGACGAAGAAGCAAACAACAATGATGACCCCAATCCCGAAGCGTGGATTGACAAAACAAGCGGCCAGAGCGGGTAACCCAATGATTCCCGCGAGCATCACAATTCCCAGCTTGATGCCGAGATAGGCAATCAGTAAACCAACCACAATTGCCACACAGGCCAACAGGATCAAGCCCGTAGGATTGTTTAGCTTTTGCAGGATCACTCGGGCCCGAAGCCATTTTTGAATATTTTCTATTGCTTGACTCGCAGACATAAGCGTCTAGAAAAAGAGAACTTTAAGAAATGATCCGAGCAATAGCATCAGGGTCACCGCCAGCATGATGCGTTCAATCAAAATATCTTTAGGACTCAACTTCGCTGAGTCGGGCATTGACTTTGGAGGGTTCATATTTTCATTTTTGAATTAACCTTTTCCCAGGTTGCCGTCTCAAAATTATATTGCTTCAGCAGACGTGCCGGATTGCCACCAACGATCGAGTAGGGGGGGACATCTTTGGTCACAATACTCCCCGCGGCTACCACTGCGTGTTTACCAATAGTGACGCCAGCCGTGATCACTGCATTAGCACCAATCCATACCTCATCTTCGATGACAATCTCTGCCGTGGTGCAAGTTTGCGTACTGATCGGTTGATTGACATCTTGATATTGATGATTTAGGCCAGACATGACCACGTGTTGTGCCAGCATGATATCATTGCCCATGGTCACAGGGCCAATAACCACGGAGGAAATTCCAATCAGGGTGCGATCACCGATAATTACATCGCCAATACCATTGTTTATTGTAACAAAATCCTCGATTACCGTCTTTTTTCCAATATTGAACGCGTTGAAAGGGAGGACATCCAGCCGGGTTCGCCAGCGAATGATCGAGCCTTTTCCCCGCTTATGCTTCCAGCTATTCCAAAACCACCTGACCCATAGGCGCGGTCGATGCTCATTGCGCGGCATCAACAGGAAAAGCGCTAGCTTTTTGAGGGTTTGATTACTCTTTATTTTTTCTTTTAAGGACAAACTATTGGAGTTAGTGGTTGATAGACGCTATGGCCTATGAATTCAATTGTAGCTTCTTCTTTTTTACTAAATATTGTTCGACAATTTCCCAAAACTGTTTCACTCGTGAGGTCCAGGTATTCGTTTGAGCGAGTGCATTCCGTGCTTTGATCTTCTCCTTTGAGTTTTCACCAATCGCTTGGTCAATCAGATCGACGAATTCTTCGTGGGTGCCACCGAGGTAGATGTAGTCCGAAAAGCCTTGAATATCATCCGAAAAACGGGTTGAAATCACAGCCTTTCCGGCGGCGAGGTACTCGTTGATCTTAAGCGGATAGATACTTTTGGTCAGCAAATTCAGGGCAAAAGGGATCAAAACACAATCCATATGTTGGAGATAGTGTGGTAGCTCCCGGATATCTTTACTGCCTGTAAAAATAACGTTTGGCAACTGATCGAGACCGATTTCTTTGTATTCTGTATTATTGATTGGTCCGACGAGCAGCAGGGTTTTATCCGGGTGACGTTCGGCCACTTTCTTTAACAGGGGATAATCTACCCGGCAATGATCCAGATTGCCGGTAAAACCAATTATTTTGCCACTAATACCTTCCAGTTCTTTGGGGCGCTCGAAGTTTTCTTTCAAGGTGCGCTCAAAATTGGTGATATCTGCTGCATTATGAACGATGTGCGTTTCTGCTGAGAGCGGTGATTTTAATTTCCAAAGATTGGTTGAAGTCACTGTCGTGATATCCGCAGCTTTGATCACTTCTGCTTCGAGTCGGGCACCGTGACGAGCCGTATACGGCTCTTGCGTCATATCATCGATACACTGGTAAATATTGGCAATTTGACCAAAATCCTTTGGCAGTGTGCCCGCAAAATAGGGATTGAAGCAATTGAGATAGATAAAGTTTTTCAATTGATAATCATCAATTATTTTCTTTATCGTTTTTAAAATCACCCGATTATTATAAGCCGAGAGTGCGTTGTAGAAACCACCCGGCGACAACCAATTGATTGGAAAAGTCAAAGGTGGATGAGCCGCAATGATATTCGGCGAAATATCTTCAATATTTTCGTATTGCATCTTACCACGCAATAGATGACTGCGCCGGGATTTACCCATTTCCGTATTGAAGTTGTCGAGAAAGTCGCGAAAAGAGTAAGGATGATTAACATAAAACACGCGGTTATTACGTGCAAATTCCTTACTGAACGACAAGGATACGGAGGAATAGGGGTGATCCCAGGGGAAGAGCGTAAAATAAATGATGTCGATATCTTTGAACATGGGCGTCATACTTATTTGACCTGTGTTGTTGGACGAAGGAGTAAAAACTCTTTGGTAATTAAATATTTGAATGGGAAAAAACTTAAGTTCAGTTCCCGCATTCCCGGCAGTCGATTGATGATACTGTGACTTCTTCGGTAAACCGGCGTTAAACCACTACGATTCAATATCTGCATCAATCTGCGATGGGTCAGGTGATTGAGCCCTTTATAGGCACTGACCAGATCACTTTCCAGTTCACCGACAATTTGCTGGTTGTTCTTCTCGATGAGTCGAGTCAACATTTTTTGGGGTAGATATTGGCACCAGGGAATTTTAACGGCATGGGTGACGTGAGAAGCGTATGGGCTCTCCCAAGGTGGATAGGTCACCAAGATACGACCTTCCGGGCTTAATCGCTGGCTTAGCTGCCGAAAAATTTGCTCCAGGATATCGTAGGAAATATGCTCAGCCACGTCGTTTAGAAAAACCCAATCGAAACGTTCGTGCGATTCCAGTGGCTCGTTCAGGATATTGCGTTGCGAAAAAGTAACGTTCTTGATCTGATGTTTTTCCTGCACTTTTCGGGCAACTGTGATGTGATGGGAATCAATATCCAAGGCGTAAACCTCACAATCCCAGTTGTCGGCGTACCACATACTCATCCCACCCATACCGCAACCGAAGTCGAGTACTTTGGCGCCGTTCAGATCAAATTTGTTGCGAATTAGCTGTTTATCGACTTGTAAATGACCTTGATCATTGTCGCGATAATTGGCTTCTGCGTAGCGAATACCTTCTTCTAACTGTGCTGCACTGATCATACTTTGATGTTTTTGGGATTCTTTTTTTGTCGGTACCGTCCCACCAACTGGATGCCTTCACGGTATACGGGAAGGATGTGATAGAATGCCCGATAAGCACGAACCCCCAGTAAGCGATAGAGGACCGTTTGATACAAAAAGAACATAATGATATATGAAGTCAGCGTGCCATAAGCTGCACCGATAATGCCGAATTTGGTAATAAAAATGTAGTTGAAAATAATGTTGAGCCCAGCCCCTAGGATGGTGAAATAGAAATTGATACGGGGTTTGCCAATGGAATCGACAACCGTTCCAAACTGAACCGCAAATGGAATAAATAATCCATAGGCAATAGTCATACGGAGGATTTTAATACTTTCTTCAAACCCTTCACCAGCCAGAATTAGAATAATCCAGTCCGCAAAGAGATAAACACCAATCATAAAGGGCAGAATCAATGCCAAAATCGCACCCACGGACTTTTCGTACAAGCGGCGAACGCCATCTTTGCCTTCTTCCTCAATACGGCGGGCGCTTTGAGGAAATACAATACTGGCGATAGAGAAGGTGGGGACTTCGGCCAGATTAGTGATCTTAATCGCCCATTCGTAGATACCCGTAGCGCTGGGTAGCAATAGATAACCCAGCATCAATTTATCCACGCTTTTGTAGACCATGGTGCTGATATTGGTCCCAAAGACAAAGCGGCCAAATTGAAAAAGGCGTTTTACCCAGTCCCAGTCTATTTGACGACTGAACCGTAAATAGGGCTTTGCAAAATAAAGGGCGACTACTGTACCAAGGATGGTGGTCACCACTTGTGCCGCTGCCAGTTGCCAAAGCGTTAAAGTATGATCTCCGAAGAAGGACCAACAGATAAATGCAAAAAAGGCCCCTTGCTTGGTGAAATTGCTGTAGAAATTACCCCGAAAGTCAAGATTAGCAATTTGAATGAAATTAAACTGCTGTAAAAAAGCCATGAGCAGCGTCGTCACACAATAGATGCGCAAGATATCTGATAGCTCCGGGGAGTTATACCAGGTGTTACCGCCAATGATCGGAGCAATGATGAGTAAAAAAAGCACACATGCTAAGCTGACGCCTAAGCTGATACAAATGGAAGCAGTATTGATCTTACCGTAAGTATCTCCTTTAGCGTTAGCGAGGTATTTTACCAAGGCATTCTGTAGCAAACCATTCCTGCCGACTTCGATAAAGGACACGATGGTATAAAAGATGACCCAAACCCCAAGGTCAAAACTTGATAGGGCCCGGGTGAGCATATAAAATCCACCGAATCCAAAGACAAATACGGAACCGCGCTCCAGAATGGTCAAGAAGCCGGATTTGAGCCAGTAGGATTTTTGGGATGTGCTCACTTCAGTCGATTAGCGTTAAAAAGTTGATCACTACTGGTTTTAGGCTAGGTTTTTTAAATCAAGTTTATTGAGGACCGCGCCCATGAACTTATTACCTAAGCTCTGAATGAACGACAAGGACTCTTTGTCTTCCGCTCGTAGGTCAGATTCAGCGGAGAATACCGCCACCACACGGTCGGCATATTCACTCAATTCCTTCGCATCGGAGTATTTATTCATGGCCGGGGCTTCAAAAAAGACATAATCGTAGTATAAAGTCAACTTATCCAGGAAAGTATGGAAGTCCTTGCCGGCGAATATTTCCGAAGGGGACAAATAATTACCTGTATTGGCGATTAGATCAATTTTTTCAACATTGTAGATATTGTCGAGCTGTCGCTGACCAAAAATATCGGCAAGATTATGATCGACAATGAGCTTTT
The DNA here is from genome assembly GCA_028285085.1 of Saprospiraceae bacterium. Lineage (GTDB taxonomy): Bacteria > Bacteroidota > Bacteroidia > Chitinophagales > Saprospiraceae > JAHDHW01. The sequence goes on along the minus strand of JANQQI010000026.1, from coordinate 88,033 downwards.
GGATATCCAGATTGAGTTCGGTACACTCAGAGGACATCTGAGTGAGCGAATTGTGTTTGAAATTAGTATCTAACAAAAGCACACGTTTATTCTTCACGCGGAAGGATTGTGCTAGATTGATCATCAAGAAGGATTTACCTTCTTCTTGCTTTGAGCTGGTAAACAGAAAAGTCGAAGCTTTAGAGTTCTCGATATTGAAGCGCATGTTTCTCAAGGCTTCCTTGAAGTAATCCAGCTTTTTTATCTGTCCGTTGGAATTGAACAGTTGTTGCAAATCCAACTGGTCAGGTTTCACCGCATTGAGGGTACCCAGTAATCCTAGGCTAGTGAATTTCTGAAATTGATCGGGCGTAGAAAAGCTCGTATCAAAATAAGCCAGCAGGAAGATGATTAGTGTACAAAGCGTACCAGCAACAATAGCCGAAAAGGCAGAGATAAGCATTTTCTTCGAAGGCTCTGGCTTTTCTGGTAGCTGCGCATGTTCAAGCAGATTCAACTGATTGGTTACGCTATTGAGATTGATGGTGGCTTTGTTCAATTCATTGATCAAGCCTTTGTATTCATCTTGCAGTAGTTCGATTTCGGTTTCCAGATTTCGGATATAAGCATCATCGGAAACCAAAGCCACGGTTTTTGCTTGCAAGCGATTAAGTTCTTTGTCAATAGATAGGATGGCCTCATTCGCAAAATTCAATTCCAGCTCAGCATCAATTTTCTTGATGAGGATATTACTTTCGCTATTATCTACATCGATATCTTTGCCCTTACGAGCATCAGCATAAAGTGCGAGCTGTTCGCGGAGCTGACGCTTGGTGGCATCCAACTGGATACGTACCTTTTCATCCTTTAAGCCGGATGCGATCCAGCGATCATTTAATTCTTTGATCTGGGTATTGAGTCGCTCGATGCTCTCACTGGTCATTAGGCGTTGTTCTTTTTTATTGCCATCCTTGGTGGTCTCTGAGAGGTATTTGGCCAGTTGCTCCCGGTTTTGCTCCAGAGCTTGAATCTTTTGGATCTCCGCCTCTTTTTGCAACTCTAAATCTTTGATTTGAGTGACGGTAGCTTGCTTTTGATTATCGAGATCGACAAGATTTTTATTCGTTTTAAAATTGCGGAGCGTCGTTTCTTTATTAATGATTTCCTGTTCTTTGGCATCAGACATTTCGGTGTAGAAATTGACCATGTCCGTATCCTTCCGACGTTGCAGATCGCGGTGATTGCTCAGAATGATATCCACAAAAGTATTGACGACAAAGGCCGATAACTGAGGGTTTTCGGAGATGAACTCAATGCCCAGAAGGTCGGAATCCTGGTTTTTACGGCCAATGGCCATATTTTCTAGGATGCTCAAATAATCATATTCGTAGGCCGTCGCTAAATCTTTATAGACCATTTCTAATTGCGGATCATACAAATAGGGGAGCAGCGAATCCACCTTGCTCTGCATGGCTACCGTCAACTCATCAATTTGGGTTTGGCTGTATTGAATGGGATTTTCTTCATTAACTTTAGGCTGGCGGAAGGGGCGTTGTTCCGAACGATCTAAATCGTGCAGCAGTAGTCTATAGCTCAACAGATTCACATTAGCCCGGGATTGAATGAACTCGATGATGTTAGCTACACTCATTTCCACCTGATACTTTTGGAAAAATGGTAGTTCCCGACTCGGATCAAGCCCTTGTGCTCCGATGACTCCGGTGGTAATGATGGCGCCCGCTTTGTAACTACGTTCCTGCTGATTGACAAACCAATAGGCAGCAGCGGCAGCGACCAGCATCGAAGCCAATATGATCCACTTACGGCGGAGAATAATGTTGATGAAAAATTGTAAGTCCATAGTGTTACTGCATCATCTGTTGATCAAATACAATTTGGTTGTACGTAGAAATAGAGGACTTGTTATCAATTCGGAAGGGAAAATCAGTGGTGCAGCAATCGTAAAAGCGGGAAATAAACGAAAGAGGGGAAAGCCATAGCCTCGAAAGACTAATGCGTTATTAATTTGTTTTCTCCTGCATTTTACACTAGCGGCGGTAGAAGCTGATTCATCCCATTAGTGTCTAAAATGCTTAGTATGTTTTTCTTTTGCTTTGCGACTGTGAAATTCAACTGCAAGTTTAGAACAATTTACCGACATAAACAAGGGTTCCTTTTAACTTTAAATTATTATAATTTAATACAATATGCTCATTTTCAGTAGAGTAGGTTAGGGCTTTGGAGAGATGTTAACTAGTCCGCTCTTCGTAATATTCATCGGGTTTATCTCCCGGTAGATGGTATCAGAAGCACTAGTTAGAAAACATGTTAAATGATTTTAATATATCAAATAACAGGCCAGAACATGACACATTCTGATTTTAAATAATTGTCTAAAGGCTGGTAAGGTTAAGGCGAAAAGCTAAAACCGAAAGCGGATTAGATGATTTGCTCAAACTCATCCTCTTCTGTAGTGGGGAAAAAGCGATTCTCCGCGGCGTGGCGGGTTTGGTGCATCTGTTGCATGTTTTGGGCTATATCGGCAATGAAAGCCGGATCGACCAGACGTTGTACATCGGCCAGGTCATTTAAATGCTCATCCTGCCGAAATTTATAGGTTTGTTCGTACCATGGATTTTCAAATTTCACTGAAATACGATTATCCATTTTAAAAACAGTAATCTTCAAACTAGAATGCTCAATATGGCCTAAAATGCGCATGCGTTAACTTTTGCGCAAAGATAAAAGGTTCTACGCAAGTACTCTAAAAAAAGCACCGCCCAAAAGTAAAACTTTCAGGCGGCCTCTGTTTTTGAGATGTATAAGCGAGTGCTGAGGTTTGGTAGAAGATATAAATGTACTTAGGATTTATGCATAGTCCTTAATTACTATTAACGGCCTGGGGCGCATCAACGATGCCCCAACCGAAGTCGCTATCCCGTTGGGGATAGATTGATGCGGCATTTTTCAACCGGGTCATGACTTGGGAACGATTCATCGATGGATCAGTTGACCAAACCAAAGCGGCGATTCCCGCAGTGGTGGCCGTGGCCGCCGAAGAACCACCTACATTAGCGGGCTGATTCCCTTCTTGGGTTAATGTCAATGAAGTGCGGTCGTTGTCGACTGCGCGTTGCATCACCGCTACGAAGTCGACTTGGCTACCGCTATGGCAGGTATTACATTTTTGTAAGCTTTCGCCATCTTTGACGCCCGTCACCGCAACGGTTTGTGCCATGCGTGCCGGAAAGACCACGCCCACCCAGCTCAAATACCAGGTGGAAGTCCCTGCTGCGGCAAACATCATCTTGTCTTTACCGTAGGCATAGTAGACCGCATCGGCAATCTGATTACTCCAGAAAGGAGTGCCAATAGACATACTAATAATTCTCACATCATTACGATTCGCCGCCAAAATCAAGGCATCGGTGACACCGTTGCGCTCGCGCGAACTACTGATGACCACGTCGCCGGTGCCACGAATGGCAACCAAATCTGAATTATAAGCCACACCCACTGAGGTGCCATCATAGCCGCGTGGCGCGGCTAGCAGGCCTGCCATTTGGGTACCATGCCCACAACGATCATCTGGTCCGTCCGGGTCGGCCCACCACCACCAGCTACTGACGTAGGTGCCGTAGCGATCAATGTAGCGACCTTGAGATTGCCCCGAGTTAAAGTCGCTACCGAGCTTATCTTGATCGGGCGATGTGCCCGTGTCAATCAAGGCAATTGCGACATTGTTGCCACTGGTTGTGGACCAGGCATTCGGGATATTCATATTGTCAAAATTCCATGGAATCTTAACGTTGGGCGTGGCCGGGGTGAAGTCATCCGGATCGATATAACTGGCCGGATCAACATTGCAACCCAGGCCGGATCGGCTGTCCGCTTCGGCCTCAAAATGATAGCCAACGGGCTCAATGTAACGGACTTGGGGCATTTGCCGTAATTGCTCAATAACGGCATAGCTGCCCGTCTTGAATTGAATCAAAGGCAGGGTACGAGCGGCTTTGAAGCGTGGGTGTTCATCAATTGGTGTGGGCTGCCCATTTTCTTCTTCTTGTACTTTTTCGATGGCATCGATCACTTGTTGGCGAGCGTCTACCCAGCGACTATCGCCGAGGTTGATTTGGTGCATTTTAGTGTGAATGTCGCCTTCATCGGTGGGTTTAAAGCCTATTGTTAATACCGAATCGGTGAGTAAAGCAGCACTCCAAATCACTTCAGTATTAACCATGTCCCAGCGAAAATCTTGCTGGCGATCAAGATGTTCTAAAATGATATCGTTGACTGCAGCTCTGCTCAGAGGATCGGTTGGGATGGCCTGTTCTGTTTGTGGTCGATCAGGTTCTAGTTGCTCCTTTTGACAGCCGAGGAGGACCACCAAAACGAGTAGGCTAAAGATGCGTAGGGCGTTCATAATTTAAGGTGTTCTAATAGTTTTATAATGTGAAAACAGATTTGGCTACTTGTAAGCAACTGTTGCTCAAGCAAACGGGGGTTATTATCTAATTAACACGGTAGGGATAAGCGAACGGTCTTTGAAAAAGACCGAAGAAAAGCGAGAGGTTGACGTTGCTTAAAGAAAAGGAGTTTATTTCGTATCGCCAAATTTTGGATAGATACTTTTCGTAATATTTTCGTACAGCTTTTGCCATTCCGGGAACTTAGAAAGATAGTCCAGATGACGAAGAAGAGTCAGGTCATCTTCACGACTAGCCGGGCCGGTTTGCATTTGACTTGGTGATTGCTGTTGGACTTTCTGTGCCGTTTCGAGAATAAGTGGTTTTAATAATTCAAAAGGTAAATCTTCTTGCTCTAGCATCTGTTCGGCGATATGAAATAAATGATTACTAAAGTTATTGACGAAGACCGCTGCGACGTGTAAAATAGCCCGGTCTTGATCGTTGAGATGATAAACTTTCGGACTGATTAGGCGCGCTAATATCTCCAAAGTTTGTAGAACTTCAGGGAGAGTGGCGTGGATACAGATTGGCAAATTAGTAAAATCAGGTTGGCGTCCCTCCGAAAAACTTTGTAATGGATAAAAGATACCGAAACGTTCAAAATACGGCTGCAAAACGGTACTGGGGGTTGCCCCGGAGGTATGCACAATGATTGCAGATTGTGGTAGAAAAGAAAGGGCCTGCGCAACTTCCGATATGGCATTATCACTGATGGCGAGCAGATACAAATCAGCGGAAGATTGAACATTGGATAATTCATCAAGCGCCTGCGCATGAAGTTCCTCGGCTAGCCGTTGCGCCTTCGGCTTTTGCCGACTAAATACTTCCTGAATTTGGATGCCTTGTTCGAACAAACGCTTCCCCAGATGGGTCGCTACGCGCCCCGCCCCGATGATCGTCACCTTTAGGGGCGCTGCCATTAGGCCGCTGCTGCTTTACGTTGGCGGCGATAGAAAATACTCAATGTCAAGCCAAATAGCATCAGCAAAGTACCAATCCAGAATAAATTGATGCCCGGAAAAATGATTGCTTCCAGTACGATGAAATCTGAACGGAAGGAGTTATCCGCGATTTCGATCGGCACTTTGGCTCGCTCGGGAGCCACTTGCGCTATGTTAATCTCGATTGTTTTCTGATTGGGATCGATATTAAGAAACCGGAAGTGTAAGCCAAGTTCGTCCAACTGTGATTTTAAGTTGAAAGGTCGATTATTGCGAATCAGATAAATCGGACGGGCCTGGTATTGTTTACCACTCTCAAGCGAGACAATTGAGAGTTTAGCACCCACCACAATGTCGCCTTCTACGGTTTCATAATCGGGGTGGGTTGGCTTTAGATCAAATCCATCAAAAGTGATTTGATAGCCATTGAAATTAACCTGTTGGCCTTCAGTAAATCTAAATCCGGTATAATCTAATTGCTCATCGGTAGGGAAGTAGCGCTCGATAATCTTTTCGGAGACCCGCACTTTGGTGCTGAGTTCGTTGATCTGAGCGGGATAGTTGTACATCAAATTGCCGCGCAAGACAAGCATAGGTTCTGCGTACCAAACGGTATCAACCTCCACCTGACGGAATGCTACCTTTACCCCAATGGTCAAATCTTTTTCTTGAGGAACATAGTCGGGATGACTGGGCTGGCGATTAACGGACTCGATAACGGCATAAGAGCTGGAGGTAAAAATGGTATCTCCAATTAAGCCTTCAAATAGCTGGTAATTGAGGCTATCTTCTCGTGCTTTACGAGCTTGAGCATCGGCTTCCACACTCGGCAAGTTGGCGATATGCGTGAAAATATCTTTGTCTAAGTACCGTTTGGTCGAAGGATTAAACGCCGCGACTTTGGTCACCTCGTTATTATAAAGCGCGACCGGAAAGACCTGAAAAGACTCTTCCACCTGGCCATTTTTATCGAGCTTATCGTAATTCACCTCAAAAATGCGCTCATTGCCAATCATTGTGTCCCGCTCGTAGGTCACCAAGTAACCATTCATAAATAGCGGCTCGCCGCGCATGAGTAGGACATTCTTTTCTAGCGATTCGGCATCAAGTATATTCTGTTGAGCAAATTTGTTGTGAGAAATATGGCGCTTATTCAAACCGGAGGCGACGATGCCGACAACCATCAATCCAAAACCAATATGAGAAAGCGCTGAACCTCCTGCCTTAAGATTGCCGCGTAAGAAGGTGATCAGGTAGTCGATATTACTCACGACCGCAAAAAAGGCAGAGAAAAGGAGCAGCAGATACTGCCACGCACCGACTCTGATCCATTGGGTCGTTAGGTAAGTCAAAACGCCGGCAATAAGTAGGGCTGCCGCCGAGTGGATGGTAAATTTGCTAGCGTATTTTTTCCAATTGAATTCCCGGAAGCGCAGGTATTGCGCAAAGCCCGAGAGAAAACCAATTAAGACGGCGATCCAAAGTTGATATTTGTTGTGGTGCTCGACTGGGTCCTTAATGTTTAAGGCTTCGTGTGCTGGGTTGAAAAGTTCCGCAATTTTATTGTATACCGGCAGAGAAGTCGATACCGTAATTAAAATTGAGGAGAACAGCAGTACCAAAGCACCAATGAACATCCAAAATTCTTTCGAAGGCGTACTTTCTTCTTTCTGGGGAGCGGGAATCGTTTTATACCTTTTTACAAACAATCCTAATCCTAACAAAAGGAAAGTCATGATAAACAGCACCAATTGATTCTCTAACCCCATTTCCGTAAAGGCATGTACCGAAGTATCACCGAGAATACCGCTACGGGTCAGGAAGGTCGAGTAAAGAACCAGGATGAAAGTGAAAATATAAAACAGGTAGGTACTACGAATAGAATAACCGGTAGAACGGGCGATGAGGTTGGTATGAATCCCGGCAACTAATAATATCCAAGGGACCAAAGACATATTCTCAACCGGGTCCCAAGCCCAGTAACCACCAAAACTCAAAGCTTCGTAAGCCCAGGCACCGCCCATGAGGATGCCTAATCCGAGGATGGCCCCCGAAAAGAGTGACCAGCGGGTGACGGGGCGCAGCCAGGCCTTGTGCTCACCGGTCCACATCCCGGCAATGGCATAGCAAAAAGGAACTATGGTAGAAGCAAATCCAAGGAACAGTACCGGTGGATGAATGATCATCCAATAATTCTGTAGTAATGGATTCAGGCCATTACCATTGATTTTTTCTACATAATCAGCTTGTGCAAAGATAGGAGCATCCATGACGTCACGCAGAAGCATCAGAGGATTGCTGCCGATATGAATTTCACTTTCTCCTGAGCCAAAGTAGACCCCTAGAATCATCGAACCAATGAAAAATTGCACTAGAGAGAAAGCACTCATCACTGGCGCTTCCCATTTCTTGGCTGTTGCAATGAGTATCCAGCCAAGAACAATATGCCAGAAACTCCAAAGTAAAAAACTCCCTTCTTGGCCTTCCCAAAAAGCGGGGAAAGTGTAATGAAATGGAAGGTCATCATTAACGTGTGCCCAGGCGTATTGGTACTCGTAATACTTGTTAAGCATTACGTGAAATATGCAATAAATAACAGTGAAAGTGCTTAATCCGTGGATGGTAAATGCCCAACGACCGATGCGCCGCCAGCTTTGATATTCAGGTAAATTGCGCTTTTGGGCTGCAAAAAAGTAGGCAATCGCCGCCAGAAGACTGGTTGTAAAGCCTAAGATGATAGCAAAATGTCCAATCTGTCCGGGTAGGAGGTGCTCGCCGATATATTCCATACTAAATCTCGCTCTGTTCCTTTTTGATATAGATCTCCTCGTCTTTATATTTAGAAGGGCACTTGAGGAGAATATCCGTAGCCACGAACTCTTCGCCTTTCATCGAGCCCGTCAGTACGATCTGTTCCGACATCTCAAAATCCTGGGGTTTTTCAGAAAGTAACACTACTTTACGTTCGGTACCCACATCATCCTTGAGATAGAAGCTGAAGTAATTGGGATCTTCTTCTGGCTTGTAATACATCTCTTTGTCTTTTGAAAGTTGCCCAACGATTTTAACTCGATCGCCACTTTCTGTCGCCTGCTCAAAATTAGCGTAGGTATTTACATCTCCAGTCAAGGAAAGCATTAAACCAATAGAAACGGCGACAACGATTAAAGCAATGATATGCGACTTTTTCATAGTTGCTACTTTTGTACCTTACAAAGGTACGCTTTTTTGCAGGTCCTGCCGGACCGCCATTTGGCTTTTACAAAAATCTTACATTGGGAAAAGTATACTGATAATCAGTATCTCCAGAAGAAACACCAGGATAGACGACTTAGTTTATTTTGACTTGACCAGGCGCATTTCCTGATCGAGTCCGCCCTTGTTCATCTGTAAAAAGAGGGTATCGCTGGTCAGTTTAATTATCCTGACTACTTTTTCAACTCGCTGCTGGGCCAGAGTGTCGGTAGAGTAGAGGAGGTCACCCTGAATCCGGTAATGTCCTGCTTCCTGGTAGGACGGTCCGCCTTGATAGGTATAGGTATCAGCGTCTGAGAAGTTAAAACGAATATCGGTAATATCTTCGTTAACCTTATCGGCTTCAACCATCGCTACGGCCTGCCATTGGCCGAGGAGAAGGGTATTGTCGATTGGTGGTTCACAGGCAGAAAAAAGTAAGCTTAGCAAGGCAAAAGTGAAAACCAATCGAGAAGTCATGTGATGAAGATTTAAATTAGAACTGTTTAGTAGAACTAAATAAGTCCAGCATAAGCCAAACTTATTTAGTCATACAACGTGGTGCAATTTGAAAAGTAACAATAATCACCTTAGCCATTAAGCAACCATCATGAAATAGATAGCACCCGCAATGAAGCCAATAAAGGCCAACCACGCAATATTTTTCAAATACCAGATAAAGTCGATTCGCTCCATACCCATTGCGGCTACACCGGCGGCAGAACCAATAATCAACATACTACCACCCGTTCCGGCAGAGTACGCGATGAAGTGCCATAGTTGACTATCCAGAGGATAAACTTCTGAGGAATACATCCCCATTGATGCTGCAACCAATGGAACATTATCAATAATCGCGGATAAGAAACCAAGAATGATAATCACATAATTTTGATTAGGAATGGCTTCTTGCAATTGCTCTGCAATGTAGCGTAGCGCACCAACGTCACCGATGACAATGGTTTCCAAAGCGGCGACGGCCATCAAGATCCCGAGGAAGAAAAGGATACTGGACATTTCAATCCGACTCAAGGCCTTGTGGGCAGAATAGAAATGTTTACGCTCTTCCGTGAAATCCTCTTCGGGATGAATATATTCAGAAACTAGCCACACCACACCCAAGCCGAGCATCATACCGACGTAAGGAGGAAGGTGGGTAAAGGTTTTGAAAATAGGTACAAAGACAATAGCACCTAATCCGAGGAATAGCATCGTACGACTACTGAGTAAACGCTCTGAAGCGGATGTGTCGGAGGGGTCATCGACAGAAATTTCTCCTTGAAAAGGCTTCAGGAACATCGCAGCGAGGAAAGGTACGACGAAGCAGATAATTGACGGAATGACCAAGCTTTGTATCAAACCAATCGTACTCACTTTTTTACCAATCCAAAGCATGGTTGTCGTGACATCACCAATCGGTGACCAGGCCCCGCCTGCATTAGCGGCGATGACAATCATAGCAACGTACCACATACGCTCTTCCTTGGTCTTAATCAACTTACGGAGCAAGGTGACCAGTACGATTGTTGCTGTTAGATTATCGATAATAGCCGAAAGGATAAAACCTAGAACCCCTACGATCCAGAGTAATTTTTTACGATTGCGGGTTTTAACCCAGCTTTTTAAAATCTCAAAACCACGGTGTAGATCAATGATCTCAACAATGGTCATCGCTCCAATCAGGAAAATCAGGATTTCTGCGGTCTTCCCGAGGTGATGGAGAAGCGTGTTTTCCAGGCCTTCTTCGGCCCCGGCCGCTCCCCAGGTGTATAAATGATCGTGCGTATCGATGATTGACAATGAGCCGTCGTGGAAGCCAAGCGCGATAAAGGCCCAGCACAGAGCACCCATTAAGAGAGCAGGAACAGTTTTGTCAAGTCGAAGGGGGTGTTCAAAGACGATAGTTAAGTAGCCTACGATAAAGCAAACAATAACACCTGTGAGCATTGAGATGGGTTTTTTGTTTTGATATTTAAGAGGCCGAAATGTAAGAAATTTCTCTTGGGTAGAGGTAATATTCTATAGTAAATATTTGTAAAAAATATCGTTGGTTTATTTTGGTAGAAGTTTGTGTAAGGGGTTGTATATCAGTTTTTTATGATTAACTTTTTAAGTTTTGGAATAAGCCTTTCAAAAGGAGGGCAGCATTGAAAGTGGTTGGGCGATTATTGGAAAGAGGTAAAAACAATTTGTAGACGTATGTTTTGGCTTACTCCTTTTTATGAATTTGGTTTGACCGCCTGCCAGCTTTTGATTAATTTTGCAGACTGAGGTAACAATCCCTGATAAATGGTAAAAATTGGATCGGTAGAACTCGGCGAATTTCCCCTTTTGCTGGCACCTATGGAAGATGTGAGCGACCCACCCTTTCGTGCGCTGTGCAAAGCACAGGGCTGTGATATGATGTATACGGAGTTCATCAGCGTGGAGGGCTTAATTCGTGATGCTTCTAAAAGTGTACAGAAACTCGATATTTACGACTACGAGCGGCCTATTGGGATTCAGATTTTTGGTGCGGAGATGGATTCGATGCGTCGAGCCGCTGAAATTGTAGAGGAAGCCCAACCGGAAGTACTGGATATCAACTTTGGGTGTCCCGTTAAAAAGGTGGTATGTAAAATGGCTGGAGCGGGTATTCTGCAAGATATAGATCGAATGGTTAAGTTGACTGATGCTATTGTCAAATCTACTAACCTCCCGGTGACGGTAAAAACCCGTTTGGGCTGGGACGACAATACAAAATACATTGAGTCAGTGGCTGAGCGATTGCAAGATGTGGGCATTAAGGCATTATCAATTCACGGCCGAACCCGCAAGCAGATGTACAAAGGTGAGGCCGATTGGACTCTCATCGGTAAAATCAAAGAAAATCCACGCGTTCATATTCCTATCTTCGGCAACGGTGATATCAATAGCCCTCAAAAGGCGGAGGAATATCGGCGTCGCTACGGCGTTGACGGCATTATGATTGGTCGAGCCAGTATTGGTTATCCTTGGATATTCCGTGAAATCAAGCATTATTTTGCAACCGGAGAATTGCTGCCACCACCTACTGTACACGAAAGAGTAGAGGCCGCTAAACAGCATTTACGACATTCTTTAGAATGGAAAGGTGAAAAATTAGGGGTATTGGAAATGCGACGGCACTATACGAATTACTTCCGTGGTTTTCCACATGTCAAGCCCTATCGCTCTCGCTTGGTAACGGAGCATGACCCGGCGATCTTATTCCAGGTGATGGACGAGATTGAAGCGCGATACTCGGCCTACGAACTGACTACAAACGAACTATAAGGAGCAAGTAAATGGTTTTTGACATCAAACCACACGAACGGGAAATTTTTATGCACATCGAGCAAGCTTCGGCCAGGCTAGGGTATTCTACCTTTGTCGTCGGTGGTTACGTGCGAGATCGTCTTTTAGGGCGGCCCTCGAAGGATATGGATATCGTTTGTGTCGGAAGTGGTATTCGTTTGGCAGAGTCTATTGCCGCGCGGCTGCGCCCCATTCCACGGATTACCGTTTACCGCCGTTTTGGAACGGCGATGCTGAAGCACAAGGATATGGAAATCGAGTTTGTTGGGGCGCGCAAAGAATCTTATCGTCACGATAGTCGCAAACCAACGATCGAGGAAGGCAGTCTGGAAGATGATCAAAATCGCCGCGATTTCACGATCAATGCCTTGGCGGTAAGTCTGAATGCGCATAATTTCGGGGAGATCATTGATCCTTTTGGTGGGTTACACCATCTCGAAGAGAAGTTGATCAAAACGCCATTGGAGCCCGGAAAGACCTTTTCCGATGATCCATTGCGCATGATGCGTGCCATTCGATTTTCTACCCAATTGGGATTTCGCATCGAAGATGTGACCCTGCGGGCCATCAGCAAATACAAGAATCGCATTAACATCGTTTCTAAGGAACGTATTTCTACGGAGTTACAAAAGATTCTGGCAACGGATCGCCCATCGATAGGCTTTAAGCTGCTATTTAATTCTGGTTTGCTGGAAATCATTTTTCCGGAGATGCATGCCTTGCAAGGTGTCGAAGTGAAAAACGGGCGCGCCCACAAGGACAATTTCTATCATACCCTCGAGGTGCTCGATAACCTTTGTAAGAAGACTAAAAATATTTGGTTGCGCTGGTCCGCCGTGCTACACGATATTGCGAAACCACCAACCAAGCGTTTTGACCCCGAACACGGTTGGACCTTTCATGGCCACGAAGCGCTGGGCGCAGCGATGGTGCCACGCATCTTTCGCCGCTTGCGTTTACCGATGGATACCAAGATGAAATATGTCCAAAAACTGGTACGCTTACACCTCCGGCCGATCAGTTTAACACAAGAAAATATTACAGACTCGGCGATCCGACGCTTGTTGTTCGAAGCCGGTGAAGATATCGATGATTTGATGTTGCTTTGTGAAGCGGACATTACTTCCAAGAATCCTAAAAAAGTAAAACGCTACCTTAAGAATTACGAGTTGGTACGCGAAAAACTAACGGAGGTTGAGGAAAAAGATCGCTTACGCAATTGGCAACCTCCCATCAGTGGAGAATTAATCATGCAAACTTTTGGCCTTGCTCCTTCGCGTGAGGTCGGTATCATCAAGATTGCCATTCGCGAAGCGATTCTTGAGGGCGATATTGAGAATTCTTACGAAGCCGCCCATGCCTTTATGCTTGAGAAAGGAAAAGCTATGGGACTGAAAGCAGTTAATAATATTGGATAGACCATTGGCATCGTTTGCCGAGAACACAACGTTTTAATTCAAAGAACAGATTCAAAATCTTACCTTATCTAAAGGAATTGAATTAAATTTACTCTGGTTGTTCAAAGCAGCCCAATTCATCGAAAAATAAAAACCATGAGAATCTTTGCACTTCTACTTTTGACCTCCACCCTTTTTCTGGGCGCCTGCAGTAAAGAAAGTCAACGTGAAACCGATGACAACTTGATCCAGGAGTATTTACAGGATAATAATATCACCGCTCAATCCACGAATTCTGGTCTTTATTATGTCATTGATGAGCCCGGTGAAGGCGATGAATTCCCAAATACGAGTTCTTCGGTAAAAGTGCATTACACTGGCTCTTTGCTTAACGGGACGATCTTTGAATCTTCTGTAGGGGGAGACCCTTTGACCATTTCACTGCGCAGTGTCATTCCTGGTTGGACGGAAGGGATTCCTAAATTCAAGCCCGGTGGAAAAGGGACGTTGTATATTCCTTCTCATTTAGGTTACGGTGAGCGCGAGAGCAGCAGCATCCCTAAAAACTCGGTTTTGATCTTCGACATCGAATTGATCAACTTTTATTAATCAAGCGGCCCTAATACCCCCTTTGTATCTTGAAAATCTTGCGCCAGATTTGGGCAGTGTACGGTATTCTGGTATTCAGTGTACTATTGTTGTTCTTTTTTCCCTTTTATCTCGTCATCTTTTTGTTCTTTCCACGAACGGGGATACCTGGCTTGATTTGGTTTAACCATCATGTTTACGCTCGACTTTTCTTTGCTTTTACGTTGATTCGACTTCAGGTGGTTGGACGTAAAAAACTGGATCGAAAACAGGCCTACATCATTGTTAGTAATCATCGAACCAACATAGATTTCATCGCTAACGCCATTGCCTTTCCCGGCATCTATCGTTATCTCGCTAAGAAGGAATTGGCTAAGGTGCCCCTTTTTGGGATGGTGATCAAACGCCTCTGTGTATTGGTGGATCGTAGCAGCATGCGTTCGCGAGCGCGCAGTATTGCTTACCTTAGGAAAGTACTGGCTAGCGGCATCTCGGTATTTATTTATCCCGAAGGAACGCGTAATCGTTCTACAGAGCCTCTAGGGACCTTTCATCAAGGCGCGTTTCGTCTGGCCCTGGCCACTGGCGCTCCGATTGCCGTCCAAACTATAGTCAACGCCACACAAATTACCGGGGCTGACCAAACTTTTGGCCTTTTTCCCGGCAATCTACGCATCGTTTGGAGCGAGCCCATCCCCACTGAGGGACTTACTCAAAAAGACTTACCACAATTGATGCAGCAGGTGCGCGAAACGATGTTGCGTGAGTTGCAGCCGACAGCTATCATGGCTGGGGTGTAATCTTAGCCTAATTCCTACTCTCGAATACACCGACAAGAAAAGCCCAAATGTTTTACGCTGTTGCTGCGGGTAAGTTGGCGCGTTTCGGTATCCAGGCGATAGTAGTGGACATAGCCATCTTTAATTTCTGAGGCACTCCAGAAATAAGCCCGTTCACCCTGATGTTCGTAGCTATAATTTTGCGACAACCACCCCGCCATTTTAACTGAAAAGCCGCTCTTACCACTGGGAATCATTTCGGCGTAGGCCACCGTTGCGTTGCCAAAATGCCTATATAGTTTGTTCCAATCGGTATCATTGGGTAAGCGCCAGCCATCGGGGCAAGCGTTTAGTGCCGCCTCATAATTATAAAGTCGACCGAACTTTCGGCAGTTAAAGGGATGATTGTCGTAGCAAAATGAGCCCTCCATTTTATAGCTCAGATTTTCAGCTAGCCAAGTTTGTTGGCCGATATTTACCGTTTGGTAGGTACGACCGTCGCGTGGATCAGTGAATGTCCCAAAATTAGTTGTCGAATGGTCGATCAACAACCCACTCCAGCTCAAAAGAAGCGTATAAAAAAGTGTCATCATTTTCATTAGCGCAAAAATTCGTTGAGGCGCTGCGCCGCTTCGCTGAGGCTATTCAAAATGGCCTGTTGCTCAGCGCGCCGTCTTAGGTCGCTGTCGTTAAGATCCTGCTCTTTATCCTTCATAAGCAATGTCTCACTGGAGGTGATTTCTGAGAATGGTATGATCCCGGTGCGAATATCGAGCAAAAGAACTTCCGAACTCGCGTAAGCCTTGACCTCATTTTTTTTAAACATCTTATAACGATAATAAATATCGCTTTTATTGGTGAAAACCAATAGCATATCGGCCTGCAAGCGTACCGCAGACTCGCGCAAGGTGAAGATATTTGGCTCATCGCCTAGTAAAAGTTGGGGCATGGTGATGACCGATTCGACCTTGGAGTTGTTCTCAAGGGCTTCACGGATGAGTTGCTGATATTCCTGTTGGAGTCGAATGTATTCCTCTTCGAAGTAGCCGTAGCCGCGGTATTTTTGTAGCCCGGAGGAGTTGAAGTTCAATATCGCAATGCGCATGGAGTCCCGAATCAATATTTCACTAGCTAACAGGCGCTGGATATCTTCTTCACTGATGGTGCTTTCTTTAAAGTTAAAGAGTGAGCGTTGGAGAGTGGGCTTGTTGATTTCACTAGTTTGGTAAACCGTGTCCTGCACGGCAGCTCTTTCAACCGCACAACGACTAAAAACGATAGCAATGGTCAATAATAGAATACTACTCGGAATAAGTTTTAGATTCGTCATTATATTTTGAGTTTTGAAGTTTATGATTCAAACTCAAGATGAACTAAGAAGGAGAAATGGTGGATTGAAAACTAGAATTTCTACTATAAATTTTCGGATCCTTATTTTCCTCCTACTCACTAAGATGTTTTATTTAACTAACCATTTAATCAAATTCCCAAGGCTTTATTGACTAAATCGCTTACGAATGGGCATGCGGGAGGCCGCATACAGGGTTTGGAGTTGTTGTGGTGTAAAATCGTAGGCTTGTAAATAACATGGCTTGTAGTAAGACATATAATTATTGATCAGTGGCTTGTAAAGAGGAGCATCAGGCTGGTCCCGATAGTTGATCATTTCACATTTCGAATAATTGACGTAGACTTCATACACGGCGCCAGGATCTGCCGGAGTATCGCAAATACGGTCACCGGTTTCTGCACAGTCACTACCATCAGGTGATTCGGAGCCAAATTGGTGGGTCTCAAAGGTGTGGTACAATCCAAAGAAATGCCCAAATTCATGCACAATGATTTTATGGTCTTCGAGATCAAATTTACTGATGACAATATTATTAGTGAGCTCCGAGAGAATGTACGAAAACCCACCCCGTCTACTACAACTAATGGAGGCTTCAGATTGGCGACACAAATGTTCATTATAATCGAAAATGAAGAGACTGATGGTGTCCTGTAGGTCATATTGTCGTGAAAACTCAAGATAAGGGGTATATCCATCGGCCGACAGGTCTTCAATCTGATAGGGTGTGGAAATACGATCAATAGTCGCGATATCAAATTGGATGTGTGCTTTGGCAAAAGCAGCATTAAGAATCTCAATGGTATGCTCAATGGTACCCCTTTCGACTTGACTTTGTTGTTCGGAGCGTTGAGCAATACCAATTCGGAAAGGAAAATGGAGGTGCTGACTCACCGAGTCCATGCTCATCTTATCCCGTTCAGTACATAAGTGCTCGGTATTCGTTTTTTCGTCTCCGGCAGCATCGCATTTGGATAGGCACCAATTATCTTGATCTTGTTGTGGTTTTACTGCACAACTAAATACCAAACAAAAGCAATAAAGAGAAATGAAGGCGCGCATAGCAACGAAATAGAAAGTAATATTTGGAAGGAAGAACGCCATTTGGCGGTCTTAGAGCTCTTAATCAGACTGGAATAAAAAAAGAAAGTCGTATTGCGAAAGAGAATAGCAATACGACCATCTACAACAAATTATAATCCCATGAACATATCCAAAATTAGGGGCCGTCCGCGCTAGTGGGGACGGCGCTACATTTAACTTTCAGATCTCGTTTTCTGTTGGGTAAAATATAACGGCAACTGAAAGTAAATATCTTTATGTGTACTGGGCTTTTGAAGTAGTGAGGAGTTGAAATATCCCTCTAGGAAAGGGATATTTCAGCTCACTAAAACAAATTATAATCCCATGAACATATCCAAAATCGTGAATCGGAATCTTTTATCCGATTTTATCTTTCTGCCTCCTTATCTATCATTCACAATACAATGATCTTAATTTTTCTTAGGCTCGACAAGGACAAAATGAATGATAAGTTACAAATAAATTATATTTATAATAAAATTACATTTTTATAAAATGTTGATAAACATGAATTATTGTACTTAATTGTTTGTTAGTGGTGTGTAAATAGTGAAATTGTTATTTGTGAAAGTGAAGAATTCTGAAAAAAAAATGTGCGCTCAATCGAAAAAAAAAGACCGAAACAGAGCAAATTTTTATCTTCATCCACATGGATAATGCTTTGAATACTCAAATTCAACTCACGTTTTCTTTGTCCAATGGCTATTTACGAGACTTGGTGCTACAGCAGTTGGGGACTTCCATCGATCATTTTTCGTTGCATCGACAAATTGAGGACTGGCAACTGACCATACAACTGTTGGAATCTCCTCAAGTGAAATTAGCGCCTTGGTCGATTGAAAATCATTTGAGCTTATCCTTTTCGGCGCGGCGCGAAGCTCTATTGGGAGCAATACAAATCACTGGCCAACTCTCCATGACTTTAACGACCACTTACCAAATCCAAGCTGATTGGACTTTACAAACCTCCACTGATCTAAAGCATTATGAGTGGACGAAAAAGCCCCGTTTAGCGCTCGGACGCTTGGATTTTTCGGTGCGCCGGCTAGCAGATTGGCTAATAGAGAAAGGGCAAGCGGAGCTGATGCAGCAAATTGGCCAAATGATTACCGCTAAGGTTCGGTTGAAAGAGCGGTTGACAGACTTATTAGCTAGAGTTTGGCAAGCCCAACCTATCCAACACGTCTACCTCCTTCCGGTTGGGCAAATTGAGCAGATTGTATTACAGCAATCATCTGCGAAGGACGGTCTGCGCTTAGAACTGCTGATCGCAGGCCAGTTGGCCGCACGCCTGCAAACAACTGCCGCTCCATCCCCAGCAAAACCATCCTTGCCGAGCTTTACACGCGTACTACCTCCAGCCGTGAAAACTTCGACAATAGCGATCGAAATACCTTATCAAGACATATGGCCAATCGTGGCACCTTATCTACAAGGTCGAACTTTTCCCATTGGTCCGTTTCAAATTGGTATCGACGGAATGGCTATCGAAAAAGTGTACCAAGACATAAAATACCGAATCCGCTATCGTGGGTGGGGTGGTGGACAGGTAGATTTGCAAGGATTACCCATTTTTGATGAGCAAGCACAAGCCATTCACGTTCAGCAATTGCAGCTTTTGTGGCGACCCCACCCGTGGTGGGTACGTTGGTGTACGTTCTTCTTGACGCCTTTTGTCAAACAATTTTTAATCAAGCGTCTCCCCATGGTCTTGAAAGAATTCGAGACGGCGAGTTTTTTAAAACAAGTTCCATCATTGTTGGAGCCGCTTATCAAAAACAGACTTGACTTAAGTTCCTTTCCCAAAACCTTCCGCTGTACAGGCCTTCAATGGCAAGCGGAGCAGTTGCAAATTCAAATAACAAGCAAGGAGAAGGGCCGTTTCCGTTTTCAGATTAATGAAATTAATTTCTAGATTGAAATAGAAGGATCTACATCGGTCAATTAACATCACCTTATTCCATGTCAACCAAAGTCCTTAAATTTGGGATCAACTAGAACATTCAGTTTTGTTGACTATCCGTATCTGTCTACTGCTTTTGTGCGGTGTAGGGTGGACTGCCATCCATACCCAAAACTTCAAGACGACCGTACGCTACTACTCTGTGGAGGAGGGCCTATCCGGACGGCGGGTATTTGATATTGTCCAAGATCACCAAGGATTCATTTGGATTGCTACAGACCACGCTGTAGAACGCTTTGATGGCTATCAGTTTAATGTCATGGGAGAGTTTCCCAAGTACAAGGAACTGTTGATGGACTCGAAGCATCGTTTATGGATATTGCAATATGAAAAACGTAATCCCTATCGAGCAGATGATGATATCGAGGTCGATATATTCCTGCCCAAACGGCAAACTTTTGCCTCTTTTCGTGAGGTATTTGGCACTTCTGCCCCCTTTACTGAAAAAGAAATCACTGATGTTAAGATCCTTGGAGATGACATTTGGCTAATGGTGAATTATCATCGCATCTACCTACTCAAGGATGATCAGTTTGAGCTGCAATTAGAGATGCCCCGAAATTACTTCAAAGATTGGCGCGTCTATCCAGTAGCTGAAGATACGGTTTGGATGGGGAAAGGGAAGGATGTACGCTTGGTCAATGCTCAAGAGGGGATTATTATTCAACAAAGTGTCGATCCAAAAGTAGAACATCATGTTCGTGAATTTGATCTAGATGAAGACGGTCAACTCAGGGTGGTTACCAATACTTTTCATCCTACTTTCGGAATTACCCCTAGCGTTTATTATTTAGATCATCAACAAAATTTTCAGATCGATTCGAGTTTTATAATTGACCTGCCGAACGGATATTTGAATATTCTAAAGTCCGATATTCTAAATCTTTGGAAAGACAATCAAAGCTTAGAATGGAAAATGTTGTATCATCATCTGGTCGCTGATGATGAACAGGGGAACCGTATTTTTGATTTTAAAGATATCCCAAAACTCAGTGGTTCAGAGATTATTCAGGCAGTCGAATCGGATGATCAGGGGAACCTTTGGGTAGGAACAGATGATGGTTTATTTTTTATCAATCTCAGTCGGATTCCTTTTAAGAATTATTTGGCTGGAAAAGATCCGGCCTACAGTTGTCGGGGGATCATGGAAATAGCGCCCAATCGCCTTTTGGTCAATACTTACCGGGGACATCGTGTCATTGATTTACAAAGTGACGAAGTCACTAAATTTTGGGAAAAGGGCAGAGGTTACGGTACTGATTTTATGCAAGATGGGGATACCACTTATTTGTCCAAGGGATACTTTTTTAAATTGGTTATTCCATCCGATGCGGTCGATACTCCCTTAATAACTCAGAAAATAGAGTCTGATCTGAGCAGATGGGGTGGAGCTAGTATAGCCTTTCGCGATCAACAAACCAAAACACTCTGGTTGAGTTTTTTTAATGAATTTGGCTATCTCGATCCTTCTGGTCAAGCGATTCCTTTGGATAGGCCAAGCCATACTGCGGTACCGAAATATGTCTATCATTTTTACGAAAATGAGGAGGGCCTCTGGATGGCGGCAAAAAATGGATTGTTCCTTTTTGATCCTTTAGAACGCAAAGTGATCAAACGCTACAGTCTTGAACTTGGTAATTGTCCGGCTAAGAACTTTGGCTTTATCTTTCCCGAATCCGATGAAATCTTTTGGTTGGCGACACACGGCCAAGGATTAATTCGTTGGGATCGGACTAAGGATACTTGGGATACTTACGATAAACAGCACGGGTTTTTGAATTTAACCTTGCATGCTATCTATGAAGATCGTAAGCAGAACTTTTGGATTCCTACTGAGAATGGTCTGGTACAATTTAACCGAGAGTCGCGGGTTGCTCAGGTTTTTTTGCCTCGTGACGGGATTCCACATATCGAATTCAATCGCCACGCGCATTACCAAACTGCCGATGGCCGCTTGATTTTTGGAGGACTGGCAGGATATACCGTTTTCCATCCAGATAGTTTGTCGGCGAATCAATTGATGGAAGATGATCTTCCTTTTCAGATCACTAAAGTACGTTTATTTAATCGTCAAACGTCCAATTTTAGTAATGTGACGGTCGACTTCTTTCAGAATAGAACGATTTCATTATCCTCAACGGAAGATGCTGTAGTTATTGATTATGCTTTATTGGATTATTTGAGTGGTGGAAATATTACCTATGCTTATCGGGTGTTGGGATATGATGAAAGCTGGAATTATCAAAAATCAAATAGTCTACAACTCGCTGGCTTACCTTATGGTAATTACACCTTACAGCTCAAGGCGCAGGGCACCGGGGCCCGTTGGTCGGAAGCCGTTTCCATCCCCATTGTAATGGTTCGGCCATTTTACTTGAAAACCTGGTTTATCCTGGCTGTAGTTTTGACGTTAGGTGGATTAGTGTGGGCTTGGATAAAATGGCGTACCCGCCAACTAGAAAAACGAGCGCTGCGTCTGGAAAAGGAAGTTTTGGAACGAACACAAAAAATTAGAACCCAAAAGGAGGAGCTAGAAGCCTTGAATCAAACCAAGGATCGTTTATTTTCTATCGTAGCGCATGATTTGCGGGCACCTGCATTTGGGTTGCAGGATACGGGAAAGAAATTGAAATACCTGATCGAAAGCAGGCAGGAAGAAAGACTGCTGGCTTTTGGTGATTCAGTGGACCATTCGGTATCTAAGCTCAATCGTTTACTCGATAATTTGCTTAATTGGAGCCACCAAAATCTTAAGACCACTTCTCTACAGTCCCAGAATTGGTCGGTACGTTCCTTGGTACAATCCAGCATCGAAAATGTAAAGGCCGATATGAATGCAAAGCAACAATCGATTGTGCTGGATATCGCGGTTGATCTGATGGCGTGGACGGATCAGCAGGCCACTTTGACTATCCTACGGAACCTGCTAAACAATGCTGTTAAATTCACTCCCATAGGAGGTCGGATTGAGCTGTTTACGGTGGTGACCGACCGATATCTTGAGTTATCCATAAAGGACAATGGGATGGGTATTACCGCCGATCGATTGACGAGTATTTTTGCATTGCAAAAGCATAAATCGACGATAGGTACCGCGGGTGAAAAGGGGACTGGCCTTGGTTTAAGTGTAAGCAAAGAATTGGCCGTGTTGAATGGTGGTGATCTAAAGGTGCAGTCGACTCCGGGGGCTGGTAGTATCTTTACCTTATTACTGTTGCACGCACGTTAAGCACTGTTTTTCAAAGCTTTGAACATCGGGATTGAGCCTAGTGAAATCGTTCAACAATCTCTAATTGAGTACTTCCTTCATTTACGATAAAATGGAGTGATTGTAATGCCTTAGTTTAGACAAAGGGTTTATTTTCTTATTTATCCTACCGAAAAAGAAATTGGATTTCTTACATTTGTCATGGGCATCATTTGAATTAAAGCCAGCCCAAATCTCATACATCCCAAAAATCATTACCTATATTTTCTAGCGTATCGCTGTTGGGATTAGTTACCAAATACCAGTATAAATTCACACTCTTGCATACGGAATCGCGCTCTACTGTAGTGAGGAGCTACAGTGTGTTGACCACTAAAAAATAAACAGTTAATACTTTGATACTGAGGACTATTATCAGAAGTGTCAAGGTGAAAAAGGATGAAAGAACCAATGAATCACCCCAAGCTCTTAATTGTCGAAGATGACCCTTCCAGTGCGCTTACCCTTGAAGTCGCATTATATGAGTTGGGTTATCCCAAGCCGGATCGTGTAGATAATTCCACCCAGGCCTTGGCACTAATAAGACGCGAACCGCCAGATCTGATTTTAATGGATATTGATATCAAAGGCGAATTAACGGGTATAGAAGTGGCGAGACGTGTTCAACACCTTGAGATACCTATCATATTTATTACTGGCTACGATACGGCGGATGTTTATGAAAAAGCAAAGGAGACTAATCCCTACGCTTACTTGATCAAGCCTTTTAATAATCTGACGTTGGATTCGACGCTCAAAACAGCTTTGAAAAGTGCGAAATTGCAAAAAGAAAGCAAGTCCGAAGAGGAAGATTTCATTTTGAAGGATTGCATTTTTGTGAAAAATGGAGCGATCCTCCAAAAAGTAAAATTTCGAGAGATTCAGTGGATCCTCTCAGAAGGCAATTATTGCATTTTGCATACCGAACAGAAAAAGCACGCCGTACGCATCTCTCTGGCTCGGATAATTCAACGTGTCCCTCCAAACATTTTTGTACGCGTACATCAACGTTATTTGGTTCAGGCTGCCTTGATTAATAGTATCGATACACAAAAGGGGGAAATCTTGATTGGAGATGAAACGATACCCATGGGCCGCACTTTTAAGGATGACCTTTTGGATTTATTGAATAAAATCTAGAACTGATATAAACTTTTGGAAATAGACTAAAAGTAAGTGCTTGATTTTCAAGACGAAATTCATTTTGAGTTTACCTACCTCTGGTAGGGAGCATAGCCAGAGGCTATGTGAACGCAGTAAAGTTTCTTCGAAACCAAATATCCGGTGGACATTTGACGGAGAGAACCGCCTGCGGATAAAAATAGCTGAAGTAGTATGGAAATCAATGATTTCGCTTCTAGACAGTTAGAATAAGTTTAAATCAGTTCTGAGACTATTTTTTGACAAAAAAACAAATATCTCAGCCTGGTTTACAAACATCACTCATTTATTGTCAAACATCACTTTTGAGTCTGAGGTTTATTTGCGGTTTATTAAATTTGTGACATAGATAACTCACTACAACTACTTTTGATCCCAAAATATTGACTCCCAAAACCTGTCAATTAGCTTCTAAAAAAGGGTCTTTTAACTCTTACAAACACAAAAACTATGATCCTCCTTCACTGAAGCAAATCATAGTACTCCGAAAACTGATTTTATTGATTAGAAATATGCATCATTCTCTTTTGGAATGATGTCTCATTTCTGATTACACAGTTTGCTGGTCACCATGAAAGATCAGCAAAGGGTTTTATATTAAAATTACTTCTAAACCTACTAGATCGCAATGGATTAGGCTACTTCCATCGGAAGTGATAGCTCTTCCTATGCTTTAAAAACTAAATGAAACCATTTTTTTACTATTAAAAAATTACTTATGACTGAGCGTTCACTCCTTATTAAGCTCAAAGGAATACAGTATATCTTTAGCTTGCTGCTTGCTGTATTTTTCTTATTCCAAAGCGACCCCTTAGTCGCTCAAAACACACCTCTGGGCACTCCTGCCACACAGAATGCCGATGGTACTACTGATGTACCCGGTACCCCGGCCGCTTGTGCGTCTGGATTTGGAATCTATTCAATTGATCATGAAGATGAGAACATAGGTT
This sequence comes from Saprospiraceae bacterium, assembly GCA_028285085.1. Taxonomy (GTDB): domain Bacteria; phylum Bacteroidota; class Bacteroidia; order Chitinophagales; family Saprospiraceae; genus JAHDHW01. Next base: position 63,579 of record JANQQI010000026.1, on the reverse strand, counting down.
TTTTGCCTGGCGGTTTTTGCGTAACTACTGAACTTGAGAATTCAGGGACTACTAGCATTACCGTTACCGGAACACCTTCTGGTGCCGGGATTGGCGATGTGGATAATATCGTTGTTGACGGGGGGCGAATTAATTATTCTAGTACCGATGGCGGAAATTTGGATGCGACTTACAATTTCTGTGAGACCGTTACGAATCCCTATGTCTTTATCGGTGATTTGGAAACCTTTACGACGATCAACTTTTCTGATTGCGCCGGCAATCCGATCAATGTTAATTTGATGAACGGCCAAAGTCGCTTTGCGGTTTCTGGCAACTCTGCTTTGATTACCGGGACCACTTCAACCAATCAGGACGGGTATGTACAGGTGCCTGGAAGTTATGATTGCTTGGTAATCAACATTGATAATGTTGCGCCTTTTACCTTAGATGTTATTCAAATTTCGGTAGGGGTGTGCATGCCGACACCACCAGACGGCAATATGGTATGTCCCTATGACCTATACATGTGGAAAAAGGATGAATTCTGTACCCCGGTTTATCGGGATGCGGATGGCACTTTCTACGAGAAAGACCAGAACAATAATAACATCGCCTCTTTGGGGGATGAGTTATTTACCAATAACCCGATTTGTGGAACACTAGAGTTATTGGAAACAAATGCCATTGACGACAACGCTTGCGAACCTGATTTTACCTGTGATGCCTTCCCGGTAGAGATCGAATACTACGAACCCGCAGGTACAGGTTGTCTATACTCTACTTATTGGTATGATCAGACCTCTTTTGATATTAATGATTCAGACCCCGGGAATCAGTGGAGCGCTATTTTCTCCAACACAGATGCCTTTGGATTACCTGCCCATCCCGGTACGCCAACCAATGCAGCAGAAAACTGTGGATTAGAATGGCTGGGAGATAATGAGGGAGATATTGATTTTGATGATGAGGCCGGAGGAGCCAATGAAGACGAACAACTCCAGTTGGATGGCTGGTTATACGTAGCTAATCATCTTGAATGCATACAATTTCGGATAGGTAGCAGTGCCACAGATCATTCGGTTGCTTTATATCTGGGGGCGGATCTCAACAGCATGACTTTGGTGACTGAAGAAAATGATGAGCAAGCCGGAGCTGGAAATAATGCCACTGGTGTAGTCGGTTCTTTTTGTATCCCGGATAATGCCGCGACTACCATTGATGATTGTGCTTGGAAGGTCATTCGGGTGCGCATTTATGCGCATGATGATGATACAGCGTATGATCCGGCTGTTGATTGGAGTTTCAATGGCGGCTTGACCTGGGATGTTGTCGAAGAACAATGGTTTGTAGCAGCGACAAGTGCCAGCGATAATACCCCGCCGGTAGGAGCAGGCACCGGAGGTTGCAATCCAATCACGCACTGTCTAATCGATTCTGATGAGGTACTGGTGGATGAAGAAGGCAATGTATGGCCTGCAGGTAATTGCACCAGTGCACCTAACAACTTATACGAGCCTAACCTCCCTAACGGAGGAACTTGTTTTGGGGATGCCAATGCAGAAGAAGGGGACCACTTTTCCTTGATGCCTTATTGTATCCGTTACAATGATGAGCCTTCCTTCACTTGTAATATTTGTGAAATCGATATTCAGGTCGCCGGATGTGCTTGTAATAACCCTGATAACGTATTTGCTGATGCTTGCCCGCAAAGTGTAACGGAGTATCAACAAACCCTAACGATTAATAGCGAAACCAATAATAGTTATACCATTACCGGAGTGGGGATTGTAGGTGGTATTACCACCGTAGATGGTGTTGGAGAAGAACAAACCTTTACCTTCTTTGTGATGCCCGGTACGGCCTATACGATTACCGTAGTGGGTGATAATACAGGAATTGAAAAGACCTTTCAGGGGATGTGTGAAGCACCCAATGATTGTAACTGTCCATCGGCTCCGGAGGTTTGCGGTGATGGACTAGATAATGACTGCGATGGTTTAGTTGACGGTGCAGATCCCGATATAGCTGGCGATTGCCAATTGGCCTGTACGCCTGATCCAGTAATTATTGACGGAAAAGAATTATGCCTTGATGGCTATCTGACGCACCAGATTTGGTCCAGAGAATGTGGCAATACAGGTTGCTGCCCTAGCTCCATCAATCCACATTCTTGTGCCTTAGTGGCCTTCCCTTGTGTGGATATCAATGGCCTCCCTGCGCATTTCAATCAGTGTAATACAATCCCCGTTGATCCTTGTAATCCACCGGGCCCTGCGGGTCAGGCCGGATGTACCGGCAATGATGTATTCACCCTCTTGGGCAGTACCCACAATCAGGCAACGCAGTTTTATTCTACTCGACCCGAACAAACCCAGCTTGATGGTTGGTTGGTCGTTCCTCCCGGGTTGACCTGTTTTGAACTAAAAGTCAACAACCCAAGAGCCTGGGATGCTCAGGCGGTATACATGGGAGCCGGTGTAGCGAGTATGAGTTTGATCGGCGCGACTTCTTTTCCTCCTTTATACAATACCGATAATGAGGCTTCTTGTCAGGCGGATGATGGCTCAAACGGACAAAATAGCGACGTATTCAACTATGATGTAACGACGGATGGTGCTACTCCGGTCACTGTTGATGGCTGTACCTGGCACGTCGTTCGCGTTCGAGCTTATATTTTTGATGAGAGCTGGTACCATAACACACCGGTGCAGTGGAATTTCGGAGATGGCTTCCAGACGATTCCTCGAAAGTATTTCCAATCAGTAGGCCCTGATGGATGGGATACAGATAATAATAAACCTACTGCAGCTAATGTTATTGACGCGGCTCCTTTCTGTGCATATCAAGATGCTGATGGTGACTTATTCAATGCACAAGGTGATTTAATTGCTTTAGATCGCTTAAGTTGTCAGGAGATAGGGACGAGCACTTGCTTAGATTGTCCTCCATTCTACGTTGAAGCACTTTGCTCAGACAATGTCTGTTCAAATATTCCAGATACTGATGATAATGGAGATTTAGTTCCCGTTGAGTTAGAATGCGACTTGTTTCTGTATGAAGTGACACCTCAGGTTATAGATGCACAAACTTCTCCGGGAAGCGGCCTGCTGACCAGATACTGGGATCACGATATGGCAAATTGTACGAGCGATCAGCTGGAAAATGAAAGTATTTTCTGTGCCTTTAATGCTACCAATGGCGCTTCTGGTACCTGTACCACGAATAGTACGGGAGATGATAATTGTCCAACTTGTTTGCCCTCGCATCCGAACTTTGATAATCCAACCGAGGCGGATATTATTACGCCGACTTTAGGAAATACGATCCACAATCAGGTCGATAATGATGTAGATGCGGATGATTTTGTTTTGGGTGCACTGAATAGAACCTCCGGCGAGAATGTCCAGCAAGATGGTTGGTTATTAGTACCTCCCGGAGTTGACTGTATCGCTTTCAGAATCTACTCTTTGAGTTGGGCCTCGGGGGCGCTATATCTGGGGAATAGCATCAATGATATGACCTTCGTAGGGGAGTGGATTAATCGAAATGGTAATAATACCGAGGACATTTTTTATTTCGATGTCCCAGCTAATGCACAGACTGTGAATTGTGCCGGCTGTGATAATCAGGATTTCAGAATGCTGCGGGTCCGTACCTATACGCACGATAATAACATGTTTGCCAATACTATTTGGGATTGGAATGTTAATGGCATCTGGGAGCAAGTCCCAACTTCACACCTCTTCCCGGTACCAGATCATTGCTCGGATGCCTTGCCCGCTGATATCTGTCCTACCTATACGGCCGGATCGACTTTTGTGGCCATTCACGAAGACTCTAATGGCAATGGCGTTGTAGACAATGAAGATCAATGGTTTAATTCACCCTGGGGCACTTGTACTGCCGCAACGGGTGCATTTGATATTAATAATCCACCTTCATTAGTGCCAATTAGCATCAGCTCTTGTGATCAAATCACCAGCTTGGATTGCCCACTGTGTTGTGTGCTTGACGTCACCTGTCCGCCTACTGATTTAGGAACTATTTCTTGTAATGATGCTATTCCGGCTGCGGCTACAGATGAGGCTTCATTTGAAGCACTGGGCGGTAATATCGCGGATAATCCGGGGCCTTGTGGCAACCTGGTGATCACTGCCGTCGATGTATTTGATCCCCCTACAGATATTTGTAATGGTCGAACGATGACACGTACCTATACCATTGCCGATGATAACAGCTCTTTCGAATGCACCCAAACCTTGATGATTACACCGCCAGCAGGGCCCACTATCGTTTGCCCCGCGGATCAAACGGTGAGCTGCTTCGCAGATATTCTGGTGAGTGCAGATAATGCGACGGTAACGACGGATTGTAGCTTGGGGACGACCACTACAGTTTCTGATCCTGTACAAGTCGGGCCGGATGATTGTCCGGGGACCACTTACGCTTATACTTATACCACTACGGATGACTGTGGCCGTACGGCTTCTTGTACACAGACCTTTACGATTGATAATGCAGGACCGATCATTGAATGTATTGCCAATGGGACGGTAGAATGTGAAGATGACATTCAGGTTAGTGAAGCAGACGTCACGGTGACTAGCGCTTGTAACCTTGGCTTCAATATTAATATCAGCGGCCCAGTCGTTTACGGTCAGGCTGGCTGTGTAACGGCACTTTACGAGTATACTTACACGGTAATCGATGCATGTGGTCGTATGGCTTCCTGCACGCGTTTTATTACTATTGACAATGATCCACCGACGATTTCTTGCCCCGCCGGACAAACTGTCGAGTGTAGCGATGATATCATGGTGAATGTCAATAATGCCACCGTGACCACTTCTTGTGATTACGGCTTCAACTTGACCCTCTCTGGTCCGGTAATCAACGGTGCAGCCGATTGCCCAGGTACGACCTATACTTATACTTATCGCGTACAAGATGAGTGTGGTCGCGCTGCTACCTGTGAGCAAATATTTACCATCGGCAACAATGCTGGCCCAACCATCACTTGCCCGGCCAATCAAACCATTGAATGCCTCGCACAGGTAAATGTGAATCCTGCCTACGCGGTTGTGACAACTAGTTGCGGACAGGATTATGACGTGATGGTTAGCGAACCAGAGATCAATGGAGCGATTGATTGTCCTGGCACAACTTACAGCTATAAATACACGGTCATCGATGCTTGTGGTCGAACGGCTAGCTGTGAACGCGTATTCACTGTAGCTAATGACGGTCCGATCTTAGACTGCCCGGACAACGCGCTGTTCTTAAATTGTGAGGATTACAGTGCTGGTGGTATCGAGGCCAAGATTAATGCTTGGATAACTACCGTGACGGCAACGAGCTCTTGTGGAATTCCGACTCAAGTGACCAATAATTTCAACATCAATAGCTTGGGTATGTGCCTGAATAATCCATTTACGGATGTGACCTTCTTTGCGACTGACAATTGTGGCCGAACGGCTACTTGCACAGGGACCATCATCATGGTGGATACCGAAGCACCCGCAATTAAAGAAGAAGCACAGGATATGATGGCAAACTGTGGGGAGAATCTAGATGCCGTCTTCCAAAACTGGTTGAACAATCAGGCTGGGGCAATTGCCATTGACGCGTGCTCCGATATCTCTTGGTCGACGATTCCGGCAAACCCAACCATTAGCTGCAACGGGATGAATAATTCTGTGACGGTCACCTTTGTCGCGACCGATGCTTGTGGTAATTCAGCGGCTACGACTGCAACCTTCTCTGTGATGATGATTGGTGGTCCTGGTGGTGGTAACGACATTACCGGTGAAGAAGATGAGAAAAAGGATCCATCTAGTCTGATCAACGGTGGCCATATGAATCAACCCGGCAACGGAATTGATCGTGATCGCATGGCGCTTTTCCAGAACCGTCCAAATCCGTTTAACAATGAAACCGTCATTAGCTTCTATTTGCCAGAGGGCGAAGTCGCTACGCTGCGCATTTTTGATGTTACCGGTAAGCTGGTGTATCAATCCAGTGAGCGTTACGGTTCAGGCTATCAGGAAGTGGTGTTGACGCGTGCGGATTTATCTGGAACAGGTGTCTTTTATTACCAATTACAGTCTGGCAGTGATGCCCTCACTATGAAACTGATCTTGACAAATTAATGACTAGTAGTATAGGGGTAACTTACTTTATTTTTTGGAGTGCACCTCTTGGTAACCCTTCTTCGACAATTGTCGGAGAGGGGTTTTTAATTAAACTATTAAACTAATTGGAAAAAAATAAATGGATTAAGATTGTTGAGATCGTCCAGTTTTCTGACTTTTTTTAAAAATTAAACCCAATCCCCAAATGAAACCCGGTAAATGATCGACGATCATTCCGCATGTCGTATTTAGCTCTCAAGGATTGTGTTCTCAGGCCAATGACGGCATAGAGATTTGCGCTGTCGTTGATATTTAATATGGCGCCAAAACTTACCGCAATATTGAAACCGCCTTGATTATAACCAATTTGATCCTGATTTGAATTGGTCGCAATACTCACCCCCGGTTCAATGGAAACAAAATAAATACTCCGCTCGGAAAGCGTTTCTTCCGGGTAAACGTGTGAGAAACCAAGTTTTTTCCTTCGGGATACCGGAACCCGCAGTACACCAGAGACATGCACCATGGATAAATTAATATCGTTTTCCGGCAAGGTATTGTCGTATTGATAGATCGCATAGCCCAGACTCCCACCAACGAATAAGTTTTTGCCTTTTAATAATCGGCCGTGAATTAAATCAAGATGGAAACCGAAAGGCATATTACTGGAAACTTCTAGAAAAGTAAGTGTCTGCTGGCGATCCAGTAACTCCTTTATTCTTTTAGTCAAGGCAGCATTTTTGCTACGTTCCTCAGCAAGGGCCAGTTCATTGTTTCTTAGTAATTCTGCCAATGACTCTACCTGAAGATTGGTTGCTGCGAGATCACTTTCTAATGTGGCTTTATCTTGTTCTAGTTCAAGAATATAGGTTTCCTGTAATGCTGTTTTCCTTGCTATATTATTGAATTCATAAAGCAATTTATCATACTCGAATTGCATTTCTCCCAACTGACTCTTCAAGATATAAATCTCTGTGGTCTTATTTTCTATTGCTTTATTTAAACGGTCATTTTCAGCATTCGTTCTTCGGTTGTCGTTAAGTAGAACGGTAATATCTCCTTCTAACTTATCAATTTTTTGCTGTCTGGTTTTAGAAATACTTTTTAATTCTCGCATTCGATCAACCAAATCGTTATAGGCACTTTTTTCATTAATTTGACCGGAGAGGGAAATTGAAAATAATAGGGAAAAGAGTAAAAAAACCAACTTAATGTTCATAATTGTTTATTTCATTAATAATTTCGTTACACTTTTTAATTTCACTATTAATCATGGCCGCATTCTTGTCATCCTGACAAGCCTGACCAGACTCCAGATAGTAGCGAAATCTCTCTAAGTACCCTTTAAGTATTAATGAATAGTCAGAATCCAGAGATGGATCCAAGATTCTGTTTTCTATATTACGTACACTATCCTCCAAATCCTTGGATAATAGACAAGTTTTTTCCTCTTCTTGAAAAAAATGATAAATCCCATATCCAACTGCAATGGCTGCAAATAATAAAAACAGATAAATCCACCAGTTGTTTTTTTTGGGGTGAGTTGGGATTAAGATGTCATCTTCATGGGATGACAACTCATTGACGGGGTGCCAAATTTCTCGTGGACAGTTGGTCAAAAAATTGAGAAAAGCCTTTCGGATTTTATTGGTTTCTCGATAAATGGTTTGATTATCTTCTGTACCGTCAAGCTGATCTGACTTGAGATCGTTAAAGCGAGAGGCAATATTGGTGAATTCTTGATCAGCCTGTTTGATTACTCTCGTTTGAGCATAATGCTGATTGACAAAATTGATGTGATCTTTGAAAGCATTAAGTCCGGCTTCGACACCGCGATCTCTGAGCGTATCTCGAATTTGTTCAAGTGTCTTTAGTCCCATGAGGCAAGAAGTTTTTCGGCTACAAGATACTGTAAAACAGGGTATTTGTTGTTGCTGAGATTGAGAATTTAAAAAACACTATCTTACCGAAAAATAATTACTTCTCACATGCAATGTGTCCTTCTACCTGGCCTTGGTTTTGACCAGCGTATCTTCGGTAAGCTAGATTTTGGAGGACACGACGTCCGCTATCTCAACTGGATGGAACCCGAGGCTGGGGAAAGCTTTGCAACCTACACCCGGCGCTTGGCCGAACCCCTTGTCAAAGCCCAAGCGCCGTTGATTCTGATCGGACATTCATTAGGTGGAATGCTTAGTCAGGAAATCGCCACATTTTTACCGGTCCAGCAAATCATATTAATCTCCAGTATTCGCTCGCGCCGGGAATTACCCATCCATTTCCGGCTGGTGTATCCTTTGCGGTTGCATTATCTCTTTACCAAACAAATGACCTACTGGAGTTTTCCGCTGTGGGGACGACAACATGATTATGTGAGCCAGGAAGAGCAGACGCTGTTCAAAGATATGGTGGCCCGGCATTCCAATCGCTACCTTCGATGGGCCTTGCGGGCGTTATCACTTTGGCAAGGTGCCGCAGTACCCGATGAGACGCTCTTGTCGCAAATCCATGGCCAAAAGGATAAAACCTTCCCCTCGCAATTACTCGAACAGCCAGATCAGCTGGTCCCCGAAGCCGGGCATTTTATGGTGTACAAGCACCCGGAGATAATTAATACTTTTATTTCAGAACAGTTAGCAAAGTGGCGCTAATGACCCTCCACCCAGCGTCGAAATTCTGCTTTGCGAGAAGCACTTGTGATTAATGGCGTGTCGGCAGCCAGTACGTGTATCGCCAGGCGATCATTGAAGTACGGCTCCAATTTTTGGATTGCGTCAAGACGAATGATCTGGCTGCGATTGATGCGGAAAAAATCAATAGGATTGAGTAATTGTTCGAGTTCACTGAGCTTGTGATTGAGGGGATGGCGCTTACCCTGGCGATCGTAGGCCAGAATGAGATTGCCATCCGCATTGATGTAGCTGATGTCCTTCGCTTGCAGCAAGAAAATCCCATTGGCTTTTTTGATTGTAAAGCGTTCCCGGTATTGTTGAAAGGTCGGGCGAAGTGCTTTTTGGAGCTGGTTGACGATCTCTGCATTTAAGGTGGGCTGGGCTTGAGGCTGAAACAAGCGTTGGTATTTTTCCAGGGCCTGCTGAAACTGGGCTTCATCGTAGGGCTTCAGCAGATAGGCAATGCCGTTGATTTGGAACGCTTTGAGCAAAAACTGATCGTAGGCCGTAGCAAAAATGATGGGGCATTCGATTTTGATTTGCTCGAAGAGCTGAAATACATTGCCATCCAGGAGCTCAATATCGGAAAAAATCAAATCGGGCATGGGGTGTTGAGTCAGCCAATTGTGAGCATCTCGCTGGGATTGGAGCGAACCAACAATTTCACTGCCGGGTAGATTACGGGCAATGAATTCCTCGAGGCGCTCTGCGGCCAAACTTTCGTCTTCTAAGATTAGGATACGCATTTATTCCACGGCTTTGATGAGGGGTAGTTTAACTTCAAACCGACTATTTTGGATGACTTGCACGGGGCGATCGGTGAGTAGTCGGTAACGGGCTTCCAGATTACGGAGCCCCGTTCGTGTGCCTTCTGGCTTTTGGGGTTTCGAGCGAATGGTATTACATATTTCGATTTTATCGCCATCAATTTTAATCCCAATTTTAATCGGATCTTTCACGTTGCCTTCGTTATGCTTAATGGCATTCTCAATCAGAGTTTGAATGGCACCAGGAGGGATAAAATAAGCTGTTTCATCATCCAAAGTATTTTGGTATTCAAAAATAAAAGCATTGCCAAATCGCTGTTTCAATAAATAAATATAGCTGTTCGTAAACTCTAACTCGTCCGATAAGAGCACCACATCTTCGTCTTTGTGTCGCAACAGGTAGCGGTACAGAGCGGAGAGATGTTTCAAAAAAGATCGGGCCTGTTCCGTATTTTTTACCATCAAAACATCTAGAATATTCAGACTATTGAATAGAAAGTGTGGATCAATTTGTGAACGCAGCATTTGTAACTCGTTCTCTTTTTTTTCTTTTTCGAGTTGTAAAATCTGTCGTTGACTTTCGAATAATTTTTTACCGATAAGCGTGGTAGTGATAAACCCAATCAATTGGGCTTGATCGAGCACGCGATTAAAAATACGCCAGAGCGTTGGATGCTCAAACCTATTATCAAAATACAAGCTTTCAGCGTAGTGGTAAAAGATCGCGGTAATCAAAAACGAAAAAAGCAATAACCACATGAACGTTAGGTAACGCCTCGTGAGGAAAAAATTGGGAAATAGAAAGTGGGTGATAAAAAAAACGTTGCAGGTATCGACAATCAGATTGACCATAAGATCGATACCCCCTTCCGAAAACGTTAGCTCATAGCCGTAATAACTGTAGATATAGAAGGGGAGAGCAAATAGCCAATAAATGGAGATAAGGACCCAATCCAACCGGTCTACCTTATCCCATTTCATTCTAGACATGATCGATGATTTGATGAAAAATTAAGGAAATTGCGGCACAATTCAGTGTGGATCCGCACTAAAACATCCAAGTCGTTATTTTATGAAACGAGCTCAGCAAATTTGAAACTGAGCTCGTTTTCATCGAAGGTATTAATTTTCAGCTTGCGCCCTTTGCTTCTCTTCGCTGCTCGAACTACGTCGGTCCTTGCGAGCTTTCAGGTATTGGTTACCAAATTTGTAAGTAAAGTTCAAGTTAACAATTCGCGTTTCCCAACTTGAGATGATATCCATATCCATATTTTGATAGTTGATTTCGCCGCGCCAGTTGCGGAAGATGAAATCATCAAAACTTAAAGCTAAGGTGGCGTTATCGTTCCAAAACCGCTTTTGCACGCCCAAACTCATACCGTAAAAAGGTTGATGACGCATAATGCCATCCACGCCGCGACCTACAAAAAAGCCACTCAGTTCACTACTCCAACCCTTGCCCCAATTCGCTGTCAACTGCAGGAAGCCGGTGAAGGATAGCTGGTCTGCTTCGAATTGATCACCCAAATAAGCGGAAGAATAGCGATTGTAATACAACATCACGCCGGCGTAGCCACTCAGCGGCTTGGCAAAATTAAGTGGGGCGAAGAGGCTACCACCGATTTGCTCGAAAGCATCGAGGTTGATGGTCCGACCAAAAGCAATCCCACTGGCGTCACTTTGTTCAGTAACTAATTGCATGACATCATTCGTACGGTTGTATTCTAAATTGAAGAATGGTGTCTTGTTGTAGGTAATCGACAACTTGGTCGAATGGGTCAATTCGGGGCGTAGTTGTGGATTCCCTTGCTGATAAGTAAAAGGATCTATGATGTAAACAAAAGGATTCAGGTTACTATAGCTGGGGCGATTAATGCGGTAACTATAAGCCAACGCCAAGCCAAAGGTCTGATTAATCGGGATATTGATGCTCAAGCTAGGGAAAAGTTGATCATAGCGGCGCAAATTAGTCGTGTCAAGCGTTAAAGAAGTACCTTCCGAACGCGTGTATTCGTAGCGTAAGCCGGCCATAAACTCAATATTTTGAATAGAGAAATTGGCATTGATATAGGCAGCGTAGATGTCCTCGTCGAGGATGAAGTGATTCGAAAAGTCTTCGTCCGTTTTCCAATCACCCTCGCTTAAAGTCCACGCTTGGAGATCACCGTCGATTCTCGCATTACTGATCTTTCCTCCAATTTGTAAGGCAGCGTGCTTACTCAAAGGATATTTGTAATCGCCTTGAAAAGCAATGATATCCACGTCACTGGGAATTTCATTGCGCGTGTCGTCCAATTGAATGGGCTCACCGGAAAGTAGGGTAGAGGAAACATCGCTGCTGGAGTTACGGTTGTATCGACTGTAGTTGCCTGATAAGCTTAACTGTTGCCCACTGGTATCGATATCAAACGTGTAGTGCAGGTCGGTACTGCTGTACCACCAATCTCGTTTCAGTTGATTATCTGTACGGAATGCTTGATTGAGATTGCCCGTTTCCGAATCGATGATTTGGCTATTATTCTCGTGGGTACGATTGTTACGGCTGAAGTCGCCACGGGTAGCGATGCCAATCGTTTGACGATCATCCAAATAATAATCAGCGCCGAGTTGGGCGTTATAGCCATAGGGCGTAGATGGTTCGTAAGTTTCTTGTATAAAAGTACGATCTAATACCTTGCGATCCAGTTCCATCCGTTCTACAAAACTGCGGTGAGAATGACCTACGGCACCGAAGAGATTCCACTTATCATTGCGATAATTCAAGCGTAGGTTAGCGCGATACTTAGCCAATTCTCCGTAGCCTACGCCCAATCGAACAGATCCGTTGGTCCCCAACTTGATATTCTTTTTTAAAACGATATTGATGACTCCACCGGTTCCACTAGCATCAAAGCTGGCATCGGGTTGACTGATCACTTCAATGCGGGCGATATTGTCCGCGGGCATTTCCCGAAGCAGAGCATTAACGTCCATATACTGCGTTGGGCGGCCGTCAATTAAGATGGTAACATTGGGACGGCCAGCCATGCGAATGCGATCGTTGACGATCACCAAGCCGGGTACTTTTCGGAGTAAGTCCATCAGGCTTCCACTTTGTCCGGTGATTTGGGCGTCTGCATTGACGATCAATTTCCCCGCCCGTTGTTCCAGGAAAGGCTTGCTGGCGGTAACGGTTACGGCGTCGAGAACGGCAGCGGCTTCTTGCAATGTAATGCTTGGGAGTTCAATATCTTGGGATGCCTCCGCTACCGCGATACCATTTAAGCTAAACGTATCATAGCCCAGCATTTTTACTTCCAGATAATAATCGCCAGCAGGGATAGCTTCGAATAGGAAATAACCATTCACATCACTGAGTTGGCCTTTATGTAAACTGGAATCGGCCGATTGGTACAATAAAATATTAGCAAATTCCAGGGCTTGCCCGTTCGTATCCATGATTTGGCCTTGGATGTTGGCTTGTCCATAAAGTGCGCCGATCGTTAAAGCAAAACTGAAGAAAGAGAGAAAGGATTTCATAACATGCAATTCATTAAATGAGTGTTCGAATCTGATTGATACACTCGCAAATTGCCGGAAATCACTGCTGAGTTCTACCTAAATAATTTGAGTTCGGGGAATTTGAATTTGAATTTGGGGAAAATGGCGATGTGATTTTGGACTATATTCTGGATAGGCCTTCCAGATATGACAAAGCCACCCTTATTTGAAGAGTGGCTTTGTCAAGATGATTTTTGTCTAAGATAAATTAGACCGCCTGAATAATATCGTAATGCGTTAAGATGTGTAATCCACCTGCTTTATCTCTGGCGATAACTGCCGGAATCTTCTTATTCAGGTAGCGGTTGAGCTGCCGGCAAGGCAATTCTTCTTCCACCGTAGGGAAAGCCTTACTCATAATCGTTTGTACTTTCTCTTCAGAGTTATTTGCGGAATTTTCCAATAAATAAGTCAGTACACTACTCTCAGTGATGGATCCAACAATTTCCTCTTCGTTGAGGACCGGTAGCTGAGAAATGTCATTATCCTTCATCAGATGAAAGGCATCTTGTACGCTAGCGTCGGGCGAAACGGACAGAAAGCGTTTATCCTCCTTGCGCTCGATGAGATCTTTGACTTTCAGCTCATCGTCGAGGAAGCCCCGTTCGCGCATCCAATCGTCATTATAGATTTTACCTACGTAGCGTGAGCCGTGATCGTGGATCACCACAACGACTACATCATCCTTGGTAAGCTGATCTTTGAGTTGATTTAAGCCAGCGAAAGCCGATCCCGCTGAGTAGCCAAGCAAGATGCCTTCTTCGCGCGCTAGCCGCCGGGCCATTACTGCACCTTCTTTGTCTGTCACTTTTTCAAAGTGATCGATGATTGAGAAGTCAACATTCTTCGGCAAAATATCCTCGCCGATTCCTTCGGTGATGTAGGGATAGATTTCTTTGGTGTCAAACTCACCAGTTTCGTGATACTTCTTAAAAACTGAGCCGTAAGTATCGATTCCCCAGATTTTGATATCAGGATTCTGCTCTTTTAGATATCGCCCCGTTCCAGAGATAGTACCCCCGGTACCCACACCAACGACGAGATGGGTGATCTTGCCCTCGGTTTGCTCCCAAATTTCCGGGCCAGTCGACTCGTAGTGCGCCTGGCGGTTGGACAAATTATCGTATTGATTACACCAATAAGAGTTTGGGATTTCCTTGCTCAGGCGTTCCGCCACTGAATAGTAAGAGCGTGGATCATCGGGCTCTACATTCGTTGGGCAAACGATAACCTCTGCACCTACGGCTTTGAGTAGATCAATCTTTTCTTTGGACTGCTTATCACTGGTAGTAAAAATACAGCGATAGCCCTTTACCGCTGCAGCAATAGCTAATCCCATCCCAGTATTCCCGGAAGTACACTCAATAATTGTCCCTTTGGGCTTGATATCACCACGTTTTTCGGCATCTTCCAACATCTTCAGTGCCATACGATCTTTAATGGAATGCCCCGGATTAAAGGTTTCGACTTTGATCAATACCGTAGCGGCAACTTCGGCGCACACGCGATTGATTTTGACTAAAGGCGTATCGCCAATGGTTTTGAGAATATTATCGTAATACATGCTCAGAATATCGGTTAAGAGGTTTAGTTGGAATGGACTTCCGCAGTCTTATACGGTTCCATAGAGCAAAGGTATTCGCTTCTACACACTTTTTTTCGCATCAGTATAAATATTTTGCTGCTCGGATGTAATTTATGAGGTCTTAACTAGTGTCTTATAAGATCGGACTAATGCTTTTGCCACTTTGGTATCTATTGAAACAATCGTTAATTTTGAGTGTGGATTGATCAGTTTATATGTAAAAACTTTGGAAATATAACCTGCGATTTTTGTAATTGTTGGTATTTTAAGAAATATAGTAATCGTTAAAATTGAGTCTAAAGCTTTAATTGCCAAAAATCAAAAATACTTAGGGACGCCAATGGAATAGTGAAAATGAAATTGCAAGGCATAAGAAGGGGCTTTGAGGGTGGGACCCACCCGCTGTCCGCCGCCGCCGACCAATCTGGTCGCAATTGATGAAGCGAAATACATTCCTAGCCTTTGCCAAGGAATATTTTATGGCAATGGAAGTAAAAACAGCTGTTTTGAAAGACTTTCTAATATATATAGATTCCGTTTTTTCGAAATTCCATAAAATGTTTTTGCTAATTTCCGACAAATGTGGTTTAAGTAATTGACTATGAGGTGGAAAAAATTTGAAAAAAAGTGCTAGTCAAATTTGAAAAACTCTAGAAATCGAGTTGTAAAATGTAGTTTGACGAATTAAAAACACACCATACTTATGCTCAAAGTATCCGTCGTCCAACTCGACAAGTTATCGATCTACCGAGAATCGACTCCTTTACTTTCAGATGTTAGTTTGAAAATCACCAAAGGAGAGTTCGTCTATCTTATCGGAAAAACGGGGAGTGGAAAGAGTAGCTTATTGAAAGTACTGTACGCGGATTTACCTTTGGAATACGGTGCAGGAAAGGTAGTAGGTTTTGATTTGAAGAAAATGAACCGGCGCAATATCCCATTGCTACGTCGGCAATTAGGGATTGTGTTTCAGGATTTTAATTTACTGGAGGACCGCAGCATCAACGATAACCTGCTTTTTGCGCTGCGGGCCACAGGCTGGAAAGACGCAACGAATATCGAGAAACGCATCGCCAACATTCTGGCACGAGTCGGCTTGACACCCAAACGGCACAGTATGCCGCACGAGTTGAGTGGAGGAGAGCAACAACGCGCCGTAATTGCTCGAGCTTTGCTCAATCGGCCACAATTGATTATTGCCGATGAGCCGACTGGCAATCTGGATCCCGAAACCTCGGATGAAATTGTTCACCTTCTGCGACGACTCGCCAAAGATCAAAACACCGCAGTACTTTTCGCCACACACGATTATCGCATTATGGAAAAATTCCCCGGGCGCATCCTGCGCTGCCAGGCCGGAAAGGTGCTGGAAGTAAACGGGGTGGAAAATTAAGAGCGCGTTTGGAGGTTATTACCGGCTCAATTCATTGACCTCCACTTTCACATCGTGCTCAATCTTTAGGAATTCGATCATTTCCATCAACTGTTCTTTTTGTTGTGGCGTATTGATATCTAGTTCACAACGGAATTCTCCTTTAGTAGTGGGAATCTTGAGGTAATTACCGCCGGGTTTGGCTTTTTTGGCGACTGCTTTTTCCGATTGCGGTAGTGGCTTGAGGTCGAAGCGGAGGTAAGTGAGCTCTTCCTCCGGGATGAGATATTTCTCCCGTCCACGCACAATTTTAAGGTGCTTTTCATCGAAGAAGACTTGACCACCTACCGTAACTTTTTTCTTGAAAATGGTGTAAAGCGAAGGCAAAATCAATAGAAATAAGGTGGCGAAAATGCCCAAGTAAACCCAAGTGGTGTAGGCGGCGAAGCCTAATTGACGAGCAAATTTTTCAATAAATGGTACTTCCCCCAGTTCGAAGAAAGTTAAACCAAAGTAGCCGAGTAGAGCGGCGGCGATCAAGCCAAAGAACAACGCACTCTTGCTGGCTCGGCGGCGGCGAATGATATTGGCGTTAAACTGAAATTTCATTAAAATAATTCTCTGAAACAATAAGTGCGTTTGCACCCACCTTATTATATTGTGACTTTTAGCAAAAGTAATGCTTTATCGCGAGATCGTCTTTAGCATTCCGATTAATCTAAGTAATCGTTCGACTGACTGTCGACTCCAACTTTAACAACATCAATTATTTCAGCTATGAATCGATTCTGTTTACTGTGCTTGTTCCTGTTCGGTGTGAACTTTTATCTTGTCGCTCAAACGGATACAGCCCCAGCCCAACCCACTTCTGCCGCTAACGGCTTACCGCTCAATGAAGTCGGTATCAATATGACTTCCTTTGTGGAGAATATCTTGTCATTCAATGGTGTCGAAGAGGGCAACAATCCCTATTTATTGACTTATAAACGTTACTTCAACGGATTTTGGGTATTACGTACGGGCATCGGAGGCAACTATCGCCAGACCACGGAGGAAAGTGATGGGACTCCCGGGACGAGTGAGAATTCAGAACTTGATTTTGCCTTTCGCCTTGGTGCAGAGCGGCAATATTTTCTTAACCCACGCTGGATGGCTTATTTCGGATTCGACGCGGTACTGTGGGCCGAGAGCATTCGAGCCGAAAACGATGATGATTTTGATAAAGTAGTCACCAGCACAGAATCACTCACCTTTGGACCTTCTCCCGTCATTGGTATCCAGTTTAATATTACGCCTCGATTGAACATCAGTACCGAAAGTTCCTTTTCATTATTTTATCGGATCAACAATCGTAAGGTGACCTCAGAAAGTTTTCCCGAGCAATTTAATCGGGATGATACGATTGAAGAATTTGAAGTGGCTTCTGTGCTGCCGATTGCGATCTTCATGAAATTCCGTTTCTGATCTAAGCCGGATTTTCTTAAACGAATGACCAGATGCTGGCAGGAATTGATTATGGGAGTAAATTAGCGGGTACTACGGTACTGGCTACACTGGATGGTAAGACGGTTCAATGCCTGCAAAGTGCCAAGAAGCGTGATGCCGATGCCTTTCTATTGGATGCTTTGCCCCAATTCCCTTTAACTATTGTTGGCATTGATGCACCTCTTTCTTTACCGGGAATCTATCGCTACGGGGCGCCTTTTGAGGATTATTTTTATCGGGAAGCCGATCGAGCATTATCGGCAATGTCACCAATGTTTCTTGGTGGTTTGACGGCTCGGGCGATGCGACTGCGCAATCAATTGAATCTCCCGAAGACGGAGGTAATTGAAACTTATCCCGGAGCGTTGGCCCGCAAGCTAGGCTTAAAAAGTCATCAATACAAACAAAAGATGGCCGATTTGCCTCCTTTTTTAGCTTGGTGGTTACCCCAATTACCATTTCAAGTTGATCCAAAAATGGTCACTTCCTGGCATCATGTTGATGCCATTTTAGCCCTTTTTAGTACTTGGCGATATCAAAACGGGCAAGCGGAGATTTTTGGACAGCCCGAAGAAGGCCAAATTATAGTGTAACCCCAATGCATTTTATTGTAAAAATCAACAATGCCATTGTCTCTCATTTTTTATATAACTGTGTAGAAAGGAAGTCAAAAAAGCACGCTAAGCAAATGTTTCTTTCCGGTGTTATTAAACCAACAAAGGGCCGAATACGGAGTATTCGGCCCTTTGTAATATCGTATATTTTTCAACCTATCCCTCGGTGATATCTACGATGATGATTGACAAGATTAATTCTAATAGCATGATATGACTGTTTTTAATTAGTGATTTTTAAGACAGTGCTAAACTACAGCCATGCCTGCGCCGGAATCACATCAAAAAAACATTACCATTGTTATCTAAAAAATTGTATTTTAGAGGGAGGATTATTATAAAAATATGGAAAACAGTAATTTGTAAAAATGAAATTTGAGATCAAGGGGCTGGCTGATCTGATAAAGATTACGAAGGGGGCTATGGTTGATCAGGTGCAGATAGGAGCGCGGGCATCAGAACTATATCAACACATACTACACAACAGTAATTTATCTGACGAAGAGATGCAAACATTGCTTTACGGCGAGGCACCTAACCGTAAGGCCAATTATATTCATCTAAAGAATCGATTAAGTAAAAAACTGATCGATAATCTCATCGTTCTTCCTAATCGCCAGGATTCAAAATACCGGGTAGCTTATAATGAGTGTTACAAAAATTTTGCAGCGATGAAGCTACTGCTCATCCGTGGAGCAAAAAATAGTGCCATTAGTCTTGCTAAGCAAACCTTGAAAAAGACCCGACAATATGAATTGACAGATTTGAATTTTCAGTTTTCGTATGAGCTAATGCAACATTACGCTCTAGTCGGTGAAAAACGGCGATGCGCTCATTACAAAAATCTATTCGAAAAATACTTAGCCATTTATCAGGTGGAAGTAACTATTGGAGCCACTTTCGCCAACCTGTCTGCTTATTTTGCCGGCACTAAAAAAATGACGGCGAAGGATCGCGCGGAGATCAATGAGCTAATCGAAGAAATTAAAAACTGTAATAGTCGAGCGACTTCTTATAAAATTACATACATTTTTAATCTCACCCAAATCATTGAAGCACAATTTAATAATGATCTGGAAGCCGTCGCTGCAATTGGCCAAAGTGCCATCAAAACGCTCGATCAATACGATTTTCAGCCCAGTAATGTGCACTACTTCAGTTTTCTGTACTATTTAATCCCGGGATTGATATTGCGAGGGCAGGACGATCGGGCCTATAGTTTGATTGTACGCTGCTTGGAGATGACCGAACGCGTGAGCTACAATCGTAACATTACTTTGTTATATAAAGCGGTCTATGGATTTTATTCCCGTCGTTACGAGATAGCCGAAGAGGCCTACAACCAAGCGATGAAGCATAAGAAGGAGATTCCTGCCAATATCATGGAGCAATGGAAAATCATTGAAGCTTATATTTGCTTGCTGCGTAATCTGGGAAAATTGGAGACTAGCCGCTTCCGGTTTCGTCTGAATAAATTCCTGAACGAAGTACCAGTTTATTCCAAAGATAAGACCGGAGCGAATGTTTCAATTATTGTGGTACAAATCTTACTCATGCTTTCACGGGGTGAACGCGGTGCGGTGATCGATCGAATGGATGCTTTGACCAGTTATGCTTATAAATATCTTAAGAAGGATAATACCTACCGCAGTCAATGTTTCATTAAGATATTATTGCAATTAGAAAAGAGTTATTTCAATCGCATTGCCTTTCGCCGAAAAACGGAGAAGTATTTCAAACTCTTGAAAAATGCGCCGCACGCCCTCACGGATTTAGAGGTCGAATTAATTCCCTACGAAGATCAATACGAGTTGTTGTGTCAAATGCTGCGTAAGTAATTAGCCCCGGTTTGGGCAGGCCGTATAGTCCAGTAAAACGCGTTCGTTAGTGCGATGAAATTCCAACGGAAAATAAAATACAGAATCGGCATGGAAGCGCTTATAATTCGAGCCTCGACCGGTGCCGAGCCCTCCGCGGATAGGCGTATTCCTACGGGGCCGTTCGAATTCCAAAATGTGAATTGACGAGTCTCCCTGCATGAGTTCGGCGTCGATATAATAGTGTTTCTTCTTTTTAGGGCTTCCTTTTTTACGTTCAAATTCCATATGAATCCGTTCGTAACGCCGTTGCGTCTCTTCGTCCATAATCGATTCGACAATGTAAAAACCTTGTAAAGCCAGTTCATCTTCTGCTCTACACACTTTGACGGTATCGGGAATCTCAATTGAGATCATGGTATAAGGAGTTTCTGAATTTTTGGAATTATAATATACCCGTCCCTCTTTTGTAAATACAAAATAACTGTACTGTACCGCTTCCACGGATTTTGGACTTGGAACGTGTTTGACGACCGCTTCATTTCCCAAATACGTATCACATCTAACGATTTTTAATAAGAAAGTCCCGCTAATAGTCCGGGTACCCAAGCCATGATCCTTACCAATATTGAAGCGATCCAAGTCAAAATAAGCAAAGCCATGATAGCAACTCGCCATTAAGAATGGCCCAAAAAGAAGGATTAGAAGATGCTGCGCTTTCATATGATTAATGGTTAAAAACGTTGTGATATTGAAGACCAAATACTTGCGTGCGAGTAGAGTAGGAAAGATGATGGGGCATTTTTAAAATATCATGAATCTTATCCTGGAAATCATCTTTCAAGTGGCCCATGCGTTGGTAGGACAGTTCATAATTTTCGTTGAACAAAAACAAGGCATATTTATAACGGGCTCGCGTGTAGAAATTCTCTTTTAAATCGCGAGCGGGTATGTACTGGAATCCAAAAAGGTTGGAACCTAGATAGGCATCTTGGATATCTCCCGTGAAGCGATCATAATAAAGGGTAAAACTAGTTGCCGTCCATTGCTTTGGATCACGACTGAATCCTTGATCAAAGTAGATTCGAACAAAGCCACCGCCGGTCCACCATCGATCATAGCCATCCGCGAGTAAAATTGAATTAAACGGAGGCCCATCGTTGTAATAAGCCAGATGAACGATACGGCCAATATTGGCATTCGCAAAACCGACACGCTGGTTTCGATTATTTTGGTTGATAATGAAGTTGGTACCAATGGTGAGAGAATGGAGGTATTCGTCACCGATCAGATTGGTGTTTTGAGAATTAAAGGGTTGAATGGTGATGTAATTATTGGAGATGAGAGCAGAATCCAAATGATGGCCCGCAGTGATAAAAAGCGAGTTGACAAAATCAATATTGAAGGACTTGTAGTGATCGAGGATGTTATCCCCCAGACCATTGTAGTAGACCGTAATTGTTGACTGGAAAGCGGGAGAAATATGTCGGGCCAGCCAACCACGTGTATTTTTATTTTCGGCATTGGCTCGAAATACATTGCGTCTGAAACCAATGCCACCCGAAAGCGAAATGTTACTTTCTCCTTTATTATTATAACCGAAACTAATAGATAAGCCGTAAGTGATATCGAACTCATCCAAAGTTTGAGCGGAAGATGGACTGGCTACGCAAAATAAAAAAAGTAGGGCAAGTACGAATAGATATCGCCGATTGTTTAGAACATTCATGTCTGGCGCATTTAAGGTGGTGATCTTGAGATGAGCTTGGGTTAGAGACGTTTAGGATTTAATCATTTCAGATTTGGAGGCGTTAGTCCATTTACTGAGAAAATAACAGGAAGTCTTTGAAAATGGAGGTCATGGAATTCTTTAGGGGATGCAATCAAAAAATATTTCCTTGATTTTAAACCTTTGTGAAAGAGCTTAGTCATAACACCAAATCCATTAAAAAAACCAAAATCATTATGATGCATAAGATGAATTGGAGAATAGCCATTTTGACGCTTTCCTGTTTTTCCCTCCTTACTACGATCTCTGCACAGACGAATGTTGAATCCGATAGCACCGGCCTCCCCGGTGATCATTTCAGCCTCGAAGCGGCCTTAGCCATTTTTAAGCAAGCCGAGTCACCCGAAGATTTTGAAAAACGATTGAACGAAGAAGGCCAGGCGGCCAATAATCTAGACCTCAATGAAGACGGTGAGGTGGACTATATCCGCGTGATTGATAATATGGAGGATGATGTACACGCGATTGTATTGCAAGTACCCTTTAGCGAAGAAGAAGCCCAAGATATCGCGGTCATTGCTATCGAGAAAACAGGTAAAGACAACGCCGTTCTCCAAATTATCGGCGATGAAGCCATCTACGGTGAGGAAATGATTGTAGAGCCTACCGAAGAAACCGTGGAATCACCTGGCAAAGGACCAAACGCAGATGTGCGGATCACCCGTGTAGTAGTTAATGTTTGGTTTTGGCCGTCCGTACGTTTCGTTTATGGCCCTGCTTACCGTCCTTGGGTATCGCCCTGGCGCTATCGTTACTACCCACGTTGGTACCGCCCTTGGCGTCCAATCGGCTGGCGCACCTTCCGTGTACGCACCGTTCGCCACCGACCGTTCTGTCGAGTTGTGAACACGCGTCGTGTTGTGCGTGCCCACCGTGTATACACCCCACGCCGTACTAGTTCAGTCACGGTCACCCGTCGTACGAAAACGGTCCAGACCCGACGAGGTACGGTGACCAGAAGTAAAACGACGGTACGCGGTAGGAATGGAAATGTCAAAGCCACGAAAAAGTCAAGGACAGTCGAGCGTAAAGGTAGAAACGGTAATACCAGGACCAAGCGTAAGACTACCCGCACCAAACGGAAAGGGCGCCAATAACTAGAGGAATTTGAATCATAAATACAGAGGCCAAAGTTTCGCAAGTGGAACTTTGGCCTTCGTTTATTTTACGACCACCTTACCACTGCCTAATCTTTTTCCTGCCTGTGTGATTTGGAAAAAGTACAAGCCAGAACTTAACTGATCTCTTTGTAAATTGAAGTTGCCGCTCAGACTAGATTGTTGTAATATCAATTGCCCGCTGATGTTATAAAGGGCTAATTCCATAATTCCACGGTTTGCCCCCTCAACTCGAATTGTAGTTTCGGTTTGCATAGGGTTGGGAAAGGCCTTGATTAAAACGTCCTGATCCGGCAATTCATCTACATTAATAATAATATACTCATCTGTTATTCTGTGTAAGGTTTCATTGGTGATAATGGGCTCATTGAAATCAAAGAAAATAGCAGCACTATTGTAGATTTCAAAGCCACTACTCAAATCAGGTTTTTGCTTTACCTTGAATTTGACAAAGCCATGTGAAGCGGGTTCATTAGTTGTACTATCTGGCAATAGAATATCGTCAAAATAAAAGCGGAGATGTCGATCATCCAGTGTCCAGCGATAAGTATGACTACTTGCACCAGGTTCGAAGGTTAATACATCCAGGCCTTCTCGAAGTCGGTCTTCAATGACTACATTGAATGCGGTATCAGTTCCCGTATTTTGGAATCGGATCAGATACTCAATTGGCATATTTCGCTCGATCTGACTATTAATTCCAAGGGGAAAACCTGTTTTATCATTCGGGTCAAAGGATCCAATATTTGACTGGCAATCAATGGATATCCAGTCATTCTCATCGTCTTCTGCAAACCAAATGGCACTACCCGCATTAAATGGTTCTCCCGAGGGGACACAACCTTCGATGGTCAAACGAGGAAAGCTATTTCCCGGATGGCCAGGGGATTGTTCGACTTCCAGATGATAGGTCGCTCCCGTGGTTTCAATTGGAATGTCGTAGATTTCTTGCGCTAAAAGTTGAACTTCCCCACTTTCGAACATAATGACATCTTCGGTGACGATATAATTACTTGGAGAGGTCATATCGGCCCCTACATTCTCGATCTCAAAAAAGAGACTATCTCCAGTACACTCGGCAGAAACCACAATACTTGATCCATCCCATTGTGGATCAGTTGGATTGCAGTCTTCATTTGGTGAAATAGAGGCATTGACACAATGCGTTTGACCCAATTCTGTAGAATCACAGTCGACAAGTACCTGAATACTAAAGGTGTCACAATAATTAAAAGGCACATCGCCTAAATCAAAAAAGAGTGTATCTCCAATTTGTTGGCTTACGGCTAGGCTGGTATTGAGTAGCGTATAATACGGATCGAGTACAATTTGCGCCTCAGCGGCGAATGCGGTATCAGTTCCGGTATTACAATACTGAACGGTATAATTACTCTCAAAACAACGTCGGATAAATGGGGCAGAGATATCGATTTCAAGGCGGGAACAATCAACAAGCGGTTGCAAGGGCAGATTCAGAACTGTCGTATCGTAAAAGGCGGTAATTTCGACAGGGTAAGAGGCTTGACAGTCTTCCCAATAATCACTAGGTGATAAATATGAGATTTCATAGCTTCCGGTATCGAGTAATAAAAAATAATTGCCCGCTGAATCCGTCGTCGTGAATTGAACATTTGAATTATTAGTGGTAGATTCAGCAATAACAAAATTATTGGCCCAGCCTTGTTCATTATCGTCCAGTGTACAATTTAAGTCAGTGTCAATGAACAAGTTACCTTTTACACCGCTTGTGTATAGTTCCAATTGTTCAGTCATTTTTACCAACCAGGAATTTCCTGGAGGGCCTATCACTTTTCCTCCATTGCCCCCACCTGCATAATAAAAGCCATCAGATGCTTTTAACATGACTGTAGCCATAGTAGGGGGGACATTTTTTTGCCATACTATTTGGCCATTGTCATCGAAACGATATCCCCAACCTGTGTAATAACCAAATATCGGATAGGCAATGTAGCGGAAACCTAGTACTAGATATTCATTACCTGTAGGTGCTTCGGCTAAGTAACGAATATCGTCAAGGACAGCAGCATTTGACCATACAACTTCCCCGGCACTATCAATTCTGATTAGTCGGTCGCCACAGGGGATTATGGCACCATCGTCATCGGTTCTGACAAAGTCAAAAGCATACCCACCCCCAAGATTGTGGAGGAAAACGACCTCACCGTTGGCATTTAATCTAACTACCCCAGCACCGCTTTGAAAAAACTGACCTTTGTGTCCGACCATGAGGTAATCGCCATTGGCCATTTCCATGATTTTTTCCCCCGAGGTAACAATGGAAGGATTAATTTCTTCAAACCATTGCACCTCGAAGTCGGAGGAGAGCTTAGCCATCCAAGCTCTATCGAGCTGTTCATTCTTTCCGGTTAGAATAAAACTCCCATCCATTGTCATTTCAATATCATTGATGGAAAATTCCGATAAATCATCGTCTAGAATCAACGTAGAATCCCATATCGTAAGGCCGTCATTGTTGAATGCGTAGAGCAATATTTGCCCGGGACCAGCCTGCTCCGGGTCAGGTAAAAATGCCGCCGTGAGGTAAGTTTGATTGTCGGTTTGTACGAAGGCTTTAGCGTAAGCGTCAATCCATTCTGGCTGCTCGTCGAATAAGGTTCGTGTCCATACAATTTCACCGGTGCGATCGAGCTTTCTTAATTTAATTTCATTTTGACTGGTGGAACTTTCTGCAAATACGAATAGCAGCAAAAAATTACTATCACTAGTTTCTGTCAACTGAAATACCGGGTCAACTTCGTTTGATGCTACATCATCAAAATAAAGTCGACTCCAACCTTGTGCCGAAATTTGCTGTCCAAAAAGAAGCAAAACGAAAGCAAAGAAGAATAACTTGGTAGAGAGCATGGTTCTTTCCATAATGCTTTATTTTCTAACAAGGTCAATAATTCCTAAAGAGTAGACAAAGACATTTTTATTATATTGTAGAAATGAATTTTGACATTTTTTATATTAAAGTACTTAAAATGAGTATATATTAAGTTGAGTTATAGGATTTCTATTTCAAACTGATTCTCTTAAATGGAAGATAACCGTCTGTTTAGTACCCTTCGACAGTTAAGTAAGCGGGAGTGGCGTGCCTTAGAGCAGTTTCTTCGATCTCCTTACTTCAATCGTAGAGAAGATGTATTGCGTCTATTACTACAACTGAAAATTGGCTTGCTATCTGATTCATCGATGACGGCGGAGGCATTGTTCGAACGCGTATATCCCGATAAACCATTTGCTGATCAGCAATGGCGATTAGTGCAGAGTTATTTAATGCGCTTGGTAGAGCGCTTCTTAGTAGCAGAGCAGATATCTTCTGATCTGGTAGCGTGTAAGATTCTTGCCCAGCAAGCCTACCGCGAGCACAATTTGCAGCCTCAAGTATCGCGTGCCCTGCGCGATGGTTTGAAAATACAAAGCAAATCACCTTTGCGCAATGGCCATTGGCACCGACAAGCTTTCCAGTTGTACTTTGAGCAATTCCAGGGTGCATCTTCCAAGACCCCGAGTGAAGATTTGAACCGACAGCAATTATCCGATACTCTGGATATCGCTTATTTGATTGATAAACTGCGGCAGAGTTGTCTGCTCCTGGCACATCAAGGTGTTTATCAATCGAATTACGAAATCGAGCTACTACCGGCTATCATGGACTATTTACCGCAGCATCGTTTTCTGGAGGTACCAGCCATAGCAGTATATTATCATTGTTATCATTGCTTGCGAGAGCCGGAGCAAGAGGAACATTTTAGGCTGTTCAAACAGCATTTGCTGCGTCATGGCCCGTGTTTCGAAGCCCGTGAAATCCGCGACTTGTATCTGATGGCCATCAACTATTGCATTCGACGGATTAATGCGAGTGAGGATCATTACTTTTCGCAAGTCCTCGAATTATATAAAGAAGGCTTAGCCCAATCCTATTTATTGGATAAAGGAAAATTGTCGCGCTTTGCATTTCACAACATTGCGATGGCTGGTTTAAAGACTGGAGATTTAGATTGGGTAGATTATTTCATTCATCACTATCGTCGTTATTTGGAACGCACCTACCGTGAAAGCTCTTACAGCTATACTTTAGCTCATTTGGAGTATAGTCGATCGAACCACGAAGTGGTTTTACAGCTGTTACAAAAATCCAATTACCGCGATGTTTTATTGAATCTGGCTGCTAAAATGCTCTTGTTAAAGACTTATTTTGAGTTGAAGGAATTAGATTTATTAGCAGCCCACCTTGAGGCTATGCGCCAATTTATCCGACGTAAAAGAATCATTGGCTACCATCGTAATAATTACCGCCATATTATCAATATGACCAGTAGAATTTTATACCTCAATCCCTTTTCGAATACTGATGTTGAACAACTAGAACAAGATATTCAAACCATTGAACCGTTGACAGAGCGTGCGTGGCTTCTCCAACAGTTGAAGAAAAAATCCATTGATTAATTATCTCATCCCGAAAATAAATTTCACCGCACTGCTTAGGGTACCAATAACCGTATCGATAAATCCTTTTCGATCTCGTCGGTAATCATCGCGGTAGCCTAAATAGACAAAGAGCGCTAAAAAACCAATGAGTAAAGTATAAACCCACCAATCCTCTTCTTCTTTTTCTATCGATTTTGGTGCATTATAGTCGAAAAGGATTTTGGTATGACCATTAGGACTCACTTTTACAATACGCGGTCCGTCTTCTAATACATAAGCGGTCCGTCCGTCAAAGCAAATACCGCTGGGCGAATGACCAGAAGCGGAACGATAGAAGGTTTTTGTCGTCATATTGGGGCCAATCTGTACAATCCGACGTCCACCAAGATCTGCAATATAGACATTGCCCTCAGAGTCCTTAGCCATGCCCTGTAGAATATCAGCGTGTGGATCTTTTTCTCTTCCGGCTGGCACTTCGATGAGATCGCGTGCAATAGCGTGATAAGATCCGTCTGGCTTGATTTTGAAAAGCGTGCCATTGCCTTGGCCAATATCGGGAACATAGATGTTCTCCTCCGCATCAACAAAGATAGCCTGGTTCCACTCCAAACGGAGTGGGCTGTGCTTTGTCTTTTGGCCATCAAGGCCTATTTTCCAAACGTGGTGTTTTAGGCAGAAATAAATGTTACCATTCACCGAGCGGGTCCAATTGCCACCGTAAAATTCATCGAGATCAGTGGTCGTCAACAAGGTATCCATCTCCCCGCTGGTCCATAGACGAACGAGCGTATGATGATCCTCACCGTGGGCCGAAATAATATTTCCCCTGGCATCCAACACGACATTATGAGCGTGGAAGTCTTTCAATAACGCAGTTAATTTTCCACTGGCGCTTAACCGCCAAAGCGTACCCCTTTCATGGTGACCAATGTCGGCAAAATAAAAGTTACCCTGCTCATCCATAATTATACCCCAGGCGGGGTGGGCAATAGCAAAGTGAGCCAAGAGCAAGAAAAGACCAATTAGGAGGAGTTTTAATCTAGACATAGTCGGATAGAATGTCTTGTTAAAATAAAAGAGACTTATTAGTGACGAGAGTAAATTCGACTAATGTCAAAGATATTTATACAGTCTTTTGTAAACTGAGCGCCAATACCAAGGTTAAATCGTATTGCAGAAATCGCTAAATTAGTAATGAGTGAGTTTACCACAGTTTATGAATATTTAAACTCGCTTTCGAAGTGAAGCATATTACAATCCCATCATCTTTTCGGTAAACTATTTGCTTATGAAAACGTCCACTTTTCAGTACCTGTTTTTTTTCCTTTTATGCATTCTATTTCAAGGTAATCTACATCTATCTGCGCAAGAGTTTAGATTTGTTGAAAATAAAAATCAGTGGCCTACTGCGATCCGATACCAGGCAAGTTTAGGACAGTTTAGTCGAGTTGCGTTTGCAGTTGATGGTTTTCATTATGCCTTTGCCAGTGAAACAGCCGAGGGCTTAGATTTGCACAATGTAGTGTATGATAAGCAGGCTGAACCCATTACAATTCCTTTTCATGGTTACAGAGTAAAATTTCTGGACGCGCAAACGACTCAATTGCGTGGCGAAGGTCGACAAAAAGCCAATTACAACTATTTCTTAGGAAATGA
This sequence comes from Saprospiraceae bacterium, assembly GCA_028285085.1. GTDB lineage: Bacteria > Bacteroidota > Bacteroidia > Chitinophagales > Saprospiraceae > JAHDHW01. Next base: position 34,596 of record JANQQI010000026.1, on the reverse strand, counting down.
TTCAAAGCGTTGGGCCAGTGGGGTCGGAGCTTACGATAAAGTATGGTACGATGATTTATATCCAGGCATTGATCTCGAAGTAACCAGCGATCTGCAAAACTTGAAATACAACTTCTGGATTACAGCCGGAAGTGATCCAGCCCAAATTCAGTGGCAATATACCGGAGCAGATGGCTTGAGCCTGGAGAATGGCCAACTGCAAATCGAGACCTCTATTGGCCAAATTATCGAGGCGGAGCCACTGGCATATCAAGTTGTACAGGGCGAGCGTCGTTTGCTCGCCTGTTCTTATGTGTTAGAAGGTGACCGTGTACGTTTTGAATTTCCAGAGGGCTATGATCCTGACTGGCCAATTCTGATTGATCCAACGGTGGTAGCGGCGACGCTTATCGGACGTCCGGGAGTGGGGTTAGCAACTGCTTTTGGGCACGGTGCGACTTATGATCAATACGGAAATACCTACTTATATGGTCTTGTATATGATGGTGGGTTTAATGTAACAACGGGTGCCTACGATCAGACTTTTAATGGGGTTGGGGATGCGTATATAAGCAAATTTAATGAAGATGGTTCGGAGTTAATTTATTGCACTTATTTAGGGGGTGAAAAGACGGAATTCCCGCTTAGTTTAGTAACTGATCATCAAAATCAAGTCTATTTATTTACGACCAGCAGCAGTTCGGATTTTCCAACATCTACCGATGCATTTCAAACTGAATTTGGGGGAGAAACAGATATCACTATTTCCAAATTAAATGCTGATGGTAGTGATTTGTTGGCTTCCACTTTTATAGGGGGGAGTGACTATGATGCTTATTTTCTTACTGCTATTATTGGATATAATACTTATTCATTGCGTTCCGAAATGGTAATTGATCGCTTTGGAGATATCTACATCGCTACTAGTACCAATTCTTCAGATTTTCCAGTGACTAATAATGCGTACGATACCATAAATGATGAGGTGGATGGTTCAACGGAACAAGACGGCGTCATTTTAAAAATCAATAATAACCTGACAAATCTTAAGTGGGCGACATATTTGGGAGATATTGGAAAAGATCGTATTGCTTGTTTACGTGTGGATGATGACCTTAATGTGTACGTTGCGGGCTATACTGATAATACAACCTTTCCAACAACGACTAATGCTTTACAAACTGAATGGAATGGAGGGGCGACGGATGCATTTATTGCAAAATTGTCTAGTGACGGAAGTACCTTATTAGCTTCTACATTTTGGGGAACAGGTCACGATGATTCAATATTACTTATGGACTTTGATCAAGATAACAATATTCATTGTATGGGATTGACCAGAGGTATTATGCCAATTTCTGACAATGTTTATTCTGCCGGCATTAATAGTCGGCAGTTTATAATGTCCCTGAATTCTGAGTTGAATGAGTTGAATTATAGCACCGTTATCGGAGTAGAGGCGATGCAAGGTGCCTTTGATTTTATTCCTCACGGCTTCATGGTTGATAAGTGTGGCGCTATCTATTTTGAGGGATTTGAAGCCCATGAGGGACTCCCTGTAAGTATTGATGGCGAAACAGGACAGGATGAATTCTATGTGGGGGTACTATCTCCAATGGCGACAGATTTGGAATATGCTACATATCTGGGTAATGCTACCCATACGGATGGAGGTATTAATCATTTTGATAAAAATGGGACTATCTATATCGGCGTTTGCTCTTGTGATGATGCTGATTTTGGGGTTTTAGAAACACTCCCTAACGCCTATGCGGATGGAGATGAACAAGACGTATTTTGTGATGGTGGAATCATCAAAATCGACTTCGAACGCAATATTGTTGGCGCATCTGGGACTGCTAATCTTATCAACGAAGAAGATTCACTGAGTTGGCAATTTACCTTTACAGGGCTTAATGCCGATAGTATTCAATGGAGTTTTGGTGATGGTGTTATCTCTTCTGAAATAAATCCTCAACATACCTATCCCGATTTTGACAACTATACGGTACAGCTTGTTGCCTGGAATGATGCCACTTGTAATGGTGCAGATACGACCTGGTTTAATATTAATTTACTACCACCATGGCTGGTAAGTACAACTGAGTTCGAAGTGCGAAACTGGGACATCCAACTCCAACCCAATCCTGTTCAAGATCAACTTACCGTTACCGCTTCGGGACTTTGGGCAGAACGACAAGTAAAGGCTACCATTTTTAATACCTTAGGACAACAGGTATGGCAGCAAAATTTTACAGCAAGCGGCAATCAATTAGAATTTAGCGTGTCAACGGACACTTGGCCTGCTGGTGTATATACCCTGCACTTAGGTAATCAGCACGGGCAGCGATCTATACAATTTAGTAAATACTAGAGCTCCGTGCGAGCGATAATCTGCTCGGTCAAGCGTTGGATAAGTCGTTTGGGCTTGACAATAATCTTGGCTTGACCGCGCATCTCTTGCTTAAAAGGTAAGTCCAGTTTATAGCTGGTGCGCAGTTGATTGGGAAAGCTGATCTCAATCATATAGTTATTATCCTGGGGGACCAATCCAATGTGCTCAACGACACCTTCCAAGACTCCGTATTGCTCGTGGGGGAAGCTTTCGAGGTACACTTTTACGGGCATGCCTGCTTCAATTTTCCCAAAATTTTGTCCACCGACAGAAGCTAACCCTTCGATACGGCTAGGATCTTCTTGAGGAACCAAGGTCAGCAAGGGTTGATCCGGGCCAACCCGCATTTTGGGGCGGAGAAGTGCCATAAGCGAAATACGGCCGCTCACCGGAGCATAAATCAGGTGCGCCTGTTTCCAGACTCGGATACGGTCACGCAAAATATCGACCGAAGTGAACAATTGGACACGTTGTTGTTGTTCTTCATCGCGAAGTGACTGGCCGAGCTCGACCACTTGAGCATTGAGTTCATTAATCGTAATTTGGTGTTGAATGATCTCGGATTCGAGGCGTTGATTTTGTCGTTTATTGCGGTAAAAATTAACTTGCTTATTTTCGAGATCCGTTTCGCTGATCAGCCCGTCGGCCAGCATCTGTTCGTTTCGATTGAGGTCACGGGCGGTGATGCCCAGCTCGGTATCTGCGGTTTGGACCTGTTGGCCGAGCGCAGAAATGAGCTCACGGATCAACTGGACGCGATCTTTTACGGCCGTGATACGTTGGCGATAGATATTGTTCTTTATGAAATATTGATAGTTGTTGAGATTTTGTAAAAATATAGCGTAGGCGTCTTGCAAGATACCCAACTTGGCTTCGGTCTTAATCTTAAAATCGATGTTCTCTGCTTGTTTGAGTGCGCTTAGGTCCGTTTCCAGATTAAGGATATCTCGCCAGTCTCCCGGCGTCTGAAGGACGGCCAGCAGACGACCTTCTTCGATGTACTGGCCTTCAGCAACCAAAATGGAGTCAATAATGCCGATTTTTTCCGGGAAAACACGCACAGGAGCGTTAGCTGCGTTGATGACAATTGGTGCTTCGACCGCGTCAGAATACTCCAGCAGCCAAGTGGTAGAAAAGATAATGGCAACGGCCAGGAAAATGACACTGATCCCCCAACGAATCCAGCCGGGCATCTTGCCGATGACCTGTTGGATTTCTTTTTTTTCCCGATATTCTCCGAAAATTGAAGGCATAAGATGAATTATCGTAAGTATTAAATTTCTAACGTTAACTGATTGTTCACTAACGTGTAATAATGGCCGCGCTGTTGTACTAAAATATCGTGTGTACCCACCTCAACGATCTCACCATTTTTCAATACAATGATCTGATCCGCATCTTTAACAGTACTCAGGCGGTGGGCCACAATCATGACGGTCCGACCAGTATAGAATTTTGTGAGGTTCTCCATGATGACTTTTTCATTATAGGCATCTAGAGAGTTTGTTGCCTCATCGAGGAAGATGAAATTTGGATTTTTATAAATGGCTCGAGCCAGTAAAATACGCTGTTTTTGTCCCTGACTCATAAATACGCCCCGAGCCCCGGCATCGGTATTAATACCGTTTGGTAGACTATTGATGAATTCTGTCAAATTCACAAAATCCAACGCGCGATGTAGTTGTTCAATATTCACTTTTTCTTCTCCTTCGATAACATTATTCGCAATACTATCACTAAAAAGATAGCTTTCCTGCATCACCACGCCACAGGTTTCCCGCCAGGTACTATTGCGAATTTGGTGTAAATCGGTATTCCCAATCCGAATTTTTCCTTCGTTAGCTTTGAAAAAACCCAGAATGAGTTTTAGTAAAGTTGTTTTTCCACTTCCGCTATGTCCGACGATGGCTGTAATTTTATTCCGGGGGATAGTGATATTAATATCCTTTAAGATGTAAGCTTGCTCGTTGTGATAGCGAAAGAATAAGCTTTCAATCTCAATATCGCCGGCTGGAAGCACGGCCACTTTGTTTTCGTGATCTTCCTCTTCTTCGGGTTCTTCATTGATCCGTCCGACCCGTTCCAAGCTCATTTTCGCATCCTGATAGCTTTGTACGAAGCCAATCATAGAATTGAGTGGCCCGTCAATTTGTCCTATGATATACTGGGTAGAAAGCATCATCCCCAGGGTCATATTACCATCAACAACGGCTTTGGCAGCAAGGAAAGTGATAAAAATATTCTTGAGTTGATTGATAAAACCAGCCCCCTGACCTTGCATTTGGTTGACGATCAGGTTTTTGATATTGACTTTAAAAATTTGTCCTTGCAAAGTAGCCCATTCCCAAAGCCGCTTCCGTTCGCTGTTTTGGAGTTTCAGCTCTTGGATTCCGTCAATGATTTCAATGAGCTTAGTTTGATTATTCGCCTGGTACTGAAAACTCTCGTAATCAATTTTACGTCTTCTTTTTAAAAAGATTAAAATCCAAACCAGATACAGGATGCTAGCGCCCCAGAAAACAAAGAAAATCGTTGCACTGTAATAGAACAGAATGAAACTGAAAATGACCAGATTGAACATCGAAAAGACAATATCAACGGTTGTACTGGATAAAAAGGCGTTGATCCGTTCGTGCTCCTGAATCCGCTGCAGGATTTCCCCGCTGGTTTTACGATAGAAAAAACTCAGGGGTAGTTTTACCAGTTTGGTTAGAAAATCATAGATCAAGGCAAAGCTTACCCGTGTTCCCACGTGCAAGAAGATCCAAGTTCGTAAAATACTCACCATGGTCGAACTGACAAAAAGCATAATCTGCGCCACTAGAATCAAGAAGATAAAACTCAGATCCTGATTGGCAATCCCGATATCCACCACCGATTGGGTGAGGAAAGGAAACAGAACTGAGAAGGCGATGCGCACAATGAGGCCTAATCCAACCTGTCCGAATAACCCCCGATAAGGGATGAGGTAGCGAAAGACATAGCCAAAACCAGTGCGGTCTATTTCTTCATTTTCTGTTTCGTAGAAACGGGGGGTAGGGGTCAAAAGCAAAACGATACCTTTATCCTCCTTGATGACCCATTCGCTGAGAAACTCCTTGCGGGATAGACGCATCTTACCACGGGCCGGATCTGCAATCCAGGCGTATCGCTTATTGATCTTGTACAGGATGACGTAATGATGCTGATTCCAAAGTAAAACGCAAGGCAGGTGAATATCCCGTAATCCACTCTCTTCCTCCGTGCCGTCCCAGGTCAATTTTGCGCCTAAAGTTTGAAATCCAATCGCCTCCGCCAAATCACTGAGCCCTTTTAGCGACACGCCTTGCCGGTGAAAGTAGACCTGACGCCTCAATTGCTGCAAACTATGGAACTGTCCGTAGTACTTGGACACCATTTGCAGACAGGTCAAGCCGCAGTCGGCCTGCTCCTTTTGTCGAATGATTGGAAACGACTTTTTAAACATATTTTAAGCCCTCGTATTTATTTTTATGTTCGGACAGACCAAGTAACCTTTTTGGATACTTTGAATGATAAACCGTACTAAAGTGCTTTTCAGCTCTCCGATTTGTTCTTTGCTCATCTCCATCTCTGCACGGATAGCTAAGATGAGTTCTTCTCCACTAATGGCTTGTTCGAAATTGACGAATACCTGATCGAAGCCATCTAAATAAGTAAGACGTACCAAGCCATGCTGGTAATTTGGCACAATGAGCAAATCATAGTGATCCGCTGGTTTTTCCAGATTATGCAAAAGATTATCAGTCAGCTGCTCGATGGGCCACTTCCACTGTGTTTCTCGAAAGAGAACCGTGGGACGGAATTGATAAGTTTGTTGTAAAATAAACGCGTCATTATGCCCGAGTAAGTATTCTGCTAGTTCGTACTGGAAGTATTGTTCGATAAAAAGCTGCACTCGGGATTGTGGTCGTTGTTCGTAACGGAACAATTCGCGTTCAAGCTCAAATAATTCTTTGAAAGCGGCCCGATGTGGTCCTTGTGCCTGATCAACGAAACGATCACAAAGCTGTCGCTGCATATTTGGTAATTGCTGGCTGGTGTAATTCGCGAATTCTGCCATCGTCTCCGGGGCATTGAAGGCACCACTTTGTTGCAAGATTTGATGGCTGTGCCGAAAATGCTGCTGCAACAAAGCTAATTGCCAATGTCCCTTTTGTAATTGTATTTGACCACGTTGTACCGGTTGGAAGAGGGGATGGCCGGAACCACTGCGCCGCATGAGCCAGTATAGTACCCAGCCGGCTTGCCCTTCAGCTAAACCCTCTTCTTGGGCGGGCTGGAATGTGTACAAATGTGCTTGTACAGCTTCATCAAGTGCCAACAGTTGAGCGTGAGCCGTGCCCGTGAGTTGTTTATCCAGAATCGCCCGGCTCTGCTCAAAACTTAGACAGTCGATCATTTGCCATTGATTTGGCGCAACGTCTGGCTGGCTAAGCTGCTGTAAAGCCCTGATCACATCGCGCTCGGCAATTTCCGGCTCATAGTGCCAAATCAACGCACGATTTAGCAATACCCCTAAAGTGCCTTGGCGTGTATTCCATTGATGATAATCTGGGGCTAAGACTTGAGGTCCTTCATCTTGATAGCGCTGTCGATACTCCGCATCAGTGGCTGCAGATTGAATGGGCCGATACAAATCTGGCCAATTGCCTGCCTCCTCTGACCAGTGTATATTTTCGTAAGCGATAGCCTCTCTAATCATTTCCTGAGCAAAGCTAGTATCTGCACAAAAGTGAGCCAGGGTAAATGCCACGCCACTGCTTCCTGCACCATGTCCAATCCGGCCGTCAATATGATCTTTGCCGAGATCCCAACAAACGCCACCGCCCCGACAACGAGTCGCATGAATCAGCTCAGTAACCCCCTGCCAAAGCAAGGCGCCAACAAGGGTTTGGTTGGATTCATAGTGTAGTAACAAATGATAAAGTGCCTGCAAGCTGCCGCTCTTACCATCGTACCATCCACTGTTGGCATACTTAGATTGTAAGAAAGCAGCAATTCCTTCGGCTAGTTGTAAAGCTTGCTGCCGCCAGTGGTCTTCGCCACTGAGCCGATAAAGTTCGGTGAGGGCGAAAATGAGTCCACCTTTACCTTGCCAAAGTCCGTAGTGATGGCCAGCTTGCTGATCTGCCCTGATAAGAAGTTGATTGGCTAGATTTCGGGCCGTATCCAACAACCGAGGATCGGCGGCTTGTTGATATGCTTCGAGCAAAACCAACAAGATACCACAAGCACCATCAGCTAAGGATACGGGAGTCTGCTGATCAATGCTTTGAGCCTTTAGGGCTAGCCGATCAAGAGTTGCCTGGATTGAAGGCAAGGCTAGGGTAGAGGTGTCGTTTTCGTGATTCATAGTTGTTTTTGGAGCTTAGACTCAACGGCAGTCGTAGAGTATTGTTTGTGTAAGAGCGCGTAAAGGACAAATTCGAATTTTCGATTCATATAGGGAAATAAACGAATAATGCTCATGTGGATCAGCCCCCAAACCATTTCGTCGAAGTCAACATCGAGTAGGTCTTGGTCTTTTAAGTTAAGGATTAATTGGGCAGTCTCGGCTAGTGGCGGCGCAAAAAAGTGGTAATCAGCATTGGGGCGAGGCCAGAGTTGTTGGCTACCGTTTACGATGTCCCGAATGGCTGCTTGATGTTGCTTATATTTTTTGTTGATAGCCTTAAGCGTATGCTTACTACCGCTAAATTCTCGAAAGTAATTATCGTATCCGCGTTGAATAAAAGCCGCTCGTGAATGGCCCGTGTAGCCAAAGGCCGTTAGATAATCTTCGAAGATCGCTAATCCCAGCTGCCAGCGCAAAGTTTCGGACTCGGGATGTTCTTTCTGTCGCCGCAGAAAGCCAATAATATGCCCGGAATCTAAATCAAATATCCGCTCGGCCAATTCTATACTCTTTGCTCCGTAGCGCTCAATTTCTCGCCCGTAAGTATCCAATTGGACCTTTTTTATAATGTCTTGATGGACAAGTGGTCCTGTAATTTGATGCCAGTGATACATGAGCTGCCCTAAGTGCTGAGGATCACTAACACGGAAGCGAATTCGAAGATGAAACTCTGGATCAGAATAGCGAATGAAGAAGAATTGCCGAATGAGCTGATGCTTACGCAAATGATTGACAAGTGGCAGCAGTTTATCCGTCAAGAATTCATCGGCTGAATTGACGCCGAGGTAGACTTTGAAGTATAACCACTCGCTACCTGGAGCAAAGCTTCGCGGAATGGGTAAAGGGGATTCCGTTTGACGTTTTGGCTTCGGCCAGGGCCGGTGGACCTTGTGAACAAAGGAGACGAGCATTTCGTTGGCGTAGCCTTCATCGGCCTCATCTTTCAACATCGGCTCGTGTTCTGGGAAAAGAGATTCGATAATGTGAACCATCGGATTTTTTCGCAAAAACTTGCGGAAGACTTCCTGGAAAACAGGATTATCTAAATCTACAAAGAGTTTATTATCGGAGCCCGGATGAGCAATGCAGACGTATCGTGGAATGCGCCACTCCGCCCGAAAAGCCTTAATGGCTTCCTGAAGTGTGCGGTCCTGAAGTTTATACATATGCTCAACTTGTTCCTTGCGGCAATACCACTGAGCGGGTGCCAAAATGATATTCTCATAGCGCACCCGCGGCAGGAATGTGAATAACTGCGAAGTGTCCCGCCACGAAAAATTGAACCAGGCCGTTCGATTCTGGGTCTGCAAATTACAAAGGAATCGATAAACCCCCAGATTGAATGTCGCATTGAAATTATGCGGAATCGTGAGCATCGGTACGATTTCTCGATTCAAACGTTTGGAACGAAGAATAACCCGTTCGCCGTTGACCGAAACGAAGAGGTCATCTACTGGAATTTGCTGCTCCGGTGGGAGTAACGAGACCGCTTGCAGAGGAATTTCGTACTTCCGCAGGTGTGGCCGAAACATAAAGTTACCGTGTTCGAGTTTGGCGTGATGAACTATTTCGGCCAGTATAACTTCCGGTTGTAATTCCTGCTCTTGCCGGGGAATATTTTGAACATGCTCATCAAGCTGGGCATCCAAGCCTGAGAAGCGACTAATGAGGTTAGCTGAGCAACTACCGCCGGCCACCTTGAGTTGGATCAAGGGCTTCCCCGGAATAGGACTTTCTCGATCTAGCAAAGCAATTTGAGCATTGATGGACCAAGGATTAGTTTTCCAGTCTTGTGGCAAATCCCGGATATCCTCATCCTTGATTTCAACTTCGTGGAGTTGTTCTTTCTGAGCTCGTTGGCAGAGTTTAAATAAATAAGCATCGATCTCTCCCCAGCGTACCGTCGGGGTTTGACCATTATTTTGATTCCGCCCGGCTGGGACATCTTCAATGAATCCGAGCTTACCGGCCTTGATTGTATCAGGATTGGGATAGGCAATGCCACTCTCTGGATCAAGGGCTTGCATCAACGGCATTTCCCGACCTTCAAAACGCTGTAAGAAAGCGTTGCGAAAGCGTCGAAGGTTTGAATGTTCACCTTGGCCATGTGGACTGAAACGATTCGCTACTTTCAAGGCTCGGCGGACACTAGCGGCGATCGTATAATCCAATTGACTAGATTTGAGTGGCCGGAACATTTCCACTTGGAGAGGGAAGGCCTCGGGCTCTTCCTTGTCAAACCAGCGCTGGGCGGCCTTTTTCAAAAAATCACCGTTTGTAGCTCCCTCGGCAACTTGCTGATCAAACTGATTGAGGTCCGCTTGGAGTTGTTTTAATTTGGTTTGAGCTTGTACCAATTCATGCTTGTTTGCCAGCTGAAAATCGACTTTAATGCGATCGAGGATGTCAATGGCGTGCATAAGGTAATCCTTACCCAAAACCGGGAGATGGAGTAACTCATTGTGCAATAAATCTGAGCTAATGAGATCATCAACAAATTCTGCAGCACTTTCATCATCTACCTCCATGTCGGTTAACAATCGAATTAATTCTTGATAATAGGCCCCCTCCCGTGCCCGGACGAGCACGGCTTGTAAAAACTCGTTATCCTCAACCGAGCTAATGCGATCCCGATCCTTTTTGCCGTCCAATTTAAATTCCAAATACCGCAGCTCGTCTCCCATCTGGTATGTGGTGGTATTGGTGAAAAATCGACAACAGGCTTTTGCCGTTGGAGAATGAACGATCATTTTCAAATACTGATAAATGAACTCGATATTCAGACGAGAGCGACGCTTGAGATGCTTTTGATTGGCGTAAAAGGTGACATCAGGCGTTTTTTGCCACTCGCCAACGCTGTATCCTGCAAAGAGCCCAAAGGGAGTGGCCCGGAAAGTCATTCGGCTCAAGTAGCGCATCAATCCAGTTTCGATATCCTGGGAGCGGCTATTGCTATTAAGTTCATCATTGAGCCATTGTCGACAGCGTTCGGCGAGCTCAGGGGCGGCGATGAGCAAAGCTTCGAAAACCTGGGGTTGAGCGAAATAGGCTTTCATGATTTTAGAAGTAGCTGCGTGATCTGCACCATCCAACCGGCGGATCATCTCCGTATAGGGCAGCAAAGGACAACGCAATATAAAATGAGGGGAAAGCTGATAATTTTTCAAAATAATCTAATTTTAAATAACTCTAAACAACCACCATCTGCATCGTTTCGGCTAGCATTTGTAGCCCTTCCAATCGGTGCTCCAAACGGACGTTCAAATCACAAAAAATGATTTCGTCTACCCGGTATTTATCCTGTAATTCCAGTAATTGTTCCCGGCAAGATTCGGGTGTGCCGACCACATTTTGCTCAATAGAGGCATGGGCTTGAACGTGCAACTTTAGCCGCCGCTGGGCCTCCTCGTAGCTGGGGGCACATAAGCCACCGATACAGATGTTGCAGCGTGCTTCAACCCCAAATTGTTCCCGGTAACGATCTTGTAGTTCGTGTAAATACTCCGGGCGCCCACCACCATTAGCATTAGCTGTTTTGTGAAAAAGAGATAAGGAAAAGGCGGTGTTGTATTCCAACGCAAAAGGAATACTTCCCCGGCCTGTTCCTAGAGTCCAGACCTCAGGTTCTACATGGGTGTGAGGTGGAACCGTTATGCTTTTGCTGGGATGATCTTCTGGGAATGTACCTCGGAAAAAGTGAAATAATTCTTGCATCATTTGCGCGTACCGATCGCGAGAGAAATCAACCTCATCTTGCTGCCACAGTGCCTTAGCAACGTGTTGTTCTGATACCCCGCGGGCTAAACCTAGATCAATACGACCGTCAAACAAGTAGGCCAACTGTTTATAGCGTTGTACTACCGCCAAAGGGCTGTGTAAAAGCAAGAGTACGCCCGCCGGGCCAACCTTGATCTGCTCAGTTGATCCGCAAAGTAAGCCCACAAGATGATCGGGATTGCGCCAGCCGACACCATGTTCGTAATGCTCGGCCAGCCAATAGCGTGAAAACCCTAATTCGTCAGCTTTGGGAGCGACCTCAAAAAGATTGTCGAGCACCTCGTAAGAGTGTAAGCGTGGTGCATCAAAAAAGCCAAAGTCTAATAAACCTAGTTTTAGCATATCATTAGTTTTAAGCAACTTGCTAGCTCAGAAATAGCATCCGATCCCAGCCGGCATGTTGCATTTTATTGTCAATAGTTAATTGGGCCAGTGCCGCACCGCTACTGCCGTTGATAAAGCCATGGTCGATGATGGTGCCAGACTCCGTAAAGGCCGCATCCCCACAGAAATTTTTTATACCACCAACCCGTTCGATAAAGGCGTGGCCTTCTTCTTGCCAAAATTCCATAGCGGTTTGGTAAGCTTTGTCACCAGTCCAGTGATGAAGTTTGGCGTAGAGATAGGCTGCACCGTAAAAGCCATGGCACATACCGCCAAAGCTTAAGCCGGTATCTTCAGCGGATTGGCGACCTAAAGTTCTATGGCCAAGCTGCTGTGCCAGCTCAAAAAAGCGATCTTGTCCCGTGTAATTACCAATCAATTGAAAGGCACAAGCGGCGCCGAGATCTCCATAGCAAAAGGCTAGGCGATTGGTGAACTTGACGCCGGGTGCGTCGCCATTGTATTGTAAGGCGGAAGGAAAATTTCGGCCTTCAGCGCTGAGCTTGATCGCGGGCTGTAAAAATTTGAAGAGCCCTTCGAGTAGCGCCATGGATTTTTCTTTTCGAATCCCCATTTGGTGTACCCGAGCGAGGAAGACCATCACGGATAGCAAACCGTGTGCAAAACCGAAATCTGCTTGTTCTTTTCCCTCAAAAGCTAAGCGGCGCTGGTAGAGCCAGCGAATACCTTGCTCGTCCTTAATGGCCGTTTGATCCAGAGTATCGATGGCTTGTGCAAAGTAGGGATGATCACCACCTCTTTCCCAGAAGTAAAGCGCGGAGCCTATCCCACCGTACCACAAATCATAGTTGCCCAACTGAAATTGGTGCATCCCCATTTGATGGACAAAGGTGTCGAGCTCAGCAAAATCTTCGTCATCAAATTCCAGAATACCCAGGTTGTTGAGATAAGCCAGGACCCAACTAAAGCCCGTCCCACCTTCGGCGAAGCTGTAAGTCTGGGGGGAGAGGTGCATATGCGAAGTATAGCGTTCGAGAAACAACTCAACTTCAGGCGGTAATTCGGTTTCCTGTTGATGTAAAGCGCGATGGATTTGGTAAAAAACCATCCCCAAATCACCGGATAACAGGTAAAAAGAAGCGGGTTGGCTAAGGTAAGGGTAGGTCTCGGCCATCGCATCTAAAGCGTGATAGGGAAATTCAGTTTTTATCATTTAGGGTTACTTTTTATTTGCGATAATTGGAGCCAATCCAAGGGACTGGCTCCGCTAATTCGGTACGATGACCAGTGTTTAGCCACAAGTGTAGCAACTGGTTTTTATCCCAACTTGCACCGCCATAATGATTGGATGAACAAGAGGACAAACGGGTTACTGATAACTTCTGATGAGCTGTGTAAGGTCACTAACGGCAGCAGTTGTAAAAACTATCACCACCAGTACTGATACAAACAGAAGCCGAAGGACAACCTTCGCTTGGACATCCTTCAGAAGGACAAACGTGGACACTGGGCCAACAGGTAATACTAAGACAAGCATCAGAATCACAGCCGTAGTAGGAGTTTCCACCTTGAGCTTGCCCCATCTCTTCTTTGCTTAGTGCCGAGATGACCTTTTTGTTAAGCTTGATTTTGATTTTTTTCATGATTGAAAAATATTTAAGGGTTAAGAAATACGAGAAGACGTTTTACATTCTCATTCATTCTAACCAAGCGTATCGATTCGGCAGTTAGCAACAAGAGTAATAGCTGTGCTGATTCCCTGATGCTGGTGGACAGATAATGGACTGAGCTGAAGGACAACAAGTTGTTGGACAAGCCGCGCTGGGGTCGGGGTCGCAGTTACGATCCGAAGGATTGCACAAATAATAGGAGTGTCCACCTTGCGCTTGTTGCATTTCCAGTCGACTCAGTTCAGAGATAATTTTCTTATTGAGCTTGAGTTTTATTTTTTTCATTTGATGATCTGGCTTTTGGGTGAATTGAAAAAGGCAATAACAAGGAAAAAGCCAATCGGGACGGAACATCCCGATTGGACAATTAATGCTCTTAGCAGCACATGTAGTAGCTGTGGCTTTGACTAGTACCACCGCTGCCGCTACCGCAACCAGAGTCGCTTGGACAGTTGTCGCTAGCACAATTCGTAGCACTTGGACAGTTACTAGAACCGCAGTAGCAGCTACCGCTTCCACAGTACTGAGTGTAACAAAGGTAGTAGGAGTGACCTCCCTGAGCTTGTTGCATTTCTTCCTGCGACAAAGCCGTTACGACCTTTTTGTTCAGTTTCAATTTGATCTTTTTCATGATTCAAATATTTAAAGGGTTAAATAATACCGCGTTTGGAGTTCCACTCGGAACAAGACATAAAATGGCCAGGCCTGAATAGGACAGTACTCAGTGCCTACAGACAAAAAGGGAATGATACAACTTAGACCAATGTAGTTTGGTAGCTGTGGTTTAAACAGATCGAGTGAAAATGTAGATAGTAAAAGATTTGATATGGAATAGACGTCGAAGAGTACTAATCCAATCAAAGTGAAGAAAGGTACGGAGGCCTTGCTTCTTGTTGAGCGTAATGAGAGGTTTGCGGAAGAAGCAACTTGTTTTCTCTAGTTGCTTTGTTTAAGTCTCCAAATTTAAAGGAATATTTTATATTTCGCAAAATATCCCTCTTATAATATAAGGTTTTTAATTAAACGTCGTGAACTAACAATTATTTTCAATAAAAGCCTCAATTTTAAAATAATATTCAGGGTACTCGATGCGTAATCGAGAAGCCAAATTTTCGCAATGAAATTGATCCTTTTTAGGCAGTGATCCCAGCATGTGTACGAAGGTTCTGCGCTTTGGAACGGCGTAGATTTCATTAAATTTCTGGTAGGCCGTCGTAGTAGTCAACAACTCGGGATCGTAGCACTTAATTGGAATCTGGTGCTCTTGAGCGAGAATAGGGAAAAAGTATTGTTCTACAAAAACACCGAAAATGCTGATATTGATTTCTGACAATCGATCCAGATTGTTTTGGATGAATCGAAGAGCAGTTTGGGCATAAGTATTTACAAAATCTGAACGCTGACCACCAATGATGCCAGCGTTGATTGCCGTTAAGTGCTGGGGTTGTTCAAAATACTTATAAAGCTGTGCGGGAATCGCAAAATCCTTTTCCAAGATCTGCTGCAGCATCTCCCAATAAAAGCTCAAATCCTGTTCGAGATGCTGCACGACCAAAGGGGCTTGTTCAATCTCTGCCCCCAGTGGCTCCCAAAAGTAAACATCACCATCGATATGAATGAAAGGTTCATCCTGAATGGCGTAGGTAAAAAGCTTTCCAACGGTCCACAAATCCTGTGGATACTGACTCAGCTCGTCAAGACGCGTAGAGCAGGCCGTGTAAGGCAAGCCAAGCGTGTCAACAAAGAGGGCTTTGCCGGGGGTATCGGTGACGAGCTCGACGCGAGGATAAAACTCCCTAGCTTTTAAACAGCTAAGCGCCCAACTCATCAAGTTGTATTTTTCATCCAGCCAGCCGCCTTTGGCGCGATCATCCATGAAGAAACCTCTGGATTTTTGATTCGGACTCGACCAATAACTGTGTACAATTTTCATAGATGTTGTTCAACATTTAAACGTCTACCATTAAACCAGCTGATCTGCCAGCAATGCTTCGATTTTGTAATAATAATCGGGAAACTCTTGACGCAGCCTTTCTTCCAATTGTTCCAGTAATAAGGGACTGGTTTTATTCCCTTTACCAATTAAATGAACATACTGCGACCGTTGGGGTACAGCATACAGATGGGCCAAATAACTGTAGTCACCCGGATCAGGATCTGGGTAGTAACAAACAATTGGACGGCCTTCGCGTTGTGCCAATTGATAGAAAAGGTATTGTTCAAAAATGGTATTCGTTAATCCCGGATTATCGACACCGACAATTGCGGCCTGGTGTTTATCAATCAAACCGCGGGCCTGTTGTACGTAGTTTTGGATAAACTCAAGATCGTGTCCTCCAAGAATACCAGCATTGATAGAATACAGGTCATCGGCTTGCAAAGGTGCGATCATCCATTGGGGTAGCGCAATGCGTTCATTGAGCTGCTCCAAAACTTGTCGGTAATAGCTGTGATTGATTTCCACATTTTGTACAGCGAGCCCGGCTTGCTCAATTTCGGAGCGAAATCGAGCCCATAGATATACATCGCTGTCGATATGTAAAAAGGGTTGATCTTGGATACCGTAAGCGTAGAGTTTACCCATTGCCCAGAGACTGGGATGATAGTGGTTGAGCTGATCCAATTCACAGCGAATAGAAGTGTAGGGGAGGTCCAGTAGATCAATCAGTAGTGCTTGACCCGCAGCGTCGGTGACTAATTCCACCTCATCGTAAAATCGTCGGCAACTTAGACAACTCATCGCCCAACTGATCAGGTGATATCGTTTATCCAACCAACCACCACGCAGACGATCGAAGACCTGCTCGCTCGACTGCTCTGCCGGCTTGGACCATAGGGTTTGAACGATTTTCATGCTTCTAAACACTGATTGTAATCAAGATAGTAATTAATCAAATGGCTGGATAGTTTTTGTTTTGCTAATTTTAAGCGTAGAACTTTCAGAATTAGCTTAGATATTACAGATGATATCCAAACAACGAAAACTTAAAGCCATGAGATGCTGTCGCGTCTCAATTATATTCCTTCTTCTGACATGCTGGTATAATGGAATGGCGCAGGATGAAAATTGCTACCAATCTCTTATAGAAAAAGGCACCAAACGTTATCAGTTAGATGACTTCGATGGTGCAATTGTTCAGTTTGAAGCTGCCTTAGGTTGTCCCTCCTTAACCTCGGATCAAGAGAAAAGTATTCAGCAGTGGCTAGATAAAGCGAAGACTGGTTATATCGATGCCATCCTCGCGGCGCGCCAGGAAACGGCCGCCCGAGCACGCGCCGCTGAAAATATTGCTCTGGCTTTGCAAACCGCTGAAACGAATCCGACAATGGCGCTGCGGATCGCTGAATATAATTACTTACGGCATCCAAATAATGATGCCGCTGCTACCGCACTTCGTCAGATTATCAGTAACCCCGCGGCCGCCTTTTACAGTGAATCAAAACCATTGGAATCTTTATTTTATCGTTCAATGGCCTATTCGCCCGGTGGCGACTCTATTTTTATTACCGCAAATCGAGACTTTAAAGTGTATTCAACCGCCTATGACTCCTTAGTCCACGCACAGACTTTTGGTTATAGAACATTAACTACAAATCTGAATATTCAGGGTGATATCATTAGACTAGAAGGGCGAGAAGTATTCTTATATTTTCAAACGGGGGATAGTACCTCTTTTTCGTTAGGACCGGATATTGTGATTGACGAAAACTATGACATTCGGCTTTTACTTAGTGCGATAGGTAAGTATGTCCTGCTTCAGAGTAACTCTAGCTTCTTTGTCTTTGATTATCAAGGAAAATGCATTTATCGGAAAAAAGAAAAAAAATCGAGCTGGAGCACCGCCGTTATCAGTGGAGCAGCCAAAAGGATCGCTTATCACTCCAAGCGGGATTCAATTTATGTGAGACATTGGGAAAATAACCAATCGTGGACCATTCCTGCACCTGGCGGGATCAATCGAACCTTAGCTTTCTCCCCGGATGGTCGTATTCTCGCTATTGAAGATCCACTGCGACAAGGTATAGGTCTCTGGTCGGCGGAAGGTCAGTTATTAAATTACTGTTTTGGTTATAATGGAAAAATAAAAGCAATACAGTTCTCTCCTGATAAGCGTCACCTTTTGGCCTTGACCGATAGCGAAATTCAAGTTTGGACAATTGTTGGTCAACCATTGGCGAAAATCAAATACAATGATTTTGACATTATCCCCCCTGCATTTCATCCTACTATGGAGAGAATCGCAGGCTTTATTGGAGATGAACTAATCTACTGGGACTTTTCCGGCTGGGAGGTGCGCCCACCCATAATGCTTAATAGTCCAATTTTTGATGCCGTTAGCACTTTAGACGGCCGAGAATTAGCAGTAGGCACTTATGATAAATTAATCAAGTTTTATCGCTTCAATGGCGAAAAAATGGAGTTGATTAAATCGATTTATTATTATCCAGAACAGCATAGCTGGATGAAGTATTATGGGGATTATTTTGTATTGTACACCAATCAAGGTTTTGAAATTATTAATAATCAAGCGCAAGAAACATACGCCTTCCAAGACCTCCCTTTTAAAGAAAAAAATCTAATTCCTCTAAATTTTGAAACGCCTACTGATAAAAATGGTAATCGCCTGAGACGAAAAGATGGTGGACCAATTTATTTGTTGGATGCAGAGTCAAGCCCTGTATTAATAATTACGGACTTTACGAAATATAAAGCGGTAGTCACCCCATTAGCACGAGACTCCTTAGCGATTAATCATGGCGAAAAGCAATTGGTGTTAAGCTTAAGATGGTCATCTGTTACCAGACAAATCGAATGGGATGATGCCGAGATTTATATTTCTCCCACTGGTCGCCATGTGCTGATCAAAGACGAATTTGAAGAAATCTGTTTGCTTTGGAACACAGAAACGCAGGATTTTACACAATTGGATACTAGGTTCTCGGAAGATGAATTCCAAATGCTAACCGACGATGGGGCATTTATTTCTTACGGAGAACAGGGTGGGGTATATCAGTGGAACCAAAATGGCATTCCCATTTTCACTTTTCCGCTAGAAGGGCGAGTGATCAAAAAAGTGATAAATCTACCTAAACAGGACTATTTGATTTTAATTTCAGAGGATGGCATGATCCAATACTTATGGAAATTGGAATCGTTTCTCGAGCAACGAGTGGTAGATATTCCGATGCGTGAGTTAGTTTTAGCAGGGATGAAGTTAGAACATGACGATATGATATCCTTTGTAGCCAATCTTACCTATGAAGACTTGAATGACATCATTGAAGACTTAGCGGAGTATCAAAAATGGGAAGATGTTACCACCTTAAGTAAAGCGTATTACGACTATAGTGGTGACCAATCGATTTATTTAATAAGCTACGCAGCATCACTATTTTCGGGAGATAGTCCAGATTTTTCAGAATTAATGACAAACCTTGGAGACAGCCTACTATGTGATCGCGCTTTAGGCTTTTTTGTATCTCTGGAAGAAAAAGAACATGTGCAGCAAATTGTCGATAGAGTCAATAAACCTGATCTGTTACCTGGCTGCGCATGTAATTTATGGGTGTTGGAAAAGGAAAAGGAAGTTGAGACAGAAATTGATTGGGTACTCCAGAAAAAGGACCATCAGTATTTTTCGAGAATGGGGAGTTACTTAAAATTCCGTAATCCATTTATAAAGTTTAAACAACAAGAAATTGACCTCCAAATTAAAGTATTCAAACGGGCTTTAGAACTCTGTGAAAGTGACAATTGTAGCCCCAATGATATCGCGAGTTATTTCGAAGGCCTGACTTTTGCTTATCTGCTGAATAATCAATTGGAATTGGCCCAACAAACATATGAAAAAGGTCTTCAAGAAGTACCGGAAAACCCCCTGCTCACTCATCTCTATCCTCATTTACTATTGTTTAATGGAGAAATAGACGAGGCTTTCCAATTTTATGAGGATTGGGAAGCTAAACCTCTGCCAGAAACAAGGGGAGCGCGCGTGTCGTTTAAAGAGGCTTGGAAGATTGAGTTGGATCAATTAAGAAGATTATCAAGTTTAGATATTGACCTAAGGCAAAACATATCTTTAGCTTCAAAACAGATCAGATTATAATGCAATGTCTATCAGATGGCAAAGCATCATTTTATCACCAAAGTTATTGAATAGAACGGCTTCAGATAAAGAGAGATAGATTGAATTTAATATTTTTGCTTTTGGTAATCAGTGGTTAAAAACGTAGTAAATCTCGATATCAATTCCATTAAAATTATTTCATTATTAAAATAAGTTTCTATGATTCAAAAACTAAAGCTGTACACCACCTTTATATTACTTTCCCTATTCGTCGTTGCCTGTGGTGGCGATAGTGACGACGATACCGTTCCAGAAACTTGTAGTGACGGCATTCAAAACCAAGATGAAACCGGTATTGACTGTGGTGGCGTTTGCGATCCTTGCCCATCCTGTAGCGACGGTATTCTGAACCAAGGGGAGAGCGGCGTCGATTGTGGTGGCCCTTGCCCGGACTGCTTCTCCGAAAAAATGACCGCCAAAATCAACGGCGATGACTTCGCGGCAAATCTCGTAGCAGGTTTTCTAGATGAAGGAAATATTGAGTTTCAATCCGATCAAAGCCAGGAGCGACAAATGTTTTTTGTAGCACCTGGTACAGTGACAACTGGAACTTACGATCTAGTCAATAATGTTCCTTTTAGTGCGCTGTACGGTGAGTTATTTGAGGGGGAATATATCACTGAAACGGGCACGATGGAAATTACCGCACATAACACTGATTTGAACCAGTTGAGTGGTACTTTCGAATTTACCGCCGTCCAGTACGATTTTGGTGTCCCCGTGGATACCGTACGCGTAACCGAAGGTATTTTCAGCGTAGAATATTTCGAATAGAATCGTTGATGATCTAATGGTCATCCTTTACAAAATCGAGAATCACGTATCTGACGTGGTTCTCGATTTTTAGCTAGGCAAAGTCTCAGAACGAACCATCTCCTCTAACCACTCTCCAAATAAAGCATTGACCCAGGCAAACCAACCTCGGGTATAACTAGACGGATTATTTGCGTAAAAACTCTCGTGCATAAAGCCTGCTGGAGGATATTGCGCGCAGGCACCCGACGGAGAACAACCGTAGGAAATGGTCGTACAATCTACCTTCGTGAGGGCGGCAGCTACCAACTGTATAAGGTCACTCTTGATTTCATCCTGACTTTCTGAGGTGAGTCCGTGGATAATCAGAGACATGGGCCAGATCGATTTATCCGTGCCACCGTGCTGATTGAAAGTATGGGCACTCCCAATCCCGGCATACGCTGTGGTACCATCGTGCCCGGTGTAGAAGTTGGTATTCATGCTCGACCAAACGAATTGGCGGGTATTTCGATAGATCTTATCATCATTTTTGCAGAATCCTAAATAAGGCAGTGATAAAAGGCTCGGGACATTGGCGTCGTCCAGGAAAAGCGGCGGTCCTTCCAGGTCTGTGTGTCCCGGCTGAATCCCTGCGTTGGTTTCGTAAGCATAGATACGTAGGTGCTGATTGGAAGGCGGACTGCTGATGCCTTTCGCGTTTACGCCTTTGCGCAAACTAGCACCTAGCTGGGCGGCACCTTTGGCGATGTTTTTATCCTTGGAATAATTTTCGGCGAGTTCCGCCAGTTGTTCCATGGCCACCGCAATGAAAGCGTTGATGGGAATATTGAACAATCTTTTTGAGCGATCATCGCTGGGGCGATAAGGGGTGCGAGTCAGCGCTGCGCCTTCTGGAAAGGTATGTAGGTTTTGATTGAAAATTTTTAGCATGGCTTGCGCCAAGGTCCAAAATGAACTATCGAGATGTCGGGTGGAGCCAGATGCTTTCTGATATGAATAAGCCAGGAAGATAACGTAAGCCAGAGAGTCGGGTTCATAATCCAATCCCGCCGAGGCGGGTTGTCCGTCTCTTTTGAAGGCGTGGACAGTAATGTTGCTTGTCACTTTGGTCAGAAAAACGGAGCAAGTTCGCACGATGCCTTCAATGATCAAACCTACTGACGCTAATCGAGGATCGTCCTTAATCGATTTCTCCTGAAAAAGACCAAGATAGCTGTGGTATTGAGCACAAGCATCTCGTATCCACATCGGATCCAAGATATTAGGATAACCTTCATAAATACCCGAAGGAGGGAGCGGCGTTTTAGGGGGACCGAAGCATCCCCATCCACCGGTACCTGCATAGGTCATGATGGGGTCTTGTTGGAGAATCTGAGCTGTAGTTCGGATAGGGTTTTGGTAAGCATTTTTGAAAACCGTTGCCGCAGAACGCCAAAAAGGATCAGCGGGGTTATTGGCCGCGATTTTTTTAGCAATAACATCAGCTTGTTGAGCGATTAATGCGCGGGCATCTTCCAGCGTTTGAACATCCGGGATGGGATTGGCCATAATAGTACATATTCAGATTCATCCCAATATGTATGGATTGTACTTCACAGACAAGCGTAAAACTACCCGGTTTTAAAATCGCTCTAAAATTCGTCGGACGGAGCCAACGTAACTGGCTCCAAATAAATTGACGTGTACCAATAAGTAATACAACTGATAAATCTCCAGGCGCTGTTCAAAACCGGGCGCCAAAGGATACACTGCCTCGTACGCCCGGTAGAATTCCGGCGCAAATCCACCGAACAGACGGGTCATAGCTAGGTCCATCTCCCGATGTGCGTAGCACACCGAGGGGTCAATCCAGCAAGGTTGTCCATCTTGATCGAAAAGAAAATTCCCGCTCCAAAGGTCACCGTGGATCAAGCTGGCCGGTTCCTCCGGGCAAAGCTCCGGTAAACGGACATAAAGCCGATCCAAAGCGGCCAGCAAGCTATCGGATAATAAACCTCGTTGACTGGCCGCAATTGCTTGGGGCGCCAGTCGCTCCGCGCGATAAAAATCTGGCCAACTGGAGTGATATCCGTTCGATTGTGGGAGGGAGCCAATAAAATTGTGGTGGTCCAGGCCAAATTGGTCTTGCGGATGTTGATGCAAGAGCGCCAGTCCTTGGCCGAGCTGCTCCCAGCTTGTTGATTTTGCGATGCCGCTCGGGACATAGCGCATCAGCAAGAAGGCAGTGTGTTCAATTGTACCGGATTCAATAAGCTCGGGAACACGCAAGCTCGCTTGCGCCAGCAATTGGAGCCCTTTGGTCTCCGCTTCAAATAGCTGTGCCGCCCAAGTGTTTTGATTGGCCTTAAGAAAAAAAGTGCCCTGATTGGTATCCAGGGCAAAGGCTTGATTGATGTCCCCGCCGGCCACTGCCGCGGTCCGGTGGATCGACCATCCTAATTGTTTGGCTAATTGATCGAAAAAGGGATCGATAGCTTACAAGCGATTTTTGTTAATAATGGCTAATAACTCGTCGCGGTAGTTCTTACCAACTGGCAGATGCTTCGCTTGTCCTTTTTCCATCACTTCGACCATATTACCCAGCACGGCATTAATCTTATCGAGATTCACGATAAAGGATCGGTGAATACGCTTGAAGTGCTTAGAAGGTAATTTGTCCTCCAGGCTCTTCATCGTCTGTAAAGTAACGACTCGGGTGGCATCCAGACGGATAATGACGTAATCTTTTAGCCCTTCGATATAAATGATATCGTCGTATTTAATTTTAACCAGTTTTTTATCCGCTTTTACAAAGATAAAATCGGTTTCAGGCTCACCACTCGCTGCTGCAGCTGGTGCATCTTTGCGTTGTAGCTCAATCTGTTCCATTGCTTTGTTAACGGCTTTGATGAAACGTTCCAAAGAAATAGGTTTCAGCAGATAGTCTACCGCATTGAGTTCAAAGCCTTCGAGAGCATAGTTGGCAAAAGCAGTGGTGAAGATAACCAGCGGCGGCTTGGTTAATGTTTTGAGAAAGTCGGTGCCCGTTAACTGTGGCATTTGAATATCCAAAAACATCAAGTCGATCTGATGGTTTTTCAGGGCATCGTTGGCTTCGAGTGCGTTGCTGCACCGTTGGACCAGATTGAGTTCGGGTATTTTTTCAATATAAGTTTCGAGCACGTCCAGTGCCAAAGGTTCGTCATCGACGATGATTACATTGATCATGTTGTTAAGAGTTGTTTCGTTCTATATATTTAGAAGGAGACATTAATCTCACTCCTTTGTGCCGATTTTATTGCATTAAGCATGCAAAGATTAGTCTAAAAATAGATTGTACTTTTAGTCTAAATCAATTGCCAGTTCAACCGCGTATGTATTTGGATTGTCCATAATTTGCAAAGTATAATGGTCTGGGTACAAAAGATTCAGACGACGACGTACATTTACCAGACCAATTCCACCACTACGCCGATGTTCCATGACTGGAAGCCGCTCGGGCTTACTATTTTCGATCATGAATTGGACTTGTCGTTCCCCAACTTCCATTTCAATCGTCACAAAACCGTGGGAAATCTGATTGTTTAGACCGTGTTTGAAGCTATTTTCTAAAAAAGGAATGAACATCAAAGGCGCTACTTTCTGATCGGTCACGTAGCCTTTAACCACAAAATCAATTTCCACATTTTTACCTTGTCGGAGTCGTTCCAAATCGAGATAGTTACGGATATACGAGATTTCTTTACTCAAGAGTACCCGCCGTTCATTGCACTCGTAAAGCATATAGCGCATCATCTCCGATAGTTTGATAACGATCTCCGGGGCTTTATCTGACTTTTTTAAAGTAAGGGCATAAAGGTTGTTGAGGGTATTAAATAGGAAGTGAGGGTTGATTTGAGATTTTAAAAACTTCAGCTCAGACTGCATCGTCTGGGTTTGCAAATCCCGACGATCTCTTTGATAGCGAATCCAATCTGAGATGATTTTAAAAATCGTTGATGATCCCGCGATGATAAAAGTTGAGATAAAGAACAGATGCTGATTCGTTAATAGGTTTTCCTGGAGGCGTGGAAAGGGAGCGTACAGAAAATAGAGAACAAACAGCTTAATCGGGGTAACCAAGACGACACCCATAATGAGCATCACACAGTAAAGCAGGAACTTTTTGTCGTTGAGGTATCTTGGTATGAGAATGAGTAGATTGATATACACCACAACGGCAAAGAACAGCACATTGACTATTTCGATGACGAGTGTGAAGCCAAACCCTAGATCTCCGCTATCGATCATCAATAAAATAACCAGCAATAGCAGCCACAGCAAGCCGTGATAAACCACCCGTTTGGTCAGTAAGCGGAAGACTCTTGGAACAATGTTGTTACTAATAGCTGTACTCATAAACCCTGTTGCCGTTCTTGCAAATGTAATACATCTACAATAAAAAGCGAATCTTCGCAAGTTGAGAAAAAAATCGATGAAAAGAGTGTTGTAAAGGATGTTTATTCAAATCGAATTTCTTCGTACTTTTGCGGCACCGAAATAAATACGGCATGGTTTATATAACGAGAAGAGAAAGATTTAACGCGGCGCACAAACTTTGGGTAGATAGTTGGACCGAAGAGAAAAACTTCGCCACCTTCGGAAAATGCGCCAATAAGAACTGGCACGGGCACAACTATGACCTCTTTGTTACGGTCAAAGGGACACCCGATCCGGTGACTGGATTTATTATAGATGTGAAGGTCTTGAGTAAACTGATCAAAGCTAAAGTTGTTGATATTCTCGATCATAGCAACCTCAACCTGGACGTAGATTTCATTCCCCAAGGGATGCAACCTACTACCGAAAATCTGGTCATGCTGATTTGGCAACAATTAGCGCCAGAACTGGATGGTTGCCAATTGCATTGTATCAAACTGTATGAAACCGAGAACATCTACGCTGAGTATTACGGCGAGTAGTTCCCAAACACGATTCGATGTCTTACAAAAAAGAAGAAACTTACGACGGTAAAACGACCGGCAGTCTGATCAATAAATTTGAAACCATAATTACAGAAATAGGGGAGGACCCTGCGCGAGAAGGTCTGATTAAAACGCCGGAGCGTGCCGCCAAGGCAATGCAGTTTTTGACGCAAGGCTACGATCTGAATGCTGAAGATATTCTCCGATCAGCGATGTTCAAGGAGGATTACTCAGAAATGGTGATCGTCAAAGACATCGAACTGTACTCGCTCTGTGAGCATCATTTACTACCATTTTTTGGCAAAGCACACGTCGCTTACATTCCCAATGGCTACATTGTCGGACTAAGTAAAATTCCGCGTATTATTGATGTCTTTGCACGTCGTTTGCAGGTACAAGAACGTCTGACGGATCAAATCTTGCATTCGTTGCAAGATACCCTGAATCCATTGGGCGTAGCGGTCGTCATCGAAGCAAAGCACCTTTGCATGATGATGCGCGGGGTACAAAAGCAAAATTCGGTCACGACAACTTCTGCTTTTACCGGCGAGTTCCAAAAGGTCGAGACCCGCAATGAGTTTCTCAATCTCATCTCAACTAAATTACACTAAAACAAACACACACTTATTATATGAAAGCTTACGTTTTCCCGGGCCAGGGTGCCCAATTCGAAGGAATGGGAAAAGAATTATACAATGAGCAACCGATCGCTCGTGATCTGTTCGAGGAGGCTAATGATATTTTGGGATACCGCCTGTCGGATGTTATGTTCGAAGGGACGGCCGAAGAGCTAAAAGCCACTCGTATTACCCAACCCGCTATTTTTGTCCATTCGATGGTTGCTGCTCGTTTGGCGGGTGACAACTTCCAACCTGACGCCGTTGCCGGCCACTCACTCGGCGAATTTTCGGCCCTGGTCGCGGCCGGCGCCTTGAACTTTGCCGATGGCCTTCGCTTGGTACAAAAACGAGCCATGGCAATGCAAAAAGCATGTGAAATGCAAGAAAGTACCATGGCCGCGATCCTCGGCTTGGAAGACGAAGTGGTGGAAAAGATTTGCGCGGAGATTGACGAAGTGGTGGTTCCTGCTAATTATAACAGCCCAGGCCAACTCGTTATCTCAGGAAGTATTGCTGGTATCGAAGCGGCCGTGGAGCAATGTAAGGCAGCCGGTGCTCGCCGAGCCATTGTACTGGCGGTTGGTGGTGCTTTTCACTCACCATTGATGGAGCCTGCACGGGAAGAATTACAAGCGGCGATCGAAGCAACAGATATGCAGGCGCCGCGTTGTCCTATCTACCAAAACGTGACGGCTAAAGCGGAAACGGATCCGGCCACTATTCGCCAAAATTTAATTGCACAACTGACCGCTCCGGTTCGTTGGACGCAATCGGTGCGTCAGTTACTGGACGATGGTGCTGAATCTTTTGTCGAGGTTGGAGGTAATGGAAAAGTGCTACGTGGCTTAATTCTGAAGGTAGATCGCTCTAAGCCCATAGAAGCTATTTAAACATTGCGCTTATTTCCCTCAACGCAAATATTCACATAAGATTTTTGCGAATTTAGGAAAATGGCAACCTATTTGTTTTTGAGTTTGTATATTGAGTGCTGCTATTGAGGCGTTTATGTAACACGACAACTCACCATAGAAAATCAACACTTTGTAATGGCTTAAGCGTTTTAATAATGGAAGATTTCGTGAAAGGCAATGTACTGGTGGCCGAGCCCTTTATGATCGATCCCAATTTCAAACGATCGGTTGTGTTGCTCTGTGAAAAAGAGGAGGATGGTAGCCTAGGGTTTATTCTGAACAAGTCTCTGGATATGAAGATCACGGAGTTGATCGCGGACTTTCCAGAGTTTGATTCCTACGTGCACTACGGCGGACCAGTGCAAACAGATACGATTCACTACATTCATAATGTAGGAGAACTATTGGACGATAGTCGACAAGTGGTTGATGGTGTGTATTGGGGAGGTGATTTTGAAAAATTGAAGTTCCTCATTCGCTCAGAACTCATAAAACCAGGTGATATCCGTTTTTTTGTAGGCTATTCAGGTTGGTCGCCCGGCCAGCTAGAAGAAGAAATGGCTTACGGCTCCTGGGTGATTGCCCAGATGGACGCAAATTATCTTTTCAAAAATAAACCCCAAACCCTTTGGAAGAAAGTGATGCAGAATAAGGGGGACACCTTTTCGGTCATTGCCCAAATGCCAGAAGGTGTGAATTGGAACTAGTAACCAAAGATGATCACGGCAAGCAATATCTTTTTAAAATATGGTGATCGGGTACTGATGGATACCATCTCGGTAGTCATTCAGGAACGCGATAAAGTTGGATTGGTGGGCCGCAACGGTGCCGGTAAATCTACGCTTCTAAAAATTATCGCCGGAGAGATTAGCCCGGATTCAGGGCAGGTGACCCGGCCAACGAGTAGTTCACTGGGATTCTTACATCAGGAAATGCAACTGCCTAAAGGGCGGACTGTGATTGAAGAAACTTTGACGGCCTTTGCCGAGGTGAGGGAACTGGAACAACGTATCGAAGCCATTAACCAGGAACTGGGAGAACGTACCGATTATGAAAGTGATGGCTATCTAAAACTTATTGAAGAGCTCGCGACGACGAATGATCGTTTTGCTATTCTAGGCGGAGCCAGCATGGAAGCGGATGCCGAGAAAATTTTGCAAGGCCTTGGTTTCAAACCTAAGGATATGCAACGTTTGGTAGATGAATTCAGTGGCGGCTGGCAAATGCGTATCGAATTAGCTAAGATGTTATTGCAGCGGCCCGATTATTTGCTGCTGGATGAGCCGACCAATCACTTGGATATCGAATCCATTCTTTGGCTGGAGTCTTTTCTAAAAGACTATCCTGGTGCTGTAATCCTCATTTCTCACGACCGGATGTTTTTGGACAACATTACTAAGCGTACGGTTGAAATCGAATTGGGAAAAGTCTACGATTATAAAGCACCCTATTCAAAATACTTATCGCTGCGTGCCGAGCGTCGTGAAAAGATGAAAGCGGCTTTCGACAATCAGCAACAAAAGATTGCACAAACCGAGCGGTTGATCGAGCGATTTCGCGCCAAGGCTAATAAGGCTAAAATGGCTCAATCACTGATTAAGCAGCTCGATCGGATGGATCGCGTGGAAATTGATTCTGAGGATACGGCGGTGATGAATATCAAATTTCCGCCCGCACCACGCTCCGGCGAAGTCGTCGCCGAAACCGAAGCTTTGACCAAAAGCTACGGCGCCCTGAATGTCTTGGACCAAGTACGCCTGAAAATTGACCGCGGCGACCGTGTCGCTTTCGTTGGCCAAAACGGCCAGGGTAAGACGACGCTGGCTAAGATGTTGGTCAACGAGCTACAACCTACCGATGGGCATATTCGTCTCGGGCATAATGTCCAGCTTGGCTACTACGCCCAGAATCAGACGGATAGTTTACATCCGAAGTCTACAGTATTGGAAACTATGGAAAATGCAGCGCCATCGGAGCTACGCCCCCGAGTACGCTCTATCCTGGGGGCATTTATGTTCAGTGGCGAAGATGTAGAGAAAAAAGTCTCGGTGTTATCGGGAGGAGAGCGGGCGCGCCTAGCTTTGGCTTGTCTGTTGCTGCGCCCGATCAATTTTTTAGTACTGGATGAGCCGACCAACCACTTGGATATGTTGTCTAAGGATGTGCTGAAAAAAGCCATCTTGGAATATGACGGTACGCTCATCGTGGTTTCGCACGATCGGGATTTTTTGCAATCCCTGACGGATAAAACCATTGAGTTTCGCGATCGTCAGTTACACGAGTACTTGGGCGATGTCAATTTCTTTCTTGAAAAACGTCGTTTGGATAATATGCGGGCTGTGGAAATGAGCTCAAAAGCTAAGTCCACTAATGCATCAACCGCTACGCCTAAAACTCAGGCGCCAGTGGACCGTAAGACTTTGAAAAAGCTGGAACGTGCTGTCCAATACGCTGAGCGTAAAATCGAAGAGCTGGAAGCCAAACTCGCTCAGTTTGAAACACAAATGGGAGCGGCTGGCTTTTATGAATCCGCAGATGCTCAAAAGGTATTAGAGGCTTACCGTCAGTGCCAGGGCGATTTAGAGGTGACCATGGAACAGTGGGAAGAAGCCCAGGAAGCCCTCGAAGCCGCCGGAGGGTAGGAGGGGTAGCCTCAACGTAATCAACGAAATAAAAAAAGGCCCGAAGCACAATGCTTCGGGCCTTTTTTTAGTATTTACCAACAGCGATTAAGCCTTTGATTTTTTGCCTTTAGCTAATTTCTTAGCTGTTTCTTTCGAGCGCTTCACGTGTTTCTTCTTGCGCTTTCCTTTAGTGATTGATGCTTTTTTCACCGCTTGGTAAGCGTTGAGCATGCCACCACTGACAGACAGGCTATTAAATGGTACCATCTCGTCTTCCGTACCTGGTTTTACCACCTTAGCGTTAGTTGGCGTCGCAGTTGACATCAAAATTTCTTTGACCTGCTTAGCAGACAACTCAGGGAAGTAAGAACGTAGCAAAGCAGCTACACCCGCTACCATCGGAGAGGCCATACTTGTACCTGGGTAGCTATCGTAGTTGTCACCGACGGTAGTAGAGTAAATTTGAGTACCTGGAGCGAAGATGTCTACATTCTCCTTACCGTAGTTAGAGAATGAAGCTGCAGCTTTGTCACCACCTTTCCAGTTCAAAGCACCAACTTCCATCCATACTTTCGCTTTTTTAGGACGGAACCAGCCTTTCTTGTCATAGATGTCGTTAGGGAAGTTTTTACCCATATCATTATCACTACCGTCATTACCAGCAGCGTGTACTAACAATACATCATTCTTTTGAGCGTATTTTACGGCTTTGTCTACAGCATCTTTGTCCCACTTGTAGCTTTTACCAAAGCTCATATTGATGACTTCTGCACCATTATCAACCGCATAACGGATAGCGTTAGCTACGTCTTTATCTCGCTCATCACCATCTGGAACACAGCGGATAGACATGATCTTTACATTATCGGCGATACCGTCCATACCGACGCTATTGCCACGAGAAGCAGCAATGATACCAGCTACGTGTGTACCGTGATTAGCATCAGGACCTTCTACATCATTGTTACCGTAGTTACGTTGGTCAGAATCAGCGTAGTTGTCGCCTACGATACTACGTGGGTCGTAATCAGGATTGTAGTAGTGGTTGATACGAGCATTGAAGTATTCAGTAGCACCGTTTACTTGCTCCGTCAATTCTTCAACCGTGTAGCCTTTCTCCAAAGAACCACCAATCATAGCGATGGCTTGCTGCGTTTTATCATCAGGATTTTTGATAGCATCCAAGTCTTCTTTGGTGAAGTTTTCTTTACCGGTTTTCTTTTTCAAAGATTCCAATGCTTCGGCGTAAGCCATAAAACCAGCCGACTGCTTCTCGAATTTCTCGCGCTCGCTTTTGACTAGGTTTTTCATCTCTTTGTACTCTTCGAATTTTTTGCGCTCTTTTTTAGACAATTTAGTGGTGTCTTTAGATGCAAACATCTTATTATAATGGGCTACCAAACGGCTAACCTCTAAAGCATCGTAGTGTACGTTTTGACCATCTTTTCCGCCGATGAAGTTCCAACCGTGGACATCATCCACGTAGCCATTATTATCATCGTCTTTGCCATTGTTAGGGATTTCACCCGGGTTGACCCACATAACATCTTTCAAATCTTCGTGGTCAAAATCAACACCAGAGTCGATTACCGCAACAATAACCGTTTTAGATTCCCGGTTGCCGAGAAGATCCTGGTAAGTTTGATTAGTATTGATACCTGGATAGTTACTGGTTGCTGGGTCTAAATGGAACCAGTCTTTGGGAGCACTGTCCTGCGCCATGGTCAGGGCCGGAAGGACCAAGCAGGCGATGAATAGGCTTAAAATGGATTTCATTTTCATTATTATTAATCGTTTAATCAAAAAATAGTTAAAGTTGTAAGACTAATCCTATTGTGAAAACAACATAATAGTAGGTTAGAAACAGGACTTATCTCAAATTCAAAATTAGAATAATTATAACGAAAATTAGCTTATTTATATGTGTAGTTTATCGGAGTTTAGATAAACCTTGGCAGGTTGGCTGACAAAAACCCCTTTATCACCTACGAATCCACATATTTGTTGACTGTAATGCATCAAAATGCGTAATTTCGCGTAGTAAATAAGAAATTTTGGCGCTTTTTATGTGTCCTTTCTATTGAATATAAATTAGGTCAAGATGCTCAAAAAAATCCTACTTGTTTGTTTATTATCTAGTCCTCTATTGTTATTCGGACAGTATTTTGAGGCTGGATTGATGGCTGGTGTTTCTAACTATCAAGGAGACTTGGGACCATCGAATCTACGGGTCAGTTTAGGGAAAACCCACGCCTCTGTTGGGGGATTTCTGCGCTACAATTTCAATGATTACCTTACCGGACGGGTGAATTTAGCCTACGCTACACTTTCTGGAGATGATGCCCGCTATGATCGCGGACGTAATTTGAGTTTCCGTTCTTCAATTTTGGAATTTGCCGCCATTGGAGAATTCAATATCATGGGCTACCAACCTTACGCCTTACAACGACCATTTTCGCCTTATATCTTTGTTGGAATTGGCTTTACGCACTTTAACCCACGCACCAAATTGGATGGCGAATGGATTGAACTGCAACCACTAGGCACGGAAGGGCAGGGGATTGAAGGTTATCCCAGCCCATATAGTTTATTTACCCTGGCCATCCCTGTGGGAGGAGGTCTGAAATATGCTATTAATGATAAATGGAATATAGGTATTGAAATGGGAGTAAGAAAGGTCTTTACGGATTACTTGGATGATGTGAGTACCTCTTATGTTGATCCTGATCTTCTTCTAGCTAATAACGGAGAACTATCCGCCATTTTATCCAATCGCTCTGGCGTGGAAGTAAATCCTGGTGACGCTCGTGGTAATCCAGATAGTGATGATTGGTACGTCATTACAGCGATCACTGTATCTTATAATTTCATCGATAATGGCTTGGTCGGCGTACGTTCCCGTTCCCGCCGTCGCGGGGGATGTCCTGGTGCATTTTAGACCCTGAACGCTTTGAGGCCAGACAAAATGGGCTTTCATCCTGAGGTGAAAGCCCATTTTTATTACCGAAATCTCGTCACTAAACATATCCCGTTTTTCGGCTTTTCGCTGGAAAATCCCTCCAAAGTGCTGAATTTACCTTGTCACGGTTTTTTTGAAATTTGAAGTGGTCTGAGCAATTTGGAATTCTTTTTGAATGTACCAATGTAAAATCGATCGTAATTATCGATTTCTCCCCACCCTGAAATTATTCCCTTTAGCAATTTTAAAACGTCTTTTCTCCCCCCGATGGCAGATCGTCAACTAGTATTCTAGCTTGATTAAATCTGTATCCTATAATTGATTTTCATTCATAACCGCCAAAATAATTTAATATGAGAAACCTGACGTTGACATTATTATTAATGTGCACTTTGGGGATGTCTGTGTCTTCTGCGCAATATTTCGAAATAGGGGGGCAATTCGGATTCACTAACTACTTCGGCGATTTGCAAGCCAGTCACTTGGAGCCGTCTGAATACAATATGGCATTGGGACTATTTGGTCGCTTGAATTTGAACCGACACCTTTCCGTAAAACTTGGTTTTTTGAAAGGGGAGATTTCTGGTACCGATCAAAATTCCAGTGCGTCGAGCGGACGTCGCCAGCGTAACTTATCTTTCAAATCACCGATTTATGAATTATCATTAACCGGAGAGTTCAATATTGTTCCATTCGATATTCGCGAGGACAAGATTGCTGCTTTTTACCTCTTCACCGGGGTGGCAGGCTTCAAATTTAATCCCTACGCGGATTTTGAAGGCGAACGTTATTCGTTGCGTGATTTGGGTACTGAAGGGCAGTATCTTCCGGGCAGTGATAACACGCCTTACAGCCTCTATCAAATTGCTATTCCAATGGGAATCGGAACGAAGATTAACTTGAACTACCGTTGTAATATCGGCGTAGAAATCGGTTTGCGTAAAACTTTCACGGATTACTTGGATGATGTATCAACCGTGTATCCAAACATCGAAGCCTTAGATGCTGCGGATCCTATCGCTGCACAATTGTCTTTCCGTGAAGCCGAGTACTACGAATTGGATTTGAAATCAGCTGATGAGCCAGCAGGAAAGATCAGAGGAAATCCCGATAAGATGGACTGGTACTTTTTTGGAGGGGTAACCATTTCTGTGAATCTAACCGACGAATACGGTTTGGATTATACGAATAGTAATTCCTTCTTTATGGTCGATTTCTAGATTTGA
Source organism: Saprospiraceae bacterium (assembly GCA_028285085.1). Lineage (GTDB taxonomy): Bacteria > Bacteroidota > Bacteroidia > Chitinophagales > Saprospiraceae > JAHDHW01. The sequence continues at coordinate 847 of JANQQI010000026.1, read as the reverse complement.
AAATTCTTATTCTCTAATCAAATAACCATTTTAGAAAATTATGAAATCTTAGCGTTTTGCCCACGGGCAAAACGCTTTTTTTATGCGTACTTTGTTCTTCCTCGTCGTTTTGTTTTCTCAGACTAATATCCTTTCTTTGAGTAGGTCCATTTTTAGTTATTCAAATTGCTTTTCAGCTGTTAAAACTGAATCTGCAAGGGTACCATGAATCAACCGGATCTTATATTTGTATGCTCAAACCAATCGATGTTCTTAAAGAGTATTGGGGCTACGAACAGTTTCGCCCCACTCAAGAGGAGATTATCCAATCGGTACTCGATGGACGGGATACACTTGCTTTGTTACCTACCGGTGGAGGTAAATCAATTTGTTTTCAAGTTCCGGCGCTTTGTCGGGACGGTATTTGCCTCGTCGTTTCACCTTTAATTGCGCTGATGAAAGATCAGGTCAATCAACTCCGTAGTCGAGGGATTGATGCGCAAGCTATTTACTCCGGCATGCATTTTCGAGATATCGATCGCATTTTGGATAATTGTATTTATGGTCATACGCGTTTTTTGTATCTATCACCGGAGCGACTCAAAACGGAGTTGGTACGAGAGCGGGTACAAAAAATGGCTGTCAATCTTATCGCAGTAGACGAGGCGCATTGCATTTCTCAATGGGGCTACGACTTTCGCCCACCGTATTTAGAGATTGCTGAAATTCGAGAGCTCCATCCCAAGGTGCCGATCTTAGCCCTTACCGCTACAGCAACACCAACGGTAGTGGAAGATATTCAGGAGAAACTGGAATTTCAAGCATCTAATGTATTACAGCAAAGCTTTCGTCGGGAGAACCTATCCTA
>JANQQI010000013.1 GCA_028285085.1 Saprospiraceae bacterium | reverse complement strand
TCCGCCTGATTCAGGTGAATATTCCCATCTTCATCATCGGCATTGAACGTAACGCGATTACGCCAGTCACCCAAAGCTTCTGGCGAAGTGTCATAGCGGATAATCTTATTGATAATAGTATTTGCATTGGCCGCCGTCCTGATCGGAATCCGCCCAACGGCAATATCCAGGGCTCCCTTAAGGTCACCACCTTCTCCTTCCGTCAACAATGTATAGTAATCATCCGAAGGAAAAGCACGTACCGGATCGAGTGAATTATGGGTTTCGTAGACCGGAATGAAATTATTGCCTTGATTGGTAATATTACGGTGGTCAAAAGAACCATCACCAATCAGGAGTAGATACTGGAAACGATCCGAATTCCGGTCGAAAAGCATCTTAGCAAAGTCTCGAATGGCTGTTGGATCGGGGCGACCACTTGAGAATTCATTATAAATAAGGTCGATCCGAGCCGTGGCCACGTTCATGTTACTAAAATCCCGCCGGTGATCAGCTAAACGTTCGGCGGCCGTTTCGAAATCACGATGGTAGATGATAAGCATATCGACATCATCGATAGCGTGATAGTTTTGATTATTCACCCGGCCGATTGCTTCGGCGGTGAGCAGATTACCATTGGGCTCGAAGACCACAAATTCTCGCAAATCTTCATTGGTCTCAGCGCCGAAACTCAAGGTGCTGCCATTGATATCGTAATCCTGAGCGACAGGCATCATTGGATCAGTGACGTCCCAAAGGCGGATATTGCCATCGGCGCCACTCACCTGAAAGGTAGTTGTAGGGTAGGCAAGGGTCCTTTGATCGCGGAAACGCAATTGAGCATTAACTTTTTTGAGTTGACGCCGAGCATTTATTTCGATATAATCTAACCAACCAATATTCGTCCCATCACCTACGGCGGGGTAAGCCAGATTGACGACGAGATCATTACTGTTGATTGGCAGCTTTTCAGAAATTTTTACAATGCGAGCGTAGAGGGACTCTGCATTAGCGACATTGACCGAAGAAATAGAGTTGGTAATCGATCTACCAAAGATAGACGCATTGAGAATCGAAGAGGTCTTACCACGACCAGCAAATTCAAGTGTGATTTTAGCGGAATCTTCCAGAACTAAATCGCTGAAGGATAGCGTATAATCTCGCTCGCGGGTTGGATTGAAAATATCTCCGTACCAGTCTTGTCCAGAGCCCTGCGCGCTACCTGCTTCGTTGAGCAAGTTGAAAAGATCTTCTTCAAAACGCTGGAAAGCATCGTAAGTGCTGGTGGTGTAGGCGGTACCACTCAGAGAGTTAGCAGAACTTGGTCGTAATCCGTTATCACCACCTACCTTTATAAAGTAAAAGTGCTTATTGGAATAGACATTTTTCGGACGCGAGTAATATTGTTGACTCGCATCATAAAACCATTTATCCGGTCCTTCGCCGTAAAACAGGATGTAATCGCCGGTATTGAAGTTGCTATCGCCTTCACCGTTAACCACAATAGCCATCTCTTTTAAATCATCGTAACGGAAATCGTCAATGTTTTCGGGAAGGACACCTCCCGGATGACCGTACATTTTTATGGTGCGGGGATCGACGTTATCGATGTCAATATTAAGTTCGTCTTTGAGAAAGTTGTAATCTAATTTGTGAACACCGGTACCAGTAACGGCTATTTTATAAATATTACCAGTTTCTAATACTGAATTATAAGTGTAATCATTTCGAGGACGTGCTACAGGCCGAGAATTGAAATCTAACTTCATTTCAAAAGATACCACTCGTTCGTATTGACCGGGAGCCACTTGCCGAATGGGGATGAAGTAATAATACATGTAATATTGATTACGATCCCGATACACGTGGGTTTGAATCGTTAGGCTATTACTGAGATAGGCATCATCCGCTGTAGCCGACTTATCAAAAGACTCATAAACGACATCTACGATAGTCGCCTCTACTTCTCCCATGCTTTCTACCGGAAAACGATCCGAGACGTAGGGTAGGGTAGGATGCTCCGGAGAGTAAGTCGCTCCATCAAAAGCCTGAATTTCAGTGGGGAAAAGTCCTGTAGGGTTGTGGATTACCGGACTTTGATGCCAGTTGAGCGTTTTTCGAACCCGAACACTAGAGTCGGCCCATCCCAGGCTAGCGATTGCAAGCAAGAAGGTGAGGAGAAGTGTAATTTTTTTCATGATAAGAATGACGTTTGGCAAGTAGATGCGAAATTACAAATCAAGATTACAATTTTAAGCGCAAACAAGGCGTTTATGAGATTGTTATAAAAACGTTAAGATAAAATCCGTATTGTACCCGAAATGGCAGCTTAGAGACTTTTTTTGAGATTTGTGTCTTAGTTTTCAAAACCGTATTTTTATTTTTATAAATTGTGCTAATGGTAAGATGTCTCCTCCTTTTCGCTTTCGTCCTCATTACTAGCGTTGGTTTACACGCTCAGGATCCAATATTTAGTCAATTTTATGCTGCGCCACTGCAGATCAATCCTGCCTTTACGGGGAACACTTACGGCCCTCACCTATCTTTGAATTACCGCAATCAATGGCCTTCGTTTGCCGATGGCGCTTATGTGACCTATGCGGCTTATTATGATCAATTTGTACCCAGCCTTAATAGTGGTTTTGGTTTATCAATTCTCTCGGATGATGCGGGTAACGGTTTGATAAAGACTAACAAATTAGCTGGACATTTTGCTTATCGGCTACAGGTCAATCGCGATTTCTTTTTGAAACTAGGAGTGGAAGCCGCGGTGGTACAAGCCCGCTATAATTGGAATGATTTCGTTTTTCTCGACCAACTCGATGATATTACCGGACCAGTTACACCCGGAGGGACACCTCTCCCTACCGCTGAGGTTCGGCCCGATAATTTAAATGCGACCTACGCTGATATTTCGGCTGGTATTTTAGCATACAGTGAACTTTTCTATGTCGGTATGTCGCTGAAGCACCTGAACACGCCCAATGAATCCGTACTAGATATTAACGACAATCTTAATACCGGTTTGCCGATGCGATTTACGTTGCACGGTGGAATGGAAATTACTTTAATAGAAGGCAATAAACGCCGACGCCCCACGTTTATATCCCCGAATGTGATGTTCGTACGCCAGGGCGACTTTGGTCAATTAAACATCGGTGCTTTTGGAAATTTAGGCATGCTCTTTACCGGTGTTTGGTACCGACAAGCTTATACTAATCCCGATGCAGTTATTTTTCTGCTAGGAGTGCACAAGGATTTTTTCCGCATTGGATATAGCTACGACATCACGGTTTCCGAACTATCGGGTTATACCGGAGGCAGCCACGAGATTTCACTTACGCTGAACTTCGACCGCGGGAATAGGATAGATTACAATGATTGTTTTCAGCTATTCCGATAGTTCCACAAACACATCACCCATTAGAAAAAGGCATTGAATTTGCAATGGATTTCACATTGTATCAGGCCACAGTTTTAGAATCTCATATTTTCACTATATTTGTTGGTCAATTTTTTAAAGAAAACATTTAAGAACAATGAAAAAACTGTTGAAGTTAGGTTCGCTTCTCGTCCTCACGGCCTTACTTTTCGGTGCTTGTAGCAAGAAAGAACGTTCTGCTACAACGGGCTGGAAGTACAACGACCAGAAATGGGGTGGTTTTGAAAAGAAAGATTATGAAGGTCAAGCTACTGGCCCTAATCTCGTATTAGTCCAAGGTGGTACATTTACCATGGGTATGACTGATCAAGATGTTATTTATGAATGGAACGCTATCCCTCGACGAGTGACGGTATCTTCTTTCTACATGGATGAAACGGAGGTAGCGAATATTGACTATCGAGAGTATCTATACTGGATTCGTCGTGTATTCAGCGAATCCTATCCTGAAGTGTATCTCAATGCACTGCCCGACACTCTGGTCTGGCGTGAAGAGCTCTCCTTCAACGAGCCTTTCGTAGAGACCTACTTACGTCACCCTTCCTATGATGACTATCCAGTGGTTGGTGTCTCTTGGGTTCAAGCAAATGAATTTTGTAAATGGCGTACCGATCGGGTGAACGAGATGATCCTGATTGAACGCGGTATCCTGAATCCGAACACGGAACAGAAGGACGAAGATAACTTTAACACGGAGTCATATCTGGTTGGACAATATCAGGGAGATGTTCGTAAGAACTTACCCGATCGCCGAACCGGTGGTGAGCGTCCTGTACAATTTGAGGACGGTATCCTGTTGCCATCTTACCGCTTGCCTACCGAGGCAGAGTGGGAGTACGCAGCTCTGGCTCTAGTGGGTAATCAACCTACAAAGGATGAGCGGATCACCGATCGCCGACTCTATCCTTGGAACGGAAATACAGTTCGCTTCCAAAAGCGAAATAAATATCAAGGTCAAATTCTAGCTAACTTCAAGCGTGGTCGTGGTGACTACATGGGTATGGCTGGTGCCTTGAACGATAATGCTCACATTCCTGCTCCGGTACGTTCGTACTTGCCGAATGATTTTGGTTTATTCCATATGGCAGGTAACGTGAACGAGTGGGTAATGGATCTTTATCGTCCGCTGACCAGTTCGACGCTGCGTGGTGTGGATGATCAGGATTTGAACCCTTTCCGTGGTAATAAATTCCAAACTAAAGTTCTGGACGAAAACGGTGCACCCGTTGAGAAAGATAGTTTGGGTCGCATCCGCTACCGTTATGTAGAAGATGATGAAGCAGCTACTCGCGAGAACTACAAGCGCGGTCAAGTGTACAACTACCTTGATGGTGATAAGGAATCATACGTATTGTACGACTACGGTAAGACAACTTTGATCAGCGATAAATCACGCGTCATCAAAGGTGGTTCTTGGGGTGATCGTGCCTGGTGGCTGTCTCCCGGTGCTCGTCGATTCAAAGAAGAGGACAAATCGGATCGAACGATTGGTTTCCGTTGTGCGATGACACGTACCGGAGGACCAACGGGTAACGAGGATACCGGTGGTAACAACTTCAAAGTAAAACGTAAAAAAGTGAAGCGTCGCTATTAAGATGGTGACAACTTCATAACCGTATAAAAAAGTCTTCGCAGTATATTTGCGAAGACTTTTTTGTTTTCCTCAAGTCAACGCTATGCTCAGTATTGCTCAACTTTACGAATTGTATTTGTCCCATCCGGTGATTTCGACGGATAGTCGAAAGATTAGCGAAGGGTGCCTGTTTTTTGCGCTCAAGGGCGAGCGCTTTAATGGTAATCTTTACGCTATGCAAGCGCTCGAGAAGGGAGCAGCTTTTGCCGTGGTCGATGAAAAGGAGCATGCACAAGATGAGCGTTGTCTACTGGTGGAAGATGTATTAGTGAGCTTACAGGACTTGGCCCGCCATCATCGACGACAACTTTCTACTCCCGTAATTGCAATCACGGGATCGAACGGTAAAACAACTACCAAGGAATTGTGCGCGGCGGTTTTAAGCCAACAATACCGCACCCATTTCACCCAAGGTAATTTTAATAACCACATTGGCGTACCACTCACCCTCTTGGCAATGCCCCTGAATACAGAGATTGCAATTATCGAGATGGGCGCAAATCATCAGGGAGAGATTGCGGCTTTGTGTGAAATTGCGGAACCCACCCATGGATTGATTACCAATATCGGCCTGGCACATCTTGAGGGATTTGGTGGCCCGGAAGGGGTGAAAAAGGGCAAAACAGAATTGTATCGTTTCCTGGCCCGCCACGGCGGTACGGTCTTCGTGAATCTCGATGAAAAGCATCTAAAGGACTCCGCTAAAGCGATTCCCCATCAAGTAGATTACTGCCAGAGTGAGGCGCCAGATTACCAACATTTGCCTTTCGAATTCCAGCTTTTAGCTTCTAGCCCTTTTTTGAAAATTGGCTTCATGTACAACAAAGGCAATAGCTGGATGGAAGTCGAAAGCCAATTGGTTGGGCAGTACAACTTTGGGAATATTACGACGGCAATGACTTTAGGCCGTTATTTTAAGGTCCCGCCCGACAAGATTCGAAAAGCCGTTGAAAACTACGTTCCCCAAAATAATCGTTCCCAAATCATTACTCGTGGAACCAACACTTTCTTACTGGACGCCTACAACGCGAACCCTACGAGTATGAAGCGGGCATTGGATAATTTGGCTCAAATGGAGGGGCAATATCGGATGGCTATTTTGGGAGATATGCTGGAATTGGGAACGTATCAAGACCAAAAGCACCGTGAGATGCTGACTCACGCACAGGAGCTACAAATAGATCAAATCGTTGTGGTTGGCCCGGCATTTGGCGAAGTAGCTGGTGATGGTGTGTTGCACTTTGATCAGGTTGATCAAGTGCGGCCGTGGTTGGAAAGCCAAGAGTTAGAGAATTATCTCGTCTTAATCAAAGGCTCTCGCGGTATCCAGTTAGAACGACTCCTCTCCGAAGAAAAATCACATTAAATACTTAGCTAAACCGACGATAAGCCGCGAGTAAACGTTCAGGAATATCGTCTACACAGGCTTTTTGATAATCCTCGTAAGAACAAGGCACTAAACGATGCCGCTGTAATTGTTTTTGTGTATCCGCGGGAATTTGCATCCACCATCGCCCACTTTTATTACTCTTCCAAAAGGTGACGGGCTGATCAATCGCTTTGAATTGGACAATGTATTCAACCAGCCCATCCGTAGTGACCGGAAAATCCTGCTTGCGATGATAAAAGCCAGAGATAAAATACCACACCAACTGAGACAACACCTGAGCCGTTTGGTGATTTTGATCGTAGCCAAAGCGGAATCCGTAGAACCCAATTGACGTTAATTTATCACTCATGCCGGCATAACGACTGATTTGGCAGGCCTCCTCGGAGAAAAAACCACTGGGCGTCGGCTGTTCAATAGATGGCGCTTCAGCTTGTTTTAGGCTCGCCAAATTAAAACACAAAAGATCAGCATCGCGGATAAAAGGCTCCATGCTCTCCGGGCGATTACGGGCATTTCCGAGACGAAGGGCATCATAGTGATGCTCGGCCAGATATTCTAAGGCTGGTAAATCGGTTAGGTGGGTTTGATAGCCAATTTGGACAAAATTAAAAAGATGATTTTTGGGTCTAAAGATGCTATTAAGGTAATAAGCTGGTCGCTCAGTTGTTGGACGGTAAGCTAAGGTTTCATCCACCACGGCCAAGTTCACCGCAGAATTGATATTCTGGTAAGCTTGAAATTGGGCTGGAATTAGTTCCGGCGACTTACCAATAATGATGGGGAAAATTCCACTCCTCAATAACTCTTCGATAATTGGGATCACAAAGGAAGGATCATTATTTCGGGCATTTCCGAGGTCAGCGATTTTCAGTTGACCAAAAGGAAAACTTAAGGGATATAAAAAACGACGTGCCTGATCGCTCTCAGTCGCGTCGATGCCGAGCAAGGCGATCTGAACCTGTTGCATTTCGGGTAGGCCTGTGGTATCGTGGATCAATACATTCTGGCCAAATTGAGTAGAAGAAGCCTGGTGGCGAATTTTTAGGACTTCACTGGGTACTGGCGCCAACCAATTTTGCAGCATATTTCTATGTTTTTGCGGGTGCAGCCGCAAATATCGACATTTCCTTACAAATTAAAGCGGGCTGATGGTTGAAGGTGATGTAAAAAATCGATTTCTTTGTGGCCGAAAACCAAAATGACCAAATTACAACATGTCAAACAATAAACATTTAGATACAGATCAGAAGGGGCAAATGGAAACCTTATTAAAGAAATACAAACAAAAAACACCTGAGATTATCTTCGAGTGGAATGACGAAGAAACTGGTGCACGTGGCTGGATTGTCATCAACTCCTTGCGTAATGGTGCTGCCGGAGGTGGGACACGGATGCGTAAAGGATTGACCCGAGAAGAGGTGATCTCTCTGGCTAAGGTCATGGAGATCAAATTTTCGGTCAGTGGGCCGAATATTGGTGGTGCAAAATCCGGGATTGATTTTGACCCTCGTGATCCACGTCGCGATGAAGTCTTACATCGTTGGTATCGAGCAGTTTTTCCTATTTTGAAAAACTACTACGGCACGGGAGGAGATCTCAACGTTGATGAGTTGAAAGATGTTATTCCTATTACCGAGAACCTTGGCCTTTGGCACCCTCAAGAGGGCATTGTGAATGGCCATTTCAATAGCATGAAAGGGGAAAAAATCAATATCATTGGACAGTTGCGTTACGGCTGTGCGAAGATCGTTGAAGATTCACGTTATGTGCCTACGGGAAAGAAATATGCGATTGCGGATATGATTACTGGATATGGAGTAGCAGAATCTGTGAAACATTATTATTCGATCTTTCGTAACAGCAAGGTGAAAGACAAAAGAGTCATTATTCAGGGTTGGGGCAATGTTGCTTCTGCTGCTGGATGCTATCTGGCGTTAGCCGGTGCGAAAATAGTCGGGATTATTGACCGAGAAGGAGGGATTATTCGTAAAGACGGCCTGACTTTTGAGGAAGTTCGAAAATTGTTTATTGAGAAAGAAGGTAATAAAATCAATACTTCCGAACTGATTCCTTTTGAAACTATAAACGAGCAGATTTGGCAAGTTCCCGCGGATATTTTTATCCCTGGTGCTGCTTCTAAACTGATCACTCGCGAACAAGTGGATCAGATGGTGGCGAATGGCTTGGAGTTGATCTCTTGCGGCGCAAATGTGCCCTTTGTTGATGACGAAGTCTTTTTTGGGCCTACCGCGAAGTATGTCGACCATAAAATTAGCCTAATTCCTGACTTTATTGCTAATTGCGGCATGGCTCGCGTTTTCGCCTATTTGATGCAGCCAGGAATCAATGTGACGGACGAATCAATGTTCCAAGATGTATCAGATACAATCTATAATGCATTGAAGGAAGTGAGTGAAAAAAGCGAGGATGAAACCGGGCTTTCGACGACTGCTTTGGAGCTTTCTTTGGCTAAATTGATGAATATCAATTAATTAGTCAGAATTACACCTTTGTCGCTGTAATTGATGGTAGTTACATAGTGAAAAAAAACTTAAAATATTTGTGACAACCAAAAAAAACAATACTTTTGTACATCAAAGTGTAAGTACAATAACTATAAGATTTTTATAAAGTCACCTTCTTTATTTAATCATCAAAGTAAAAACCCTATGACAAGGAAATTTCTTTTACTGTTTTGTCTGATCAGTCTCTCCCTTACGGCTGTTACAGCCCAAGAAGATGAGGCTTACAAAGGCCTCAAATTCGACGCTCAACCCAAGCACCAATCCGAGATCGGTGTTCACCTCGGCCACTTCATGGTAGTTGGTGATGTGCTTCCTCGCCCGGGTTGGGGAGTAGGATTGCACTTCCGACGTGCTTTCGATTATGCTTTCTCTTGGCGTGTTGATTTTATGTATGGCCAGGGTACAGGTTTAGAGCCTCGTAATTCTGGTGGATCACCTAACAGCCATGCCGCGGCTAACCGTGTTTTAAATGGTACGTCAAACAATGGCCTTGATTACACCGATCAACCATGGTACGCCAACTATCAAACAAAGTACTTCTCTTTAACTGCTCAAGGTGTATGGAGCTTGAATAGCTTCAACTTCAAAAAGCAAATCAAGACATTCAACTGGTATACTTTTGCCGGTATTGGTATTAATACGTTTGAGACTTTCTACGATGCGAAAGATGGTGATGTACAATATGACTTCACTCGTGTAGCAGAAGGTCTTAATCCAAATAGTTCACGTGATGATCGTAAAGAGGTTAAGGATAATCTAAAAGATATCTTGGACGGTGATTACGAAACACGGGCGGAAACGGCTTTAGGTCGACGCGGTGAAAGTGGTGACGAGAACTTCGAACGCCAATTCAACGTACACGCTAATGTTGGTGTTGGTCTGTCTTACAAGATCAATGATAAGTTCAACATCTCTTTAGAACACCAAGTCTCTATCGTTTTTGGTAACGAAGGTGATTTGTTGGATGGTTACCGCTGGCGTACAACTCAGGACTTGTCTCAGTATCGTGATTTGGTCAACTACACCAGCATCCGCTTGAACTTCAACATTGGTAAGCGTGAGAGCCGCTCTGAGCCACTATGGTGGGTAAGCCCAATGAGCTTGATCGCAGAAGATTTGGCTGAGGTGAAAGCACGCCCTATTTTTGATAAAACAGATAATGATAAAGACGGTGTAATCGATGTTTTGGATGAAGATCCTAACACACCCGAAGGTTACCCCGTTGATACTAAAGGTGTTAGCCTCGATAGCGATAAAGATGGTGTAGTAGATGGCGAAGATAAAGAGCCATATTCTCCTCCTGGTTATGACGTTAATACTGACGGTATCGCACAAGTACCAGATCCTGGTTATGTGAAAGAAGATGATGTTAATCGCATCGTTGATACGAAACTTGCTCCAATGAAAGCGACTATCGACGAAATGGAATCTACTTGGTTCTTGCCCGTGATTAATTTCGATCTTGATCGCTATAATATTCGTCCATCTGAATTCAGCAAACTACATCAAGTAGCTTCTGTAATGAAGGCTTATCCGAATATGAAAGTAGCGGTAATTGGTCACACCGACCGTACTGCTGGTAACTGCTACAACGATGTATTGTCCTTCAGTCGTTCTGAAGCAGCGATCAACTATCTCGTTAACAAATACGGCATTCAGCGTGATCGTTTGATCCTCAACTGGAGCGGTGAAAATACACCAATGGTTGATACTAATGGTCAAACGTTATGGAATCGTCGTGTTGAGTTCCAAGTAGCTTCTGACCAGGTAGAACAAGCTAAACCTGATTGTGGCCGCACTAAAGCAGGCTCAGGTTCAGGTACTGGTTATTCTGGTAATAAAGAAGCTGGCTACTAGGCACAGCAAGGCGACCTTATAAAAAGCAAAAAAGGATGATTCCGATCGGAGTCATCCTTTTTTGTTTGGCATCTTTTAAACTAAACTTAGGTGCTAAAAAGCGCCCGTCGCTAATAGGACTAAAGTACAGGCATAAAGTGCTTCAATGCCTTGGGCTTTTGCCTTTGCGGCGAGTTCTGGGTTTTCAGTACCCGGATTGAATATAATACGCTGTGGTTTTAGCCCGAGAATGTAATCGTAATAATCCTTTTGCCTTGTAGGATTAAGATACAAGCTTACTGTATCCACTTCATCGACATTTGGTCGCGTTGTATTAATTTCAATACCCTCAATCTCTCCATCTCGAATCCCCACGGGAACGACCTCATGGTCATTACGATGGAGACGTTGTACCGCTAAGTAAGAATAGCGGCTGGGATTGGGACTAGCACCGAGCACAAGTGTTTTCTTCATTCGATTATCATGTTTTAGCCTCAGTAAAACAAAAAAGCCGGAAACAGGTTCTGCTTCCGACTTTTTTTATGCTAGTGATGGGTTATTCATTTATACTAGAATGCGAATAGGATCTTCAAGGATACCTTTCAAGGTTTGTAAGAACTGCGCTCCGGTGGCACCATCGACGACACGGTGATCGCAAGAAAGCGTCACTTTCATCATGTTTCCTACCACGATCTCACCGTCAACAACGATTGGTTTTTCGACGATACTTCCGACTGCAAGGATACAAGCATCTGGTGGATTGATGATGGCCGTAAACTCTTCGATATCAAACATCCCCAAATTAGAAATGGTAAAGGTGTTCCCTTGCATTTCCTGAGGTTGCAGTTTGCGTTCTTTGGCTTTACCAGCCAAATCTTTGATTTCTACCTTGATTTGTGACAATGACTTCATGTCAGCGTGGCGAATCACAGGGACTAAAAGGCCATCTTCTACGGCAACTGCAACACCGATATTGATGTCACCATTGCGGCGGATGGTATCACCCAACCAGGATGAATTGACCGCAGGATGCTGACGTAGCGCAGCAGCAGAAGCCTTAACAATGATATCATTGAAAGAAATACGGACTGGCGCAATTTCATTAATCTGTTTACGCGCTGCCATCGTCTTGGCCATATTGATTTCTACAGTGAGGTAGAAATGCGGTGCGGTAAATTTACTTTCACCCAAGCGACGAGCAATCGTTTTACGCATTTGACTTACTCGAATATCTTCAAAGTTGTCACCGTTGGCGTTGAAGCTGAAAGCAGGTACTGCTGGGCTAGGCGCTTCCTCTTGAGCTGGCGCAGCTGCGGGAGCGGGGCTCGTCGCTGGTTGATTCTGCAAGAAAGATTCAATATCTCGCTTGATGATGCGACCATTGTCGCCGGAGCCAGAAACTTGTTGTAAGTCAACACCTGCTTCTGAAGCAATCCGTCGAGCTAAGGGCGAAGCCTTTAGACGTGTATCTGTATTCGTAGTCGCGGGAGCAGCTGGTGCAGCGGGGCTCGCTTCAGCCATTGCTGGTTCTGGCTCCGCTACGGCCTCTTGTTCTACCTCTCCGTTGGCGTTACCACCTTCTTCTGCTTCGGCGGCAGCCAAGGCAGCTTTATAGTCTTCTCCGGCTTCACCAATCACTGCCAGGATGCCGTTGACTGGTACCGGGCCTTCTGCAACACCTATATATAAGAGTACACCTTCGTGATAGCTCTCCAGCTCCATGGTTGCTTTATCAGTTTCCACTTCGGCAAGTAAATCGCCGGGTTCGACCGCGTCGCCTACCTTTTTGACCCAACCAACAATGTTACCTTCTTCCATGGTGTCGCTCATGCGCGGCATTCTGATGACCTCAGCCATAAGATTTTAGTTTTTTTCTGAGAAATGGATTTGAAATCGTGAGTACAATTAGAAGAGAATTTTCGATCAATTTTTCGTTCTTCTGCACTGATTTTATACCGCAAAACATGGGTTTGGGTATCTCAAATGACCAAAAATCAGTTCCCCAATTTGTACCACTCATTTAAACCTCATCTCTAATTTTAAGAATAGGATTTTTGAGTAGTGCAAAAATGCAATATTTTAAAGAAAATAAGGCATTCTTTATTCCATTTATAATGAAGTTGTTTTCAAATCGATGAATGATCGACGAGCAAACCTTTGCAGATCAAGCATAATTTTAAAGAACTCCATAGTGTAATAATCACACCTAGCGCAAAATTGTTTAAAACTATATTTAAAACAGTTTGCTAACTTTGTAAGATGAACTTTTCTTCCAAATTAATAGAAGATGCCGTCAATGCTTTTTCAACCTTACCGGGGATTGGAAAAAAATCGGCATTACGTCTGGTATTGCATCTGATGCAGCAAGAAACTGAGAAAACGGAAACTTTTGCGGAGGCGCTAGTCAATATGCGTAAGAACATTAAGACTTGTCAACGCTGCTATAACATCTCCGATCATCATATCTGTAATATCTGTAGTGATCCACGCCGGGATAAGCGCGTTATTTGTGTGGTCGAAAGTATCCGGGATATTATGGCGATCGAGGATACCAGCCAGTTTAGGGGGCAGTATCATGTCTTGGGAGGCGTGATTAATCCCATAGAGGGGATTGGCCCGGGAGATTTACATATTGAGCCCTTGCTTGAGCGAATTAAGGCGGGGGGAGTAGAAGAACTGATTATGGCGATTAGCCCAACGATAGAAGGAGATACTACGATCTTTTATATTGCCAAGCAGCTGCGAGACCTGTCGGTGCGTATTAGTACTATTGCTCGCGGCGTAGCCTTTGGCGGTGAATTGGAATATACCGATGAATTGACCCTTGGCCGATCAATCGTTGCACGAGTGCCATATCGCACGCAAGGAGAATAATCGATTCAATGAAGCTCTCCGTCATTATTGTTAATTACAACGTTAAGTATTTTCTGGAGCAGGCGCTGCTTTCGGTTCGCAAGGCTAGTGCTAAAGTTGCTACAGAAGTCTTTGTGGTGGACAATAATTCGGTGGATGATTCGGTACAGATGGTCCGGGAAAAATTTCCTGAGGTTCATCTCATTGCGAATCAAGATAATCCAGGCTTTTCAATTGCCAATAACCAGGCTATTCGAATCTCAAAAGGGGAGTATGTGCTTCTGCTTAATCCAGATACGGTAGTTGAAGAGGATACCTTTGAGAAATGTGTCCAATTCATGGATGACCATCCCCAGGCCGGTGGGCTAGGGGTGAAGATGATTGATGGCTCGGGGGCCTTCCTTCCCGAATCAAAACGAGGCTTTCCAGCACCTATGGTCGCTTTTTACAAGACCTTTGGCTTTTCTAAACTCTTTCCCAAGTCCAAAACATTCAACCATTATCATCTGGGCTATCTTGATGAAAATGAAAACCACGAAGTAGAAGTTCTGGCGGGAGCCTTTATGATGCTACGCCGCTCAGTTTTGGATGAGATTGGCTTACTGGATGAAACCTTTTTTATGTACGGCGAAGACATTGATTTGTCCTACCGAATCGTGCAAGCGGGCTACAAGAATTATTATCTGGCCGATACGACAATCATTCATTATAAAGGAGAAAGCACAAAGAAAGGAAGTTTAAATTATGTGCGTACCTTTTATAATGCCATGATCATCTTTGCTCGGAAGCATTTCAAAGGTGAAAAAGCGTGGTTGTTTATTCTGATGCTTCAACTGGCGATCTATTTTAGAGCCGGGTTAACGCTGGTGAGCAACATCGCTCGGAATTTTTACTTGCCCTTACTGGATGGCCTGTTGATTTTCGGGGGGATGTATTTTTTGAAAAACTTTTGGGGAAATTATCGTTTTGGAGATTCCAATTACTACGAGCCGTCCTTTCTTTATTTTAATGTCCCCTTGTACATCGCTATTTGGTTGCTATCGGTTTTCTTCAGCGGCGGCTACGATAGTGATGGTGGAATTCGCCGTATTACCCGAGGTATATTGGTGGGTACTGTATTACTAGCGGCCGTTTACGGTTTTCTTGAATTAGAGTACCGCAGTTCACGCATCTTGATTCTGTTTGGAATGATGTGGACGATGCTGGCCATGATCGGCTTGCGAGTCTTGCTACATTTTATTCGTTATCGCAACTTCAACTACGGCCGACCAGCCAGTCGAAATCTTGTCATCGTTGGTACCGAACAGGAGAGCCAACGCGTTATGCAATTGATCCATCAGGCTCAGATTTATAAAAATTTGATTGGTACCGTGGCCCCTAACGGCCTTGACGATCCCAAAACTTACCTCAGCAACTTATCTCAGCTTGATGAAGTCGTGCACATCTATAAAGTTGATGAGATCATCTTCTGCTCAAAAGACGTCAGCGCCCAGGACATCATGCGCTGGATGACCCGACTGGGCTCAGAGGTAGACTATAAAATTGTGCCCAAAGAAAGTCTCAGTATCATCGGCAGTAGCTCGAAAAATTCGGCGGGAGAACTTTATACCATCGATATTCAATTTCGTATTGCTAATCGAATGAGCCAACGGAACAAACGTGTGCTCGACATTGTATTTAGTTTAGTATTTCTGCTGACCTTGCCGCTCGGCATTTGGTGGGTGAAAAAGAAGTTAGGTAGCATACAAAATGCATTTACAGTCCTGAGCGGTAAGAAGAGCTGGGTAGGCTACGCCGCTTCGGAAGGACAACTCGTCGAATTACCGGCTATCCGACCAGGGATTCTTTCTCCTTTGGACGGCTTGGCCTTAAAAACGATCGCTCCGATGACCATCCAGCGGCTTAATTTCCTTTATGCCAAGGATTATGTAGCCGCAGAAGACCTCACTATTATTTGGCGTGGCTATCAGCATCTGGGGCGTCGTGATGCCTGAAAACAACATTTAAAAATTTAGTTATGCAGCACATTGATTCAACTCACCGCTTTTCCAAGACGGTTGAGCATTACATTAAATATCGCCCAGGCTACCCCGTGGAGTTATTGGCGTTTATGCAAACGGAATTGGGGTTGAGACCTGAACAGGTGATTGCGGATATTGGCGCCGGTACCGGAAAATTGACGCGTGTACTTTTAGCGGAGGGCAATCCCGTTATCGCGGTTGAGCCAAACGGACCGATGCGCGATGCTGCCGGACAATTGTTAGCCGGGGAGAAACATTTGCAATTGGTCGATGGAACAGCTGAGACAACCAAGTTGGCGGACCAATCGGTGGATTTTATCACCTGCGCCCAGGCCTTTCATTGGTTTGAGCCGGAAGTCGCCCGACGGGAATTTCGCCGCATTTTACGGCCCGGCGGGCAAGTCATGTTGATTTGGAATAAGCGAATCGATGAAAAGTCCGCCTTTATGCAAGCTTACGAAGATTTTTTGCATATTTATGCTACCGACTACCAGAAGGTCTCGCTGCGGAAGATAGATCACACCAAGTTGCGTTCCTTTTTTAATTTCCGACAGAAAGACTTTTTTCACTATCAACAATTTGATTTTGAGGGCCTGCTTGGACGCTATCTATCCTGCTCGTATGCGATGGGACCAGATCATCCGCAACATGCCGAAGCGGTTCGCGTTCTAAAAGATAGTTATGATCGTTACGCTGATACAGAGGGAGTAAAGATGTGGTACCGGACAGAAGTCTACTATGGAGAAGTTTAATATTAAGTACGAAAAGAAGGAATTATGTTGAAAAAGAAAGTCAAGCAACTCGCTAAGAAATATTTTAAGGATACGATTGATGTTCGTCGACATTTACACGCTCACCCCGAGTTATCTTATCAAGAAGTAAAAACGGGGCGCTACATCGCGGATCAACTCAAAGCTTACGAGATCACTCATGAGCATGGTTGTGCCGAAAATGGCGTAGTGGGGTTGATCGAAGGAAAGAATCCTTCCAAACGGATTATTGCCCTCCGAGCCGATATCGATGCGTTGCCGATTAAAGAGAAGAATGATGTGCCTTATAAATCAAAGAATGAAGGGGTGATGCACGCGTGTGGGCACGATGTCCATACGGCCTCCTTACTAGGGGCTGCACGTATTTTACATCAACTCCGGAATGAGTTTGAGGGGACTATAAAATTGATTTTTCAACCTGCAGAAGAGCGACTGCCGGGAGGTGCGTCAATTATGATCAAAGAAGGGGTGCTGGAAAATCCAGCCCCGGAAGCGATCGTAGGCCAGCATGTACATCCACCTTTGGAAGTCGGAAAAATAGGGATGAAACCCGGGAAATATATGGCTTCGGCCGACGAATTATTTATGACCGTCAAGGGACGGGGTGGGCACGGTGCTTTACCGCAGGATTGTATCGATCCTATCGCGATTACCGCCCAAATCATCAGCGCCTTACAACAGATTGTTAGTCGACGGGCCAACCCGACGACGCCTACAGTCTTAACGTTCGGTCGGATTAATTCAACCGGTGGCGCCACAAATGTGATCCCGAATGAGGTGAAATTAGTGGGAACGTTCCGTACAATGAATGAAAAATGGCGTAAGAAAGCCCATAAACTGATGCGCAAAACGGCCAAGAGTATTGCTGAAGGCATGGGAGGCGCGTGTAAATTTAAAGTCATCAAAGGCTACCCGGTTTTAGTTAATGATGACGAACTAACAGCTCAGGTGAAAAATTATGCGGTGGATTATCTTGGAAAAGAAAATGTGGTAGATCTTCCTATTCGTATGACCGCTGAGGATTTTGCTTACTACTCTCAGGAATTGCCTGCCTGTTTTTACCGCTTAGGTACGGGCAACCCCGAAAAACAAATTACGTCGCCAGTGCACACGAATACTTTTGATGTAGATGAAGATTGTCTTGAATTGAGTATTGGCTTGATGGCATGGGTCGCATTGCAACAGTTACAAGAAGCTTGATGCGATCCGAATTATTATTATAAGCCTGTCACAAAACCTATATAAATGTTGAAAAAATGGCCTAGAGGACATTTAATTATAGAAAAAATCGTAATTTATTTAGTGTAAAGCATCAAATTTGATTTTTTGGCGTTAAAATTGCGGAAATCTATAATACATAACCCATTACTAAGGACGTATTAGAATATCGTTTTTAAATTATATAAACGATTTCAAGCATATTCTAAGACCATATCCGAATTTTAGAACGTTATTATTTTCCCATTTCAACATTTAATTATACCTCTTATTTATGGCCAAAATATTGATAGTCGACGACGAAACTAGCATCCGAAAAACGTTTCGGGAAATCCTTGAGTTTGAAAAATATGATGTAGATGAGGCCGTTGATGGTCTTGATTGTCTGGTGAAACTGAAGCAGACGGAGTATGATGTTGTCATTATGGACATCAAAATGCCAAAAATGGATGGTATGGAAGCGCTGGAGCGGGTCCAACTCTTGGTGCCGGATACACCAGTGATTATGATTTCTGGTCACGCCAATATTGATACTGCCGTTGATGCTGTGAAGAAAGGGGCGTTCGATTTTGTCTCTAAGCCTTTGGATCTCAATCGGATGTTGATTACCGTACGCAATGCAATGGATAAGTCGAGCCTGATTACGGAGACTAAGGTGTTGAAGCGTAAGGTATCTCGATCTAAGACCCAAGAAATTATCGGCGAATCTGCCGGCATTCAGCATATTAAAGCTACCATTGATCGTGTCGCACCCACTGAGGCACGCGTCTTAATTACCGGTTCTAATGGAACGGGTAAAGAATTGGTTGCCCGTTGGATCCACGAAAAAAGCCCACGTTCAGATCGGCCAATTGTAGAGGTCAACTGTGCGGCTATCCCTTCGGAATTGATTGAAAGTGAATTATTCGGACACGAAAAGGGATCATTTACCTCGGCGCACAAACAGCGCATTGGTAAATTTGAGCAAGCCAATGGGGGGACTATTTTCCTCGATGAGATCGGTGATATGAGCCTGAAAGCACAAGCAAAGGTATTGCGTGCGTTGCAGGAAAGTAAAATCACTCGTGTCGGTGGAGACAAAGAAATTAAAGTAGATGTTCGCGTTGTAGCGGCGACCAATAAAGACCTGCGACAAGAAATTGCCCGCGGTCGATTCCGTGAAGATCTTTATCATCGTTTGGCCGTGATCATTATTGAAGTACCGAAGCTAAACGAGCGCCGCGATGATATCCCATTGCTGGTCGAACATTTCATTGGCGATGTTTGTAATGAGTATGGCATCAATGCCAAAGAAGCTACTGATGGAGCAGTCAAAGCTTTACAAGATGTCAATTGGACCGGAAATATCCGTGAATTGCGAAATGTGGTTGAGCGATTGATCATCTTGAGTGCAGAAGCTATTACCGCTGAAGATGTAAATCGTTACGTAGCTTCGACAGCTTCCAATAGCAAGAGCAGCCCGCTCAATGAGTTATTTGAAAAATACAACAGCTTCGATGAGTTGATGGCTTACATCAAAAAAGAATACGAAGAACACGCGCTACAACGCGTCTAGAACTAATTGTGCTATCGCACGTTAGTACAATAGCAAAGCGCATGAGTCATCCGCAATAGCGAGATGGCTCATCCGTTTGTATAGAGGTATCCTTTTTATGGCATTACCCAATTTTTTGAAAAGGGTCGAAAAAGAATGACTTGCCAACCATTTGGGAGTTTTTAAACAACTTCTATACCTTTGCGGCCCAATCCCATTTTACCTTACCTGAAAAAACGACAATATGGATCAACATGATGGACAACAAAATAATAGTACGCCCAGTACTACCACGAATCGTACTTTGAAGCAATGGTCAAAGATGAAAGGAGAAAACTCCTGGACCATGTTCAAGGTGATCTCTGAATTTGTGGATGGCTTTGAAATAATGAATAATATCGGGCCTTGTATTTCTATTTTCGGTTCTGCTCGCACCAAGCCGGATCACCCTTATTATCAATTAGCGGTTAAGATTGCCCAACGCTTCACCGAAGAAGGCTATGGTGTAATCACTGGCGGTGGCCCCGGTATCATGGAAGCCGGTAACAAAGGTGCTTCTCTTAATGGTGGCTTGTCGGTGGGGTTGAATATCGACTTACCTTTTGAACAAAGTCATAATCCTTATATTACGCCTGAACTCAATCTCAACCACCGATATTTCTTTGTGCGTAAGGTGATGTTCGTAAAATATGCTCAAGCCTTTGTGGTACTGCCCGGTGGTTTCGGAACCATGGATGAACTTTTTGAGGTATTGACTTTGATTCAAACCAAGAAAATTACCCGCGTACCAATCGTTTTAGTTGGAACCGCATTCTGGTCGGGCTTACGTGGCTGGATTCAGGAAGTGATGTTGGAGCAAGCTCATAACATTAGCCCTGAGGATATGAATCTTATTCCGATCACGGACGATCCGGATGAGGTGATCCGCATCATCGACGATTTCTACAGCGGTGATGATAGTCACAAACTCAAGCCAAACTATGAGCTTTAATTAATCAACTGCCAGGATATCCCAAAGCGTGTGTGAAAATACGGGAAGGGATATCCCGGTATTTGATAGAAAATTTCATCGGTGAAGAAGTCGTAGATATTTTCTCCGCGGAAGAAAAAGCGAAAGGCTTTTACTTTAAAACTAATAAAAGCATCAATAGAAGGGTAAGTCCGAATTTCTTGTTCATCTTGTAGATGAAATTGCCCGGTGAGAGGCTGATAAAAATTCGCAAAGTAGTCGCCACTCCAACGTACATCCACCCCCGCGCGCAGCCGCATCACCCGCCGAAATATTTTTCCTTCGTAATACAAACTATGGGCGGCGTACCAGTTTGGTAGTCGCAACACATCGTTATCCGAGGAGACGGTCTGTAGACTGATGCTATTGTCTAAATGGATGGGACCAACCTTGATATTCTGCTCGACAATCAATTGGGAAATATTCACCGGCGCCAATGTTTGTTGGGGCAAGGCTAGTGTATCGTAATAAATATAGTTGTTGAGCAAGTGCGTTGCCAGAGTGATTTTGGTGCCCCAACTTTGATGTCGATAGGTAGCACTGATACTGGTTGCAAAGGTCTTTTTAAAGTCCTGATCCTGCCAAATGGGGGTCTCACTGATTGAGAGCTGAGTTTGCAGCAGGTTGGGGGCGTAGCTCTGTTGGATGAAGGTCAACTGTAGCTGATGCTTGCGACCAATGGTCCAATCCAAATCTCCTTGTGCACGATAGTCTCCGGCATTATCCCACAGGGCAAAATGACCGTAGGTGCGTACCTTGATTCGCTCGTTGGGTGCGAAGCGCCATTCCCCTAGTAGCAGTAAATTATTGATGGTAGTATCCCCCGGTTCGGGTTTGAGCCAGTGCACGCGATGACGTAGTCCTACGCGTAGTAAATCGTTTTGTCGACTTTCTTTTGGCCGCGCGCCTTTATTAGAAGAGGTGCTGAGCCAAAATGTATTTTCCAGTTTCCGCTCGCGGATAAAATGGCGTAGTCCTCGATTGTCCACTTGCAGATGTTGGTAAAAAGAAGAATCAGCGGCTGGCGCCGTATCAAAAAACTTATAAGTTCCGCTTTCAAAGAGGATTTGGTGCGTCGCTGTGTAACGTCGTTGCTCGTTTAGTGCCAAACTACTATCACGACGGCGAACGAAGTCATAATGCTGCGTTAAAGTATACTGACGGAATACGTGACGGGTTTCGGAGGTACCGTTGATATAAATGGGAAAGTTGAATTCATTTTCGCTATTATTAACCGTCAGTAATGACGTATCGATCCCCCCATTATTTTGTTGATCGAAGGTATTTGAAGTGTAGCTGATAAAAGCATTATACTTCTTATTGGGATGTTGGTACCAAAATCCAGTACTGAGTACCGTGTTTTGTACCCGTTGTGATCGAAATTTACCAGTATCATTGATGCGTTTATAATCCAGCGCATAATTCAGGCCATTCGCAAAATTCCGGCTAAACTTCGCCTTGAAATAGGTCTCTTGTTGACCGCCGGCCTGGGTGAAAAATAAATCCGAAAAAGGTTTGTCCAATACATAGAAGGGCAGCTCGCGAAAGTCCGTTTTGTACAGATCAAACTGATGAAATCCTAGATCAAATCCTTGTCGAAACTCCGGTTGATAAACGATTGGATAGTGAGCAGAACCTAGATTCCCGAGGTGGGCCTGATCTAAAATCCGATAACGAGCTGGGTCATAATGTTGAAAATCCTGATCCAGGAGTGTGTCCGAAAAGCTATAGAGTAAACCGGGATTTTCCTGATAGAAATAACGCACATTCAAAGTATCGACTTCAAAGATGCTGAGGCTATCGGGGGCTGGTGGGGTATCACTACCGGGATACTGAGCCCGTGCGCAGAGCGCAACCAGCAAGAAGCAAAATAGGAGTAAAGTCGAACGCTTGTGGTTAAACATGGATGCAAAAATAATAAACCCGGAAAAAGCGCCACGACTTTTATTCCCGGATTTATAAAACGCAGGCTTTTGGTTTGTGGTATAAATAGGGTAGGAGATAAAAAAAGTGCTGTTTCAAGTTAATGAAACAGCACTAAAATATTTTCAAATTATGTAATTAGTCTCTGGAGATTAATTCAATATCGACTCCGCGACGATCATTAACACCCTCGCCCTGGAAGTTCATTCGACTCTCGTCGATGCCCAGACTCTTCAGGTGATTATAGACTTCGCGTGCTCGAACGTCATCCAAAGTAACTTCTTTGCTCCCCCGATAACTACTACGCTCGTTGTCTCCGAGGAATCCGTAGATATTGATACGAGCGTTGGGGTATTCTTTCAGTAGTACCGCCAGATTTTCCAGTTGTTTCTTCGCCTCAGTGTTCAAGCGGGCTGAATTGCGACCAAACGTAATCTTATCCGCTTGGAATCGGCGTGGGAACTTGGTATCGGGGCCACGTAGATGATCTGCCATGAGGTATTCCATCGACCCGTCGATGAAGCCTAGTTCCGATCCCCCTTTGCCGTAGGGCTGAGGTATCTCCTCTTCTTTTGGCTCCTCTTTCGGTGTACTGATGGGCTCGGGATCAACTGGCGGCGTAGCCGGATTGCAGCCTTCGCAACCACGTAGGAAATACAATAAAGCAGCCAGCAATAATAGGAGTGGGATGAGCCATAAGAGCCAACCAAGTCCACCGCCTTTTTTGCTGCCTCCGGCTCCGGCAACTGCTGCAACGGGGTCAGCTTTTTTCGTGCTTGCGGCCGCGGCCGCTGCTGCTGCCGCAGCTACAGCGGCTGCTTTGCGTTCTTCCTCTGCTTTTTTACGTTTGGCTTCGGCATCTGCGGCGGCGGCAGCCGCTAATGCAGCTTTGCGCTCTTCTTCTGCCTTAGCAGCGGCGAGACGTGCTTCTTCTTCCGCTTTTTGCTTGGCTGCCGCTTCGGCAGCAGCAGCGGCTGCTAAAGCTGATGCTTCATCTTCTTTCTGGCGGCGGATCATAGCAGCGGACATCAAAGCGCCACCGACCAAAGCCGAACCGGCACCAATGGCTGAATCTTCGCCTTTCACCCAATTAAAGTCTGCCAACATCGCGGCTTGATCATCGTAATAGCAACTACGTGCGATTTCCTGATTATTCCCCGCGCGTAAATAGTAGTAATAATATTTACCATTGAGAGCCGTATCCTGACCCCAGCATTCCTCCAAGGGCGCATTTTTAATCACCGATTGGATGCCGTTATCACGGGCACCGGTAGTGGTATAGCCTTCCGAACGGAGTAGGGTTTTATTATCGCTGGCGCGGTTGTAGGAGAAATAATGTTCTTTGCGATCTTCGTTGTAAAAGGTATGGAAACCTTCATTGCCTGCGTAAGCCTCACACGGAAGATAATCATCGGTAACGCGTTCGTTTGCTTTTTCAGCAGCAGCAGCAGCAGCAGCGGCTAGTGCAGCTAGGCGTTCTTCTTCGGCCTTAGCGGCGGCAAGCCGCGCTTCTTCTTCCGCTTGGCGCTGTGCTTCTGCTGCGGCTTCTCGCTCTCGGATCATGGCCGCAGAGAGCATCATACCCTCCACCATTGCCGAACCAGCACCGATAGGCGACTCGTCACTTTTTACCCAATTGAGATCCGCCAACATCGCGGCCTCATCATCGTAGTAACAACTACGACCTATTTCTTGATTATTCCCGGCGCGGAGGTAATAGTAATAATATTTGCCATTGAGGACGGTATCCGTTCCCCAACGTTTTTCAATCGGCGCGTTTTTAATCACCGATTGGATGCCATTATCACGAGCGGCCGGCGTTGTGTAGCCTTCTGAGCGGAGTATGGTTTTATCGTCGGAGTCTCGATTGTAAGCGAAATAATGCTCATTGCGATCTTCGTTGAAGAAAGTATAAAAGCCTTTATCTCCGGCATATGCTTCGCAAGGTAGATAGTCATCAACGACGCGCTCGTTGGCTTTTTCACTTGCGGCTTCCCGTTCGCGAATCATGGCGGCGGAAAGCATAGCACCATCAACCATTGCCGATCCCATCCCGATTGGAGAAGATTCTCCTTTGATCCAATTCAAGTCCGCCAGCATCTCGGCTTCGGTACTGTAGTAACAACTACGTCCGATTTCCTGGTTATTTCCAGCGCGGAGATAGTAGTAATAATATTTCCCGTCGAGTACCGTGCCTGTTCCCCAGCGTTTTTCAATCGGCGCGTTTTTGATTACCGATTGGATACCGTTATCACGAGCGGCCGATGTTGTATAGCCCTCGGAACGGAGCACTGTTTTATCGTCGGTAGCTCGGTTGTAAGCGAAATAGTATTCGTTGCGATCTTCATCGAAGAAGGTATAGAAACCCTTATCGCCGGCATAAGCAGCACAAGGCAGATAATCATCGACGACGCGCTCTGACCCAGCTGACGCTACGGTTGGCACGGCGCCAACACACATCAACAATTGCATCGCGCTTTCCATGATTCCTTTGTCATCGTAGAAGAGACTACCACGGGCGACATTTTTACCATCTTTATTCTTAATATAAAAATAGTGTTTGCCATTCTTCGTGGTCTTCAGTTCATATTTGTCCTTTTGGGGAGCAAATTCCAGAACAGCTTTTATACCGGCCTCAAGATCCTCTTTGCTACCATACCCTCTTACATCCCCATTGATCAGCACCGCCTTTCCATCCTTATCTTTGAATACAAAATAATATCTCTGATTCCCTCCACTTTGGAAAGTGTCGTAGGTGATATTATTACACAGGTAGGCTTGGTTTTGTGAGATATACACCCGCTCAGTTTCAGACTTAGTGCGTTGTGCTTTTTTGCGTCGGCGGGTACCACCAGTGCCTAATAGCCAGCGAATGGCCTTTTCCATTTCTTTTTTATCGTCAAACCACCGGCTAGTGGCAATTTCGTGATTATTGCCAGCTCTGAGGTTGAAATAATGCTTCCCGTTAGGATGTACTAAGCGTTCGTATCGTTTTTCATTTTTAACATTCTTTTTGACTGAACTTACCCCGTTGTCGCGTGCATCATCGGATTGATAGGTTTCACTAATTAGGACAGGCTGGCCTTCGAAGTTGACTGTGAAATAATGCCGATCTTCTTCGGCGAAAGTGTCATAACCAAATTCTACCCCTTCGATACGCTCTTGATAAAAATTGAGTGGACGGTAATCTTTGTAAATACCACCACTAGCAACATTTAGAGGAAGTTGGCCACCACTGCTCAATATACCAATCACACTTTCCATCTCTGCTTCACTATCAAACCAACGACTAGTAGCAATTTCTTGATTATTGCCGGCCCGTAAATTAAAATAGTGCTTACCATTTGGGTGTACCTGTCGTTGATGACGTGCAGCTATGGGTAGGTTTTTTTCTACCGAGGCTACCCCATTATCTCGCGCTGCTGCGGATTGATACCCCTCGCTGATGAGAATAATGAGCTGACCGGAATTAAAAGTGAAATAAAATTCTCCCTCTGCTTCAAATGTTTCAAAACCATGTTCGATACTGCCGCTACTGTGTGTTTCGTAGAATGCTAAAGGTCTATAGTCATCTTCTTTGCGCGGCCCTTCTTTGTACGGAGATGCTGCCTCATTCGCCATCGGTTGCTCTTCTGGGCTATCCGATTTTTCGTTAGATTTCGATACGGCCTTTGGTGCATCAGTGTTAAACTGTGAGATCGCTGCATTTAGAGCATCCTCGGAGTTGTACTTGGTACTGCGACCAATTTCCTGTCCGTTGGCAGCTTTTAAAATAAAGAAATGTTTGCCATCACCATCGATACTACTTTCGTAGCGTTCAGGAGAAGCCGCATTTTGAATGACGGATTTAATACCATCAAAGCAAGTGTTTTTTTCTGTGTAAGATTGACTGTTGAGCAGTACGGTACCATCCTCGGCGAGAAAT
The DNA here is from genome assembly GCA_028285085.1 of Saprospiraceae bacterium. GTDB lineage: Bacteria > Bacteroidota > Bacteroidia > Chitinophagales > Saprospiraceae > JAHDHW01. Next base: position 2,274 of record JANQQI010000013.1, on the reverse strand, counting down.
TGGAAATAAAAGAAACCATCTTTCTTCCGTTTGAACGCGCGGTATCTCATAGTTTTTCAGATTGTTTGGAAATGCTTGTTAGAAAATATGATGTGAACTTGTCTAAACTTTATGACCGACAGATTAGATTTAGGTCACTTCTATGCCAATATAACCATAAATTTTAATAAACAAGATAATTCCTAAAGGAATGCTCAACCTGAAGTATTCTCCTCATAATTAGACACTTAACTTATATAAATAGTCGACTTAGAAAGAAGAAATAGATATGCTGGAAAAATATATAAGTAAGATGGAAACTGTGTTTTTAAAAAGGATATGACTCACATTTATTATAAAAAGATAAGACGATCAATCTTAAGAGAGAATTTAAAAATCTAGACAAAAAAGAAGCAGCCAATCACTGCATTGACAGTGATGGCTGCTTTCCCAAAATGGTGTCCAAAAATAAATATCGTATTAATCGCGGATCACGACGAATGGCATCGAGACGCGAGTTTCTTTTCCTCTTAAGTGTACAAAGTAAGTTGCCGATGGCAGTAGACCAACGTTTAGGTGCAGGATGTTATTACCCGTACGAACATTGACAAGTTCTGCAATTACTGGTCGACCGAGTACATCGTAGATTACAAGTTCTACATTAAATTGATCATACAGCGCTTCGATCTGAATCGTCAATTCATCATTAGTGCGAATTGGGTTTGGATAGATTTCGACAATACCAATACCGTTGTCTGCACAATTCGATTCGACACTTACAATCGGCGAGTATTCAAATGAGCCATCCAAATCCACTTGACGTAGGCGGTAGTACATGCGCGGCGCATCAATGATGTCATCAAGGAACATGTAGTATTGGAGGTCTTCCGTATTTCCTGCAGCGAATACTTCACCGATGGTCTCGAAGGTGACCCCATCAATACTCTTCTCGATTTCAAAGTGAGAAGCGTTTTCTTCACTTGAAGTAATCCATCGCAAACGCACATTACACTCTTCTTCGTAAGCTTCAAAAGCTACTAATTCTACAGGTAATGGACAAAAGGACACAGCGACATCAAATGAAAGTTCAGCCACTCGTGAACATGTTCCCGAAGATTCTGTAAAGCGGCAGTACTTGATGTCTCCATCAATAACGGCTACTACAGCAGGGGTTGCAGAAACCGGTAGAGTCAATGCAGCATCGTGGAACCATTCGAATGTGCCCACTTCGCTTGTGATATCTGATCGATAGCTATCCAGATTCACCGATCCGGCATCATTAGTACATACCTCTGCGGTGAAATCATTGACAGCAAGAGGCGTTGGCTCATCGATAGCGGCATTAGCTAATGCGGTACATCCACCGGCGTCTGTTACCGTTACAGAGTAAGTACCTGCAAACAAGGTGGCTAAATTTTGCGTTGTTTCGCCGTTAGACCAGTTGTAGCTATAAGGCGTTGTCCCGCCAGAAACCGTCAGTGTAACATCACCATCGCCATCACCATTGCAAGCCAAAGTCTCACCCGTTGCACTTGCACTTAAAGCATCCGGTTCGATGATGTCCGTTGAACTTGTAGCTGTACAGCCATTATTATCCGTCACAGTTACTGCATAGGTGCCTGGTAACAATCCACTCAGATTTTGTGTAGTTGCACCATTAGACCAGTTATATGAGTAAGGTGTGGTTCCACCCGAAACGGTCAAGCTAATGTTTCCATCATTATCACCATTGCAATCGAGCGTCTCACCGTTAGCCGAAGCCGTAATTGCGGTTGGTTCAGAGATGGTAGCCGAAGCTGTTTCGGTACAACCGTTATTATCGGTTACGGTCACGGTGTACGTGCCAGCCACTAAACCACTTGGATTTTGCGAAGTTGACCCATTGGACCAACTATATGAATAAGGCGTTGTTCCCCCTGAGACGGTCAAGCTAATGTTTCCATCATTATCCCCATTGCAATCAAGCGTTTCTCCAGTAGCCGAAGCAGAGATTGCGGTTGGCTCAGAGATGGTAGCCGCAGCTGTTTCGGTACAGCCATTATTATCAGTGATGGTCACAGAGTAAGTACCCGCAACTAATCCTGAAGGATTTTGCGTAGTTGTGCCATTAGACCAGTTATATGAGTAAGGTGTGGTTCCACCCGAAACAGTCAAGCTAATGTTACCATCATTATCGCCATTACAATCGAGCGTTTCGCCGGTAGCAGAAGCTGAAATTGCGGTAGGTTCAGAAATGGTAGCGGAAGCTGTTTCGGTACAGCCGTTATTATCGGTTACGGTTACGGTGTAAGTACC